>NZ_JASPDO010000005.1 GCF_030230605.1 Brevibacterium sp. UMB1308A
CTTCAGCGTTCGACTTGCATGTGTTAAGCACGCCGCCAGCGTTCGTCCTGAGCCAGGATCAAACTCTCCACAAAAAAAGAAAGAAAAACCCCAGCACCCAAAAAGAAAAGACAAGAAAAATAATCAAGCCAAAATCAATTTGAGAACCAGAAAAAATAAAATAAAACTGGCATCACAAAAACAAACAAACACGCTATTGAGTTGAAAAAGAACAGACGCACAGCAACCTTCTCACCAGGAGTTTTGGTGTTCCAGCCGCGGCGGCCGAGTCACTACTCTAAACCATTAGATCTCATTTCGCAAATCAGCCAAGTGCAGTAATTCCGCACAGCTAAAATCGTCGATTCATCGAATCTATCGAAATGGAATCTGCTTGATTGACGTTCGGTTCCAGTGGAAACGGGGCCGCGCTTGATTCTGAACGAATCTTGTATTGGGGCCCGCTCGCTTCGGTGTTTTCCCGCCTGAGCAGTGATAACTAATTTACACACCTCGGGCACCCAAGGCAACTCGAAATGGTGTGATCCCCATCTCTATTCCCCTGCCGGAATAAACACACCGCACTCATCGCTATTAGTGACACCATGAACAGTATGAGTGCACCCACGGCAAACAACAGCTACCAACCCAACCCAGACAAAACACCTCTGTCTCTGATCGACTTCGCCACCATCTTTTCCGGCGAGCACCCCGCAGACTCCTACGCCCGGTCCGTCACGCTTGCTCAGCGCGCAGAGGAACTCGGCTACTCGCGCATCTGGTACGCCGAACACCACAACATGTCCTCTATCGCCTCGGCCGCCCCTGCCGTCCTCATTTCCCACGTGGGTGCACACACCTCCCGCATCCGCCTCGGCGCAGGTGGGGTCATGCTTCCCAACCATTCGCCACTCGTCGTCGCAGAACAGTTCGGCACTCTGGCGGAGCTGTACCCAAACCGGATCGACCTCGGCCTTGGACGTGCCCCAGGCACCGACCAACGCACCCTCCTGGCGCTCCGCCGCGACCCCAGCGCAGCCGACCACTTCCCCTCAGACGTCGCCGAACTCGCCGGCTACCTGAGCGACGAATCCCGTATTCACGGCATCAACGCCACCCCTGGGCAAGGCACGCACGTGCCACTCGTCATCCTGGGGTCATCGCTATTTGGCGCCAGCCTGGCCGCGCAAATGGGACTGCCGTACAGCTTCGCCTCGCACTTTGCTCCGCAGGCGCTCGAAGAAGCCGTGGCCCACTACCGGGGCAACTACCAGCCGTCAGAGCGCTTCCCGGAACCGTACGTCATCGCCGCCGTCAATGTGACAGCCGCGGACACCGCCGAGGTCGCTGAAGAACACGCTGAGCATGTCCGCCGAGGTCGCGTCAAGGCGTTCTTGGGACGGCAGGCTGGGCGCCGCCTTTCCGACGAAGAAATCGACATGCTGGTCGAATCACCACAGGGCAAGCAGATTATTGCCATGCTCAAGTACTGGGCGATCGGCACTGGTGAAGAGGTGCGTTCGTACTTGACCGACTTCACCCAAACGGCTCGCGCTGATGAACTCATGATCTCGCTACAGTCCCCAGACACCGACTCAACTATGCGGTCTCTGGAGATCCTGGCTGACGTGTGGGGGATCAGCGGTTGATCGACGCGTGGCCCTGGCTACGCCTAGTTGCTCAGACCATTCCTAGTTGGAGCGGTACTCCGGTTCAATGACGGGCCACGTGTGCACCGGCTTACCCGACTCCTGGTTTTCGATGTACACGTCCACCAGGCGGGTAAGGGCTTCACGGCGGGCCTCAGTATCAGGCTTTGACACACTTGGGTTCATTGCCGACAACGTGCGCATCTGCCACACCGCACCGTTCTGGCGGGTGGCGGCGCGTTGGTCAATAATGCCCAAGTAATAGTCGATGAGCTCAGGGTCGACTTTGAGGTCCTCCAGACCCTTGCGGGCTCGGTCAAGCAGGTGATTCCGCACCAGCTTGGCAACATCAATCTTGCCCAAGGTGGGCCATTTGACGCGCGCAAACATACCGTTGCGGCATCCTTCATAAAAGTTGGCGCGCGCTTCGTTAAACGACATGCGCGACCACACCGGCCGGTTCTGTTCACTTAAGTAATTGACCATGCCGTAGTAAAACGCGGCGTCAGCGACCATGTCAGTTGCAGTGGGCCCTGCTGGGAGCAGGCGGTTTTCCACGCGTACGTGGGCTGTTCCATCTCCTGAGTCACTGGGGGCGTAAATTGGCCGGTTCCACCGCCACACAGTGCCGTTGTGCAGGTTCAAGTAGTGCAAGGCCGGAGCCTTGCCTTTCATGATGGGTGCGCCGGAATCTTCCCGCGACTCCGGCAACAGGGGCGGGAAGTACCGCACGTTTTCTTCAAAAAGGTCAAAGATCGAGGTAATCCAGCGTTCCCCAAACCACACCCGAGGTCGTACCCCCTGGACCACAAGCTCCGGGGTTCGCGTGTCAATCGACTGCTCGAACACCGGGACCCTGGATTCATGCCAGAGTTTGCGACCCAAGAACAGAGGAGAGTTAGCGCTTAAGGCTGCTTGCACACCGGCGATCGCCTGCGACGCGTTCCATGCATCAGCGAAGCGGTTGGGTGCTACCTGCAAGTGCAGCTGCATCGACGTGCACGCCGCCTCTGGGGCAACGTCGTTGAACTCGGCTGCAAACGACTCACGGTTGCTCAGGTCAATGTGGACGAGTTCACCGCGGGATTGCACCACCATGTTGGACAGTGCACGGTACCGGTTTTCATCCGTGATCCACTCTGGCGCGTCCAAGAACTCCTTGGTGAGCGTGGGCAATGTGCCAATTGAAGCAACACGCGCGCCACATTTCTTGGCCCCAGCGCGCGCCGCCAAAAGTCGGGCGTCCAAACCGTTTTCCAGGTTTTTCAGTCCCGCGCCCTCAACAGACAACACCGGGTGGTTGAGTTCGAAGTTAAATGACCCGATCTCTGTTTGAAAGTCAGGGTTATCGATTGCTTCCAACACTTGTTGGTTCACCGGCGCCGGCTGCTGGTTCTCATCCACCAAGTTGAGTTCGAGCTCCAGTCCAATGGTTCCACGCGCCAAGAAATCCGCGTCCTGCAAATACGCGTCAAAGGTTTCGAGGTCGTGGCCCAGCTGTTTGCGGTAGTCAGTCCGCTGGCGAGGCGTGTAGCTCTGTGCGGAAATTGCGTCACCCATACCCATAGCCTTGCATAACTTGTCACGAATGTGGGACCACAAGCACTAAAGAAAACTGCGAGACTACTATGAAGGCAGCGATGTTTGACAAGGGAGGAAACCCAACATGAATTTTGAACACATTTTGCAACAGTCACACGACCGACTCCCCCAGATGCTCGCCGACATCGAACGAGTCATCAACATCGAAACTCCATCATCGGACAAAGAAGCCGTCAAGCGTGGAGCACAAGACTTCGCCACACTCATGATTGAGCGGCTGGGCGCCACACCCGAACTCGTTGAGATTGACGGGGTGACCCACGTTCGCCTGCGGTTTGGCGACGGGGCCCGCAAAGTCATCCTGGTCAACCACCAAGACACCGTGTGGCCTCACGGAACCCTGGACCGTCTCCCCTTCAGCAACAAGGACGGCGTTCTCCGTGGCCCCGGCGTTTTCGACATGATCACCGGCGCCATCATGAGCGTCCACGCCACTGCGCTCTTACAGGAAAACGGAACAGACTTAGATGGACTCACCATCCTGGTGACGGGCGACGAAGAAGTGGGGTCAACCACCTCGGCGGACTTCATTGTCAACGAAGCGAAAGGCGCGGCCGCAGCGTTTGTCCTGGAAGCCTCCCAACACGGTGCGCTCAAAGTGGAACGTAAGGGTTCGTCGATCTACACGGTCAACGTTCACGGAAAAGCCGCCCACGCGGGACTCGAACCAGAAAAAGGCATCAACGCCGGGCTGGAACTTGCCCACCAAATGCAGGTCATCGCAGGCTTCGCCGACGCTGGGGCCGGCACCACCGTGACACCCACCGTGTTCTCCGGCGGAACCACTACCAACACCGTCCCCGCATTCGCGACAGTCAACGTGGACGTGCGTGCTAAGACCACAGAAGAACAAGAACGCGTGGACGCACTCATGCGCGGGCTCACCCCGTCTGTTGAAGGCGCGCGGATTGAACTCATCGGTGGCATCAACCGTCCCCCAATGGAACGCAACATGGCGCAGGGACTGTTCGACCGGGCAGTTGAACTGGCTGAGAAACTGGGCATCGAAACCCCGACAGCGGTTGCCGTGGGCGGAGGCTCGGACGGAAACTTCACTGCCGGAGCCGGCGTCCCCACCCTGGACGGACTGGGTGCAGTAGGAGACGGCGCCCATGCCGAACACGAGCACGCGCTGGTCGACCAGATAGCACCTCGGACGGCGCTCCTCGCAGCCCTGATCGCAGACCAACTCGCCTAACCACCCACGCCCAAGGAGGAACTGTGAAACTGTCATCCATCCGACTGCACAATGTAGCCGTACCGCTCGTCACCCCGTTCGAAACGTCGTTCATGCGCGAAACCGAAAAAGAGTGCTACCTCATTGAGGCGACCTTCGACACCGACTCTGGCCAAGTCACTGGTTGGGGCGAGTCCGTAGCGATGTCGGCACCCCTGTACTCCTCGGAGTATGTGGAAGGCGGGATCGACGTGACCCGCCGGTGGATCGCTCCCATCTTGTTTGACGTGGAAGACCTGCGCGCCGAACGCGTGGCCTGGCACCTGCGCCACATCATTGGCCACCAGATGGCTAAGTCGGCCATGGAAATGGCCGTCCTGGATGCTCAGCTGCAGGCCACGGGGCTGTCTTTCAAGGACTACCTGGGTGGCGTGACGGACACGGTTCCATCCGGTGTGAGCGTGGGAATCCAGGACTCCATCCCTGAACTGCTCAAGGTCATTGGCGGGTACATGGAAGAGGGTTACGCCCGCATCAAGCTCAAGATCAAGCCGGGCAAAGACATCGAACCTGTTGCGGCTGTGCGCAAGGAGTTCGGTGACGACTTCCTGTTCCAGGTCGACGCCAACGCCGCCTATACCCTGGTCGACGCCGCTCACCTTAAGAAGCTGGACGACTACGGGTTGCTACTCATCGAACAGCCCCTGGGTGAGGCAGACATCCGCCAGCACGCGTTGCTCGCCAAGCAGATGAGCACGCCCATGTGCCTAGACGAATCAATTGTGTCCGCTGAAGCCGCCGCCGACGCAATCTCGCTGGGTGCCGCCGACGTCATCAACATCAAGCCAGGCCGCGTGGGTGGCTACCTCGAAGCGAAGAAGATCCACGACCTGGCCTCAGCCCACGGTGTCGCGGTGTGGCACGGCGGAATGTTGGAGCTGGGAATCGGACGCGCTGCTAACGCTGCGATGGCGTCCCTGCCCGGGTTCACCCTGCCCGGCGACATTTCCGGGTCCAAGCGTTTCTTCCACGAAGACATCACGGAAGAAATCGTTCAGCACGACGGTGTTGTCGACGTCCCTACCGGACCTGGATTCGGCGTCACTGTCAACCGCGAGACACTTGCGAAGTTCACCCGCGAAACAATCGACATCACGCCTCAGAAGTAACAGGTTGAGTGAGACGAAACGGCGCAAAGCGAGCGATACGGCGCATTATATTGCGCAGTTTCGCTCACTTTGCGCCGTCTGAGTCGTCGTCAGCGTTGTGGTCGCCACGACCTCGGCGGTCACGTTCCGCAAGCGCGTCACTGATGAACTTAGCGATCTCAGCGGCACCCGGGTAAGAACTTGGGCGGGGGTCCTGTTGAGACGCTGGCTGAGACTCCGGCTGTAAGTCTGAGTGGGATTCCGGCCGAGGTGGCCCCTGGGGGTCTGCAGAAAAACCTGCCCTGCGCGATGGGCGAGGATCTTCGCCCCAAGTGAAAGGGAAATCGCGCATGAGATCCCCCAGAAGTTCCTGTATCTGTGCGGGTGGAGCGCAACGTTCGGCGTGGGTGCGGGGTTCGCGTTCGCGCTGGTCAGAGCCTTTCGCTCCTGACTGTTCGCCCGAGTCGTGCTCTTCGTCAACGTCACCCAAGTGACGGCGCAGGGACGCAACTTCACGGCGCAACGACTGCAATTCTGCTCGGATGTGGGTCAGTTCATACATGATGTCGTCAGAGTCCATGCTTCAAGGCTCCCACATGAACTCACCCCGCGCGATGCAGTTTTCCCCCGCATAAACCACAGAGTGAACGTGGCCCACCTACTGCGAACTAGTTTTGCGGAATGGGCGGTCCCAGGATGAGCAGAACAGTGAACAGAATTGCCACGCCTACGAACCCAACAAGAACTGCCAAGAACGGGTGAGTGATCGCCCAGCCACACAAGCGTTCAAACCAGTTGCGTGCCTGGCGGTTGTGGGGCAGTTCCCAGTCGCCGTCCAACACGCCAGCCTTGTTGGCGTTGATTTCAAAGGGAATGGTTGCGTACGGCACGACCGCACTCACCAACCCAAGCAGGGTCCGTCCCAGTTTCCAGCGCTGCGAGGTTCCTACCAGAACAGTCACCACACAGTAAGCAAGAAACACAAAACCGTGGATACTTCCACCGATTCGCACGCCCACTTCAGTCACTCCGGTGTATTTCAGGATCATTCCCGCGATTAGAAGCGTCCATGTCACGGCTTCCGCAAAGGCGAAAAGAGAGAATAGTTTTTTCGGTGTCACGCAGATAAGTATGACGGATCTGTCTGACAACCGGATCAGCCAAACGGTTGATCTCCGAGCACCCAACATTTAATCAATTGCGCAAATGTTGAATTAATCAACGAATGCTCATACAGTTATGCCGTGAGCACTCAAGCACAAGACATTCGTCGCTGGAAAAAACACCTGGCCAATGAGCGCGTCGAAGAGCGCGTGTACCGTTCCTTGGCCCAGAAACGGCAGGGTGAAGAACGTGAAATCCTGCTCGAACTCGCCGATGCCGAACGGCGCCACCAAGACCACTGGATCGCCCGACTTGGAGAGCATGCACATGACACCGTGCGCCCGTCACTCAGCATTCAGCTACTAGCCCTGATGGCTCGAATGTTCGGGTCGATTTTCGTGCTTGCTCTGGCGCAGCAGGCAGAAAGTCGCTCGCCTTATGACAGTGAGTCTGGCGCCACTGCACAGATGGCGGCTGATGAGAGGGTGCACGCCGAGGTCGTTCGGGGTCTCGCTGCGAAGTCGCGTGCCCGCATGTCGGGAAACTTTCGAGCAGCAATCTTCGGAGCTAATGATGGTCTCGTGTCCAACGTGGCCTTGGTGCTGGGTGTGGGTGCTGCGGGGGTAAGCCCGCAGATTGTGCTCCTCACTGGTGTTTCTGGCTTGTTAGCTGGCGCGCTTTCAATGGCGGCCGGGGAGTACATTTCAGTGTCTTCGCAGCGCGAACTTATTGAAGCGGGGAACCCTAATCCCCACGCCGCTGATGGCCTGACCAGGTTGGACATAAATGCGAATGAGTTGGCTCTAGTGTTTAGGGCTCGAGGCATGGATGCGCAAGAATCTGAGGTGGCGGCGCGCACCGCGATCAGCAAAGCCAACGATCAGCGTAACCCCACTTTTTTGCCAAAGACGATGACTGAACAAGACACCGAGGATCTGGGAACAGCGATGGGGGCAGCCACCAGTTCGTTCGTGTTTTTTGCAACGGGAGCGATCATTCCCATCTTGCCGTACATCTTTGGAATGGAAGGCATCCCGGCAATGGTGGTTTCTGCTGTCCTCGTGGGTATCGCGTTGATGTTCACTGGTGGAGCGGTCGGCGTGTTGTCCGGGAAGGCGCCTACACCTCGGGCGTTCCGCCAACTTGCGATTGGCTATGGCGCAGCCCTGATCACGATTCTTCTGGGCATGCTTTTTGGAACTGTGACCGGATAGCAGGACAAGCAGACAACTGGATACGAAAAGCGCGTCTTGAGAAACAACTCAAGACGCGCTTTTCTATCTAATTTCTAGCGCTGGTTCGCACTATTTTTACTGACGCTTGCGTCGGGTGAGCACCACTGTTGCCGAACCAACGGCTACGAGCACTGCAGCCCCAGCGACCCACGGCATCATTTCGCTACCGGTGCGTGGCAGGTTGGCGTCGCCAGCCTTGGCGTCGTCTTCCTTAGCGTCGCCCGAGTCGTCCTTGGCGTCACTTTCTGGCTTTTCGCCCTTAGGGTCTTCTTCCTTCGGCTTGTCTTCGCCCGGAGCTTCCTTTTCAGGAGCTTCCTCTTCTGGAGCTTCTTCCTCAGGAGCTTCTTCTTCAGGCTTCTGAGCGTCTTCAGCCTTGTGTTCATCGGTGTACGCCAGCTGGTACGTAGCGTTCGCCATCGATGGAACAATCGCGTTGACGGAGTCGACGTTCACGTTCTCCAGGGTGTCGGTGATCTTGTGGTAGTTGGTGTCAAGCTGCTTGCCAACTTCACCACCGAACAGCTTGGCTTCTTCTTCCGTCTTGACTTCGTCAGCACCGGAGTTCACACCACCAACGGGGATACCGGCGTCCATGAACGCCTGGTAGTCGGAGCGACCGGAGAAAGCGGCACCAATGTATGGCTGGTCAACCGAGTCGAAGTAGTCAGTGTAGAGCTGTTCAAGCTCAACCGAGCCCTCAGGAACAGTGACGCCTTCAGGAATGTCACGGTAGTCACCGTTAGCGTCCAGAGTGGAAACTGCGTAGTTGTTTGAGCCGATCATGTCGTAGTTGAGGTATGACGTGATCTTGCCCAGCTCTTCTTCAGACAATGATTCGACGTAGTGAGTGGATCCAACGAGTCCGACTTCTTCAGCGCCCCAAATACCGATGCGAACCTTGTTGTCGACTTCGCGTTCCTGGTTGGCAAGGCCTTTAGCAACGGTGAGAACACCGGCTACACCTGAGGCGTTGTCGTTAATACCTGGTCCTTCTGGAACGCTGTCCAGGTGCGCACCAAGCATGTGGACGTTGTTGGGGTCACCGGCCTTGGTTTCAGCCAGAATGTTCCACGTCTTGGATTCCGTGAATTCGGTTTCCAGGGTGAGCGAAGCCTTGACGTCAGCGTCTTCTGCAGTCACCTTGTCGCGAAGCGAGTCACCTGTAGCTTGGTCCACAGAAACTGCCGGAGCAGACCCTTCAAAGCGTTCACCAAGGGTACCGTTCAGGTCGCCCTCAGTGTTGTTGTAAATAACTACACCGGCCGCACCCTTTTCAGAAGCATTCTTTACCTTGTCAGAGAATGCGCACTCACCGCGCTGAACCAGCACGATTGCATCTTTCACCGTTTCGTCGAAGTCGTCGGTTGAGCATCCAAGCTCACCACCGGCGCTGTCACCGTACTTGTCATCAACAGGCAGAACGAGGGCCGCATCGGTGATGGGGTCCTTAGTTCCCTCTGTGTACGACAGGGACTTCGCCTTAACGTTTTCGCCGTCGACTGTCAGTTCGATCTTTCCGAACTTCTGGCTAGGAACGGTGAACTCTTGGCGCTCGACCTCATAGCCGAGGTCGGTCAGCACCTTTTCGACGTATTCGCTGGCTTCTTCGTAACCCTTGGTTCCGAGTGCGCGGAACTCTTCATCTTTGTGCTTCAACGTGATGTCTGAAATGTCTTTCAGATACGCCATGGCGTCCTCACCTGTGACGCCCATGGTGTTGAAGTGGGTTTCAGGTGCGGCTAGTGCTGGCGATGCCACCGAGGCACCTAACGCCAGAGCAGCAACGCTGGCTCCGGCTCCGTAAAGGAATCGCTTCATTGTGATTTCTTTCGCTAGTTTCCAGGAATGCAATGTAACTTACATCACAGAAACATAACAGTAACCTGTTTTTTCCTGAGGTCGAGAGTTTTGTAACTTTTTTTCACATGAACTCTCACCCGACGCACTCCACGACCCGAGTCCGCAAACCTACTCGTCTACCAGCACTTCACCTGCTTAAATGAGGCGTATGACCGTGAAAAACACCGCTGCACTCATCGACGTTGAAGCGAACAACTTCGCCTTAAGCGATCCATCACAATTGTTGCTTTCACTTGACGATTTAGCCGCCCACCGGGGTGACGGAATCTTCGAAACTGTGCTGGTGACATATCGCGACGACGCCACCTACATCCACAACCAGGCACTCCACCTCCAGCGCTTCATCGAGTCGGCCCGCATGCTTGAGCTCCCTTCTCCAGACCCCAAACTGTGGGAAGAAGCGCTGCACGCCACGGCCAAGCAGTACAAAGAACTCAACCCAGACGCCCACACCGTCTCAATCCGCTACACCTTAAGCCGCGGGCACGACAGCGACACCACTGCGCACACACCTCACGGTTGGGTTGTCACAGCACCCGTGCCACGCCCCGAACCCACCGAAATCACCGTCATCACCTTGAACTCTGGCCTCGATTCCAGCATCGCAGAGTCAGCCCCCTGGCTCCTCCGAGGCGCAAAAACCCTTTCATACGCCACCAACCAGGCCGCGAAACGGTATGCACTCAGCAACGGAGCCGACGACGCGCTCTTCCATACCACCGACGGCTACGCCTTAGAGGGCCCCAACTCCACACTCATCCTGCGCATAGGCGACCAACTCATCACCCCAGACCCCAAAATCGGGATCCTGCACGGCACCACCCAACGGTGCATTTTTGAAAACGCAAGCTCACAGGGCCTTCTCGCCCAGTACGCCAACGTCACGTTGGACGACCTCGGCAACGCCCAAGGAGCGTGGCTCGTGTCCTCCGTCCGCGGCTGCCGGCCCATCTCAACGATCCTTTCAAGCACCTCGGGCCCTGCCACCCACATCCCTGTCGATCACGACCTCACCGAACACATGCTGCAGTGGGTTCTGTCTAGCTGACAGAACGCGATAGCCTGGGTCTGTACAGACATCGATTCAAGAAGGTCTCTCATGGGTAAACTCGCGTATCAGTTGCTTGGTGTTGGTGGAGGCGCGCTGGCAGCTCTGGCTGCACGTAAAGCGCTCCAGGTCGTGTGGGAAAAGACCATGGACCGCCCTACCCCTAACCAGGACACTGACGACGACTCGACACTGGCCGAAGCACTCGCCTGGACCATCGTTTCCGGTGTGGGCGTAGCCGTGGCTCAGCTGGTCGTACAGCGTTACGCAGTCCAGACGGTGCGCAACAACTTTGGCGAAAGCGCACTGCCAAAGAAGCTCCGCAAGAAGAACGAAGAAGAGGCTTAAGCCTTTACGCCTTCAGCACCTGGGCCAGTTGCCTCACCTGAGCGACTGAATACTGCCCAGGGGCTGAGGCCCCTTGCGGTCCTGTTGCGAACGTTGCGCAGGACCCAAACTCAGCGCCCATGAGCCGGGTGACGGCTCCCATGCGTCCCATCGAGATCGCAATCACTGGGATATTCAGTGCGTCCTGGGCCCGATTCGTCACGTCCAGGACTCTGATCACATCGTCCATGCTGGTGGGTGTCACTGCGATTTTCGCGACGCTCGCCCCGATCTGTTCCATGATGCGCATGCGTTCCAGCAGATCGTGTGGCGTAGCCGAAAAGTCATGAAATGACGCAATCACATGTGTTCCCTGCGCACGGGCCTTCTCAATCAACGAGCGCGAATCGGGGCGGGCCACCTCCACGTCCAAGGCGACCTGAACGCCGGTTGCTCCGCTGGTTTCCGCGCACTGAGTAAGTGCCTCCACCGCCGAGGTGTACGCCGCTTCCGCGCACTGCCCACCTTCCGTTTCCGACCGCACAGTGAAAATCAGCGGAAGTTGGGCGCGTTCACGCAGGGCCGTGGCCACCTCGGCGATTTTCTCACCGAGGTCGCCCTCACTTGCCACTCCCCCGCCAACTGAGTTCCCGCCGGCCGGACTGGCTGTTGCCAGCTCGCTCACGAGGGGGTCAACCCGCCACTCCACAACATCTGGGCTGGTGGGCCCGGGTGTGAGCCACTCGTCGCCCACACCATGAACGTCGTTGACGCTAGTGCAGGTGACAGACGAAATGATTGCGGGCGTACGCGAACAGAACGGCAACGGTTTCATACCCATAGCCTACGTGGCATCGCAATCGCCCGGTCGCCGTGGCTCATGCCCGCGACCTGGCCGCGAGCGCGCAACACTGCCGAGCTATGTGAACAGCGTCTGCCCCACGAATCCGCCTTCGCTGGCCCCTGGCGGAATCGCCCACACGGTCGAACCCACTGGCGAGGTCCATTCGTTGAGCAGATCCGCTTGCGCCAACCGTTCCTGAATGGGCAGGAACTGGCGGTCAATGTTTGCCTGATATGACGCAAAAATCAGCCCCGTAGCCCCCAGCCCTTCTTGGTACGAGTAGACGCGCCGGTAAATCTGTTCCGCCGGCTCCTTTGTGTTGCGCGACCGCGCCACGTGACTCACGGGCGAAATGACCGTAAGGCCCAGCTCGTTCTTTGCTTCCAGGTCTGGGATATCGTGCTCATCTGTTCCGGTCAGCGGTGCGCCAGTTGCCATGTCTCGGCCCACGGAAAACTCGCGCGCCGGGCGGTCCGCCTGGTCCCACGTGGCCATGTTCATCTCGACATCGCGGATGACCAATGTAGTTCCGCCTTGCAACCATTCGGGGTAATGATCTGCAAGGTCCCGAGGTGGTTCCCCCCGGGCGGAAAACACCGCCGGGGTCGCCCCCGTGGTTGTCCCCCATACTAGGCGGGCGAAGTCTTCTGATCCGGGACCGGGGTTAGCGGTTCCGTCGACTTGCCCAAATGGGTTGCGCACCGTGGTGCCTTGCGGGTCCGAACCATAGGCACGGCGGAAGCCTTCGCGCGTCCACGCAACATCAGTAAATGCGCGAGCGTCCTTCATGAGCATGCGTACCGCGTGGGCCACAGTGGATGGATCGTCGCTACACACTTGCAGGAGCAAGTCCCCGTCCGTACGCCCCGGTTGGAACCTGTCAAAGTCAAAACGGGGCAAGGGCTTGAGCCAATCCGGTGCAGAACGTACACGCTCAACCAATCCACGCCCGAACCCAAACGTGACGGTCAGTCGCGCCGGCCTTGCGGTCATTTCAGGTTCGGTATCAGCCAGCGGTGGTTTTCCCTGCGTGAGCGCTGCCGCGTCATCCGACAGCAAAGTGAGCAGTCGGCGCACGCCCTCACGCTTCACATCATCGCGAAGTTTAAGCGAAATGAACATGCCATGCGCTTGCGGAGGCGTTTCAACTCCCGCTTGGTGTTCACCGTAAAACGGGACCGTTTCCTCACCGTTTAAACCGGTGGTATCTGGGCGTGGGCGCTGTGGTTCTGCCTTCGCAGTTGAGCGTCCAGTACCAAAACCTACTGCTCCGGCAACCCCCACGGCACCCACCACCGTCGCACCCATGAGGGTGCGACGGTTTGGTGTGGGCTGATTAGCCATTGTGCTTGTCGTCACCTTCCCCGTGGTCGTGACCACTGTGCTCGCCGTGGCCCTCGTGCTCGCCGTCTTCACCATGGCCCTCATGGCCCGCGTGATCACCGTGCCCCTCGTGCTCACTGTGGTCACTGTGATCCCCAGGAGCGTACTCCTCTTGAGCCCCAGTGAATTCCTTCGCGGTGAACTCCAGTGGAATGTCACCCTGCGAAGACGACACCGTGATCGTGATCTTCTCACCAGGTTCAATCGCCTTGGTCATCTTCATGAGCATGATGTGATCGCCACCGGGCTCAAACGTCTTGGACTCACCTGGCTTGATGGTGAAACCTTCATCTTTGCGCTTCATCTGCATGCCACCGGCCCCGTCGGAAACCGTTTCGTGCATTTCTACAATGTCCGCGTGGTCAGACTTTCCGCCGGTGATAGTGAGGTCTTCGTCCGAGGTGTTTGTCACCGTTCCGAACGCGCCAGTCATGCCGTCTTTTGCGGCTTTGATCCACATATCTTTTGTTTCAACTGGCGAAGCATTTGCTTCTTCTTGAGCCCCAGCTGAAGCGTTGTCTGTGGGCTGTGAGGAACCGCAACCGGTCAAGGCGAGAGCCGCTCCAGCGATTACGGCAGCAGGAATGAGGGAAAACTTTTTGAGGTTCATGATGTCTCCGTGTGTTTAGGAAGCACAGATTCTTCATCTGTGCATGAAAATGCGGATGAACTGATCCGCGCCAGTGATGTGAGGTTTAAACGGAGACAGGTGGAGCCCGAGGTTGAAGCTCATACGCACTAGCCTGCGTGCGCAACACTGCCACGTCAGTGGAAACCGTTGCACCAGCTACTGTTACTACCGGCCACGCCCACGAAACATACGAGAGCGCGGTGCCTGCCACCTCGGCGGCCAAAGCCACGAGAAGCTTTTCACCCCAACGGACAATCGCAACCGTCACTACTGTTGCGAAAATGTGCGCGACCAACATGGCATTACCGCCGCCTGAATGGTGGCTCGCGGTCACAGCGTGATCGTGAAAGAAGTGACTGCTCTCAATAATGGCTCCGGTCCCAGACGAATGAGTGGGAATGAAGCTCATGAGCCAGTGCATCGCAAACTGAGCGACACCCACAATGAACGTGAGGGCCACAGTCCCCCACGCACGCCCGGCAAGCAGGACACTCAACCACAGAGTGACGACAAACGTCACCACCAAGGACAGAACGCTGGAAGACCCTCCACTCGAAGAGTGAAACGCCCACGCAACAATCGTCGCAACAGCAGCTGCGACCGTAGCGCGTGCAATTCGGGTCTGATTCACACTGCGAATTCTACTTGATGTCGCACTACCGGCAGGACGCAGGGTCACCTGCCTCATGCCCATCGCTTTTCATGAGGCTCTACATGCGCAACCACACGTCGGTGCTCACCTGCGCACCCGACTCAACCGCTTGCTGCACGTGCTCACTGGATTCGGCCACAATCACCGCGTCAAAGCCAAGAACAATCGCAGCGGTTGCCGTCTGGTCGATAGCCTCATCCGTACTATCGCCAACGAAAATCATCCGGTCTACACCCATAGACTCCAGGCCAGGCGCAAGGTCGTCTACCCCGTCGAAAACATCGGGAACGTCACTGTGCACCACAAGAGTGTCGAAGTCCTCATCAGTCACACTGCGAGGTTCACGGTCCCCCGTGAAAGCTTCGACAACGATGCCACCAGCGACAATCGCCTTGCTGAGCACTGGGGACTGAGAATCCGTGACATTCATGAGCATGAGAGCGTCCATGCTCACAGCATGTCACATATCTTCCCACTTAAGCGTCTTGAGCTTCTGCCCATCAACCGTGATGTGGTCAAGGATGGTCTGGTGCTTTTTAGCGACCGGTTCATCACCCCACGGGCTAGTTGCGTGTATTTTGAGCTCCCACGCCGCGCCGTCAGCGTAGCCTGCATATACTGTGGCCACCATCTGCATGTCTTTGTTCGGCGCGTACGCTTCGCCCTGCGCGAGTTTCGCTTGAAAAACCCCGGCAGCTGCTTCGCCGATTTCGTACCTATTTTGCAAGAGCATGTCCGAGTCCGGCTCACTTATCGCGTAGTCCAGATACTTGTCGCGTGCTTCAGTAAGCGACTTGTAAAACGTATTCCTGCATGTCACTACGACACTCTTATCAAGGCTGGCGGAACCGTCGGAAAAAATGGTCATACCCCCTATTGGGCCGTTCATTTTGTACTCGTCCGGTATCACCATGGTCGTTTCAAACGGGCACTCACCTTGGAGGGTGACTTTTTTAAAGCCCTCAGGAACAGGGTCTTCAGTAGGTTCTGGGCCTGGCGCTCCACCCTTCTGCTCAGATACACCCACTTTGAGGGGCCCACCGCTTTCCTCGGCGACTCGCACGCCAAGGCTTCCGCACCCCACAAGTAGGGTCGCGCATGTGAGCGCTAAGGCAGAAGTTACGATTCGCTTTCTCATTGCTGTTCCTCGCCTGAGCTGTGTTGTGGCGGGTTCGACGGCATGGGCGGGGCAAAGTGCGGATCGGTTTTGTTGCTGTACTCCCGCTCAACATGAGCTGGCCCCTGGGCCTGGTTCGGATGTTGCCCAAATTCCTGTTGGCTGGGTTGTGTCCACTCCTGCTGACCTTGTGAACCGTACTGTTCAGGCGCTCCCGGGTGTGGGCCGAGGTGCTGGTCAGGTTGCGCGTAAGAGGCACCTGGTTGCGCCCCAGCGTGAGGTCCAGGAGCACCCTGTTGAACTGCTCCACCCTGCGGACCAAACCCACCCTGAGCCCCTGGCCCCTGCGAGTCGGGAATCACCGGGTGCGGATCGTTTGGAGTTCCGAAGGTTTCGCCCGTATTGGTGTCCGTGAGCTGGCCGTCGATCATCTGAAGACGACGCTTTGACGTACGCCGTGGCGTACCCAGAACCTCGCCAGCTTTTTTCGCTGCTCGCACGTTCCGTGACCCTGCAACAGCTTGTGCCACGCCGTGCGTGGACTGGTCGGGTGCCAGAACCGGCAGGATCACGCGCACCGACGTCCCAACACCTTCTTGGCTGTACAGTTCAACAGACCCGCCGTGCCGCTGAATAATCGAGCGAACAAGAGCCAAGCCCATTCCAGAACCGGGAACCGACCGCACGTGCTTACCACGTGACAGTTCTTCCCACACACCAGCTTGTTCGTCTACCGGGATACCTGCCCCGGTGTCGGCAACCTCAATGACCACCCAACGGTGGTTATCAATGACCTGCTCATTGGCACGCAACTCAACGACATCCGTCTCAGACGAGTATTTGATTGCGTTCGCAAGCAAATTCAGAATCGCCGAAAGCAACAGGTCTTCCTCACCTGCCACCTCGGGAAGCTTCCACGGTGCACGCGCCACGGTCACCACAATCATGCGGTCTTCCGCACCTGGAGCGGTCCGTGCGTCTTCGACAGCCTGATGCACCAGACGGTCCATGTCGATGCGCTGGAAGTCGATGTGACGCGACTCCACATCAGCCAGTTTGCGCAGGTCGGCGAGCAAACGCGCAACCCGCCGGGAGGAAACGTCGAGCTGTTTCACGGACTCCAGAGTGGCGTCCCGGTCCAAAGGTTCGTCCTGGACTAAAGAGCGGACGTTTGCCGCCGAGGTGCGAAGTGCTGTGAGCGGATTCTTAAGTTCGTGGTCCAAGCGGATGAGCATGCGGTTGCGGTTGGCAACCGCCTCGACCTCAGCGGCTTCGTACGCCTGAGTGCGAATGGTCTCTTCCCTCTTCTTCCACCAGCGCCACGCAAAGAACACGACTGCGGCGAGTGCGATCAGCCCCAAAAACAGTAGGAGCAGAAATAGCCAAATCTGGATTTCGAAAACGAGAAAATGTCCCATGCCTAGCCCTACTCGTGTGACCCAGTGACGTCAGCGACAAACTTGTATCCACGACCCTGAACAGTGGCAATCCAGCGAGGTTCGGTAGCGTCTTCGCCTAGGACACGGCGGAGTTCCGCCACTCGTGAATCGACTGCGCGCGTCCCTACAGCGTCGTCGAATCCCCACAGCACTTCTAGCAAACGTGATCGTTCTATGAGTTCGTCTTTGTGAACCATGAGGTATTCCAGCAATGTAAAACCTTTGGGCGTGATGACCAGTTCACGGTCACGTAGCCACGCGCGTCGGCCCACCCGGTCAATTTTGAGACCAAACGTGGACGTCAAAATGCTGGCTGTGGCAAGCGGAGGCTCACCTGCACGAGTGCGGCGCAGAACCGCACGTACACGGGCTACAAGTTCGTGCGGGTCGAACGGCTTGTTGATGTAGTCATCGGCCCCTTCTTCCAGGGCCATGGCGCGTTCGACAGCCTCTCCCACCTGGGTTAAGAGAACCACAGGCACCCAGTTTTCTTCCCGGCGCAAAGTACGCAAGACTTCACGACCGTCAGCTCCGGGCATCAGCACGTCAAGAACACAAGCATCCGGGTTGTGCCGGCGAATTTCATCAAGGGCGAGCTTCCCATCGCTGGCGCTGATGACGCGGAAGCCGGAACGATTCAAAAAGGGAACGACAGCTCCCAGAACGTCGGGCTCGTCGTCAGCCACTAAAACGAGTGGCCGAGTATCTTCTTCACTCATCGCTCTCCCTTTGCTTCTTCCGTTCTACGGTCGCGCGATTTAGGCACCCGCTGAGTAACGTCACGAGCGTCTGCTTTTGCAACAGCCTCCGCCAGCTGGTCTTGATACAGCATGGAACGTCGCAGGTGCTTAGTCCTGTACCCCGCTCTTCCCACCATATGTGTACCAACCGGGGTTGTCGCCATTTGGAACAGAACAATAAGTAACAAAGTGGTGAGAATTCCAAACGTGGGGGCTTGAATTGCGATCGCAATCATAGCCAAGATCAGTCCCAAAACCTGCGGTTTAGAACCCGCGTGCAAACGAGATAGAAAGTCAGGGAACCGCAAAAGGCCCAGTGCGGCAAAAATGCTCAAAAACGCGCTGAACATCAGGAGCACGCACGAAACAATATCGAGGATCACAGGCGCACCTGCTTTCCGTCGGCTCCGCGGGCAGACGCGTGATGGGGCGACTCACTGTGGTCAAATTCGTCAGCGTCAACAGCGTCGTGAGCCATTCCGCCAGCAAAGTCGGTAAGTTCTGAAGTAGGGGTACGGCTCACATAGCGTGACACGGACACTGACCCCACAAATCCAAACAGCGAGAGCACTACCAGCACAACCAAAAGGTCGTGCCTGCCATAGAACGCAATGTACCCTCCTAGCCCGCACATAATTGTGGCTAGCAGAACGTCTGTTCCCACCACTCGGTCCAGAATGGCCGGCCCGCGGATGATCTTAATAACTGCAGTGACGGCCGCAACAGCGAAGAGGATTCCTATCACGGGCCCAAAGTACGTGGCTACTTGCGTATCAATCATGACCGCCTCCTGCGGTTTGATAGCGACCAACTCTTAAGGATCGGCTCTTTGCCTTCGCTCACCAGACAGTCGTTCATCACTTCGATGTCGTGGGGTGATCCCATGGCTTTGATGAGCAAGATTTCAATTTTTCGGGTCTGCTGAAGGTTAGCCTCGATGGTTTCAGGGGTGTTGCAGTTGAGCACGTGCAAGTACAGAACAGAGTGTGCGCGATCAATTTCTGTTACAAATGTTCCTGGGATGAGCCCTGAAATCTGCCCTACGAGTGTTGTCAGCAGATCCGAACGGGTGTGGAGTTCTACTGCGATGACGCTTCCGGGGTTGACCGGCTTGGGCCGAACTGCCACCCAAGCGACATGCAAGGACCCGTGGATCATTGACACTATGAACCAGCCCAGCAGGTACAGAAAGTGGAACACGTTGAACCGTGCAGGCAATTCGACTGGCGGTAGGTAGAACAACCTTGTCGTCAGAATCGCCACGATCACACCCGTAACTACGTGGGTAATAGTGACTGTGTCCCAGAGAAAAATCCACACTGCTACAAGGAGCACTACAAGAAGAAATTGCCTGAAAAATTCGCGCGCTTTGCTCACTACCGCTCCTCTACATGAGTTGTGAGGGAGGTGGATACGTAGTTGCCAGGGTCACGCATGTTTTCACCGGCTCGCTGCGAAAAGTCCCACAAGGGACCGGCGGCCAAAGTGAGCAGGCAGGAAACAGTGACAATGGCGGCCGTGGCGCCCACCATCATCGCGGGAAGGCGCGGACCCCGAGGTCGTCGTTCGTTCTTGTGAATGGCCGAGGTGACCTGCTGAAATTCAGTGACGAGTTCGGTGGTCGGTGATTCGACATCGGCGGGGTCGTTCCAAAATGCCAGGCTCCAGGTACGTGTCACTACGTACAGCGTGAGAAGTGAGGTCAGGGTTCCCGCGATGACCACAATAATCTCCAACCAGTTACCCCCAGCGATCGCGGGTGCAAAAAGCCCAATCTTGCCCAAGAATCCTGAGAAAGGTGGGATGCCACCCAGATTGAGCGCTGGAATGAAGAACAAAAGTGCCATGAACGGTGCCAGCCGTGCAAGTCCGCCAAGTTTACGTGTTGATGTAGTACCTACACGCTGTTCCACCAAGCCCACAGCCAGGAAAAGCGCAGTCTGCACAATAATGTGGTGGACCGTGTAGTAGACCGTGGCTGAAAGCGCGTCGACCGTTCCCATTGCCACCCCAAAGAGAAGGTACCCAATGTGGGAAATCAGGGTAAACGACAACATTCGTTTCATCTCTGTTTGCGCTACGGCACCCAGAATTCCCACAATCAGAGTCAGTGCCGAAACGACTAAGAGCGGCACCTGCATTGAGGATTCGTGGAACAGCAGTGTTTCTGTTCGGATGATCGCGTAAATCCCCACCTTTGTGAGCAATCCAGCAAAAACGGCGGTGACAGGAGCTGGCGCGGTGGGGTATGAGTCAGGGAGCCAGAACGACAGGGGAAACACCGCTGCTTTGATCCCAAACCCAATCAGCAAAGTGACGTGGAGGAACAGCTGCACGTCTGGCGGAAGCTCAGCAATGCGCTGAGAAAGTTGCGCCATGTTGACTGTTCCCGTTGCGCCGTAGATCAAACCGATCGCAGCAAGGAACACGATCGAACTCAAAAGGGAGACCACAATGTAGGTGGCTCCTGCTCGAATACGACCAGGGGTTGCTCCTAGGGTGAGTAGCACATAAGACGCGGCCAGGAGCATTTCAAAGCCCACGTAGAAGTTGAACAAGTCCCCAGCCATGAAAGCGTTGGAGACACCCGCGCACAGGATCAGATATGCCGGGTTAAAGACGCTGACGGGTGACTCTCTGTTGGTATCAGCCATTTCCTGGCTGATGGCGTACACCAAAACGCACAGTGTCACGATTGAGGACACCACCACCATGACGGCGCTAAGCCGGTCCACGACGAGCGAGATACCAAAGGGGATCCCCCACCCGCCAACTGCAACCACTTGAGTGCCGTGCGCGTCGACATAGAACACCATGGCGACTTCAAAACACAGGGTGATGACGATCGTTAAGACCGTAACGATGTTCTGGATTCGCGTTTTACCCAGCAAGAGGAGCGAAAGTCCAGCACCCAAAAGTGGAAGAACAACCGGAAGAGGCACTAAAGCTGTCATGTATTGTCGCCTCTCTCTTCCGGTGTTCCGTCATCGTCCAAATCAACAGCACCGGGAACCGGGTGGTCGGCTTCGTCACCGAATTCGGTATCGTCTTGGCTTTCGCTGGTTTGAGCTTCTTCTGCCAGACGACGACTCTGTTCTTGAGCCTCTGCCAAGTCTTCGCCTTCGTCGTCAATTGTTTCCGCACGAACTAGACGCCAGGACCGGTAGATGAGCGCGAGCATAAAGGCAGAAATTCCGAACGTAATAACGATCGCAGTAAGGATAAGCGCGTGTGGAAGCGGGTCACTCATACCGGATGTCGATAGGTTAACGCCATCGGTGATGGGTGGGTTCCCCGGTGGCCCTGCGGTCAGCATGATGAGCAGGTTGACCCCGTTACCTAAGAGCAGGAACCCTATGAGCACACGGGTGAGCGAACGGTCCAACATGAGGTACACGCCACACGCCATGAGGACGCCCATCGTGATGAGCAGAATTAATGAGGTGCTCACAGGCCGTCACCTCTTCTTCCGGTGCGACTACGCAGACTGTCGATTCGACCCATGATCGCAGAAAGTTTTCGCTTGTCCGCTTGTTCGTCGCCTTCGGCCAAGACTTCAGCCAAACGCTGCTCGTCGGCTTCTTGGTGTCGGTCAACTTCAGCACCCAAGGAGCGCAAAATGTCGAGCATGAGCCCCATGACCACGAAATAGACACCGATGTCGAAAAGAGTCGAGGTTCCGAAGGACAGGTCACCCAAAATTGGGAGTGTGGTTGACCAGTACTCCGACTGCAGCACCGCGTCCCCCCATAAGAGTCCGCCAAGCGCCGTAACAATGACCACAGCGAGCCCCAAGCCCAGCAAACGTCCGGCGTCAAAAACTGCAGCTTCAGCAAGTTCAAAACGCCCACCTGCTAAGTACCGTACTGTCAACGCCAACCCAGCTACCAACCCTGCTGCGAAACCTCCTCCTGGGGCGTTGTGGCCGGCGAACAGCAGGTACACGCTAAGAACCAGCATGGCGTGAAACACCAAGCGAACAAGAACTTCCAACATGATCGACCGGTGGCGCGGGTCGAGTGTTCGTCCCGCCATGAGCCACGCATTGCGTTTGGACTCTTGTTTGCTGGACGTTTCATCAGCTTTTTCATCTGCGGCCTTAGGCGCGAGTTCATCTGCGACCGGAACAGTGAAGCGACCCAGCCCCGACGTGACATGACTTGGGAGTTTTACTCGCTGAAGCTTTTGCTCACGCGATTGCACAAAGATGAGGCTCGCAATTCCCGTAGCGGCGACAACGACAACGGAAAGCTCACCCATGGTGTCCCACGCTCGAATATCTACCAGCGCAACGTTGACGATGTTCTTCCCGTGGCCCACGTTGTATGCGAGTTCACCCCACATATCGGAGACCGGCGTGTGGATGCGGTTGCCCATGGCAACAACCACACCAACCATCATCAACAGACCAAATGAGGCGCCGATGATCGCACGTATCGGTGGCGAGAAATTCTTTGATGGGTCGCCTGCCATGTCGACTGGCAAGCGACGAAGCACCAGAATGAACACGACAATCGTGATAGTTTCGACCAGCGCTTGTGTCAACGCGAGATCTGGCGCACCCTGCATCGCAAAGAATGCGACCATTCCGTAACCAGTAACCCCAACGATCACAACAGCTTGGAACCGCTTTTTTGCAACGGTTGCAGCGAGTGCGGCAGGAATAATGATGGCTGCTACTGCTACCTGGCCCCACGATTGCGCGAACTCCGGCAGCACGCCCCACGAATTGTTTGCAAGGAGCGTGATACCCATCCCACCGATTGCCACTGCATAAATCACTGACTGGTAGAACGGCATTGACCCGCGTTGCGTGCGCGAGGTGACATATGCTGCCGTTGCCACAAGCCCCTGCATGATTCGGCTATACGCACGCGAAAAGTCGATGATCGTGGGCATATGACTTTGGAACTGCGAAACGTACGGTCCCGCATAGATCAGAACAGCACCTACCGCAAAAATAGCACCTGATATCGCGAGCGCCGGCGTGAAACCGTGCCACAGGGCCAGGCTATAGGCGTGGCCGGAGAGGTCGTGAGTGTACGCGTCAAAAGGACCGTTAAGAACAAAGCTCAAGGGGCCCAGAATCGTCAGCGAAACAGCGAGGATAATCGGCGAAACCATGAGGAGGTTGCTGGTCGAGTGTCCAGACACGGGCTCGACATTTTCCTTGGTGGCAAATGCGCCGTAGACAAACCGCCACGCATATCCCACGGTCATCACTGAACCCAAGAAAATACCAGCTAAAGCAATGTATCCAGCTTTTGATTGGGTGGCCAAAATGGTTTCGACAACCGCTTCTTTCGCAACGAAACCGTACAAGGGTGGCACCCCCGCCATCGATGCAGCAGCCAGGATTCCCACCCCTGCGAGCCACGGGTCACGTTTGCCGTAACCGGACAGTTTTCTCAAGTCACGCGTACCCACTGCGTGGTCAATGATTCCGACAGTGAGAAACAGGGTGGACTTAAAAAGTGCGTGCGACACCAGCATCGCGAGAGCAGCGACGGTTACACCTCGAGTACCGAAAGCAGAAACTGCCGTCAGGAATCCAAGCTGAGACACGGTCCCGTATGCCAAGACCAGCTTGAGGTCGAACTCGCGAAGCGCCTGCCATGCACCAATCAGCATGGTTCCGACACCCACAGTCACAAGCACAGGCACCCAGCCCGGCATGGTGTAGAAACTTGGAGCAAATCGAAGGATGAGGAAGATTCCGGCTTTCACCATGGCCGCCGCGTGCAAGTACGCACTGACAGGGGTGGGCGCGGCCATAGCACCTGGAAGCCAAAAGTGGAATGGCACAAGTGCCGACTTAGAAATTGCACCAATGAGGATCAAGTACATGGCGATAGCAACTACCACGTTGCCCTCAAGGTAACCGCGCGACGCGATGTCTGAAATGCGCCCCGTGCCGTACTCATGGCTGAGTATCAGCATTCCTACCAACATGATGAGCCCACCGAATGTGGTGACAACTAGCGCCTGCAGTGCAGCACGGCGACTCTGCTGGCGGGTAGATGAGAACCCGATGAGCAAGTAGGAAAACACTGTTGTGCCTTCCCAGAACATGAACAGGACTAGGAGCTCATCGGCGAGTACTAGCCCATACATCATGCCAGCGAACGCGGTCAGGTTGGCCGCAAACCCGCCCAAACCTGGGTCGCGCTCGTTGAAATAGCGGGCGCAATACAGGAACACCAAGGCCCCCACACCAGTGACCATGAGTGTCAGGATCCACGACAGAGTGTCCATGCGGAAGATGATGCTCATGTCCAAAACGGGGAGCCAATCGTAAAGCTCCCACGGGGGGCGACCCGCCAGAACATCGGGCGCTTGGATGATCGAAAAAATGAGACCCGTGAGTGGCACTGCGGCCAAAAGAAGGAACGCGTTACGTCCTAAAAACCGGAAAAGAAGGGGAGCGAAACATGCGGCGACGAAAAAAGCAGAGAGGATAGCGCCCACGTGCCACTCTCCTCTCGTCTAGTCGAACCCCTATTTTTTCACACTTTTTTTGCGACTGACTAACCCGTTCGGCATGCGAGGCCTAAAACATCCGCCCAAATAAGCCCATATTCACGTCCCGCTGAGCTGCGATTCGGTGACCAAAAAACCGTCAGCGTCGATGCCGATTCCTGCCGTAGCACGCATAAGAGCACCGGCAATCCGTTCCAGTTCGCGAACAACTTGAGCGCGCACATGTGGTGCCACATCAGGGTCGCCGACGGAGCCCGGAGCAACCCATCGCACCAAATAGGAAATCAGTGGCGCCTGCGCGTACTGGTCCACAGCGGGAGGTAAATGATCCTCCACGAGGACTACCACCTCGGCCGGGTAGTCCGGGCCCGCCGCCAGGGTGGCCGTCACAGAGTACCCGTCCAACAGGATGGGTTCGTCAGCTGCGATGGTGGAGGCATCCAGGGTGAACTGTTCGTGTGATTGAACCTCCGGCATCACTTGCCGCACCGTGTCCGCGCACAGTGCCGGGTCTAACCAGTAGCTTGAGAACACGGTGTAGACGGCGTGCTGGTCAGGGTCGGGGGTCACGGTTCTGGGCGCCGAGGTGTCCCCCGCCAACCGCACGGAGCCGTGGAGGCGGCGAGCAAGTGCCAGCAAGAGTTCGATATTGCGCTCTTCTTCTTTGATGGGCAGGCCGTGTGGGAAGAAAGCGTCGAGGGGGCCGTCGCCTACAGGCGGTGTGCTTTCACGGTCGGTGGGGCCCCACAGGGCGAACACCACACTGTCACGTTCGCACTCAAGCTGGGCGCAGTCCTGCTCGGTGAGGGCGATTGGCCCTTCGAGGTGTGAATGACGTGACAGTTGAACCCGGCCAGTGTCTGTGTTCACTTCGATGCGAGGGCGCACATTGCGGATCAGAGTAAAGACGTCCGTGGGTTCCGTATGGGCGTCTGCGATCAACACGTGAGCAGACGTGTACGTCATACCGATGGGCTCCGGTAGAAGTTTTGGAAACTGCGCGAGGCGGTGGGGCCACGCTGACCCTGATACCGGTTGGCGGTGGCTGGGTTGGACCCGTACGGGTTGTTTGTGGGTGAACTCAAGTTAAAGAAACACAGCTGCCCAATTTTCATGCCCGGCCACAATTTGATGGGCAAAGTGGCCATGTTGGAAAGCTCCAGTGTCACGTGACCGGAAAATCCAGGATCAATAAACCCGGCTGTTGAGTGTGTGAGCAGGCCCAAGCGCCCCAGTGAGGACTTACCCTCTAAGCGGGCGGCGATGTCTGTGGGCAGGGTTACGACCTCGGCGGTGGAGGCCAACACAAATTCGCCTGGGTGCAGAATAAACGGCTGGTCCGTTTCAACTTCGACGAGCCGGGTGAGTTCCGGTTGCTCAACCGAAGGGTCAATGAACGAGTATTTGTGGTTGTCAAACAGACGGAACGACTTGTCTAAGCACACGTCCACACTCGCCGGTTGCACCAACACGGGGTCGAACGGGTCTAACGCGATCCGGCCGGCTTCAATCTGGGAAATAATGTCGCGATCTGAAAGCAAACTCACACCCATAGGTTACCGGTTTTGCTTCAACATGCAGGAAATACTTGGACACGGAACCAAGTCTGCTTTAAAGTGTACGTGTACTACGCCCGCGCTTTCGGTGCCTTCCCCCTTAGCCAACGCGGATTCGGTGGGTAGTGCACTGGCTTTGCGGTCGACTCCAAAACCGAAAGGCCAATACTGTGAAGACTTTACCGAGTCTTGTGCTTGCCCCCGCAGTTGCAGCCGCGGTTACCGGCATGATTGCCGCGCCCGCTGTCGCTACTTCTACAAGCCCTGAACCACAACAAGACCCAACCAGCGACGACGCATCAAAAGCGTCGAATGAGTCATCTGAGATAGAAGTCTCCGTCGCTGACACCACGGTGTCCGTCGCTGACATTACAAATGCTGATAAGGGTGTGACGTTTAAGGGCGAAAACTTCAAGCCCAACACCACGGCCCGCGTGTTTGTTGAGGGTCCTAACGGTCAGCAGTACCCTGCGAACACAGAGCTGTCGGTAAACGACAAGGGCGAAGTTAACGGAACGTACTACTTCACCGTTGAAGAAAACGCAGAAGTGCCGCTTGGGCAGTACTCGCTTGCCTTGCGTTCCATGCAGGACGAAAAAACCACTGACCCTGCGACGTTCAATGTGACGCAGGACGGTGAAGCGCCGGCACCGGAGCCAACACCAGAGGCACCGGAAGAAACCCAGGCTCCAACACCAGAAGAAACCCAGGCTCCGAAACCGGAACCAACACCGGAAGAGACCCAGACGGCGGAACCAACTCCGGAACCAACTCCAACACCGGAAGAGTCCCAGACTCCGAAACCGGAACCAACTCCGGAAGAGACCCAAACTTCGTCTCCGGAGCAGACTCCGACCGAGGAACCAACACCGGAACCTAAGCAGACACCAACAGACAAACCGTCTGCACAACCCTCCGAAACCCCAAAGCCGGAAGAAACACCGACGCCGGAAGAAACCCAGGCTCCGACACCGAAACCAACTCCGACACCAACGGAAAACCCGACCTCGGAGCCAGAGCAGACACCAACCGAAACACCGTCTGCACAACCGACACCGGAAGAAACTCAGACTCCATCTCCGGAGCCAACCCCGGAAGAAACTCAAACCCCGTCTCAGGCACCGACTGAAGAACCAACCTCGGAGCCAACTCCGGAAGAAACACCGACACCGGAGCAGACTCCGACCGAAAAACCAACACCAGAAGCACCAGCTGCTGACGCTTCGCTGTCGATCTCGCCTTCGAAGATTTCGGCTGAGGCGTTCGGTGACAAGAACAAGGGTGTCAACGCAACCGTGACCGGCCTGAAAGCCGGATCGAAGTACACCTTCAAGTTCGAACACAGCGAAGGTAAGACATCCGCGTACGAAGTCACCAAGACCGCTGATGACAAGGGCGTTGCCACTGCAGGTGTTGCTGCTGGTGAAGGTTCAAAGGTACACCCCGGTAAGTACACCGTGACGGTGACTGGCGATGAGCTGGACAAGCCACTCACTGGTTCGTTCACGGTTCTTCCTCCCGAGGGTGACGCTCAGGACGACTCGGCAGAAGACAACGCACCTGAAGACACTCCCGCAACGCCAGACGACGGTGGTCACTCCACCGAAATCGACAACTCCCAGGGCGGTCAGGGTGACACGTCAGAAGACGAGCAGGAAAA
Source organism: Brevibacterium sp. UMB1308A (assembly GCF_030230605.1). GTDB lineage: Bacteria > Actinomycetota > Actinomycetes > Actinomycetales > Brevibacteriaceae > Brevibacterium. The sequence continues at coordinate 27,632 of NZ_JASPDO010000005.1, forward strand.
CTCAGAAGCTCCCGCTGAAGACGACTCCTCAAGCGACAACACAACTGAGAACGATGAAAGCACCGGCTCAAGTGACAGCGAAGAGTCGTCTGACGCCTCGCGCCGCCCAGCAGAAGAGCGCGCGCCACGTCACGGCGAAAACGCTACTGCACCGGAGTCGAGCAATGACCTGCCACGCACCGGTACTGAACTGACCGGTTTGGCATTGGGTGTTGGGCTGATCGTCGTAGGTGGAGCGGCAGTCGTTGTGACCCGCCGCAAGGCCTCGACGGACGGAACCTTCTAGTTCAACAGTGGCCATTTCTGAAGGGCTCCCCCAGGATCTAAGCGACCTCAACCGAATCGTTCTCATGGGGCAAAGTGAGGACGTTGATGTTGCTTCGGCACTCCTGGGGGAGCGCCCGTATGTCACCCCCGCGATAACACCGCAACCTCGGTCACCTCGGACCCGGGTCACGCGGGTCATCCGCGACGCCTGCAAAACGCACGCGTCTGCCAGCCACGAACTCGACCGCGCAATCGACGCGACGTGCACGCTGTGGGGCGTGGCACCTCGGGCCAGGGTGCGCGACGTCGACTCCCGCCTCCTCCCGCTGATCGCCGGGTTCGCACATGCGCGGGCGACGAACGCCAGCCACGTGCTCCTTACAGACCCGCTCCACGGTCTGACGTCGAGCGCTCGCACGTCCCTACGCAACCGCATTCTGGACACGTGCGAACGTTTAGACCTTGGGCTGATTATGTCGACGTCATCACTCACCGACGCTTTTGTGATTGGCGGCTGGGCAATTGTTGTGGAGAAAGAGCAGGTGGCTGATCAGGGGCCTATAGAGGCCCAACTGGCCACGCCGAGGTCGAACCTCGCAGCCGCGCACCGGCGGGTTAACGTGTTTTCTGGGTTGGCGCGCAAAGGGTGGCTTTCAATTGGGCATTCGCAGGTACGAGCCCGTACCGAGTTGGATGGGAAAGTTTTTGTGACCATCCCGGTCAACGCTGTTGCGATGTCTTTTGACGAGTTCGACCCGGTATTCACTGACGAAACAGTTTTCGAGGCGCTCGTGACTCAGGTGCGTGATGCTGGCGAGCGCGTCCAGGTGGTCCTGTCGCCTGTGGACACCGAGGTGGGTCTGGCGATGACTGCCGATCTGTGGGATTTCTCGGGTCAAGGTCAGTCGTCCGGTTCACCGGTTTTGCACCCAGCCTTGGGTGAAGATGTGAGCGAGCAAGCTACGCGGGTGCGGGCGGGGTCGCACGTGTTTGTGCAGGTTGATACGGCACGCATGGAGGCGTACCCAGTTGAGGATGCGGCGCCTACCGCTGTGAAGTGACGTTGCGCGGGGTTACTTATCCCCGTGCCACTCCGACAACTTCTAGGTGACCAGTTCCATCGACTCTTTGGCGGCTTTCGCATTGCCGTCAACGGTTCCGCCGAACATGATCTGCCATCCGTTGCCCATGGATTCAATGTCTTCCATGAACAAGTGGCCTGCGCCGGGGTAGATGACGCTTTCAAATGCGGGAGCCTGTTCTGCGAGTGCTTTGGCTGCTACTTCGCCCTGCCACATTTTGTCTTGATCACCAGCGAGAAACAGCGCGTTGCCGTCAAAGCCAGATAGGTCTATTGCCGCCTGGTCATCGGCGTGTTCGGCGGCGTTTTCGTAAGTGGGGCGGTACTCAGGTGGGTACGCAGTGGCCATGTCCCACATGAGCTTTATGCCCACTTTTGCATCGCCATTCCTAAACGAGGCGAAGGGAACCGGTTTACCGTCGTGGGTAAACGACGGCTTCTCATCTTGAGAACTAAAGTCCAGTCCGGGGTAACTGTAATGCGCCGGCGTGAAGTTAATCAGGTTGTCCACCGGATACCCATGAGCGGCCAGGTTCGCGGTGAACTCTGCCCCCTTAGAAGTTCCAATCGCCGTGATGGGGGTGGGGTTCTCTATTGACTTTTCTGCGTACTCGACGACTTCATTGAATTGCTCAAGCGGAACCTGGGCAAGCGACGGTTTCTGGTTGTCTTGCCCAAAAAAGTAGAGCGCTAAGACTTCAAAACCCTTTTCGCTCAAAGCCTTCGCTTGTTCATATGAAGGCGACCCTTCCGAACCTCCATAGACCACCACGGTGCCTTCATGCGAGCGTTTTTCTGGAGAAAAGTGGAAGCCGTTGAGGTACTCCCCCTCAATAGGTCGAACACGGTCATTCGTGGGATAAGCGCCCTTGTCCTGCAGGCCAGCACTCGCCTGGGTCACCGGGTACTTGTTCTTGTTGTACATGCGGAACCCAAAAACTGTGCCACCGCACACCACGAGGGTGAGCGCCACTCCACCGGCAATACGTCCTGTCCACTTCAGAAACTTCACGCTCTCATTCTAAGTTCTCGTATGTGAACGCATTTGTTTTGTAAGCTCTATCTGATGGACCCAAGCTCTACCCAAGGGGGTGAACATGAAGCGGAAGTGGCCAATCGCCCTCATCTCCACGGGACTCATCGTGTGCCTGCTCACCCTGGTCTCAGTGCCCGTCCTCAACTTCACTGTTCACACACCCGGAAGAGCCGTACTCACATATTTCAAGGCCCTTGAAAACCACGACACCCACCGAGCCTTATCCATGCTCGATATACCGGGCAACACAAACCTCAACGGTGTCACTGACGACATTCTTTCCGGCGCCGCGAGCGTACCCAGACAAGCGAAAGTGCTGGACTCAACCCGGGTGAACGACGACGCGTACGACGTAAAAGTCTCGTACATCCAAGGCTCAGACACCCGTGAAACTACCTTCCGCGTGAAGCGTGACGCGCGTACTTTTGGCACAGTCCAAAAGTGGTACATCAAGTTAGACCAGTGGCCCGTCATTACGATCGACACTGGTGGCGCGCCCACTGCGCAACTCAACGGCGTTTCCGTGCCCGCAGGAGAAACTCCTGTTCTTTTCCCCGTCACCTACACGGTCGGCTTCAACAGCACATACCTGCGTTCAGACCTCCAAACAGTCGATGTGACGGAACCCGATACCACCTCGGCCGTTCACTTAACGGGCAAACCCACCCCGGAGCTCACCAAAAAGGTCTCTGAAATCCTCAAAAAGCAGATTGACCAGTGCGTCAAGGAGAAAACCCTCATGCCCGCCGGTTGTGGCTTTGGGAAAGAAACCACCAACCAGATTCTGGGTGACGTTAAGTGGTCGGTGAAGTCCTACCCAAACGTCACGCTTGAAAACGGCGCGTCAGGCATTGAAATGGCACCTGCCAATGTGGAACTCACTGTGAGCGGAAAACAACGCGACGCTGTCACCGCGTTTGAATCCACTTTTACGGACACGGTCACTGCTCGCATGCGCGCTCAGGTCCGCATCGAAGGTAACAACGTCACGGTTGTGCAGGAGGAAGCGGAGTAGCGGGTCCACTTACGCCCCGCGCAGGTCCAGTGCCAAATCGTTTGGCCCGTCCGCAACCACTGCAACCGGAATACCCCAGTCCTGTTGGTACAGGTGGCACGCGGCGTGGAGTGGAATCTCACCGCCCGGTTCGCCGTCGCAGGCCGCCGCGCGGGCGGTGACGTGCAGAACACCGGAGGTCACCTCGGGGTTGAGAGTGACTGTGCGTTGGGTGCCTTCCTTGCCGCCTGCCCCGTCGACAATGAGGTTCTCAGGAGTCGAGGACACTTGCAGGAACGTGGGGTCACCCCAGCGGTCGTCAAGCTTCTGACCTGCAGGAACAGTGAATGCCACGGTGATGTCCAGGGGTCCAGGCCCGATTTCCGTGACCGGCCTCTTGGTCTGCTGAGCACCTTCGTTCACTTCCAGAGCTTCTTCTGGAATGGCTACGGCCGTGAGCTGGTGAGCCGCGGATTCTGCGACCAGCAAGTAGCCCGAGGTGGTGTCGTCTCCCTGCATCAGCAGGATGTCCGAAGGTTCCTTCAGTCCGCGCGCCAGGGTGGACACGGTGTTGGTTTGGGGGTCAAACCGGCGGATGGCGCCGTTGTAGGTGTCGGCGATGGCGACCGTGCCGTCTGGAAGTTCGAGCGCTCCCAGTGGGTGCTGCAGGCGCGCGGATTCGGCTGGCCCGTCTTGGAATCCAAAGTCGAACAGGCCCACGCCCACGTATGACGTGACGGCACCGGTCGATGGGTCGAGTTTGCGCAGTGCCGAGGTTTCGGAGTCGGCCACCCACACGTTACCGTCGCTGGCAAGCCGCACGCCAGACGGTTGGGCGAACCATTCGTCTAAGTCAAACGGGGTTGCCGCCGCCGAGGTGTCCCGCAGGCCTTCGTTGAGAGACCCGGAGATGTGCGCGACGGTTCCGGCTACCGGGTCGAAGGTCCACATGGTGTGGTTACCTGCCATGGCGATGACCACGTTGGACGTCTTGGGCGCGTACACCACGTCCCACGGGCTGGAGAGTTTCACGGACGTGGCTGGACCGTCGTAGCGTCCGGAAAATCCGGGCTGATCAGGAACGTTGTCGCTGGCTCCCACCATGTACTGTTCGCCGGTTCCGGCCACGGTGGTCACGGTTTGGGTTTCCAGGTTGATTCCGCGCAGCGTGTGGTTGACCGTGTCGGCTGCGACTAAGTGGTAGCCAACCTGTTGTGCGATTTCAGGTGGCAGCTGGGCCACTCCGCCGGGTTCTGAGAACTGGGCGGTGGCAAAGTCGCCGTCAACGTTTCCGCGTTCCCCGGAGCCGATCCGACCAAGCAGGTTCGCGCCTTCGCTGTCGTAGAGCACGTAGCTGTGGTGGCCGGAGTCGGCCACGATTAACCGGCCGTCGTCTAGGCGCACCACCTTGCCGGGGTAAAACAGGTCCCCTTCCCGAGGTGCGGGCGGCACATAGGGGGCGTCACCTCGGCGCAGAGTGCCTTTGGCTTCGTGTTCCGCGGCGACTTCTTCGATGAGGCTGATAAGGCCCGAGGTGTGCCCCTCTCCTGACATGGACGCGACGATGTAGCCTTCCGGGTCGATGACGACCAGGGTGGGCCAGGCGCGTGCGGTGTAGGCTTTCCAGGTTTCGAGGTTGGGGTCGTCTAACACGATGTGTTCGACTTGGTAGCGTTCGACTGCCCGGTCGACGGCTTCGATTTCGCGTTCAAACTCAAACTTGGGTGAGTGGACACCAATCGTGACCAGGACGTCCGCGTACTTTTCTTCGAGTGGTCGCAGTTCGTCGAGCACGTGCAGGCAGTTGATGCAGCAGAACGTCCAAAAGTCGAGGAGGACGATCTTCCCGCGCAGATCTTCCAGGTTCAGATTCTTTCCGCCGGTGTTGATCCAGCGTCGGCCAACGAGTTCGGGGGCACGCAGTTTTACGCGGTTCGCATTGCTCATGCTCTCATTGTTCCAAACTCTGGGCTGAGCATGCGTTCGAGTGTCACACACGGACACGGAAGGGCGATCTCTAGGGGTTCGTGCTCTGGCACGTGTGCGGCGCGGGCCGTAGTCTACTGACATGGTCTCGATTGCAGATTATCGCGAAAAACTTTTCGACTTCCTCCTGCTCCTGAGTAGTTGGGAGTACCGCGATCTCACTCAGGTGGCCGCCCACCCCATGCCCTTGCGGGCAGCCCAGCACGTTGAGTCCACTGAGCAGGTTCCTCGGTTCGACAACTCCCAAATGGACGGGTTTGTTGTGCACCCCAGCGATCCCGAGGTGGTAGCTGGTAAGCCCGTTCCGCTCCTTCCCATGGCGGCCGCCGGGCACAATCCCGAACCGCTCACACCTGGCTTCGCGATGCCCATTATGACGGGGGCGAAGATTCCCGAATGGGATGGCCCTGCGTACGACGATGACGAATTCGAGTACGACCTGTGTGTGGTTCCGGTGGAAGAAACCGTGTCTGGGTTTGATGACCTTTCACATGTGACGTTTACGCCCCAGGCCACGTTTGAGCCCGGCAGGTTTGTTCGGCACCGGGGTAGCGACATCGACTATGAGGAAAAACTTTGTGCTGTTGGTGATCACCTCACACCAGCGCTGCTCGGTTCGCTCGCATCCGTGGGGCTCACACAGATTGCCGTGTTTAAACCATTGCGAGTCCTGGTTGTGTCCACGGGTGATGAAGTGTGCCAACCGGGTCAGCACCCAGGGGCGGCGCAGATCTACGATTCCAACACCTCGGCGGCGGTGGCAGCACTTTCAGCAGCGGGGGCCCACGTTGTAGGCACCCTGCACGCCCCCGACCACCCAGATTTGTTGCTGGACGCGGTGCGCTCATGGCAGGCAGATGACGATCGGCGCGCCGATGTGGTCGTGTCGATGGGTGGCATTTCCATGGGGGCCCGCGAAGTCATTCGATTGGCCTCTGAGCTGGAGGTGCAGCGGGGGGTCGAAAACTGGTACGGGGGCGCGCAGTCTCCCAGACTCCCCAACAGTGGCATGGAGTTCTGCCGTCTTCCCATGCAGCCGGGTGGCCCACAGGCAGTGGGCCAGTTGGCAGGGGTTCCGTGGGTTGCGTTGCCTGGAAATCCGGTATCCACTCTGGTGAGCATTGAAGTGTTGTTGCGCACTTCGATGTTTGGAGCACATCCCCGAAACCGCATGAACGTCACGGTGCGCACGCCTGACGGTGAGCCGGTGAGCAGTCCGGCGGGGAAGACCCAGATGCGATTCGCGCGCGCTGATGCTGATGGAAGCGCGCAGTTGGAGTGCAGCAACAGTTCCCACTTATTGCACATGCAGGCCGATGCGACCCTGCTGGTGATGATCCCGGAAGATGTCTCGGTCATCGAAGACGGCGACATGTTTGAGGCGCTCGCGCTCTGAGTTGCTGTAGGCGAGGGGTTGCGCGCACTGGAACCTGCTAGCGTGTGCCTCATGACAGGCAGTTCGGAGCACAGCGCACCTCAGTTGTCTCACGTGGACGAATCGGGGGCCGCACGCATGGTGGATGTGGGTGGCAAACCCGTGACAGCCCGGCGGGCTGTGGCAAGCGGAACGGTGATCACCACACCAGAAGTCATGGACCTGATCGCTTCAGGAAACCTGCCTAAAGGAGAAGCCCTGCCAATCGCTCGCGTTGCTGGAATCATGGGGGCAAAACGAACTTGGGAGCTCATTCCCCTGTGCCACCCGCTGGACCTTTCTGGCATCGATGTGACGTTTAGCCTTGAGCGCGACCGTGTACACATTCAGGCCGAGGTGAAGACTTCAGGCAAAACGGGCGTCGAAATGGAGGCACTGACCGCTGTTTCGCTCACCGCTCTGACCATCTACGACATGATCAAGGCCGTTGACAAGCACGCGGTGCTCACTGACATCAAGGTTGACGCGAAGTCCGGCGGCAAGTCAGGCGACTGGACCCGCGAACCCGGAAACCACCTCGGGGACGGCGCCGTTAACCACCTCGGGGACGGCCACCCATTTCCACCCAAGGATTCACATGACTGACGCTCCTATGTACCGCGTGTCCGAAGCCGCCCGCTACCTCGACGTGAGTACCGACACGGTACGGCGCTGGATTGCAGCCGGCACGCTCACCCACCACACTGATTCCGCGGGGCGCACGGTGGTGGACGGGGTGGAGCTGGCTCGCCACGCCCGCAAAATCACGGTCCTGCCCGAAGACCCGCGTCACATGTCCACGAGCGTGTCGAACCGGTTCTACGGCATTGTCACCGACGTCAAGCGTGGTGATGTCATGTCGATGGTGGAGATCCAAGCCGGCCCGCACCGCATCTTTTCCTTGGTGGGCACCGATGAGATCGAGCGCATGGGCCTCATTCCGGGAAGTGCTGTGATCGCCAGCGCCCTGGCGCAAGCGATCGCTCTGGAGCGCATTTAAGAATTACTGAATACCCGGGCGCGTCCTACCATGAGGGTATGAAGGTGATGAAGACTCTAGCTACGGTTGTGGCGCTCACACTGGCGTGTTCGGCGCTTACTTCATGCGGTGAATCGGAAGCAGATTCCACGTTGACCGTTTTCGCTGCTGCTTCATTGAAGAAGTCGTTCGAAGAAATCGGTAAGCAGTTTGAGGAAGAAACCGGCACCGCTGTGTCCTTCAACTTTGCTGGTTCGTCCGGTTTGGTTGAGCAGATGAAGTCTGGTGCGCCGGCCCATGCTTTCGCCTCCGCTGATGAGCCGACCATGAAAACCGCGATTGAAGCCGGGCTGGTTCAGGAGCCTCAGATTTTCGCTACGAACACGCTCACCATCGCCGTGCCTGAAGGTAACCCGGCCAACATCACTGACCTGGAGTCACTGGCAAAGCCAGGCGTCAAGGTTGCCGTGTGCGCCCCTGCCGTGCCGTGTGGAAACGCCACCAAACAGGTTCTTGACCTGGCTGGTGTGTCTCTGACCCCGGCGACGGAAGAGCCCAAGGTGACGGCCGTGCTCACAAAGGTGGAATCTGGTCAGGTGGATGCGGGGCTCGTGTATGTGACGGATGCCAGCGCATCAGACAAGGTTGAGTCGGTGGATTTCCCGCAGGCCGCCGAGGTCGTTAACCGCTACCCCATCGCAGTCACCTCCAAGGGTGAAAAGGACGAGGGCGCTGAAAAGTTCGTTGAGTTTGTTCTGGCTGAGCGTGCTCAGCAGGTGCTTCAGTCGAACGGTTTTGGGACACCGTGAGTGGGTCTGGGCCGGGTGCTGAGTCTGGGGCTGGTGCTAAGTCCCGCTCTTCCGTGAAACCGCCTGCGGGAACGCCGTTCCCTTCCTGGATGTGGGTGCCGGCCGTTGTGGCGGCAGGCTTTGTGGCTTTCCCCATTGTGGGTTTGGTGCTTCGGGCTGACTGGCCGGAGTTTTTCTCGCTGGTCACCGCCCCTTCTGCTCTGCAGGCATTGCGTCTGTCGCTCATTACAGCCACGTGCGCCACAGTGTTTTCGGTACTGTTAGGCATTCCCTTGGCGCTGCTCACGGTCCGTGAATTTCCGGGTGTGCGGTTGTTACGCACGGTGGTGCTTTTGCCTTTGGTTCTTCCGCCGGTTGTGGGAGGTATTGCGCTTCTTGCAACTTTTGGGCGCGCGGGGCTCATTGGTTCTTCTTTGGAAGCCGCTGGTGTTTCGATCGCGTTCACCACGGTGGCTGTGGTTGTGGCTCAGACGTTTGTGGCGATGCCTTTTGTGGTGCTCACGGTCGAAGGCGCGCTCACCTCCCTGGACCCTGGGTTCGCCAAGGTTGCAACCACGTTGGGCGCTGGCCCTACCCGCACGCTGTTTCGCATTGTTTTGCCTCTGATCCGGCCCGCGCTCATTTCAGGTGCGGTGCTAGCGTTTGCGCGCGCTCTGGGTGAGTTTGGGGCGACCGTGACATTTGCGGGTTCGCTCCAGGGGGTGACGCGCACGTTACCGCTCGAGGTGTATTTGCTGTCTGACTCTGGAGACACGGCAGGGGCTATTGCGGTGTCCGTGGTTCTCATGGTGGTGGCGTTCGTGGTGGTGGCCACGATGTATCGCAAAACGTCCCGAGGTGGCCGCCAGTGACCTTGCATGTTGCGTTTTCGTTGCCCCAGCGAGGTGTGAACATTGACGTTGAGCTCCCGCTTACGGGTGTCACTGCGGTGATTGGCCCTAATGGGGCGGGTAAATCCACCACGTTCGATGTCATCGCCGGTCTGCTACCGGTGCGGGGTGCCACCGTGCGGGTGGGGCAGCGAGACTTCAATTCGCCTGCTGTTCCTGCGCATAAACGCAGGATCGGCTATGTCATGCAAGACCCACGTCTGTTTCCGCATATGAGTGTGGAAGCCAATGTTGCTTTTGGTCTGGCACGCGGTGAGAAGGGGCGCGCGGTTGAGGAACTCAAGCGTTTTCACGTTGAGCATCTGCGGGATCGGATGCCGAATACGCTGTCTGGCGGGCAAGCTGCCCGAGTTGCTTTGGCTCGTGCGCTGGCCCCGCAGCCGGAACTGCTGTTGCTGGATGAACCGTTTGTGGCTTTGGATGCGCCTGCGCGCGCCGAACTGCGCGCACACCTGCACACGCTCAGCACTCCTGTTCTTCTCATCACTCACGACCGAGCAGATATTGAGATCGCCGATCACGTTGTGGTTCTTGAGGATGGGCACGTTGTGCAAGTAGGTACCAGAGCCGAGGTCGCAGCCCAGCCACGCGGTCTCGCCACCGAACTCGTAGGCTAGGTGTCTTCCTCACACGAAACGGCGCAAAACGAGCGAAACTACGCAATATAACGCGCCGTATCGCTCGTTTTACGCCGTTTGGACCTGCACTAATCGCCAGTTTCACATTCACACACAACGGTTAGCCACGGGTTTCGTCTTCGCCCCGGTGGCTTAATTCCGGGTTTCGTCTTCACACGGGTTGGCTTAATTCCCGGTTTCGTTTTCGCGCGTAGCGGTTTGCACAACCGGAAGTCCGGCTCCCATCCAACCGTACATGCCGCCGATCACGTTGGTGAGGCGAATGTGCTGGACCTCGGGTTGGGAGTGGAACATCTGGATCGCGTACTGCGAGCGCACACCTGCCTGGCACATGACATAGACGTGTGGCTCCGGGGTGCCTTCAACCTCTAATGCGAGTGCGCGCGCCGAGCCTTCCGGGTTATCCATGATCGTCGACAAAGGCAACAGGCGTGCACCTGACGCGTGCCCCGAATCGAACTCGTATTCTTCACGCACATCCAGAACAAAGGCGCCGTTAGGAATCTGTGCGGGGGCCACCTCGGCGGGCTCGAAGCGGTCAGGCTCCTCGCCCACTGAGTGGGTTTCAGACTCAGGCGTTGAATGGGGCTCGGACTGTGACGCCCCACCCGAGCCCACTAACGACACGTACTCCCACATGCCGGTGAGCATGTCATACACTCCAACCTGCCCCACCAAAGGTTGGCCTAGGCCGGTGATGAGCTTCAGCGCTTCAGCTGCTTGGGCCACCCCCAACTGGCCCGGAACAACCCCCAGAACCCCGGCCTCGGCGCACGTGGGAACATCGGTGGGAGCAACCGGGTACAGGTCACGGTACGTGGGCCCGTAGGGCATGAACACCGACATTTGCCCGCCAGTTGTCAGCACGGCCGCCCACACGTGCGGAATCCCTACGTCCCGGCACGCTTCCGAAACGACGTAGCGGGTCTCAAAGTTATCGGCTCCGTCAAGGACCACGTCATAATCACGCACAAGTTGGCGGGCGTTGTCCGCGGTGAGTCGTTCACGGTGCCTCACCACGTGGACGTCCGGGTTCAGGGCCGTTAAGTGCGCAGCCGCGGATTCGACCTTGGGCTCCCCCACCGAATCAGTCATGTGGAGCGGCTGGCGATGCAGATTCGACGTTTCAACAACGTCGTCGTCAACGAGCCCAAGCGTGCCCACACCCGCGCTGGCCAGATAAATCGCCGCCGGAGAGCCCAAACCACCAGCACCAACGACCAGCACGCGGGCCCGCGCTATCGCCTGCTGCCCAGCCACGCCCACAACGTTGAGCTGCCGCATGTAGCGCCCGCTCACACGAGCCTGGCCTCCGTGATCGCCCGGGCTTCCCAGGTTTCCCACGCCCTCCGGGTCTCTCATGCCGTCCGTCACTGCAAGCCCACCCAGTCGTGTCCGCCGGAGTCGTAGTGCTGCTGCTTCCAGATAGGCACCCGTGCTTTGACCTGGTTGACCACGTCTTCGCAGCAGTCGAACGCGGCCTTCCGGTGAGCGGCTGCAACCGCAACTACGATCGCCACGTCGCCCACCTGCAACGATCCCACCCGGTGTTCACACAGAACCCGAGTCCCCGGGTGCGCTTGGGCAACCTCACCCACCACCTGCGCGAGTACTTTCTCCGCATCCGGATGGCACGTGTAGTCCAGGCCTACGACGCCACCTCGGCCAGAGTCGTGGTTACGGATGACGCCACTGAACTCCACGATCGCCCCGCATTCCGCGGTGATGACTTTGCTAACCGCGTCTGTGATGCACGGGTCGTGCGTGATTCGGGTTGCCACCACCGCCGAGGTGGTCGCCGGCTGGTCTGTTACCCCCGAACTGGCCTCCGGCTGGGCGGCCACGCCCCCAGGAGGCGCGGCGACCGCGGACTTTTCACCACCTCGGTCGTGGGTGCGAATGTTGGCGATCTGGTCACACGCGTGCGACAACAGGGGCGCAAGCGTGACCATGGCGTCGCGAACAGCCGACCGCGAACCCGGAAGGTTGATCACCAGCGTCGACCCTGCGACCCCAGCAATTCCTCGGCTCAAAGCAGCATGAGGAGTGTGTTCCAGGCCCTGCGCAATCAATGCCTGTTCGATTCCAGGAATCCGACGCTCAACAAAACGCGCGGTCATTTCAGGTGTCACATCGTCCGGGGTCAGCCCCGTGCCACCTGTCGTGATCACCACCGCAGGTGCGTCGCGCAGGATCTGCTCAAGCGCATCGGCGACCGCATGCCCGTCACTCACACGCACCGGTTCAGGGGTGGCAAACCCCAACCCGCGTAACCATTCGGCGAGTTCGGGACCCGTGGTATCAGTCGCGTCACCGCGAGCAACTGAGCTCGACACCACCAGAACAAACGCAGCGTCATTTTTCCTCATGCACTTAACACTACCTGCGCTCGCGGATACCCTAGTGAGATGAACGTGTCACTGGGAATGCCGTCGATCCGCACAGAAAGTGTCGCAGACCGTGCCGCGCACACCCAGAACACTTTGGATCGGCGCGCGCACGATGCTCCCACCTCGGGCCCGCTAGCCGACACATTCGGTCGCACGGGCACTGACCTGCGGGTTTCGCTCACTGATCTGTGCAATCTGCGGTGCACGTATTGCATGCCCGCGGCCGGGATGACGTTCCTGCCTAAGGACGCTGTTCTCACCGCCGCCGAGGTGGTTCGTCTTGTCCGTGTCGCAGTGGACGTTCTGGGGGTGTGTGAGCTCCGGCTCACCGGCGGAGAGCCGCTGTTGCGTCAAGACCTGGCGCACATCATTGCGAGTATTCGCGACAACCACCCGGACCTGCCGATCGCCATGACTACCAACGCGATTGGTCTTGATAAACACCTGCCTGCACTTCACAAAGCCGGCTTGAACCGCATTAACGTTTCGCTGGACACTGTGGACCCTGCGACGTTCGCTCAACTGTCCCGGCGCACTAAGTTTTCCGAAGTCATGGATGGGCTTAACGAGGCCTTGCGTCTGCGTGACCAGACCGCCGGAGATAGCGCTCCGTTCGGGGTGAAAATCAACAGCGTGCTCATGCGCGGAGTCAACGACCACCAGGCAGTAGACCTCGCCCAGTTTGGAATCGACCACGGAGTCACGGTGCGGTTCATTGAACAGATGCCGCTCGACGCCGACCACGGCTGGACCCGCCAAAACATGGTCACCGCCCACGACATCGCCACCCAGCTACAACAGCGGTGGGAGCTGCGACCTCGGACCGGGCGCGGGAGCGCACCTGCGGAGCTCTTTGACCTGGTGGACGTCCGAGGTGTTGTAGGGCAGGTGGGGATCATCGCGTCAGTCACGCGCCCGTTCTGCTCAGCCTGCACGCGCACGCGGATCACCGCGGAAGGCAAGATCCGGTCGTGCCTGTTTTCCCACGAGGAGTTCGACCTGGCCGCGCTGTTGCGTTCCGGGGCCAGTGATGACCAGATTGCGCAAGCGTGGCGGCAAGCCATGTGGCTCAAACCCAAAGCGCACGGAATGGGTCAGGCTGGGCTAGATTCGGATGCATATGAGCAACCCAACAGGTCGATGAGCGCGATTGGAGGATGACATGAGTGCGAGTGCCCAGAATCAGGTGTCTGTTCGCTACTTCGCCGCCGCCCGGGCCGCAACCGGTGTTGAGCAGGAAGACGTTGCGTTGGACGGCCAACTGAGTAGCGGGGCAACCCGTGAACAGTTCATTGAACTGCTCATCAGTCTTCACCCCGAGGTGCCTGCCGGGGAACCGCCGTTGGCACGGGTGCTGTCCCAGTGTTCGTTCCTGGTTGACGGTGTCGCGTTGACCGACGGCAAGGTTGTGCCTGGGAACCGCGTCGATGTCTTGCCCCCGTTTGCGGGCGGGTGAGCGCACTGAGCCCCCGCGATTGTCTCCTGTCCCGTCTCGGCCCCTCGCCCGAGGTTCGCACCTGGAGACTGCTACCCCACCCGTACTCGTGAAGGAGAACTCATGGAACTTATGCGCGTAGGCCCACGTGGCCAGGAAATCCCCGTGGCTAGGCTGGACGGCCGCCACTACGATGTGCGAGCCCTCACCGGCGACTTCAATGCTGAGTTCTGGACACGCGGGGCTAACACCCTGACCGCGGCTCAGGTCACAGAATGTCAAGAGATCAGCATTGACGGTCAGCGAATCGGCGCCCCGGTGGCTCAGCCGGGCGCGATCATCTGTATTGGCACCAACTACGCCGCCCACGCCGCAGAAGCCGGACTCCCCACCCCAACTCACCCCGTGGTTTTCCTCAAAACCCCCAACACGGTAGCCGGTCCGTACGATGAGCTGGAACCACCTCGGCGATTTTCCCAACTGGACTGGGAAGTTGAACTTGCCCTGATCATTGGGCGGGCGGCCCACAACCTCGACTCGCCCGAACAGGCCCGGGACCACATTGCTGCGTACACGGTTGCCAATGACCTGTCCGAACGGATCTTCCAAACCCAGGAATCCGGCGGGCAGTGGTCCAAGGGAAAGTGCTTCCCCGGTGCCCTACCTCTGGGGCCGGTCGCGGTGAGCGCTGACGCATTCGACCCCACGAACGCCCGTCTGACCAGCCACGTGAACGGGGAGCCTCGGCAGGATTCTTCCACGGCTGACATGGTTTTCGACGTGTTCCAGCTGGTGTATGACCTGTCCCAGTACATGCGGCTAGAACCTGGAGACGTGATCGCGACAGGAACCCCGCAGGGCGTCGCCATGTCCGGCCAGTTCCCGTACCTGGAAAGCGGCGATGTCGTCGAGGTCGCGATCGAAGGACTAGGTACACAACGCACACAGATTGGCATAATGGCCCCATGAGCTACGACGACATCACAATTGACTCCCTCATTGAAAAGGGAAGCTTCAAATGGACTGCCTACCCCGGCACAATCGGCGCCTGGACGGCAGAAATGGACTTTGGGGTCGCGCCGGCGATCCGCGCCACACTTGAGCAGTTGGACGCCCGCGACCTGTACGGGTACTCCACCCCTGCGCTCATGAGCGACATGGCCCAGGCGACCGCCCAGTTCTACAGCGACACCTACGGTTGGGACGTCAACCCCGAATGGGTCTCACCCGTGTCAGACGTGCTCACCGGCATGCAAGCGGTGCTGAGCTTCTACACCGAACCGGGCGCCAAACTGGTGCTGCCCACCCCCGCCTACATGCCTTTCCTGTCCATGCCTAAGCTGCACGGGCGCGAGATTGTCGAAGTTCCCATGCTGCGGAATGAAGCGGGGGCTGGAAGCGCCGCAGGGGCTGGTTCAGGGTCGGTGGAGCCTGCCTGGTCCATGGACTTCGAGGCGATCGACCGCGCGCTGTCCACTGCCGGTGCCGACGGTGGCCCAGGTGGTCTGCTGGTGCTGTGCAACCCGCACAACCCGATTGGTCGCGTGTACACCCGTGGTGAGCTGGAAGAACTGTCCCGCATCGTTGAAAAGCACGGGGCCCGGGTGTTCTCCGATGAAATCCACGCACCACTGACCTTCACCCGTCACGCCCACGTGCCCTACGCGTCCATCAACGAAGCGGCCGCGAACCACACCGTTACGGTCACCTCGCACTCCAAGAGCTTCAACACCCCCGGGCTCAAATGCGCGCAAATCATCTTCTCCAACGATGCCGATGTCGCCACATGGAGCACGCATGGCATGTTCACTGGGAAATCGGCTGCCAACCCCGGACTGCTGGCAGCCGTGGCCGCCTACCGTGACTCGCGAGACTGGCTGGCGGACACCTCGGCGTATTTAGAACGCAACCGGGACGCACTCCCCGGCCTTTTGGAGCGCCACCTGCCACAGGCCGTGTACCAACCGCCAGAGGGCACGTACCTCGCCTGGATTGACTTGAGCGCGTACGACCTGGGCGATGACCTGACCTCGTTTTTTGTGGACCGGGCGCGCGTGTCCATCATTGACGGGGCGCTGTGCGGAGAAGCCGGCCGAGGTTTCATCCGGCTGAACATGGGCACCCCGCTTCCGATCCTGGAAAAGATTGTGGAGCGCTTGGGTGCGGCTGTCGCTGGCACTCCCGTTGCGCCGGTTGGGGAGGGGTCCGCGTGAGTGAGACCTTGAGTGCCCACGAAGCGGAGCAGATTAGGAGCAAACTAGACGACGTGGCTGAACGTGTGCGCGCGGCGAGTGAAGCGTCCGAACACGTTGACCGCGTGCAGGTCCTGCTGGCTACGAAAACGCAGCCGGCCAGCAAGATTCGGGTGGCGTTGGAGCACGGGTTCACGTTGATTGGTGAGAACCGGGTGCAGGAACTCAATGAGAAGTTCGACGACTTGGCTGGTATTCCGCACGAAACTCACCTCATTGGCCCGTTGCAGCGCAACAAGGTCAATCACACGCTGGGTCAAGCGACGTGCATTCAGTCGATCGATTCGATGAAGCTCGCCACCAAGATTCACAACCGCTTGGAGCTTTTGGACCAGACGGTTGAGGCGTTTGTGCAGGTCAACACCAGTCGCGAGGACACCAAATCAGGCGTAGCGCCAGAAGAACTGGGCGAGTTGCTCAAGGAGATTGCACCGTTAGAGCGGATTCGGGTGCGCGGGCTCATGACGATTGGGCTCCCAGGGTCTACCGAGGCCGAGGTGCGCCCGTCGTATGCGGACCTGCGGAACCTCCGCGACACGCACCTGGAGTCCGGTCTGCTGCCAGAACACGCGACCGAACTGTCCATGGGGATGAGCAACGACTTTGAGCTTGCGATTGCAGAAGGCGCCACCATGGTGCGCATTGGCTCAAGTGTGTTTGGTGCGCGGGCCTAAGTAGGTGCGAAACGGCGCGAAGTGAGCGGTACGGCGCGTTACATTGCGCCGTATCGTTCACTTCGCGCCGTTTGGTGGAGTCACGTACGCGGTTTAGTCCTGCGGCAGGCCTTTCGCGTTTTCGTCAACCAGCCCGATGATCGCGGAGCAGTCGAGGTCACCGTTCCCGTCGTCGATGAGCTGTTGCAGGCGGCTGTAGACCAGTTCGGCTGCTGACAGGGTCACACCCTGAGTCTTCGCGCCATCGAGTGCCAGGCCCACGTCCTTGTGCATGAGCATGGTGGAGAACCCGGCCTCAAAGTTGTTGTTAGCAGCTGCTGTGTCGACCACGCCCGGCACTGGGTACCATGTGCGCAACGGCCAGGAATCACCCGACGAAACCTTTGCGATGTTGTAGAAAACTTCAGGTTCGAGACCAAAACGTTCCGCCAAAACGGCACCTTCGACAACACCCTGCAGGCTGATCGCCAACAGCATGTTGTTCACAATCTTGGCTGCCTGACCTGCACCTTCGCCACCTGCGTGGAAGATGTTTCCTGCCATTGGCTCAATGAACGTCTTTGCGTTTTCAACATCGGTGTCGTCCCCGCCGAGCATGAAGGTCAACGTTCCAGCTGCCGCGCCAGAGACACCGCCGGAAACCGGACCATCAACGAACTTGAAGCCACGGTCACGTGCTTCTTTGTGAAGTTCTGTTGCGGTGTCGAAGTCGATCGTGGACGAGTCGACGAGCAACGTCGAAGTGGACGCACTTTCAAAAACGCCCCCCTCACCTAAGTACACAGTCTTAGCGTGCTCACCCTTAGGCAACATCGAGAAAACGATGTCGGCACCTTCAACGGCTTCCGCGATCGAGCTCTTAGCTACAACACCGTGGCCCGCAGCGGCTTCGACTGCCGCCGGAACAACGTCGAACCCGTTAACCGTGTGACCTGCAGCGATCAAGTTCTTTGTCATTGGGCTGCCCATACGACCGAGCCCGATCCAACCAATTACTGCCATGTTTGCCTCCTTGCAGGGACTTCTTTCCTTGACGACTACCTTATGCTGTACGTCACACTCTGAGGCTCATCAGGTCTGCGAAACTTGCGCACTACGTGTGTGCGCAAGTGCACGAACCACTTCGACAACTACCTGCCTGCGCGCCGATTCATTCCGCACAACCGCCCAATACTCCATGGGCGCTGAAAACTCAGGGACCACCCGCACTAATCCCTCCGATGCGAAGTCAGGGAGCAAACCCACGCCGATTCCAGCGCGCGTAGCGGCAACGTGCAAGCGCACCGAATTTGACCGGAAAAATCCGGCTGGCCGGGGAAATCCCGCAGGTGCACCCTCGAGCCCCTCAACCCCCAAAGAGTGTTCTGGATAAAAAATGAACCGGTGCTGGCTCAGCTCTTCGATCGTTTCAGGCACTCCCCGGTCACGCGCATAATCCGGAGACACGTACAGGCAGAGCGAATAGCTGCCCATCCTCTGTAGCTGCGAATGAGGTGCTGACGGTTGACCCACCACGATCTCAACATCGACACCCGACCTGTACTTGCTGGCACGTTGCGTGGCGGTCACTAGATCGATCTGTACATCCGGATACGTCTTCTGCAGAGCTATGATCCGTTCAAAGCCCCCATAATCCACAAAGCCTTCCGGGGCAGCAATTCGGACGACACCGCTCACCCCTGAAATTCCACGCACCTTACCGGCCTCTTCGAGGGCAGCTTCAACGGCCTCGGCGGCGGAAATCAACTGCTCCCCCGCCTGGGTGACCTCCCAGCCGTCCGGCGAACTTGCCAACACCGGCTCACCCACCGACTTTTCCAACGCTGCAATGCGCCTGGACACGGTGGTGTGATTCACGCCCAGCACCTGAGCGGCCGCCGTGTACTTACCCAAACGGGCCACAGTCAACAGGGTGAGAAGGTCATCCGGAGCAATCCGACTGCGAGCGCTGATCATGCACAAAGTTTATCGGCAGGGCCTGGGGAATGTGACCTAGTAAAAGGCTTCCGCGTGTATGCCAACTGCGCGTGTATGACCGCGACGGGACGAACCGCGGGCTACGGGACTGCCAACGTTATTGGGCCGCCCAACCCCCGTCGATCGAATGTGCCGCACCGTTGATCACACCGGCTGCATCAGAACACAGGAACAGGGCCAGACGAGCGACTTCTTCTTCAGTTGCCAAACGCTTGACCGCGGAATGGCCCAAGAACACCCGGTCTAGGACTTCGTCTTCAGAAATGTTCTGCGTGCGAGCCTGGTCAGTGACCTGCTGTTCAACCAGTGGCGTCATGACGTAGCCGGGGTTGATCGCATTGCATGTCACGCCCTTGGGCCCGCCCTCAAGGGCAGTGGTTTTGGTCAGGCCCATGAGGCCGTGCTTGGCAGCAACATAGGCGCTTTTGAACGCAGAAGCGCGTAAACCGTGGACCGACGACACGTTGACGATCCGACCCCACCCGCGCTCATACATGCCGGGGAGGACCGCTTTTGTGAGCACGAATGGCGATTCGAGCATGAGCCGGTGGATCAAGCGCCAGTCTTCTAGCGGGAACTCCTCGATCGCGTGGATACGCTGGATGCCGGCGTTGTTGATAAGGATGTCGGTGTCGATCGGTGTGCTGTCCAGGGCGTCCGTGTCGCTGAGATCCACTTCCCACGCTTCGCCACCCACCGCGGTCGCTACTTCACGGGCAGCCTCACCGTTGAGGTCGGCCACCGTCACGTTGGCGCCCGCTGACGCGAGCGCGTGCGCCATGGCTTTGCCCAAGCCCGAGGCGCCTCCCGTGATGAGAGCGGATTTCCCCCTTAGGTCAGCAATAGGTTGGTTTTCAGTCATCCGATACGCACCTCCCGGTTCTCCCTGTCAGCGGCGTCAATTTCAGCAAAGTCCACACCTCGAGTTTCACGAGTAAACACCAACGCCACCATGGAAATTGCACAAGCGATTAGCAGGTAGACCGCGATCGGTACAGACGATTCGAACTCGCGCAACAAGAACGTTGCAATGATCGGGGCGAAGGACCCTGCCACGATTGACGTCACCTGGTATCCCGTGGACACACCGGAGTTGCGCATGCGCGTGGGGAACATTTCAGCCATGATCGCCGGCTGGCCCGCGTACATCAGAGCGTGGAACAGCAGACCAATCACCAAAGCGATGAAGATATTGAGTGGCTGCGCCGTGTCATACAACGGGAACGCGAAGAATCCCCAGGTCGCCGTCAACACGATTCCAATAAAGTAGGGAGGTTTGCGACCAAAGAGGTCAGCGAGCTTTCCGACGAATGGCACACAAACTGCGTGGATCGCGTGCGCACCCAGGAGCAAGCCCAAAATTTCGTGCGACTTAATGCCCACTTGAGTGCTCAAGTACGTGATCGAGAAGGTCACCACCAAGTAGTAGTGGATGTTCTCCACCAAACGCAGACCCATAGCGCAGAAGACTCCACGGGGGTAGCGCTTAAACACTTCGAAGAACCCGTGAGACTTGTCTTCGTGGTGAATTTCCTTCTGGGCTTCTTGGAAAATCGGGGCGTCCGACACTCGGGTGCGAATGTACCAACCGATCAGCACGATGACCGCTGACAGCCAGAATCCGATCCGCCAACCCCAAGAGATGAATTGTTCTTCAGGCAAAACTGCCGTGAGTACAAACAGAACAGCCGTTGCCAGCAGGTTGCCTAAGGGCACTCCCGACTGGGGCCACGAAGCCCAAAATCCGCGACTCTCTTTAGGCGAGTGTTCGGCGACAAGGAGAACAGCTCCACCCCATTCGCCACCCACAGCGAAACCTTGAACGAAACGCAAAAGGACCAAAAGGATCGGAGCAATCGCGCCGATCGCTGCGTAAGTTGGCAAGCACCCCATCAGGAAGGTCGAAACACCCACCAAGATGATCGACAGCTGAAGTAGCTTTTTGCGTCCGTGCTTATCGCCAAAGTGGCCAAACACGATGCCACCAATAGGGCGAGCAATGAAGCCCACTGCGTATGTGGCAAACGCGAGAAGAATTGGCGTAAGCGGGTCATTGGCCGGTGGGAAGAGGATCTTGTTAAACACCAAGGTTGCAGCTGAGGCGTACAAGAAGAATTCGTACCATTCGACGACGGTACCGGCCATAGATGCCGCAACGACACGCGAAAGGGTACTGGTGTCGGCGGTCTTTTGAGTTGGCGTGCTCATGAGAACTCCATCACGTCATTGTGCACACGCACAGGGCTGTAGAACTACATCTCAAAATAACCCCACCGACTCTGTGATGTCAGCAACTTTCAGCACCACTCATCCGCAGACCTCTTGTGCGGATATGCACGATGACCTATTTCTTCTGCGCCTTATTCAAACGCTCGAGCATCTCGTTATATGCACGAAGTTCCGCGTCACCCGTACGAGCTTCTGACCGGTCCGCCCGCTTCGCTTCACGTTCCGACTGCTGGTTCCAGTGGATCGCAGCAATAATTGCCATGAGCAACGTTGGGATCTCACCGATTCCCCAAGCGATACCGCCACCGAGCTGCTGGTCGTCAATCGCAGAAATCCACTCTTGCCCTATGTTTCCGAACCAATCGCCTTCGATGAGTGTGGTAGCACCCATAATTGAGATACCGAAGAACGCGTGGAACGCCATGGTGATGAGCAGAACAAGGAACGAAATCGCTGGTGGATAACGCTTAGTCCCTGGGTCGATACCCACAAGAGCAGCAGAGAACAAGTAGCCGGCTGCTAAGAAGTGAATGATCATGATTTCGTGGCCCACGTGTGTTTTAAGCGCTGGCCACATGAGACCACCCCAGTAAAACACCACCAACGAACCCGCAAAGTTGATCGAAGCGACGATCGGGTGTGCCCAAAAACGCAGATAACGCGAGTGGATGAGAATCAAGATCCACTCTCGGAAACCTCGGGACCCGTCCTGCCGGGCAGGTGCTGCCCGCATAAGAAGAGTAATCGGAGCACCCAAAACCATAGGAAGCGGAACCACCATCACCAGCAACATGTGCTGGATCATGTGCCCAGAGAACAACACGCGCCCGTACACCACTGGACCACCGCACGTGACGTACACCAGAAACGCCATGCCAGTAATCCACCAGATCACCCGCATAACAGGCCATTCGCCACCCTTTTTGCGGATGGCCAGATAACCGCGAATGTACAGGTACGAGGTTCCTACGGCAACAACAATCCACAGCGGGTCCCACAGCCACTGCGTGAAGTAGTTGGCGTACGTGGGTTCAGGGGGCAGTGGTTCATAGGACAGAATTTCTGCCGGTGAAGGAGTTGGCGGCGGCTCCTGGGGAATGGGAGGTTGCGAACGAGCGAGCGCGATTCCAGCTCCAAGTGTCGCCGCTAAAAGTGCTGTTTCAACTAGTAGGAGTCGCCAGAATTCAACCCGCGCAGACATTTGATCAGCAGTGGGTGCGGCACCACGCTTTGCCCGCAATTGCGCCCGCGTATTCAGCAACTCTCCCAAACGGCCAATAACAAACTTGCGGTGCCACAGACCTATCACCGCAACAGCGATCGTGACCACTATCTTGGCGATAATAAGCATGCCGTACGGAGTCTGCCAGTCGCTCAAGGAGTGCACCCGCAACACAGCGCTCATGAAACCTGAGAAGCCAACCACCAAAACGGCAGCCAGCGCCAACTGCGAGTAACGCTCCACAATGTTGCGAAGATCAGACCTACCGATCAAACGGGGAGCCAAAAGCGCCAATACCAGGATTCCACCCACCCACATGATGACGGCAAGCAGGTGTAGTAAAAGACTGTTAACAGCCTGTGTGTGGCCGGAGGCGCCTACTGTGTGTCCCATGAGGCCTAATGGGATGAGCGGAAACAACGAAATCCCCGCGGCCCACGCAACACCAGCGAAACTACGCACCGCAAAGATCACGGTCGACGTCACCGCTGTGGACAGAATGATAGTGAGCCACAGTCGACCCGAATCCACTTGAGTCACATACTGCCCCAGCTGCGCGGAGAAGTTACCGGCGTAGGCTTGCCCACCAGCAGTGGACACATATGTGAACACCAGCACGGCGACACCGGACAATGTCCACACAACAGATGCCACTTGGGCAATCATCACCGATCCCAGCCATGCCGGGTCGAGGTCTTCTTCGCGTGTCACAGTCCCCTTGCGCTCGCGAGTGATGGCATCTGTGCGGGGGAACACCAATGAAGCCATGATGAGGCCAGCCACGGTGAGCGTCATGGAGGAGTTGAACACGAACTTGGCCACCGGCAAACCAAACCTTGCCAATGGCCCAGCGTCACCAATCAGGGTGGGCGCCCACGCGCCGGTCAGCACCATCGCGGCAGCGCCACCCACGAGCCCAAACACCACGTAAATGGGCATGACCCACGTGCGCACGCCCCTTCCCGAGGCGGTCGCGGCGTTACTCGTTTTAGTTCGGGTCGTCAGTGTTGTCATTGAGTGAGAAGTCGTTGTGTGCGTTGTCGATTGTGCGTGGTCAGGGTGTCAGGGCAACGTGTAGCTCAGGCGCCGGTCGTCCAGCGCAGGGAAGCGTTCCCTCCTGGTCGCAGTCGCCTCGAGGTCCAGGGTCGCAGTAATGATGGTCTGCGCTTCACCTGCTTCTGCGAGCGGAATTCCCGCGGCGTCCAAGATCACCGAATGCCCACCCATCTGTGTGCCACCGTGGTATCCGGCGGTGTTGACCGCGATGATGGGGAACAGGTTTTCAATGGCCCGAGCGCGCAAAAGAGCAGACCATTCGCGCACGCGGGGCGCGGGCCATGCTGCTGGGATGATGAGGCCTTCCGCACCTTGCGCGACCATTTGGCGGAAAAGTTCTGGGAACCGCAGGTCATAGCACGTCGCGAGAGCAAACCGGGCTTCCCGACCGTCGATGTTCAATGTGGGAATGACGATCTCGGTTCCCGGCTGAAGAAGTTTTGGTTCCCCGGACCCAAATCCGAATCGGTGGATTTTGCGGTATGTTGCCTCGATCTGCCCGTCGGGGTTGATAAGGACCGAGGTGTTCCACAGTCCACGTTCGTCATCAGGAAGTTCTGGGAGGGCTTTCACGTCATAGTTGACGTCTTTGAGACGTGCAAGCGCGTCAGGGCTGGCTTCAATAATGGATCCGGCGTGAACATATGCACCCACTGAACGCGCGGCGTGAGCGATCCGTTCGATCACAGGACCATTAACGGCTTGAGCTGCCCTGCCCCACCTGGAGTAGTCGAACCCAGTGGGTGCCCACAGTTCCGGAAGAACAATCAGATCAGCTTCGCGTTGAGATTCCACCGCGTGAGCGGCGCGCACAACGCGATCCTCGAGGCTTTCACTGTCCGAATAACCGAGCTGAATAGCAGAGACACGCATACGCATAAGGATACCGTGCCCAGTTTCGGCAGGGTCACAGCGTTACCACCTCGGCCGGAAAAGCAAGTTGCTCCCCACCATGAGGCGGGGAGCAACTCAACACAAAACCGTAGAGGTTTACATATCAGGGCTTGCCAGCAGCAGCCTTGAGCTTGGAGCCAGCTGACAGCTTAACGGAGTAGCCAGCTGCAATCTGGATTTCTTCACCGGTCTGTGGGTTACGACCCTTGCGAGCTGCACGTTCGGTGCGCTCAACTGAGAGCCAGCCAGGAACGGTGAGCTTTTCACCCTTGGAAACAACGTCTGCGAACGAGTCGAAAACGCCGTCCAGAACGTCCGAAACCTGCTTCTGGGTGAGACCAGTCTTTTCTGCTACTTCAGCTACGAGTTCGCTGCGGTTCTTAGCCATGTAAGTGTTCTCCTCTGATAGGACGGTTAATCGGCTTCTCCGATAGTAACGGAGTTCAGACTACCAGCTCGACTTGGTGACACCAGGGAGTTCGCCTCGGTGTGCCATTTCGCGGAAGCGAACACGGCTGAGACCAAACTTACGCAGGTAACCGCGTGGACGACCATCTACCTGGTCACGGTTACGCAGACGAACTGGGGAAGCATCACGGGGGAGCTTCTGGAGTCCCAGGCGTGCTTCTTCACGCTGTTCGTCGGTGGAGTCTGGGCTGACGAGCTGGCGCTTCAATTCTGCGCGGCGCTCCGCGTAGCGCTCGACGATTTCGAGGCGCTGCTTATTACGAGCGATCTTTGACTTCTTAGCCATGAATTAGCGCTCCTCTCGGAAATCGACGTGCTTGCGGACCACTGGGTCGTACTTCTTGATGACGAGACGGTCGGGTGTGTTGCGACGGTTCTTGCGCGTCACGTAGGTGTAACCCGTGCCAGCGGTTGACTTGAGCTTGATGATTGGGCGTACGTCCTGTGCCTTTGCCATTAGAGCTTCACTCCCTTAGCCAAGAGTTCGGCAACAACCGTGTCGATTCCGCGACGGTCGATGACTTTGATTCCGCGTGCAGACACGGTCAGCGTGACATTGCGACGCAGGGACGGTACGTAGTACTTCTTTTTCTGAATGTTCGGATCAAACCGGCGCTTGGTGCGGCGGTTCGAGTGGGACACATTGTGTCCGAAACCGGGGGTGGTCCCGGTTACCTGGCAGACAGCTGCCATGTCTCTCCTCCAGTTCACTAATTAGACATCAGGTTCACCGGGCCGAATCCTTCACGCTTAAGCATGACTATGGTTTCTTGCGGTGACGTTAATGCCCGGTGAGGGCCGTGTTTAAGCAAGTTGGATGGCTCGCTTAAAACAGATGTCACACCAGCGGGGAAAAGCTGATGGCCTGTGAGAGAGGGCCGAGCTCGTTGTTCGCAGTGTGAGCACAGTTGACCAATGGTCAACACAACAGTCATTCATATTAAGTGGAAATCCACATACACCGCAAGTTCGCACATGACAAACAGACACGCCACTCGCAGCACGCTGCCGTGGGGTTCACCCGCGACACACTTGTATTATCAACCGGTAGTTGCTCATTGCCCCGGGCCGTGCGAAGGTTAAAAGCATGCACAACGGTGACGGCTCACGGCCTCGGATCCGTCCTGCAGTCAGCAATCGTTTCGACAGCTCCTCGTATTACGAGTACCTCGAACGGCAGACAGCTCACTCGGATCCACAGGCCCAACCTGCGCAGCAAAGGCAGGTTATCCAGCCGTCCCAGAACTCAACACAGCGGCCTTCCCCGCACACTCTTCAGCAGAACCAGGCGCGCAACCAGCTACATGGCCAACCGGCCCAAGCCACGCCGCCACCGGCACCTCGGAAATCTAAAAGCTCCATGTGGCTGTCAGCTATGGCAGCGATTGCTGTTGCCGCCCTCTTAATCACAGTGGGGGTTGTTCTTCTGGGTCCCAACAAGGGCGTGGAACCCACACCGCCACAGGGAAAACCGGCAACCAAGTCAGATGACGCTCCCAGTTCGCCAGACGAGCCCGAGTCCACAAACGAACAGGCGAAGAGCGAACTCGAAACGATTGTTTCTGACAGCAAATCTGATCTCAGTGCACTGGAGGAAAAGTGGGTTGTGCAACTGTCTGCCAAACAGCCCAACGACAACGCGGGCGACGAAGAGTGGGACTACTCCAAGATACTGAAGGAGTACCAAGACAACGAAAAGACGTACGGCACACTCGCCATGCTAAAAAGTGAAGATTGGTCGTCTTTTCGCGTCAAGGATTACTGGGTGACCGTCATTCCCACCGGGTATGACTCCCCCGAACCGGCGTTGAAAAAGTGCGAAGAGTTCAAACTCGACCGCGATCACTGTTTCGCTAAGCGTTTGAGCCACACGAAGGGCCCCGACGGCTCCACCAAACTGCGCGAATAAGACCGGATACACATGTGTGGGCCACAGGAAACCATTTCCGTAGCCCACACATGTTGTTGAGGCAGTCGCCCTAACAAGAACGACCTCAGTGCGCTTTACACCAACAGAAGTGTTGGGTCTTCCATGACGCGAGCGACGTCGGCCAAGAACTTCGAAATCACTTCTCCGTCGACAACTCGGTGATCTGCGGAAACACCCAGCGTAGTGATCTCGCGTGGCACGATGTCGTCACCCACGACCCACGGACGCTTACGGACCTGACCAAACGCCAGGATCGCTGCTTCGCCCGGGTTGATGATAGGAGTTCCGGTGTCGATTCCGAACACCCCGATGTTAGTAATCGAAATGGTTCCACCCGCCTGAGCTGCCGGCGTGGTCTTCCCTGCCCGCGCGGTGCGGGTGAGTTCGCCCAGTTCGGTGGCCAGCTCGCTCAAGCCCATGGCGTGTGCGTTCTTGATGTTTGGCACAATCAGCCCACGTGGCGTGGCTGCTGCAATACCCAAGTTCACGTACTTCTTCACAACGATCGAGTCGCCGTCAAGAGCCGAGTTAATCCGCGGGTTCCGCGCAACGGCCCAGCACACGGCCTTGGACAGGATGAGCAGCGGTGAGACCTTGACGCCTTCGCCCAAGGTTTCGTTTGCCTTGAACTTCCGCACCAGGTTCATGGTTTCGGTGACATCCACGTCCACAAATTCGGTGACGTGTGGGGCGGTGAACGCGGAGTCGACCATGGCCTGAGCCATGAACTTGACGACTCCCTTGAATGGGATGCGTTCTTCCGTGCCGTCCAGGGCACCGCTTCCTACCGGGGCGGGTGTCTGGGCGTGGCTTTCCGTGGCTCCCTGCGCTGCGGTGGTCCCATGGTTGAGGACGTCTTCGCGGGTGATCTGCCCGTTAGGTCCGGTTGGAGTAACGTCCCCGAGGTCGATCCCGCGGTCTTTTGCCAGTTTGCGTACGGGCGGCTTGGCTAGTGGCTTCGATGGTGTTGAGGCGCGGGTCTCCGCAGGCGCGCTTGTGGCAGTTGCGGGCGCCTCCTGCGCTGGTGCCGGTGCTGGTTCAGCCTTCGCCGAGGTGGCCGCAGCTGGCGTTGCACCCCCCTTACGTGGGCGCCGCTTTGTGGAGCTGGCTTTAGTTCCGTACCCCACGAGGTTGGGGCCACTTTCCTCATCGCCAGCGGACTGGTTTTGTGCGGCACCTTCTGCGGTGTTAGGCGTTGCTACTCCCTGAGCGCCACCGAAACGGACGATGGGCGTACCCACCTCTACGGTTTCGCCTTCTTCCACCAGGATCGCTTCAATGGTTCCTGCCTGCGGGCTTGGGAGTTCGACGAGCGATTTAGCGGTTTCGATTTCGACCAGGATCTGGTTGACGGTCACGGTGTCGCCGGGGGCTACTTTCCACGAAACGATGTCAGCTTCAGTGAGCCCTTCTCCGACGTCGGGAAGGTTAAATTCGTTAGACATGTAGTCCTCTCAGTAGGCGAGGGCGCGGTCCACGCCATCCAGAATGCGGTCGAGGTCAGGGAGGTAGTGCTCTTCGAGCTTGGAGCCAGGGTACGGGGTGTGGAATCCGCCCACACGAATAACGGGTGCCTCCAGGTTGTAGAAGCAACGTTCGGTGATGCGTGCAGCGATTTCTGATCCCAGGCCCAGGAATACGGGAGCTTCGTGAGTGACGACCAGACGCCCGGTGCGCTTGACCGAGTCCTCGATCACTGAGAAGTCGATGGGGTTGATCCCACGAAGGTCGATGACTTCAATCGATTTACCTTCTTCTTCAGCAGCCACTGCCACGTCCATTGCGGTGGGAACCAGCGGGCCGTATGTGACCAACGTGAGGTCCGTTCCTGGACGCACAATCTGTGCACTGTACGGGTCCAGACCGCGGTTTGCTTCGTCGACCTCGCCACGCAACCAGTAGCGGCGCTTTGGTTCGAAGTACATGACAGGGTCGGGGCTGTGGATCGCTTCTTGGATCATCCAGAAAGCGTCGTGCGCGTTGGAAGGGCTCATGATCTTGAGCCCGGCGTGGTGCGCAAAAACAGCTTCTGGGCTTTCCGAGTGGTGTTCAGGGGACCCGATTCCACCGCCGTAGGGCACGCGGATGACAACAGGCAGGTTTTCTGCGCCACGGGTACGGGCGTGCATCTTTGCGAGCTGCGTGACGATCTGGTCGTACGCAGGGAAGATGAACGCGTCGAACTGGATTTCTACCACGGGGCGGAAGCCCCGCTTTGCCATCCCGATTGCCGATCCCACGATTCCGGATTCAGCCAGTGGTGCGTCGATGACGCGGTGTTCTCCGAAGTCTTTTTGCAGACCTTCAGTCACACGGAAAACTCCTCCGAGCTTTCCAATGTCTTCACCGATCAGAACAACCTTGGGGTCGTCTTCCATGGCCTTGCGCAGACCGGCGGTAATGCCTTTCGAAAGGGGCATTGTTGTCATTGTTAGTTGTCCCCTTCTACGTCTGCAAACGAGGCCAGGTATTCCTTGTAATCGCGCTGTTCTTCTTCGATCATCGGGTGTGGTTCCACGAAAACCGAGTCGAAGATTTCATCGACCGGTGGTGGTTCCATGTTGACGCACGCGCTTCGGATGCGTTCTGCCAAAGCATCGGCTTCGTCGTCGATTGCAGTAAAGAACGCCGCGTCCACGTCATTGGTGTTTTCGAGATACTTGCGCACGCGAAGAATCGGGTCTTTCGGCTTCCATGCCTCGACCTCGGCGTCGTCGCGGTACTTGGTTGGGTCATCGGCCGTGGTGTGCGCTCCCATGCGGTACGTGTATGCCTCGATAAGCATGGGGCCTTGTCCTGAACGGATGCGGTCGGCGTATGCACGGCACACGGAGTACACGGCCAAGATGTCGTTTCCGTCGACGCGCACACCTGGCACACCGAATCCTTGCCCACGGGTGTAGAGCGGCACCGAGGTCTGCACCTTGTTGGGTTCGGAGATGGCCCACTGGTTGTTCTGGACATAGAAAAGAACAGGCGAACGGAAAGCGCCAGCGAAAGTCAGCGCTTCTGAAACATCACCCTGGCTGGTGGCACCGTCACCACAGCAGGCCACTGCAATGGTGTCGCGGTCCATGTCACCGGTTCCCACCGCACCGTCGATCTGCACGCCCATCGCGTAACCGGTCGCGTGCATGACCTGTGAACCGATCACGATCGTGTACACGTTGAAGTTGTTGTCCTTGGGGTCCCAGCCGGAGTGGTTCTGTCCGCGGAAGATTCCCAGTAGCGTTTCTGGTTCGACACCTCGGCACCAGGCGACGCCGTGTTCACGGTAGGTGGGGAACACGTAGTCCTGTGGGCGCAGTGCGCGTCCCAGCCCGATCTGCGCAGCTTCCTGCCCCAAAAGTGGGGCCCACAAGCCCAGCTGGCCTTGGCGCTGGAGAGCGTTGCCTTCTGCGTCAACGCGACGGATCAGCACCATGTCGCGGTAGAAGCCTTTGAGGTCGTCAACGGTGAGTTCGTGGGCGTATGCGTCGAAATCGCTGTTAGGTACGCGAGTTCCGTCGGGCGTCAGCATCTGGACTACATCGTCCACACCCATGGTTGGATTCGACGTCGATGTCATGCCTTCTCCTTAGCGTCAGGGCTGGGCCTTGGGTTAAGTCAGCCAAACGAGGTGGACCATGCAGCTTGTGGCGCGCAAGTCCAAAGTGAGCTATTTCATAAGGTGATACATAATCTAACTGAAACTTGTGTTTCGCACCACTCTACGGACGGGTTCCTTCATATTGGTGTGACTCTGTTACAGTTCCCGCAAAAAACTCGCTTCGCTTACGTTTGAAGGCCTGCACGTCTGGGTCGTCTTCGATCCCTGAAATGGCATCCGCGTATACGTCACCGCTGTGCGCGTCTTGGGCTTGCTGGCCGTTCCCGAGGTGTGGCGAAGTGGTCACGGTTGTCCAGTTGTGCTGGTCTGGGTTCTTCCGCCCGTCGAGTTGGGGAACGAGGTCGTGGTCATGTTCGATCGACAACACTTCCACACTGTCTGGAACCCGGTAGTCAGAAACGGGCGACCCCACGGTCACAACCGTGGTGACGTTGTATTTTGCAGTAAAGCCTGGGTCATCTGCCAGTGACATGGCGACGATTCCGCCTTGCGAGTAGCCCACCATCATGACCTCGGTTGCACTGTCTACTCCGGCATCTTCAAGTGCCTGCCGAACAACCTTTCGCATGGCTGAGTCCTTACCCGCTATGGTTTCCAGGTTCGTTTGCATGTCAGTGCCATTCCCACTTCCAACTGACCAGTCCGTTGTCGCGGGCACGTACACAACCACACGTTCAACGCCGTCAGCTCCGCGGACCTTGTCGACTCGGACCTGGCCATTGTCTTTTCCCGCATGCACCGAACGTTGACTCGCGTACAGTTCGCTCAAGTTTGTGGGATGCGTCTGTAGCTCTCGTGACTCCCCCACTTTGGTCACGGTGACGCTCGAATCAAACACTCCCACCGTGTACCCCGCGTTCACCATCATTGTGGTGACCTGTTCTGAGGAATGCGGTGTGCGAAACAGATTTTGGATATTGGGAGGAAATCCCGCGAAACCTCCCACAAAACCGGGGATCACGTGCTCGATGACCCGCCGGCTCACTTCAGGGTGCGTAAATGCCTTCTGAGTGAGGTTGTCAATGCCGCGTTGCGCAATATCAAAAGCGTTTTTTGCAAGTGCTCGCGTCAAAACGAAGTCCGGACCCTCAACCCCTAGAAATCTGCGCACGAAATTCACCTGAAGATCCACCGCGAGAATCGGTAGGTACGCCGATATGACAAACGAAGGAAGTAAAACAAGAGCTCCTCGCGCTACATGCCCCGCGATGTTGCCCACGGCAGTGAGAGCGTCATCAATAATGCGCTCGCTGATCTGCTGAGCTTGTCGATACGCCCTGACACTGGCCCGTAAAGCCACTGCAGTAGCTTCCAGTCGCGTGGCGCTCGCCCCCACGAATACCGTGAATTCACCCATGTTCTGGCGCACTTCCAGCCAGGTGGGAGGAGACGCAATGACACTGACGCCCAGTCCAAGGTCCCCCTGAGACACCAGCGACCGCGTCCCTACAAGCGCTAACTCACGCGCCAAACGCTCCAGTTCGTCCGCTTTCCTCTCCATGTCGTCGAGGTGGGCGCTCACACCTCGTGCTCCGCCGCTCATCACGTGCTCGCATGATTCACGGTGTCGACGTACATCCCCACATTGCGCATGTGAGCGCGCACCGCAGCTTCAACTAAAAATTCCAGAGTTTGTGCCTCACCATTCGCTACTAAAGGAGTATCGGACCACGGGATCTTCTGTCCGGCTCGTTCCAGAACCGCCGGCCCAGGACGGATCAGACCCGTGACGTTCATATGTCCCTTAGACAGGACGATTGCAGAACACAGGTCGGGAAAGTGCTCAGCCTGAATCACGTCACCCACCACCAAACGACGTTTCTCCACACATTCGGGACAGTCACCACCGGCGTATTGGATGAGCGCTACACATATCGGGCCGGATATATACCCGCAACACCTGAAGTCATGTTCACCTGTGAACCGCACATGAGCGACGATTTCTGCTGCATTCATGACAGCCAAAAAACCGTGGACCACGTCATGGTGGAACTCGCGAGGGCCGTCACTTTCAGGGTTCTGGGGTCGCATCGACTCCGGCCAGCACTGCGTCAATTCATCTGGAAAGTCTTCTAATACATCTGTGTTTATCCCTATGATCATCTGCCCAGCACCACCTTCGACACCGCTTCAACGGCTTGTCCGTGAACCGCAAGCGCGTGACTCACTCTTTCTGCAAGGTTCGCCGCCGTGTGAAAGTCTGTTGCCCGCGCTTCGACGTCACGTTTAAACGCGTCAGCTGATACTGAATGCCACGCGACACCTTGAAGGCTGCTGGTCTGATGAGCGTGTGTGCGCAAGGTGTCTGCGATGTGCATCCATTCCTTGATCGCAGTTTCAAACGAAGTATCCATGCAAAACAGAGTCCGCTTCCACGTCCAGGAGCACCACCACACAATCACCGCTTGTGGAAAGCACGCGCCCGTCCACAGACTGAGTGCCACCCACAAGCTCACCCAGGAACGACCTCGGCGGAACAAAACCCCACCTCAACCCACCCACCCTGGCGCTCCCCCGCACACTCCACAGGCACCTGCCAGTCCAACACCGCACAGTCCACACGTCTCTGGCTACTCAAGAGCCATGAAACAATGGCGGTATGACTCGTGTGACTCTTGCAGATCTCGACCCCGCAATTGCTCTGGGCCCACTCGATGGCCGTTACCGTGGCGATGCCGCCCCACTCGTTGACTACCTTTCGGAAGCCGCTCTGAACCGCAACCGGATTCACGTGGAAGTGGAATGGTTCATTCACCTGCTCGAATCCAATGTGTTCGAAGGTGTTCGCGAACTCCATGGCGACGAAAAGCGCCAGTTGCGTGGGCTCGTCGAAACGTTCGACCACTCAACTATTTCGCAGCTGGCGGCGTTTGAAGCTGTCACCGTGCACGACGTCAAAGCCGTTGAGTATCTCATCAAGGAATCACTGTCGCAGATTGGCGCAGACGACCTGAGTGAACTCGTCCACTTCTGCTGCACATCAGAAGACATCAACAACTTGTCCTACGCCGTGGGCCTCAAGGGCGCTATCGAAGACGTGTGGTTGCCACGCGCTCGCGCGCTCATCGACGCCCTAGCTCAGATGGCTGAAGACCTGGCTGACACCCCTATGCTCAGCCACACCCACGGACAGCCTGCAACCCCATCCACCATGGGTAAAGAGTTCGCGGTGTTCGTGCACCGCTTGGCTCGTCAGTACCGTCGTATCGAAAGCACGGAGTACCTGGGCAAGATCAACGGCGCTACCGGAACCTATGCAGCTCACACGGTTGCAGCCCCAGGTGTTGACTGGCCACACGTTGCGCAGACGTTCGTGGAGAAACTGGGCCTGACGTTCAACCCGTTGACAACGCAGATCGAATCCCACGACTTCCAGGCGGAACTGTACGCTGACTTGGCACGTTTCAACCGCATCGCGCACAACCTGGCCACGGACATGTGGACCTACATTGCGATGAACTACTTCATCCAGATCCCGGTTGAGGGCGCCACTGGATCGTCCACGATGCCGCACAAGGTCAACCCCATTCGGTTTGAAAACGCGGAAGCGAATCTCGAACTCAGTTGCGCACTGCTGGACTCTTTGGGCTCCACGCTGGTCACCAGCCGTTTGCAGCGCGACCTCACCGACTCCACCACGCAGCGCAACATCGGTGTTGCGTTTGGCCACTCGGTGTTGGCGCTGAACAACCTAGTCAAGGGCTTGGGTCGCCTGGCAATCAACACCGACGCTCTCAACGCCGACCTCGACTCCAACTGGGAAGTCTTGGCTGAGCCCATCCAGTCGGTCATGCGCGCGGCGTACCTCCAGGGCGTTCCAGGCATGGACAACCCGTACGAAAAGCTCAAGGAGCTCACGCGCGGTCACCGCATCACACCAGAACAAATGCGCGAATTCATCGCGGGTCTGGGCCTTCCGGCTCACTTCGAAGAACCGCTGACACAGTTGACACCTGCCACGTACACGGGTGTGGCTGCTGATTTGGCCCGCGCCGAGGTGGCTGCCTGGCGCGCGTAACCGTCACCTTCCAGCCTGGCTAGCTTCCAGCCTCGGCGGGGCGAGCCACAGTGCTCGCCGTGGCAGAGCGCGCCCCGCCACGAGGTGCAGGGCCCGGATTATTCGGTGCTGTCGTCCGGCAGGGTGTACTCCAACACCGGCCGGCCTGCGGAACCGTATCGAGGCTGACGTTTCAGAATTTCAGCGTCGGCCATCGCTTCTAAGTACCTGCGAGCGGTGACTCGGGATACCCCCAAAAGGTCTCCCGCCTCGGCAGCCGAAAGAGCCCGCCCACCTTTCAGAGTGGCAAGAACAGCGTGCTGAATCTCGGCTGGAACCTTTTTAGCCAGACGGACCTTAGGTTCGGCTGAAAACGTGGACATGAGCGCGTCGATCTCTTGCTGCGACGCTTTTTCTGGGCAGTCTTCGAGTGAGCGTCGGTATTCGACATAGGCTGCCAGCTTGGCTTGGAACACCGGGAAAGTGAACGGTTTGACGATGTACTGGAAAACGCCCAGGCTTTTCGCGTTGTGTACCACGTTGAATTCGCGAGATGCGGTCACTGCTATCGCGTCAACGTTGACGCGGTGTGTGCGGAATGCTCGAAGTAACTGAATCCCGTGGCCATCGCCTAAGTTCATGTCCAACAGAACCAGGTCAATCGCTTGTGGATCGATCGAAGGAACCTGGCCCAGCATGACCGCCAAGGCTTGGCTCGCGTTCTTGGCGATACCCACGACATAGAAGTCGTCCAGACGGCTCACGTAGTTCGCGTGCGCACGTCCAGCGATCGCTTCGTCTTCAACGACAAGCACGCCAAACTTCTGTTCACTACTACGCGACATTGGTTCCTAAAAATCATTCGACCAGTTGTTCTTCTTTCGAACTATAGCCAATGGTCGTTACAACGTGGGCATATTTGTGTGCCAAGCGCGACACATCTGGGCACTACTTGGTCACATCTGGTGCGCCGGGCAACCACACAGAGAACTCAGCGCCGCGTAGTTCACCCTGGTCTGCTTCCTCGCCAAGTCCGCCGTCTACGTCAATTGCGCCGCCTAACCGTTTGACGGCCTGCACCACAATGTCGAGTCCCACTCCACGCGACCCGTCGCTCTGGGTTCCTTCCCCAGTGTCGTGCTCCACACCGTGATGTTTGGTTGACCATCCGCGTTCAAAAATGTGGTCTACGGTGTCGTCGGGGATTCCGGGTCCGTCGTCGCGCACGGAGATGGTGTATCCCGAGGCGGCAGACCCTGACATGGTGAGTTCCACCTGCTTGCGGTCGGCTGGAATGTCGGGCCGGCTCACCGCGTCGAATGCGTTGTCGAGCAAGTTGCCCAACACTGTCACCAGGTCACGTTCATCACCGGGGATTTGGCTTTGCAAGTTGGACGCGTCGACATGGAGATCGATGTTGTCTTCTTTAGCCTGAGCAAGCTTGGTGTACACAAGCGCTGCGATGACGGGCTGGTTGAAGCCACCCAGCAGATCTTCCGGTGCAGTAGACGTGTGGGCGACAGACTGGGTAGCAAACTCAAGTGCTTCTTCTGGGTTTCCTGTCTCAATCAGCGAGGCAATGATGTGCATCCTGTTGGCGAATTCGTGCGTCTGCGAGCGCAAAGAATCCGAGAAAGATCGAATGGACACCAACTCACCGGTGAGTTTTCGCAGTTCGGTGTGGTCGCGCACAGTGACAACCCATGTGTCGACATTGGGTTCATCGTGCATATATTCACGTGCGGGTTGCTGATTGACAAGTAGCACGCGAGACGCGGTGTAGTGGATCTCATCGCGCACCAACCGGCCGGATTCAATAAGGTTGCGGAGTGTTTCAGGCACGGGTATTTGGTCGAACTGAATAGACGAATCTGTTTCCGGTAGCCCCAAAAGTTCACGAGCAGTGTCGTTATACAGAACGATTCCCTCGTTTCTGTCAACCAAAAGCAAACCGTCGTTCACGGCCTCCAAAACTGACCTGTAATACGCGATCAGATGCGCCAGTTCTTTTGTTCCGTAGTCCCCGGTGACGCGTTTGAGCCCTCGCGATGTCAACCAAATCGCAGCTGTTCCCAGCACAAAAGTAAACGCGCCACTTGCGATCAATAAGTTCCCAACGGGTTGGAAACTTGCTTTCACCGTTGACCTGTCAATCCCAGCGACAATCACCGCGCGTTTGTAACCAGGTGGCGTGGGTTTGACCGGCACCAGCGTATAAAGCGTTCCACCGCGTTCATTGGCCAGATAGACGGTGGCGGTGTCTCCGTTAACAACCTGTCGAACGATACTGGGAGAAAAATTCGGCACGTCGTTCAGGTCGTCACCTGTGGGCGACTGGGTTCCTACTCGGTGAACCTCCTGATCGCCCAAGACATCTTCCGGACCGCTGATACTGAGTTGCCCTTTTTCCAGTTCGTCAAGCGGAATAGACACCAACAGGTCTAGATCGTTGAGCCTTTTGAGTTCCGTCAAAGTTCCCGAAAGTTGGGCACGCCCCATACTGTGCAGATCAGCGGTAGTAGCGACGGCCTCGGCGGTGGAAACCACGCGTTCTTCTTCGTCCTGCGAATGCCGATCCGAAAAGAAGATGTACAAGACCGTAGAGATCACGATCACGATTCCCAAAAGCAAAACGGACGACGCCACCAGGATTCGCCCGGCAACGCCCATGGGCATCCACCCTGCTTTTGGAGTGGTGCTCACGTGTTCCCCTGCATGGTTCGTTCGAGCACCCTCGACATGGGAACCACAGACACAAGGGACATGAGAACCACCAAAATCGAGCTCATCGCCATCGCCTGCCCAGCAAGCATGGGGTCAAGTTTTCCAAACATCGCGAACGGGATCATGAGCAGGTTATAACTAAATGCCCAGAACAGATTGACTTTGATGAGCGCCACTCCCATGCGGGATAGCCGGATCGCGGCGGGAATAGTGGCGGGGTCTGAGCGGGTGAGAGTGACGTCCGAGGCGGCAATCGCTGCGTCTGTCCCCTCACCCATGGCGACCCCCAGGTTGGCCTGGGCTAACGCGGCGGCGTCGTTAACTCCGTCGCCCACCATGGCCACGTGCTCACCAGTTTTTTGAAGCTGAACAATGTGGTCGAGTTTGTGTTCCGGCCGAACATCCGCAACCACTGTGTCAATGCCCAGTTCGGTGGCGACGGCATGGGCGGGGCCGGGAGCGTCACCGGTGAGCATTACCGTTTTCAAACCCAGTTTGTGCAGGCTGGCAACGGCGTGAGCTGAACTGTCTTTCACTGTGTCCGCAACATCGATGACACCCGCGTATTGCCCGTCGATGGCGACTGCCACCCGCGTGGTGTTACTACTGGGAATGCGCACGCCGGTTTCGTCGCTGACAAGTGGCGGGCGACCAACTAAAACAGAGTGTCCGTCTACAGTAGCCCGCACTCCCCCACCTGGGATGCTGGTGAAGTCGGTGACGTCGAGTTCTTCTGTGCTGGCTTCCGCCAGCGCGCGCGCAATGGGGTGTTCGCTGTTGCGTTCAGCGTTCGCGGCAAGGGTGAGCTCACGTTCGCCGAGGTCGTGGCTGACGACCTTCATGTGCCCCTGTGTGAGGGTGCCGGTTTTGTCTAG
Source organism: Brevibacterium sp. UMB1308A (assembly GCF_030230605.1). Taxonomy (GTDB): domain Bacteria; phylum Actinomycetota; class Actinomycetes; order Actinomycetales; family Brevibacteriaceae; genus Brevibacterium. The sequence goes on from NZ_JASPDO010000005.1 coordinate 65,459, forward strand.
AACGACGGTGGTGACTTTGCGTGCGTGTTCCATGACTTCTGGGCCAGCGACCACGATTCCGTTTTCCGATCCCAACCGTGAAACGGTGACAACCGCAATGGGGGTTGCCAGCCCCAGTGCACATGGGCAGGCTACAACCAAGACCGCGATCATGGCGTAGAGGCCCCCGGTCCAGTCACCTTTGACTCCCCACACGGTGAGCGTGAGAAGGGCAATGACAATGACAACAGGCACAAAAATGCCGGAAATTTTATCGGCCAGCCGTTGCATGGCTGGTTTGCTGGTTTGGGCTCGTGCCACAAGCTTGGCGATATGGGCAAACGCGGTGTCTTCGCCCACGCGGGTCGCACGAACAACAATGGAGCCGGTGGTGTTGATTGTGGCCCCGGTGACTGTAGATCCCGGTGCGACATCGACAGGGGTGGGTTCGCCCGTGAGAGCGGATTCATCTACCGCAGATTCACCACTTATCACTTCGCCGTCAGTAGCGATTGTTTCACCCGGACGTACGCGGAACTCATCTCCCACGCTCAGCTTTTCAACCGGAACCTGCCATTCACGACCATCGCGTATGACGTTCGCGGAGCTCGCTCCCAGTTCAAGCATCTCTTTAAGCGCTCGCGTGGCGCGGTTCTTCGCACGTTCCTCGATCAGGCGCCCCAGCGTGATGAACACAATGATGGTAACCGCAGATTCAAGCCACACGTATTCGTGAGGTGAGATCGCAAAACCTTGTCCACTTACGGCGCGTACAAGTCTGTAAAACGAGTATCCACATGCCGCCCATACACCCAAAGTGATGAGCGTATCCATCGTCCCTAAACCACCTCGGGCGGCTTTATACGCGGCCACATAAAAAGGCCAGCCACCCCACGTAATAATGGGCAAGGCGAGCGCAAGAACCACCCACTGCCAACCTGGGAAGTGGACGAACATCGAGATCGCAACCACTGGGATACCCAGAATGAAGCCCACCAGCAGACGGGGTCTGAACCCTCGGGGGTCCGGATTGTCTGGGGCAGGGGCGACTGGGTTGTGAACCGTGGCCGAATAACCGGCTTTTTCAACTGTTGCGATGAGCTGGTCGCTAGAAACATTTGGCGACGCTTCCACCAGAGCAGAGTTCAGGGGCAGATTGACGGTAGCGTGAACCCCGTCGAGCTTATTAAGTTTCTTTTCGATCCGGTTGGCACACGAAGAACAGGTCATCCCTGTGATGTCGAGTTCAATATCGCGTGTACGCGTGCCAGACATTTAGACGACCTCGTAACCGGCCTCGTCGATTGCCTCCACAAGGTCCTGGTGACTGATGGGTTCCGTCGACTCCACTGTCACGGTCGATGGGGTGCCCAGCTCGACGTCGACCTGCGTGACGCCGCTGATCTCTCCAACTTCTTGTTTCACGGCACGCACACAGTGCTCGCAAGTCATTCCGGAAACTGACAAAGTCTGAGTTGCCATATCGCTTTCTCCTTTTAACTGATGTACCGCGGGTAAGTGTTTGTATTCGGATAACTAGTGCAAAACAGGGCCGTCCTGCGTGTCGCTCTCATGGTGTTGCTTGGCCACCACCGCGTTGAGACCCATAGCGATCAACGTGACCACAACGAAAGTTCCGACGGAAAAGCCCACGGAGAGCAGCAGTGCCTGAGACGATTTCCACGCGCCCATCGCAACGATCGTCACGATCAAAACAACCCAAGCGCAAATCACTCCAAAAATCACTGCATGTTTGTACGGAGCTGCGACCGGACGCTTGTGCGCGGAAGTCATACGTTCACCATTTTCTCTTCACATGTTTCGTCACTACACTGAGAACATGGTATCGACGCCGTATATTCCCGCGCACTTCAAGGCGTCTTTCCGCGGATCTTTCAGAGCTCTCGCCACCATTTTCTGCACGCTGGGGCTAGCTGGCTCACTCACCGCCTGCGGACCCGATACCGGCCTGCGCATCGACGAAGAACACGTTGACAACGCCCCCGAAGCCCCTCCCACCTCGGACGCGGGCCCGCGTGACAAACCGTTCAGCGCCACCCAAATCCGTGACGAACTCCTCCAAAACCCGTCCGTGAGCAACGTCAAAGGTTTCGACGAAATCCACGACGTGGTGCTCGCGTGCGAATCGTGCATGGAAATGGACCCGCCGCTTGTTGTTCTTGGCGACAAGTTTCAAATGGCCAAAATCAACACGCCAGCTGATCGCAAATCATTCGCCACCGTGGTCATTGGGGAACACGAAGGGCAACCCAACATCGAACTCATCTTGGTAGGGAACGATCTCACCGTGACACCTGGCCGAGGTGGCACACTGGTCGCGCAAGAATCCGTATTCAAACCCAACGACGAACCGTGTTGTCCTTCCGGTTGGGCAGTGCGCGTCTTCCGCTACCACGACGGAAAGTTTGAAGCGGGTCAGCGCATCAGCCGCTTGGAATAGCCGTCAACCAGAACTCAACTAGAATCAGCTGGACTAGTATTAACTCAGGCTTGTGAAAGGGGGCACGCGTGCACATTGTTCTTGTCGAAGACGACGAGGTGATTCGGGAAACCACGCAAATCGCCCTCGAACGCTTTGGGTACACCGTCACTGGCTTTGAGGATGGGCGTGACGGATACGAATTTATCGCTTCTCACGGTGCCGATGTTGTCCTGCTGGACCTGATGTTGCCCACCATGAATGGGGCTTCGATCACGCGTGCTATTCGGGAACGCTCAAACGTGCCCATCATTGTTATTTCTGCCCGCTCTGAACCCATTGACATTGTGCAAGCACTGGAAGCAGGCGCAGATGACTATCTGACTAAGCCGTTTGATATGCAAGTTCTCAACGCTCGCATTCGCACGGTGGTGCGACGGTTCATTACCGCCGAAAGCGCACAGATGGGCTTTTCTCCTCAGCCAGAGGAGCCCAAGGATGAAAGCTCCGTGTCGCTGGACACGCAAGGCATCCCAGAAGTGTTGGGGCCCACTCCAGGACACACCAATCCCGCACCGCGCCAGCAGTCGTCCACAGAAGTCCGGGTTGAGAACCGGTTGGGTACCCTGGTGTTGGACACTGCTCGGTGCATGGTCTACGTCAACGACGAAGAAATCCACTTAACACCCACAGAGCTCCGGATCCTCATGTTGCTCACCGAAGAAGTGGGGCACGTGTCTTCGCGCGAAAAGATCGCCTACACCGTATGGGGTTATGAGTGGGGTGGCGACTCCCGCGTGGTTGACGTCCATATTCAGCGCCTCCGCAAAAAGATTGGTGCCGCCTGGATCGAAACTGTCCGTGGTTTTGGCTACAGGTTTTGCGCGTAACTCATGAAAATGCGACCAGCTTCACTCAGGTTCAAAATCCTGATCGTGATTGTCACGAGTGTGGTCATCGCTGTTCTCACGTGCGGGCTGATTGTGCGTCAAGCTGCCGCCCGTGCTGAAGACAACCGGATGCGTGACAACATTTCCAACCAGTTGCGCGAAGCGTCCTCCATTTATTCTGAAACAGGTGTTCTAACACTCAACGCCGCAGTTGACGACCCAGCTTTGCCTCAACCGGCCAAAGAGGCCGCGCTCAACGGCCAGTCTGTGACTATGCGGTCTGAAATTGATAACACCGAGGTCGTGTGGGCTGCCGCTCCCATCAAGGTGGGTTCCCACACGGCGGTCATTTCGGTGCGAGCAACCACCGCGGAGTCGCGGGCGCTGGTTGGTGATATTGACCGCGCGATTCTCATTTCGATGCTGGTATCCGCTGTGGTGATTGGTGGAATTGGGTTTGTTGTTGCCGGCCAGATTAGCCGCAGGTTGACCCTGGGTGCGCAGGCTGCACGCCGGATCGCCTCAGGTGACACCACGGTCCGCATTTCTGATGTGGTTGAGCACGGTGATGATGAAGTGACGGCGTTTGCGGAAGCTGTTGACACAGCGGTCGAGCGTCTTGCTGAGCGCCTCGATTCCGAACAGCGGTTTACAGCGGATCTGGCGCACGAAATGCGCACTCCGTTGACGGGCCTGGTAAATGCGGCGAATCTTTTGGAAGAGGATTCTCGTCCGGCCGAATTAGTGCGTGAGCGCACGGAGCGTCTTCAGACCCTCGTTGAGGACCTGTTGGAAGTGTCACGCTTGGATGCCGGAAGAGCTACGCCAGATTTACAGCCGGTCAACATCAACCACATGCTCAAGTCCTTGTTGTTGAATTTGCGGTCTTCTGGGCTCATCGTGGATCACGAAATCGAGGAAGTGTACGCAGACCCATCTCCTCACATCACTACCGACCCGCGCCGTTTCGAGCGAATCGTGTCTAACCTGATCGCGAATTCGATCAAGCACGGGGCCGACCCCATCCGGATCGAAACGACCGCTCACTCAGTGATTGTGACTGACGGTGGGCCGGGCTATCCGGCGGACATCATCGCTCAGGGACCCACCCGTTTTGTGTCCTCCGGCGGTGGGGGTATGGGCTTGGGCCTCGTGATTGCGCAAGGGCAGGCAAAGCTGTTGGGAATGCACATTGACTTCCGTAACGCCCCTGAAGGGGGCGCCCAGGCCGAGGTGGTTTTCCCGGATGCGGTCGCGCCAGTTGGCAGTTAAGACTCCTCGTGGGCCAGTTTGCGTCGCGTAAGTCCTCCAAGAATGTACAGAACTCCTGCGATCAGGGTGGCCGCCGAGGTGAAACCGATGATGGTGAGGGCGCCGAAATTGTCGCCAAATATGAGAATGACGCCTAAGAGCCCGTGCGCGATTCCGGAGTACAGGTAGTCCGAGGCTGACGCGGTTCCGCGCATATCTTTGTACATCCAGAGTTCAAGTGCAGCGTGCAGAAGCGCCCACGCTAAAACGGCTGCGCGAAGCTGCCCTGGATAACTTGCGAACACCAGGAAGATGAGTGCTGGAATCGCAATAACGGCTTGGCCCCACAACTGGGTGCGTAGAGGTTTTGTAGAAGATCCCTGGCCCACCAATAAGAGCGCGTTCAACCCGATGTAGCCCATGAGCAGATAGTCAACAAAGTCGACGCGAAGGGCAAGTTGAGCAATTGAGCCCAACTGTTCGCGGGGAACGAAAGCGGCGACGATAGCGAAGATAACGCCCAGAACACCTCGGGCAATCATCCACGGTGCGGTAGCAAGCTGAACTTCTTTTTCTGACGTTTGGGTCACCCCCCTAGTGTAGAGCCCACTGTTGTTCACCGGAGCGACCCCTCAGGTTTGCGATCCCGTCGTGTGGCCTCACTATGCTTTCGTCGAATCTACTTAGTGACGAGTGATACGGGTGCGCGCAACTTCTTCTACAGACTTCCGCCGAAACCTGCCTTTGGGCCGTTCGGCGTTGTGGTTGTGCGTGGGTTACGGTTGCGGCGCTGTGATTGGGTCGGTTCTCCACTTTCTGCTCAACGTGGGGCAGCCACAGTACTCTTCAGCGTTAACGCTCATGTGGCCAGTGCTGATTGGTCTGATGGGCGGGGTTCTTTTGGTCATTGGCACCATGCCGTCCTCCCGGATTGCGATCAGCATGAGTGCTGCGAATGCGATTGGACAGTCCGGAACTCCGGGGCTTGCCCGTATTCGGTATTTGAACTCGACGTCGAATGGTTCATTCAAGACAGTGAGTGTTTCCCTCGACGTCGCCTGTAGCTCAAGCAGGGTATACCGGTCAGAGCTGGTGTGGAAACTCTCTGCAGTTGACGCAATGAAGCTGCGACCGGCAGCGATTATTCCTGTCCGCATTGATGCTCATGCGCCTGCTCGCGTGGTCTTCGATACGCGGGCTACCTCGAACGATCTGGGCCCGGATCCCAACGAAGTGTTCAGTGTGCGCAACCGCTTCAGGCGACGCCTGTCGATGATCCGACCGCTTTCGTGTATCGCTACTCTGGTGGGCTTAGCCGTTGGGTTAGGAATTGGGCTATTTACGTAATTACGGAATTATGTATTATTAGTGCATGAGCACTTCTTCCCATGAACTGCGCGCACTGCGCCAGGAAATCACTCAGCAACTCTCCCAACTCGATGCGCGTTTACGTGACGTTGAAGAGCAGCTGAGTGGCGGGGGCAATGACGCACGGGAAAACTCACATGACGCTGGTGTCACACAGCTCAAGCTCCCGGCTGACTCTAACGCGCAAGATTTGTGGGCGCTCAACGAACTGGGGAAACGCTATGACCAGCCTGCTGTCATGTTCGCCGGAACGGCAGAAACTGAGGGCGGTCCAGTCATGTGGCAGTACGGACGCTTTTCCGAACACCTTAAGAACACAGATGCCTTCGCAGTATCGCCTGCTTTAGAGGCTATCGCCCACCCCATCCGTCTCACCCTACTTTTGGCAATCATCAACGGGACAACCACCTCGGCGAAATTGGCAGAACTTGAACAAGTAGGCACGTCAGGACAGGTCTACCACCATCTGAGCCAGCTCAACGCTGCCGGTTGGATCCGGTCTGTGAAGCGCGGCCAGTGGGAGGTCCCAGCATCCAAAATCATTCCCCTTCTCACCATCATTTTGGCCGCCCAGGAATAACAGGACTCTCCTCAAACACCCCAGGGAGCACTCATGAAAAGAACACTCATAGCTGGAGTCGTAGCGTGCGTCGTTGTCGCCGTTGCTGCGATCTGCGTGCCGTGGTCGTTCGGTTTTCCACACCGCGGAACCGGCGATCAGCATGTGCTCGACACTACCGGACCATACTTGTCACACGGGTACCGACGTGAAGCCGCGGTAGCGCTCATTCCCCCGTCTGGCGAACCGTCGTTCGCAGGTTGGGGAGCCGATGAGAACACGGTGTTTGAGATCGGTTCGATCACGAAAACGTTCACGGCACACCTTCTTGCGGACGCGATTGAGCGTCAAGAAATCAGCGCGGATACCCGAGTTGACAACGTTTTCGACGAACTGAAGGGGACCTCCGTAGGGAAGGTGACCATGGAGCAGTTGGCGACGCACACCTCGGGACTCCCCCGCATTACAGACGTCAACATGGGTAGCAACCTCGCGCGGAAAGACCCGTACACCGCTGATCTACCGCAGTTCCTTGAATCCTTGGCTGATCTTGATGTCACCCCGGGTGAGATTGCGTACTCAAACACCGGGTACGCACTTCTGGGGCAAGCGGTTGCGAAGAAAGCGGGCAAGGACTACCCCACTTTGGTGCGTGAACGACTGCTCGAACCTCTAGGCATGGACCAGACAACGGTTCCCACTACGCCGGAAGAGCTACCAGCCGACCACCCTACGGGGTACACCGCCAACGGTCTTCCAGCAGGAGCGTGGACCATGCACGCGAACGCTCCTGCGGGGTCCATCCGGTCAACGACTCGGGATTTAAGTACGTGGCTCATTGCTGTCAGGGTCGGGAAAGCGCCTGGGTCGTCAGTTGAACCCACCAAGGTCCGCGCTGAAGAAGATACAAAGAAACTGGGCCTGGCCTGGCACACAATAGAAGAAGACGGTGCCACGGTGATATGGCACAACGGAGGAACCGGCGGATACACGTCATTTGCCGGATTCAACGCAAACGGCGACGGCGTGGTCGTTCTCAACAACACCGCTACCAACTCTGACGATGTCATTGACTACTTGTTCGATGCGGAGGACAAGAAATGATTCAACTTCTCATTCCCTTTTTCGGTGTTCTCCTTCTGCTAATGACCCTAGGCACGCACGCCTGGCAGATTCGCCCCACACGAAGTGAACGCAAGCCCAAAGCCCGCAAACACCTCACACGAGGTGGGCTCATGGCGGTGGCTGCCGGGGCAGTGATGTACTTCGTACTGGTTCGCTTGTTCTTTATCTTTGACGGAGTACTGGGTATTGCGTGGATCGTGGCTCTTCTGTTGCTGGGATTCATCGCGTTCCGGGTGGTGCAACTGTGGCCGTCAAAAGAAGACAACGCGCAGTTGGTGGCATCGCTTCAGAGCGACGGCGTGAAAGTGAGAAGTCGCCAAGGCGTTGGCACGGTCATGACCGCTGTGGTTCTTCTAGTGGTTGCCGTTCTGTGCTGGTTCGCACCGGTGCTGTTTTAGCGGGAGCTTCTTGTGCCGGGGCTTCTTGTGCCGGGGCTACTTAGCCTTCCAGTGGCCCCACTTGTAAGGAGTCGCCGTTGTCAGCGACTTTAGCTTTTTTCAACCCGTCGTTCGCCGGGCCATACAGTTTGGCCCCGTCTTGGGTTGAGAAGCCGGAGGAGTGGCACGGGCACACGATTTCTTCTTCCGTGATGGTCCGCACCAGGCAGCCCTGGTGCGGGCACACCGCGGTATATGCCTTGAAGTCACCTTTGGTTGGCTGAACCACCACGTAGCTTCCGGCAACAACACCTGAACCTACCGGCACTTTGTCTTTCGCAACGGTTTCCGGTTCAGCGTCCTCGGTCTTCGAGGAGTCGTTAACGCACGCCGAAAGCCCACCGGCGACCGCAACGGTTGCGGCGACGCCACCTGTTGCTTTGAAAACTTGACGGCGGCTGTGCTGATTCATGCTGTTCCTCTCTGTTCGCTAAGTCTGGTGTTTCACTGTGCCAGTTGTTCGATGACCGGCCACGTGCGAGCCAAGCGCTTTTGGCCATATGCGTGTGCGGGTTCTTGGGGTCGGGTCGTCAGCACGCGGGCCGCCCATGTGCACGCGCCCAAGCACAGACGAGTGATTGCAGCAGTTTCGAGCGCGTCAAGTTCTGTGCTGGTCAAGTGCTGGTCGGTGCCCTGGGTGGCATCTTGGTAGGCGTCCGCTACGCGGGAAATAACGTCCCGAGGTGATTCCCCGCTCCTCCCTTCACGGACCGTGAGTACGTAGGAGGAGGCGATTGCCACCTCGGCCATGCGGGCAGCAACCCGACAGTCCCCAAAGTCCAACAACCCGGTGATCTTTCCGTCACTGACCAGCACGTTCTGGTCGTTGATGTCTTGGTGGAGGACCTGCTGGGGGAAGTCGTCGAGGAGAGGTTTGACGGTGGTTTCAAAGTCGTGGGCGATATGGCGTGAGAACGCCAGCACCCGGGTGAGCGACGGGCCGATGTCAGCGGGAACGTGTCCGGAAGCCTCCCAGGTTTGGAGTCGTTCAGACGCGAACTTTACGTTTACACCTGTGGATTCAAACGCCCACGGGTGCAGGATCATGTCCGGGGCAGGTGGCACGTTCGCTAACGAGGTGGCCACGTGCCCGGCGAGGGCTCCAATCTGAGTTGGGTAGTCATCGGTGAGGCCAGCTGTGGACGCTTCAGTACCGGTGAGGAAGCTTTGCAGGCGCACGATCACCGGTTCGTCATCAACGTGGGCAACTGAAACGAACCCAGACGATTTTCCTGAAGAGGCTTGAAACGGGTTAGTGGCCGGGATTTGCTGTGCGACCGGCACGTTTGATTCATATGCCGCCTGGTGGGCGGAGCTGAGCCAGTCGGCGTATTCGGGGGTCATGGTGCGTGACGGGTATTCGGCTTTGAACACATACGCCGAATCTTGAGCGGTCACACGGGCGTTGATCGCAATTTCACCGGACAAGAACTGGTCCATCTGAACGTCGAGGCCAAAGCTGTCGCTAACGAGCACACGAATTTCGTCATCGGTAAGTGTGCGAAGTGACCTGCTCATACAACAAGACTACGTTACTGGGCCCGTTGGGTCTGCAGGTCCGGGGTTTTCTGAACCAGTTGGGTCTGCAGGTCCGGGCTCGTCGTCGCCCTCAACCTGCAAAGGTGGGCGGTATTGCTGACTGGAACGACCTCGGGCGAGGTTGGTTGCACGCTTTAAGCGCGTGAGTTCACGCAGGCGGCGGGCTTTTTCAGTTAACCGTGGGTATGTCCAACCACGAACCGTTGATGGGAGTTGCCAGCGGAAGTAGATGGCCAGTAGGCGCACGGTAACAACGAGGACGATGGTGCCGAACATGATCCAGTAGGACCAGATTCCATTGGAGTACAGAATCGCGGTGAGGAGTGCACCAATAAACGCTGGGGTGAGGTAGAGGTCGGACGCTTTGAACAGGGCAGGGTTCTGGTTGGCGACGACGTCACGGAGAAGTCCTCCTCCGGTTCCGGTGACGATTCCTAGGAACACTGCGGACACCATGTGGAGGTCGTGAGTGAGTGCAATGATCGTCCCGGACACGGCGAACAGGCCCAGCCCGCAGGCGTCGAAAAAGATGATGGAACGGCGTGTGCGGAGGGCGGGTGTACCGATGAGGTACACGAGCACGGTAGCGATTGCCGGGGGTAGCAGGTAGATGGGTTGCTGGAGGGAAGCGGGGACCTCGTTAAGCATGAGGTCACGCGTGATTCCGCCGCCCAGGCTCACCAACAGACACAGCATGAAACTTCCCGTGATGTCGTAGTTTTGGCGTGCTGCTGTGACCGCTCCGGAAAGAGCGAAGAAGAACACGCCAACGAGGTCAGCGAGAAGAAGGACGAACTGCGCGCTGGGAAGATCCATGTGTTCCTTTTAAGGGTTGGGCTGGGCGGTTGACTTGTGGCCCTGTGACTGGCTGTTGGGTGACGGTTAGGTGATCGGATTTGGCACTGCTTTTCGCGTGGAGCATTTAGTGTAGTGCAGTAGATTGGTTGCAGTTAAATGCGTTTGCAGGGTGAGGAGCGGGTGTGCCTATCGTCATTGGAATTGCTGGTGGAACCGGCAGTGGGAAGACCACGCTGACGCAGGCTTTGGCGGACAAGTTTGCTGGGCGCACCACGGTGATCTATCAAGACAACTATTACAAACGCCAGGATCATTTGACGTTTGAAGAGCGCACACGCGTCAATTACGACTCACCTGACGCTTTTGATATTGATCTCATGGCTGAGCACATTGAGGATTTGAAGGCGATGCGCCCGGTGCAAGGGCCGGTGTATGACTTCAGCATTCACAACCGCACAGATGAAACCGTGGACATTCAGCCAGAAAGTGTGATTCTGGTCGAGGGGATTTTGCTGTTACACGAACCGCGTTTGTGTTCCCTTTTAGATATCAAATTGTTTGTGGATGCGGATGCTGATGTGCGCATTCTGCGCCGGATTAAACGTGACGTGTTGGAGCGTGGCCGGTCGATTGAGTCGGTGGAAAAACAGTATTTGGAAACTGTGAAGCCCATGCACGAACTCTATGTTGAAACCTCAAAGCGCAACGCCGATCTCATCATTCCTGACGGTGGTCACAACCTGGTTGCTTTAGACATGCTGGTACACCGGCTGTCACGCGAATTGTGAGTGTGGGGCTGGGTTGAGACCCGCCTTCACTACCTAGGCATATTCGCAAATCGCGAGCGCGCGCCCTGGAACGCCACGGTGATTTCGCCCGTGGGTCCGTTACGGTGCTTTGCCACCATGATGATCGCTTCACCCGCGTGCGGAGATTCCTTGTCATACATGTCTTCACGGTGAATGAGCAGCACCATGTCCGCGTCCTGTTCAATCGAACCGGACTCACGCAGGTCGGACACCATGGGGCGCTTGTCATTGCGCTGCTCGGACGAACGGTTCAACTGCGACAGCGCGATCACGGGCACTTCCAGTTCTTTGGCCAGAAGCTTGAGCGAACGCGAAAACTCAGAAACTTCCTGTTGACGCGACTCAACCCGCTTACCGGACGTCATCAGCTGCAGGTAGTCAATGACGACCATCTTCAAATCGTGTTGCTGCTTGAGGCGACGGCACTTAGCACGAATCTCAGTCAGCGCCATATTGGGCGAATCATCGATGAACAGAGGCGCGTCATTGATCTTGCCCATGGTGTTGGCCAGCGTGGTCCAGTCACCACGCTCATCATCGAGCTTCCCTTGGCGCAACTTCTGCAACGGAATACCCGATTCTGCTGACAACAAACGCGTGGTCAACTCAAGGCGCCCCATTTCCAGCGAAAAGATCACTGTGGTCTGCCCGTGGTCAATGGCTGCTGACCGCGCAAAGTCCAGCGCCAAGGTGGACTTACCCACACCGGGACGTGCTGCAATCACGATCATCTGTCCGGGGTGCAGACCGTTGGTCAGTTCGTCGAACTCGAAGAACCCGGTGGGCACGCCGGCCGTATCGCCGTCGTGCGAACCGGAACGTTCGATCTCTTCGACCGTTGGTTGCAACACTTCTGACAGTCGCACGTAGTCTTCGCTGGAACGGCGTTCGGTCACCTGGTAGATCTCGGACTGTGCGCGGTTGATGAGGTCGTCCGTGTCGCCCTGCGCGTCGTACCCCATCTGCACAATGCGGGTGCCCGCTGTCACTAGGCGGCGGAGAAGGGCAAGTTCCCGCACAATTTCGGCGTAGAAAATGGCGTTCGCCGAGGTGGGAACCGACTGGATCAGTGTGTGAAGGTACGCTGCCCCTCCGATCCGAGCTAGGTCACCGGACTTCGACAAAGCGTTCGATACTGTCACCGCGTCAGCTGGTTCACCAGACGCGTACAGGTCCAAGATTACGTCGTAGATTGTTTCGTGAGCAGGCTTGTAAAAGTCTTCACCGCGCAGGTTTTCAACAACGTCAGCAATAGCGTCCTTGGACAACATCATGGAACCCAAAACACTGGTTTCCGCATCCAAATCCTGAGGCGGAGTGCGTACACCCGATTCAGCTCGTTGCCAGTTGTCCCCGGACCATTCGTTACCCTGCTGCGAACCCACGCCCTCACCTTTCTGCCGATTGCCTACTCATCGTAGCCGACCTCGGGAAGGTCAGAAACGGGCAACAACTCTCGCAATAAGTGGGTTTGTGATGGCTAAACCTGCGCGCACAACAAGCGCGCCCACAAGCACCATGCTGATGACTGTGAGGAACGAATACGGTGACATCACAAGTGCAAATCCAGCAAATGGAAGCACCAAGAACAAGCCCAGACCTGCAGAGATCGCACTTATCCACGCGACAGGCAACATCACCGACGCCACTGAAATCTTCCGGATGGTTCCGTCATCCATTCCTGCCGCATTGAGTTCCTGGAACGTGCTTGCACGGTCATAAATATCGGCCGCCTGGTTAATCACCGCAGACACCGTGATGAACACGAACGCGATACCCAATGTGAGAAGAATTCCCGTAAACATGTCTGTCATCAACAGGACGTCTTCACGGGACATTTCAACACCTTCAGAGGTTCTAACCGCCTGCATCAACGCAACCCCAGTTCCGCAGAACGTGGCAATGAACGAGGTTAAAGCTAGACCAGAAACCCGTCGCCAGTACGACTTAGGCATCGCACTCACCAAACGGGAGGCGACCATTACGTGGACCTTTTTACTACCTCGGCGGATACGTGCCACCAGGCGAACCACCAGCACGCCCAAAACGTCGACCACCAGCAGACCGGCAAGCACCATGCCAAAGAACCCGGTCAACACGATGGCCATACCACCACCCATCCGTGACAGCGCCATTCCAACGGCTACGCACACCAGGAGCACAACACAGGCCACAATCCGACCCCACGGGAACGACGACGACAGTGCCTTAGTGCGCACACCCAGCGGCGAGACAACCACCTTGCGCAGACCCATCAGAGCCGCCACAGTGCTGACTCCAATGAGCGCAACAACAGTCGCCAGGATCATCCACCACGGCAGAATCATGTTGCCGTACCCCAAGGATTCGCCACGCAACTGCACCAGGCTGACGGGAAGGGCGAGCGCAAAGTAGCCCGCAACCCCGGCCAACGCGCCCACAGTCGCTGCCACCAGTGGTTCGGTGAGTGCCGCGGCCACGATCGTCGACCTCGGGGCACCCAGGAGCGCCAGCGTTGACAGCTGTTCGTCCTGCCTGCGCGTAGCCAAAGTCGCTGCCGACTGGCCCAGGGTGAACGCCGGCACCACCAGCAGTGTCGTAGCGAACGCGGCCAGCATGCGGTAGGCGCCAACAATTTCGTCCGAGGTGTCCCACGCAAAGATCGCGAAAGTTCCAGCGGCCACTGTGAGCAACAGCGCCGAGGTCGCCGCAAACGCCAGCATCATCAGCACCGTTGGGGTGCGTGTGAACCTGCGGAATGAGAACAGGGTCGGGAGAACTCGGGCTGTGAGTGTGAAAGGTGAGGTGAGGGTTGGGACTGGCGGGTTTGAGGCGGGTTCTCTTGTATCCACGTTTGATCGTGTTTCGTTTCTAGGCGCCGGTTGCGTCACTGATGTTGTCTGCGAGTACACGTGGTCTCCGTACTGGTAGTCGGGCTCTGCGTAGGAGTTCTGCAATTTCATGGCTGCCCCTGGTAAAAGGTGGTTGGAGCCGGGTGGTGCTGTGGTTGAAGGGGCACCTGCGCCGAGGTGGTAGCTGGTCCGCTGTGAGAGACAGCTGAGGTGGAAGGTGGGGCGGTGTCTGAAACAATCTGCCCGTCACGGAGGCGCACGGTTCGCGTACACGTGGCAGCAACATTTTCGTCGTGCGTCACCATAATCAAGGTGCGGCCACGGCCCGTGGTCGTGGAAAGGAGAGTATGTAAGACCTCGGCGCCCGTTTGCGAGTCCAGCGCACCGGTAGGTTCATCAGCAAAAACCAGAGCAGGCTCGGTAACCTGAGCGCGCGCAATCGCAACACGTTGCGCCTGGCCACCAGAGAGCTGGCCGATCAGTTTGGAACTGTGTTCCGCAAGACCCAGGCGGTTGAGCCAGTCACCGGCCATTGCCATGGCTTGAGAACGCGGGGCGCCTTTGAGCATGGCGGCCATGGCCACGTTTTCGACTGCGGTGAGTTCGGGCAACAAGAGGCCCTGCTGGAACACAAACCCAAACACCTCACGACGCAAACGGGTGCGACCAGATTCGTTGAGAGCGGTGATATCGGTCTGTTGTGTGTGGGCAGTAGCACCCAACTGGACGCGGCCGTGGTCAGTCGAGATCATGCCGGCCAGAGCGTGAAGCAACGTGGTTTTACCGGAACCAGACGGCCCCATGATGGCGAGCGATTCACCTTCGTGAACGTCCAGGCTGACACCGCGCAAAGCGTGGGTATTACCGTAGGATTTTCCGAGTTCAGAAGCAGTGATAACCGATGAAGTGTTCATGCTTCTATCGTTGTACGTGGCCCAGAACACCACTACGAAGATGACCGTCAGCTTGAGGTGGGGAAAACCTCCGTAGCCGGCTGTGGGATTCCTGCGCGGGTGTTGCTTTACAGCCCGGGCACCAGCACCGTAATCGCGTGAATGAGCAGACCCACCAACGCGCCCACTACGGTTCCGTTGATGCGGATGTACTGCAAGTCCTTGCCCACGTAGAGCTCGATCTTGTCCGCGGCGTCCTTGGCGTCCCAGCTTGCGATCGTGTCAGAAATGACTGACGCGAACTCCGGACCAAACGACTCTGTCAAATCCCCAGCCGTCGTGGCCAACTTCTGGTCAAGCATGGTGGCAAACTCAGCATCGTTTTGCATGCGGTCAGCGGTTTCAGACAGAAGCTGGCGAACGCGCGCCTTTACTTCACCATCGCTGTCTTCAACCGCTGCGTACAGCAACCGCTTGAGTGAAGTCCAGATGTCCAAAACAGACTCAACCACGCCATCCTGAGCTAACAGATCATCAAAAACGACCTCGGCGCGCTGAGCGATTGACGTATCCTCACTCAAGTCACGCGACAACTCAAGCAACCACCGATCCAAGGCCTGCCGAGCCTGGTGATAGCGGTCGTCACGCACGTCAGCAACCCAGCCCAACACCTCGGTCTGAAGGCGGGAAGCGACCGTACGATTCACAAACTTGGGCACCCACTCTGGGGCACGATCTCCCACAATCTGCTCAATGACCTGCGGGTTCCGTTCCAACCACACGTACGCCTCGTACACCACCAAATCCACGAGGCGGTGGTGCGCGCCGTCCCGCACGATCTCAGTGAGCAGCCGCCCCACAACCGGCGACTTGTGCGTGGCGATAAGTTTAGGGACCAGAACGTTGCGCGTGAGCGACTCGATTGCAGAATCATCGACCCTGGCCAGCACGTAGTTAATGCCCTGACCGGCCCGCTCCACCACAATGTCCTGATTGCGTTTTACAGCCAACCACGCGCCCACACGCTTGGTCACCTGCGCGGAACGGATCTTGGGTGCCACAGTTTCTGCGCGCAAGAAGTTCATGGCCACAAACGTCGACATGGACTCTCCCAGCACGTCCTTCTTGCGCGGAATGATCGCGGTGTGCGGGATGGGAACCCCAAGGGGGTGCCTGAACAGTGCGGTGACGGCGAACCAGTCGGCCAAGCCACCGATCATGGCCGCTTCAGACGCCCTGGACACGAACCCCCACACACCGGTCTGGTCAGTGAACAGGTGAACGGCCAGAAAGATGAGCGCCGCCAGGATCAGGAGCCCTGTTGCGACTGCGCGCATGCGGGATAGCGCCGCACGTCTGGCCTGTTCGTCTTCAGGTGTCTCCCCCGGCGGAGTGGCCAGCGACCGTGGGGTGTTCTGGTTCATGTGTTCCGCGTCCACTCCCCCAACTCTAGTCCGTGGGGTGGGTTGGGTGCGGGCATGGGGTGCGTTTGGGGTTGTAGCGGGGGGTTGTAGCGGGGGGTGCTTCCGTTGGTTTCGATACAGTCCACGCCTTGAACTGAACTCGACTGTAGCCAAAAGCACCCACATTCACGGATTTTCCCCTAAAAACACCAAAAATCCGGCCGTTTGGATACAGTCCAGATTCTCGACTGTATCCAAACGAGTTATCCACAGAACTGAAGCACCCCCTAGTAACGAGCCCCGCATACCGCTAGCTTCAGTGCATGGAACACCACACCAGCAGGCAACGCGAACTTGCGCTTCCACTGAAGCTCTCTAACGCTCGCGCTCTTAGCTTGAAACAGTCAGACCTCAAACCCGTGACCCTGCACGGGCAAAAACTGCACGGTATCTACACGTCTAAACGGCACACACAAACCGTCACTGTTCCGCAGTGGGCTACCCAAGACCCGCTCTGGTGGGCACTATTTACCCAGCTCAGAGCCTTAACGACTGGCCGCCCTCATGCGATGGTCACGGGCAATAGTGCCGCATATTTGCGTGGGCTCCCGGTCAAACTCAGGCCACAACTGGACATCGCTGTGCCCCAGCACGCAGGCGTCATCAAGCGACCAAAGGTCAATACTTTCCGCGTTTCCAACACAGCATCAGTAGAAAAAGCAGGCATGCGGTTTCACGACCTCGGCGGGATTCTCAGCATCATTGCCCGGCAGGAGCCTGTGGAAAACCTAGTCACAGTTCTTGACGCGATTCTGGGTCCGTGGCGCAGGCCCGCTGAAATGACGCGCGCTGAACTTGAGCCGCTCATCAACTCCCTCCCCCGAGGTCCTTCCTGGTCCACGCTCAAACAAGCGTTCGCGTTGGCGCGCGAGAGGGTCGCGTCCCCTCAGGAAACTCGGTTGCGGCTGGCGTTGGTGCGCGCTGGTTTGCCGGAACCACAGGTGGCACCACCTGTGTGGATTGAACGCTTTGGCCGGTTCGTCCACCCAGATTTGGCGTATGCATTCGCAAAACTCGCGATCGAATACGAGGGCCGCCACCACTTTGAGCTCACAGACCAGGTGCTCAAGGACACTGAGCGGTACTACGAACTGGGCCTGTTGGGGTGGACGGTGATTCGGGTGACGTCGCTACACAGTTTCGACTCAGTGGTGGTCAAGGTGAAGGAGTTTTTGGGGCTGTAATTCGCCGAGGTGGACGCCAGTGTCTCTGACCGGTCGCCAAGCTCGCCCCGCCACCAAAGCGCCCAGAGGTGGACGCCAGCCTAAAAACGCTACGGGCGTCACAGCAAATGCTGTGACGCCCGTAGCGTTTCCCATAAAAGGGTAGGTTGGCTCGTTAGGCCTTACCGATCACGTCGAACTTTGCGTTCGCGGTGATTTCGTCGTGTACGCGCACGGTTGCGACGTAGGATCCAGAGGTCTTGACGTGGCCGGTCAGGGCTACCTGACGGCGGTCAAATTCGTGACCGGTGGATTCTTTGAGTGCGTCGGCAACGAGGACGGGGGTGACGGCTCCAAAGAGGCGTCCACCCTTTCCGGCCTTCATTTCGATGCGTGCAACAGTGGACTCGAGCTTGTTCTTGAGTTCCACAGCGGCTTCGCGGTCAGCGATCTGGCGGGCCTGGCGTGCTTTACGCAGGATCTCAACCTGCTTTTCTGCGCCTGCGGTCCATGGTGAAGCCCAGCCGCGAGGAATCAGCAGGTTGCGTGCGTAACCAGCCTTGACGTCGACGACGTCGCCAGCTGCACCCAGTCCATCAACTTCCTGGTTAAGAATGACTTTACGAGTAGGCAATGTTCTTCCCTTCTACCTCAGCGGTTTGAGCTCGTGTAGGGCAGAAGTGCCATTTCGCGAGCGTTCTTAACTGCCTTGGCGATCAGGCGCTGTTCCTGGACGGATACACCAGTGACGCGACGCGCACGGATCTTTCCGCGGTCAGAAATGAACTTGCGCAGAGTTGCTGTGTCTTTGTAGTCGATCGAAGCAGCTTCGCCCGGCTTGAGCGGGTTTGCCTTCTTCTTGATCGGCTTCCGGATTTCCGGCTTTGCCATTTTTATCTCCTGTTGAAAAGTATTTTTTAGAACGGTGGTTCTTCGTTCGTCGGGTTGCCCCATCCGCCTTGGTTACCCTGTGGCCGTGATGACTGCCATGGGTCGTTGTCTTGGTTTCCGGAACCACTTCCCGAGTTGTTCCAGCCTCCGCCGGACTGCCTCTGGTTGTCGTAGCCACCGGATCCGCCGGAGTTGTTCCAGCCGGAGCCACCCTGGTTACCCCAGTTGCCCTGGCCCCCCTGGCCTCCTTGACCGCCACCGGATCCGCCCTGGTTGCCGCCTCCGTAGCCACCGCTGCGTTCGTTACGTGAAACGCTCGCGGTTGCGTATCGAAGGCTCGGACCAATTTCGTCAACGTCGAGTTCGAAGACGGTGCGACGGTCTCCTTCTTTCGTGTCGAAGGTGCGTGACTTGAGTCGTCCTTGGACTACCACACGAGTGCCGCGAGACAGTGACCCCGCCACGTTTTCAGCGAATTCGCGCCACACTGAGCAACGCAAGAAGAGGGTTTCTCCATCTTTAAATTCGCCCGAAGCGCGGTCAAAGGTGCGCGGAGTTGACGCCACGGTGAAGTTGGCTACTGCCGCACCGTTGGGGGTGAATCGCAGTTCAGGGTCAGCGGTCAGGTTTCCTACAACGGTGATGACGGTTTCGCCAGCCATGGGCACTCCTTTGAGAAGACGATTTCGTTCAATCTACGTTCGTTGTAATCAACAATAGTGAGATTGAGCGGATGTGTGCGAGCTAGTTTTACTTAGCGTCTGGGCGAACGATTTTGGTACGTACCACGATCTCGTTGATGCCAAGCTGGCGGTCAAGTTCTTTCGTGGTGTCTGGGTTTGCAGTGAAGTCGACGACTACGTAGTAGCCTTCTGACTTCTTCTGGATTTCGTACGCGAAGCGGCGACGACCCCAGATGTCTACGTTGTCCACGGTTCCGCCTTCTGCGGGGATGACGTGGAGCAGCTTTTCAACAGTGGATTCTACGGAACGCTCGTCGAGTTCCGAGTCCAGAATGAGCATGAGCTCATATTTACGCACGTGTAACCCACCTCCTTTGGTCTTTACGGCCATGGTCGGTCCATGGCAGGAGGGTAAATGCGTGTATGTGGGCTCTCAATTGCCAAGAGCACACAGACCTGTCAATTCTAGTTGGCTTGGGAGTCTGGGGCAACCGCCGAGGTGGCAGCCACCTCGGTCTCTGTTTTCGACTGTTCGAGGGTTGAGGGCTCGCTGGACACAGAACTCCGGGATACACCCCCGCGTTCGCTACACACGTACGTCACCATGAGCCCGACAAGCCCCAGTCGCACGATCGTCAATAGCGCTAACCACACGTCGCTGAGCCCCGTGGCTTTTTCCAAATGAAACGCAACGTTGAGGTTCACCGCGATCAGGAGGGCCACCTCGGCCAGATTCCATGCCAAGTGGGCCCACACATACGGGACGACCAGAGCGAAGAACGGCAGGGCCCACAGAGCCAAACTCGTTGGCGACGACGGAAGCGTCAACAGCGCCCACCCCACGCACACGCTGACAAGCAGCGGAAGCGACGGCCGTGTCACACCAGCTTTCCGCAGCAGAACTAGAGTCAGCGCCACGGCCGCAATCCACGCCAGAAGCGAAAGCACCACAATCACGTTGTGATCGACGCGTGAACTCACAAGGGAACCCACCGATCCCCAGGTCACCGCGGATGAAAAGGCTAGTCGAATCCGCTCAGTGAGCGAAGCATCCAGCATCACCAAAAGACCCAGCAGAATAGTCGCCACGCCGGCGAGATTCAGCGCATCGCTCTTACGCCCTGACCCCAGAAGCCACGCGATAAGGGCAGCCCCAACCACCACGGCAAACGGTTGTACAAAGACTGCCACTACAACGGCAATCGCGGCCAGCACAGGAGCTCCAGGAACTCCGTTCAGAGCATCCCCGTCGCGCCGTTTCAGCAGAAGGAACCACGCGGCAACAACGAACATGATGCCCAGCGGATCGAACGACTGGCCAAGCGTGAGCGCAATCATGGGCGACGCACAAACGAACACCAACCACTGACGGCCCGCATCCGCAAAGATCCGGAACAGCAAACAACCCGTGACGATCCACGCACATGCGTTGACCCCCACCGCCAGCATCATTGCAGTAGTGACACTGTCACCTGACCCTAATGCGCGAACAAAGTAGTCGGTGAACACGCTGCTCGCGATCAACTGTGTGGTGGCGTCCGTGCTGGGCGTGCCGGGTGCGCCCAAGGCTGTAGCCAGGGGCGACTGGCACACTCGAAAAACCGCACTGGGCAGTTCATACCCTTTGCCAAAACAGGGCGCCTGCTTCACAACACCGGCGATCAGATTGAGGAAGAGCAGAGCCAGAAGCGCCACCGCGTTCGTGATCAAGTACCGGCGGTTTGCCGGACCCACGAATTTTCCACGCGGAATGCCTGCAAGCTCAGCAGGTGAGTACATGGATGTCGCCTTCACTCTTGTCTTCCGTCCCGAGGTGTCCCTTACGCACGCGCGGTGGCCCCTACCCACTCATAGTGTCATGTCTACCCTGTGGTGGTTGAGGATTTCGACGACTTAGATTTGCCGTCAGAGTTCGACTTGGGCTGTGGCTTTTTGGGTTCTTTTTGCTTAGGTGGGTTCTTGCCATCTTCGCCACCAGGTTTGTCGTTCCCTGGTTTCTTGCCACCTGAGTCGTTCCCGGAGGAATCACCCTTGTCTTCAGAGCCCTTGTCACCCGAATCATCTGAGCCGCCTAAATCCTTGTCTGAATCGTCTGATTCATTCTGGTCTTCAGGCTTCTTTTCGTCGTCCTTATTGTCCTTGTTGTCCTTTGAGTCGTTCTTATCGCTACGTTTCTTGCTTGACGAACCTGACGAGTTGCTCTTGGGTGCGGACTTTGAAACTCCCGACTTATTCGTTGGCTTTTCCTTATCAGGCAGGTCAGGTCGCTTAGGGAACTTGCTCTTGGGTTCTCCCTCTAAAGCATCACTCATGTACTTTGTCCACACTTGGACGGGGAATGATCCACCCGTGACTTCGCCACGTCCACCGTATGCCCCGATCTTCTGCGGATGACCTTCGTCATCTTCGCGGAACAGGGACACAGCGGTCGAAAGTTCCGGGGTGTACCCCACGAACCACGCTGACTCCGCATCCGAGGACGTACCTGTTTTACCGGCTGCTGGGCGACCCAGATTTTGCGCATATGACCCAGAACCACTCTGCACAACCTGCGACAGGGCATACGTGGTTTCCGCCATGATGTCCTGTTCGAACTTGCGTTCACCCTTGGTGTCGGGCTTGTACAGTGTTTCACCGCTTGGGTCTACGGCTTCGCGCACAAAGTGAGGCGACCGGTACATACCTTCGGCTGCAAACGTTGAGAAAGCCGAAGCCATCTGCAGAGTCGTTGGACTTGCCGTACCTAGCACGTTTGAAGCGTTATCTTCGAGCCCGGACGTGTTTTCAGGCAGGCCAGCGCGAACAGCCACATCGCGGGTCTTATCCGGACCAACATTGATGTTGAGCTGTGCGTATGCCGTGTTGATGGAGCTCTGCGTTGCCTTGAGCAGGGTCACTGATCCATAGGAAGCACCACCGTAGTTCTTTGGTGTCCACGGGTTCCCGTTATTGGGGAAGGTCACAGCTGATCCATTAAACGTGTCGTTCAGACGGTATCCCGCTTCCAACCCCGCAACTAGCGCAAACGGCTTAAACGTAGATCCAGCCTGCGCGGTGTCTTGCGTGGAGTTGTTCTGCATCCGCTCAAAGTACTTAGGGCCACCGTAAAACGCCTTGACCTCACCAGTAGCAGGGTCAATTGAGGTCAGTCCAGCGTGCATACCCTTTTTCATTTTGGGTAGCGTGTCGATCGCATCTTGAGCGTCGCGCATCCGGTCGCGGTTGAACGTGGACGTGATCTTCAATCCGCCACGGTCAATCTGATCGTCGCTCATGCCCTGTTTCTTCAGTTCGGAACGAACGGCATCCATCATGTAGCCCGCCTGTCCCAAACGTTCGTTGTCCGACCGCGGTTTTTTCACCTCGGGCATTTGCGCGTTCTTCGCGTCTTCTTTTGTGATGAACCCGTTTTCGGCCATGTTGTTGAGAACGTACCGGAAGCGGCTTTCGTATTTTTCAGGGTGTTCGGACGGATCAGCCAGGCTGGGTTGCTGGATCATCGCTGCCAGAAGGGCGGACTGTTCTACCGTGAGTTCTTTCGCCGAGGTGTCAAAGTAGTTGTGTGCCGCGACTTCAATTCCGTAGGACTTGCGTCCCAGGAAGATGGTGTTGAGGTAATCGGCCATGATTTGGTCTTTAGACTTCTCTTGGTCGATCTTGATCGCGATGAACATTTCTTTGAGCTTACGCGTGAGCGTTTTCTCGTTGGTCAGATAGTAGTTCTTGACGTACTGCTGCGTGATTGTGGACCCACCACCAGCGTAATTGTCAGTGATGACACCCACTGCGGCACGAGACAGACCCTTGACACTGATACCGCGGTTTTCATAGAACGACTGGTCTTCTGCGGCGATCGCGGCCTGTTGCATGCTGGGCGAAATGTCTTGGATGTCTACGCTCTTGCGGTCTTCAACTTTGAAGGTACCGATTACGGTTTTTCCGTCGTCGTAGTACACGGTGGACGTCTGACCTGCCGCTTCGGCGTTGGGCTCGGGGATCGATGTGCTGAGGTAACCAACGGTGAAAAGACCAATGATGAGAACGAAACCGGTCAAAATACCCAAGCCAACCAGACGCAACGATGGGAACCATTTGGCCCATCCCGTGTGCCCGGCCCGCGGGTAGTTCAGCAGGCTCTTGGTCTCATCTTTTCGTGTCCGCGTCCCCACGCGTCTCCCTTCACCACAAAAGTCAGTGCGTTTAGCCCCACTACTCTGCCATTCAAAGTTGAGAGTTTACTTGGTTTAACTTTGTATGAGTCTTGGAACATGTTCGGGACCCGGTACAGCACAAGCGGTCCACTCACATTGTCGCATGTGAGTGGACCGCTTGGCGGTGAAGCACCCCCGCCGAGGTGTGTGTCACCTTGCGCGGGTGTGTGTCACCTTACGTTGAAAGCGAGTTAGCCCTTGAGTTCAGGGAAGTCCGTGTCAGCGTATTCCTGACCTGACACGGTAGGGTCACCAAGGTCGGGGTGCAGTTGTTGTTCGCGTGAACGCAATTCCACACGGCGGATCTTTCCAGAAATGGTCTTGGGAAGTTCGGTGAACTCGATGCGCCGGATGCGCTTATACGGCGCCAGTTCTGCACGGCAGAAGCGCAGAATCTCCTTAGCAGTTTCTGGTCCCGGTTCAATTCCGGGTGCCAGCACCACGTACGCCTTAGGCACTGCCAGACGAACTGGGTCGGGGGACGGAACCACAGCCGCTTCGACCACGTATTCGTGTTCAATGAGCACACTTTCGAGTTCGAACGGTGACAAGCGGTAGTCGGAAGCCTTGAACACGTCGTCGGCACGGCCCACGTACGTGATGTAGCCGTCGGCATCCCTGGCAGCGACGTCACCAGTGTGGTAGACCCCGTCAGCAAAGGCTTCTGCCGTTTTTGCTTCGTTGTTCCAGTAGCCCTGGGTGAGGCCCACCGGGCGGGGGTCGAGGGTCAGACAGATTTCACCTTCGTCACCGAGTTCGCCAGTGGCAGGGTCGCGAAGAACCACGTTGAAACCAGGCAACTGGCGTCCCATGGACCCGGGCTTCATGACCTGACCTGGGGAGTTACCGATCTGCAGGGTAGTTTCCGTCTGCCCGAACCCGTCACGAATAGTGACGTCCCAATGTTTCTGCACGCGCTGAATCACTTCTGGGTTGAGTGGCTCACCGGCACCCAGCGCCTTTGTGGGTGGCGTCTTGAGTTCACGCAGATCAGCTTGGATAAGCATGCGCCACACGGTGGGTGGTGCACAGAAGGAGGTCACTCCCACCCGTTCCATGACACTCATGAGCTTGGAGGCGTCAAAGCGGGAGTAGTTGTAGAGGAACACACACGCTTCAGCGATCCACGGGGTGAAAATGTTGCTCCATGCGTGCTTGGCCCATCCTGGGGAGGCGACATTGAGGTGAACGTCACCGGGTTCCAATCCCATCCAGTACATCGTGGACAGGTGCCCCACCGGGTAAGACACGTGGGTGTGCGCCACCATCTTGGCCTTTGACGTGGTTCCCGAGGTGAAGTACAGCAACATCAGATCGTCGGCTTTGCTCTGCCCCTGGGGGTCAAACTGAGTTGGCGCGTCCACGTAGTTGGCGTACGCAAAGTCACCTTCTCGAGAAGGTTCGGCTCCCACCACAATACGGACGAGCGGGTGTTCGACGTCGTCAAACTTGGCGCAATCTTGTTCGTTTGCAACCACAAACTGAGCCTCACCACGTTCTGCGCGGTCAGACAGGTCAATGGGGCCCAGCTGTGTTGTGGTGGGCATGATGACGGCACCTAGCTTGATGCCGGCAAGCATGGTTTCCCACAATTCCACCTGGTTGGTGAGCATGACCATGATGTGATCGCCACGCTTGACCCCACAGCTGCGCAGGTAGTTGGCCAGTTTGTTGGATCGTTCAGAAAGTTCTTGGTAGCTCCACTTTCCTTCTTCCCCATCTTCTTCCACGATCCACAGAGCAGGGTTGTCGTTGCCTTTTGCGATTTGGTCAAACCAGTCCAGGGCAAAGTTGAAGTTCTCAAAGCGCGGCCAGCTGAACTGTTCACACGCGGCGTCGTAGTCTTCACGAAGGTTGATCAGCAGGTCACGTGCCTCACGAAACTGCTCTGTTTGTGGGTTCATCCGGCTCTCCTATGACGAATGTG
Organism: Brevibacterium sp. UMB1308A; assembly: GCF_030230605.1. Lineage (GTDB taxonomy): Bacteria > Actinomycetota > Actinomycetes > Actinomycetales > Brevibacteriaceae > Brevibacterium. Next base: position 90,716 of record NZ_JASPDO010000005.1, read on the forward strand.
CTGTAACGCACAATATACATTACGGATTTTGTTGCTGGCCTGAGCCCAACTCCGCACTTTCCCACCAGATGAGAAGCTGACGCCGAGCTTCCTCATAGGACAGCGGACCATGCTCCATCCGGATGTCGAGCATGTGCTTATACGCACGCCCGACTACTGGCCCAGGGGAGATCTCCAGAATCTCCATAATTTGCTGCCCATTGAGATCTGGGCGGATCGCACCAATCGCCTCTTTTTGCGCGAGCGCTTCGATCCGACTTTCCAGATCGTCATAAGCAAAGGCCAAACGTTCAGCTTTTCTGCGGTTCCGAGTCGTGACATCAGACCGGGTAAGTATGTGCAAACGCGTGAGCAGATCACCTGCGTCAGTGACATAACGGCGCACAGCCGAATCGGTCCACCCGGCGTCCCCGTAGCCATAGAACCGCAAGTGAAGCTCCACCAGACGAGCCACCTTGGTTGTCGTTTCTTTGTCGAAGTTCAACTTCTTCATACGGGAGCGCGTGAGCTTAGCGCCCACCACATCGTGATGGTAGAACGTCACCGCACCCCCGGGCGCGAACTTGCGGGTTGCCGGTTTCCCCACGTCGTGCATCAGTGCGGCGAACCGGACAATAAAGTCAGGTGCGGTAAATTCCGGGTCCACGGTGGCTTTTTTCGCAGTGTCCTGCGCCTGCTCAGCGACGGAATCCCCCGCTTCGCCTTCGGCGTTGCTCAACGCCCGCTTTGCATACTCCGCTTCAAGCTGAACAGCTTGGCGCAGCACCGTGAGACTGTGGTGATACACGTCCTTGTGGCGATGGTGCTCATCGCGCTCCAAACGCAACCCTGACACCTCGGGAAGAATGTGGTCAGCCAAGCCCGTATCAACAAGGGCGTCGATACCCTCCCACGGCTGAGCACCCACAATAAGTTTGGTCAACTCATCACGCACCCGCTCAGCGGAAACGATCGCAATGCGATCTGCCATATCCGACATCGCGGCACGCACCTCGGGAGCCAGAGTAAAACCCAACTGCGACACAAACCGCGCTGCCCGCATCATGCGCAAAGGATCATCAGTAAAACTCGTCGTTGCACTACCCGGGGTAGTGATGGTGCGACTCTCCAACGCACCCAAGCCGTTGTACGGATCCACAAATGCGCGGCTGGGAAGACGCACCGCCATGGCACCGATCGTGAAATCCCGGCGCACCAAATCGTCATCCAGATTGTCGCCAAAAGCCACCGTGGGCTTGCGAGACTGCGGGTCGTACGAATCAGCACGATACGTGGTGATCTCTACCTGATAACCCCGCTTCATCATGCCAATAGTGCCGAACTTCCGGCCAATATCCCAATACGTATCAGCCCACGGTGCAATGATCTTCTCAATGTCGTCAGGCCGAGCGTCAGTAGTGAAATCTAAATCTGGAATTTCCCGGCCCAGCAGAGCGTCACGTACCGAACCGCCCACCAGGGCAAGCTCAAAACCTGCCTCGTCAAAACGGTTCCCAAGCTCGCCCACAATCGGGTCCAATGAGTCGAGTACATCCATGAGCCGGACATGCGCTTCCGCAGCAAACACGAGGTTCCTTTCTTCCTGCGTCCCATGAAAGATTACACGTCTAGGGAATCTTCAAACTAGCAACGTAGGGTGGAAGTATGAGTAGACCACTTCCGCGACCGGGCCGTTACCCGGCCCTATCACGCACAGTGGAGGAAACCTCCGCTGGTGGAATCGTGGTCAACCTCAACTCTCCCGCACTCGAAGTAGCAGTTATTGCTCGAATTAACCGTGCCGGTCGCCTCGAATGGTGCCTACCTAAGGGACACTTGGAGGGTGAAGAAACACCCGCCCAAGCAGCAATGCGCGAAGTTGCAGAAGAAACCGGAATCGTGGGAAAAGTCTTAGCACCCTTAGGCAGTGTGGACTACTGGTTTTCCGCAGCCGGCTTCCGTGTACACAAGGTCGTCCACCATTTTCTGCTCCGCGCAATCGGTGGCGAACTCACGATTGAAAACGACCCGGACCACGAAGCCGTCGCTGCCGCATGGGTTCCGTTCGAAGAACTCCCCCAACGCCTGTCATTCGCAAATGAACGACGCATCGTCATCGCAGCCCGCCACACTCTCCCGCGCTTCGACCTCTCATGAAAATCCTGACCACACTAGGCTCACTGCTACTGGCCTTAATACTCATCGTCACGCCATCCACCGGGGCCCTTGCGCAACCCAACAGCCCCACCCCACAGCCCACTGACAGTACAGAAGCTGCTGACACCTCGGCGACCATCCACATCACCGAAGTCACCCCATGGCTAGACGAAAACGGCACGTTTAAACTTGCCGGAAAAATCGAAACCACAGCCAACATCAAGAACCCGCGCCTCAGCCTGCGCATGACACGCAACTCACTCTCCAGCGTGGACTCCGCCCGCACCTGGCAAGAAGGCACACCAACAGGCACCCGCCAACTCGCCACCGCAGAAAAACTCCCCAAAGAACTGCGCGCCGGCACCACAACCTCGTTCTCGTTCGAACTCACACCCGCCCAAATGGGACTGCGCAAAGGAAACCCCCTGAAAACATGGGGCGTGCGCGGAATCGCCGTCGCGTTGAGCGGCGACTCCCAGAACGACACCGTCGCCAAACCTCAAACCACATTCACAACGTGGTACCCACACCCCAAAATCGACCCCACCCGCATCAACATGGTCGTCCCCATCACCTTGACCGGGTACAGCGAAGACGGCCTCATCAGCCAAGACGAACTAGCAACAGCAACCGACGACGGACCGCTCAAAACCGCACTCGACATCGCGCGCTCCTACCCGAACGCCACTCTGGCAATCGACCCACGGGTAGTCGAATCCGTCGACCGAGTACTCAACCCACCACTGGTGGAACAACCGGAACAAACCGCACCACCACAAGACCCCGAAGAACCTCCCCGTAGCATCGCAGACTGGTGGGATGAACTTAAAAAAGAAGCCGAATCCTCTACCGTAGTGGCCCTCCCCTGGGCCGACGCCGACCTCGTTGGCCTGCAACAACACGACTTAAGCAACTACAAAAAAGAAGCCCTGCGCTCGCGTTCAATCGTCAAAGACCACTTCCCCAACGCCCTCGACTCGTGGGCCTGGGTCGGAACGGGAAGCGCCAGCATGGACAGCCTGGCCCAATTCGCCAACGACGGCGTCACCAACGTCATGCTCAGCGACACCCAACTCCCCACCTCCGACGGTGGCACGGTCAATGCCGTCCAACACTTGTGGAAACGGGACAGCGCAACTACCCCACTCACCACCTTCCCACGCGACCGCAAGCCGGACATGACAACTGTTGCCACCTCGGCGAACTTGGCAGAGACCTTTGTCACCCCCGGATCCAGTCGCGCCACACGCGTAGCCGAACTTGCCGCTAAAAGCGCCCTCATCACCAACGAACGCCCCTTTGACCAGCGTTCCCTCGTCCTGGCACTCCCCCGAGGTGGCACCCAGAAAACATGGACCGAACAAGTTCGCACTCTGGCGTCACTGCCGTGGGTGAAACCACAGACCTTCGACGACACCCTGAAAGCTGAACCCGGCACCCGCCTTCCCCTACAAGACGGCAACGTTCCCTCTGACATCAGCACGGCGCTCAACGACCTAAAAGAACCCGGCGCGAACCTCAACGAGTTTTCCTCAGTTTTCGTGAACCGTGCAGACGTGCGACAAGAGTTCAACCGTTCAGCGCTAACATGCACGTCGATTGCGTGGCGCACCCAACCCAGTGCGAAGGCGTGTACCACAAACTTCGCAAAGTCAGCGGGTTCGACAATGTCGGGACTCAATATTGAACGCGGGTCGAACGTCCTTTTGGTCACGGGTGAAAAGACCACCATCCCCGTCACGATTCACAACACCACGCACCACGCAGCCCGGTTGCGTGTACGCATCAATTCCGCATCACCACAACTGAAAGTGGGGAACTCACCCCTAGTTGAAATTCCACCTGGGCAGCGAGCGCGAGTCGAAGTTCCGGTCACTGGGCTAGCTAATGCGAACCTCGACACCACGATCCATATTGTCGCCACCGACGGTTACACCGTGCGCGACTCCTCGCCCCTACAGGTTCAGGTGCGAGTTGACTGGGAAAACATCGGTATCGCGGCAATTGGTATTTCGCTGTCGATCGTTTTTGTGGTTGCATTGTTTTTCTCTGTGCGTCGCGGACGACCCAAGATTCCAAAGAGCCAGCTCGAAGCTGCTCTGGCCCGCGCCGAACAGTAGATGAAGCTTTTAGCCTCTGTTTGAGTTTCCGTTTTCTTGCATATCGAAAGGGCAGTCCGTGGCATCGATGTCATCGCTTGCGAAATCCTCAGCGGTCATGACTGCGGGTACGCTGGTTTCACGCATTTTGGGTCTGGTGAAGACTGTTCTTCTCACCGCCGCGATCGGACTGGCTATCGGAGGTGCAGCGGACGCTTTTGACGTAGCTAACAAGGTGCCCAACAACCTGTACATGTTGTTGGCTGGCGGTATTCTCAACGCGGTTCTGGTGCCGCAGATTGTGCGCGCGTCCAAACAGGCTGACGGTGGCGCCGACTACATCAACCGCCTGCTCACCCTGTCGATCCTGCTTTTGGCTGGCTTCACCGCGGTCGCAACGCTGGCTGCCCCAATTCTTGTGCGCATTTATGCCAGCCCCACATGGGATGCTGACAAGATTGCGCTAGCAGTTGCGTTTGCGTTTATTTCTCTTCCCAAGATTTTCTTCTTTGGCCTGTACACCATGCTGGGCCAAGTGCTCAACGCAAAGGAAAACTTTGGGCCGTACATGTGGGCGCCAGTTCTGAACAATCTGGTTTCCATTGCGGGGCTGGGCTTGTTCATTTTCTTGTTTGGCCCTGGTGACCTGGGACAACATGCCGTGGGAACGTGGGACGCCGCCAAGATTTGGGTGATAGCCGGCACCGGAACCTTGGGCGTTGTCGCTCAGGCTCTCATTCTCATTTGGCCGCTCAAACGGATCGGCTTCAAGTACACCCCTACTTTCGGGTTCCGAGGTGTGGGCTTGGGTACCGCTGGCAAGGTAGCCGGGTGGACGTTCGCCGCAGTCCTTGTGGGCCAGCTGGGCTTCATTGTGACCTCGCAGGTTGCGTCCACGGCATCGTCTACCGGCACCGAGGTGACCCCCTCCTTGGCGGCGTACACGGCCGCGTACATGACGTTCATGCTTCCGCACTCGTTGGTCGCAGTGTCGCTGTCTACCGCACTGTTTACTGACTTGTCGCAGTCGGCAGCTGATCAGAACGATGAAAAGTTGGTTGATACTTACACACAAGGTGTGCGAGTTGTGGGTTTTGTCAACACGTTTTTTACGGTGGCATTCATTGTGCTGGCTGCCCCCATGTCGATGGTCATGGCGGGAGCGAACCAGACACAGGCCCATGCGGTTGGTCTCATCGTGATCACCATGATCATTGGGCTTATTCCGTTTAGTGGCATGTATCTCACACAACGTGTTTTCTATGCATACGAAGACGCCCGGACACCGTTTTGGATCCAGGTTCCCCAGATCATCATTCAGTCAGCCGGTGTGATTGCTTCGGCGTTCCTTCCCAAGCAGTACATCGTCGCTGGAATTGGTGCCTCCATGTCACTGGGCTATGTTTTCGCCTTGGCTTTGGCAGTCTGGTGTTTACGTAAACGTCTGCCGTCACTTCCCATTGCGTCCACCGTGTTTGCCCACCTTCGATTTGGACTCGCTGGCTTGGTCAGCGGGGCGGTTGGGTTTGCCATGATGTGGTTCCTGCCCGATCCCATGTGGGCAGGGCGTGCACGCGCGTTCATCGTGTGCGCCGTTATTGGATGTGTCATGCTGGGTGTCTTCATGCTGGCCGCGTGGCTGATCCGAGTTCCAGAAATGCGTTCGCTCGTCACAGCTGTCCGCACCAAATTAGGGCGGTAAGCGACCCCTGATAGTTCAGGACACTACTGTTTGCCGAGCTCAGCTCGGTGGCAGACATGTGACGTTCGCAGTCCGTTAAGATGACATGAGCAGGAGGTGAGGAAACTGCCACAGATCCAACGAGGCACAGCTATCGCAGACCGGTACGTCGTGTCCGAAATCCTACGTCCCTGGCTCGTAGATTTCCCCGAACGTGGGTCAATCCTTTTAGCACTCGACGCTATTTTGGATGTACCTCGCATCGTCTACGTTTCCCCCACCGAATACTCCGGACCCCTGCTAGAACGAGCCGGCCGAAGCGCACTCCTCGTCGACCCACGCGTACCAGCCATTGAAGATGCAGGCACGTGGAATGACTTCGACTACGTTGTGGTCGAACGCACGGGTGGAACATCACTTGCTCGAATACTCGCAAACGGCCCATTAGAAGCACCCGTTGCAACCGCTGTAGTGGGTGAACTTGCCACAGTTTTAACGCACGCCGCTTCCCGAGGTCTCCACCACGGAGTTCTAGGACCCGAATCAGTTGCCATCACCTCCGACGGCGATATTGTGGTCCGCGGTATTTCACTCGACGCGGCCGTCGCTCAGGAACCCCTGAACCTGGGCACCGGGAACATGACCGCATCCCAACTTAGCCAAACGGACGCCCGCGCACTTGTCGCTATCCTCTATGCGTGCCTCACTGGCAAATGGCCAGGTGACCAACCACGGGCAGGACTTGACGCCTCGGGACGCAAAAACAACCGAATCTTGCCCGTTAGCCACTTCGTAGACACGGTTCCTGAATCGATCGAAGAGTTCGCCTCAGGAGTTATGGGCGAACAAGACCCAGGCCCCCGCTCTCCCAGTGAAGTTGTGCGGTTCCTCGAACCCTGGGACACTCGCCTCCTCAGCACAGTCGACCAGTCATCCCGCACCGAAGACGAACTGTTTTCAGTCCGAACCCACGACCCCCAGACCGTTGTGGCGCCAGAAACTGGAGGCGAAGCAAAGTCCGACCACTCCCCCGGTGCGTCACCAGCCCAGCTCGCAGTCGCACTGGAACGCATTGGCCTCACACGACCCGGAATGCACGGGGCAGCCGCGGGCGTCAACACCGCCCACCCCGACCGTTACGCCGACCGCATCCAGATGCGCCGAGCAAGCACGTTCCCTATCGCTCCCGACAAGCTCCCGCAGGTCGAAGAATGGTCAGAAGAACGGCCACAGGGACCCGGCGACGTATCAGAAGCAGACCCGCACCAAACCGCACGAATCCTCAACCGCGATGACGCGTTCACGGATGACGGTGCTGAACCCGGTGAAGCTGAAGGTGGCTACGCGCAGGACAGTGAGACTGACAGCTCAAACGACGGTCTTTGGGACGAACCTGAAAACGATCTCGACGACAGTCCCGAATCAGATGCCACTGCAGAATCTGAGGACAACAGCAACGACTGGTTCATGGGAGGGGTATTCCAAACCCGCGAACAAGCCTTTGCCAGGCAACAAGCCGAATTTGAACGTGAACGCCAACTGGAGCGGCAGGCACGCGAACGTGCCCAACAAGTTCAGGCGGCGGCCACCTCGGCGGCGACCGCACAGACTGGCAACGATGAGGCTGAAGGGACGCGTGAGCCTGAGAACGACAGCGGCTCAAAGCCTGCTTCTGCGGGTTCTGCTGGCGCAGATTCCGATGGTGCGGGGTCCGTTGCCGCAGGTTCCGCCGAGGTCGTATCGGCGGGCGAAGCAGGTGCGGCAGGCGCGACGAGCTCTAAAGTCGTGACACCAGCGCGTTCGGAGAAAGTAGCCGAGTCGGAACCGTCAGGTTCGAGCCAGACGCAGTCCGAGAAGCCGGAGCAGTCCGACAAATCAGGGAAGCGTCGCTTTGGAGTTTTATTCGGCGTTGTAGCCATTATTGCGGCTCTCGTTTTGGTGGGTGTCGTGATTGTGCGATCAGTGGGGTCCGGCGAAACCACTACCGCCTCACAAGAGAACCACGAAGAATCTCAAGGGGAAGACCAAGGCGAGGATAAAGAAGCCGAGGATAAACAAAACGAGGAAGAAGCGGAGCCTCCCGCTCCCAAGGAGCCAGAAGGTCCCGCACCTGAAATCAACAAGGCCACGCCCCTAGACCCTGAAGGTGACGGTAAAGAGGGTAACGCGAAAGCGAAGAATCTGATCCCTGGTGAAGCAGGAAGCTGGGAGACTGACCGGTATAACTCAAAGGAGTTTGGCCAGCTCAAAAAGGGAGTGGGAATCGCTCTTGAGCTGAAAGAGCGAACCACAGTCAAGGAAGTCGGAGTTGAGTCCGAAGTAGGGGGCGGATCCTTTGACATCCTTGTAGGAACCGATAAAAACATCGACAAAGCTCAAAAAGTGGGATCTGGCGAATTCCAAAAAGGTAAAGTGACCACTGTAACGATCGATGATCCCGCAGAAGCCACTCACGTGTTCATCTGGATTAAAGAACTTCCTAAAGCCGGCGACGGTTACCGTGCCGTCATTCCTAACGTCACACTGTCTTAAGTCACGCAGCACTAAGCACATGGAATAACTGAGTAACGCACAGTGTTGCCTTGAACGACAAAGGAGATCAATGACTCAGACACAACTCGTCATCGTAGGTTCAGGGCCAGCTGGGTACACGGCTGCCGTCTACGCCGCACGCGCCGGCCTATCCCCCGTCGTTATCGCCGGGTCAGTCACCGCTGGTGGTGAACTCATGAACACCACTGATGTTGAAAACTTCCCCGGATTTCCAGAAGGTATCCAAGGGCCCGACCTCATGGAAAACATGCGCCAACAAGCTGAACGCTTTGGTGCCCAGGTCGTGTATGACGACGTCTCTTCGATTGGTTTCACACCAGGTGCACACAAGCTCACCACCGCGCTTGGAAGCGAGTACACAGCGCAGGCTGTAATTCTGGCTACAGGCTCCGCTTATCGTCACTTGAATGTCCCCGGTGAAGAAGCACTGTCTGGACACGGTGTGAGCTGGTGCGCCACGTGCGACGGGTTCTTCTTTAAGGATCAGCACATCGCTGTGGTTGGCGGGGGCGACTCCGCTCTTGAAGAAGCCACTTTCCTCACCCGTTTTGCTTCAAAGGTGACCCTCATTCACCGCAGGCAGGAATTCCGAGCGTCAGTGGCCATGCAGAAGCGCGCTGAAGCAGACCCCAAGTTGGAGTTTCTCTTGGATTCCGAGGTGGCAAGCATCCACGGTGACACCTCAGTCACGGGTCTCACGGTCCGCAATACAGTTACCGGAGAAGAATCCGAGCTTCCAGTTACTGGTCTGTTTGTAGCGATCGGTTCAGACCCACGCACAGACCTCTTTAAAGACACTCTTGATCTGCGCGAAGACGGCTACTTGGCTGTTGACGGACGTACGTCCAAGACATCGATCGAGGGAGTCTTTGCAGCAGGCGACGTCATTGATCCCGTATATCGTCAGGCAGTCACAGCAGCAGGTTCCGGCTGTGTGGCAGCCCTTGACGCCGAACATTACCTGGCCGAACTCACTGACCAGTCATAAACAAAGGAGAATAAATGGCACAGGAAGTTACAGACGCAACATTCAAGGAAGAAGTTCTCTCGAGCGATCTTCCTGTCCTTGTGGACTTTTGGGCACCATGGTGTGGCCCTTGTCGCATGGTTGGACCGATCGTGGACGAAATCGCCCAGGAACAGGCAGACAAACTCAAGGTCGTCAAACTCAACACCGACGATAACCTGGAGACCGCCTCGGCCTATGGCATTACTTCCATCCCTGCACTGTACGTGTTTAAGGGTGGCGAAGTAGCCAAGACCATTATTGGTGCACGTCCTAAGCCTGCTCTTGAACAGGAACTGGCCGAATTCATCGGTTAATCCATTGAGAACTCTTTAAGGGTGCCTGTTGTAAACTCAACAGGCACCCTTCTTCACGGTAAGGATCATGACAGTTTCCTCGATTCACCCTGGCGATTCAGACCCGTTAGTCGCAACGGTCAAAGCTCAACTTCACAGGTTGGGTTATCAGTGCGACCCTAGCTCTGAATTATTCGATCACCAGTTCGAATCCGTGATTCGTGAGTTTCAACAGTCCCGTGGGATCGTTGTAGACGGTGTGATTGGCGCGGAGACTTTTAAGGAACTGGAAATTGCGCGCTATAAGCTAGGTGACCGCGTTCTCCGCTTTGATCCTGTTAGGCCGTTGCAAGGTGACGACGTTACTGAACTTCAACACCGACTCTCACGCTTAGGTGTCTACACGGAATCAATCACATTTGAGTTCGGGTCAGCCACACACAACGCAGTGCGCGAAATTCAGAATGAGCTTGGCCTCTCCCCCGATGGCGTTGTTGGGCCGTCTACCTTAGCTGCGCTTTCGGCCGTGTATCGCCAGTCGTCGCATGGCAACTTGTGGGCGCTCCAAGAACGTGCACGCGTAACCGCTTCAGGCGAGTCATTGACCGGGCGCACCATTGTGATTGAGTCTGGTACGACCGCGCGCGATTTTGTTAACACCACTGCCACCTTCCAGTCACTTGAACAAGAAAGAACCTGGAGTGGCGACATTGCTTCCCGTGTCGAAGGCCGTTTGAGTGCTCTTGGTGCGTCGATTATGCACATCCCAAGCGATAAACCGCACCTCGCCGATGATCTGAACGCTGCGGCAGTTATAACGGTTAATCAAGATCACGCTCCCTCCCCTGCTCCAAACGGTATAGCCACTTTTTACTTTGGACAGAACAAAGACTCAAACATGGTCTCCCCTATCGGTCGTTCTTTGGGTGGCCTAGTACACCGTGAGGTTGTTGCCCGCACTCCCCTGTTGAACTGTGGCGTTCATGCACGTACGTGGGAAAGTTTGCGCAACGTCAACGCGCCAAAGGTTCAAGTCTTCGCTGGCTATATGTCCAACGAACATGACCGGGAGCTGTTAGCGCAAGCGTCCGTCCGGGATTCAATTGCAGAAGGAATTTCCGTAGCTGTTCAGCGTTTGTTTTTGCACAAGGACAATGACTACGACACCGGAACTCTGAATGTCGAGTCAATTCGTGAAATGCGCAACCTTTATTCTGCAAACTAGCTCTCAATGACAAAAGCCGCCAGTCGTTAGACCGGCGGCTTTTGCATACTCGGGCTATTCGTTAAGACCTAGTACCTTGAGAATTCGTTCTAGGTCCTGTTGATTAGCAAAATCAACTGTGATCTTTCCTTTGCGCTTCCCCATCACTATATTGACCTTGGTGTCGAGCTTGTCACCAACTGATTGAGCTAACGACACCAACTCAGGGTCTGCCTTCCGTGTTTCACGTGAAACATTTTTTTGATCACCACGATTCAAAAGAACTACAGCTTCCTCGGTAGCTCTGACGGATAGGCCTTCTGCCACGATGCGCTGAGCGAGCTCTTCCATTAACGCAGGATCATTGAGGCCTAATAACGCACGTGCGTGACCTTGTGAAAGAACTCCTGCTGCTACACGACGCTGCACTAATCCAGGCAGTCGAAGAAGACGAAGCGTGTTGGCAATCTGAGGGCGCGACCGGCCAATTCGTTCAGACAGCTCTTCCTGTGTGCATTTGAAGTCATCCAGCAATTGCTGGTACGCCGCAGCCTCTTCAAGCGGGTTGAGGTCCGATCGATGTAGGTTTTCAAGCAGTGCATCACGCAACAGGTCGTCGTCGCTGACTTCACGAACAATGGCAGGAATTTCTTTCAGCCCAGCTAACTTTGACGCGCGAAGCCTTCGCTCACCCATAATGAGCTCGTACGCCGGTTTCTTGGTGTCAACTACGCGAACGACCACCGGTTGCAGTACGCCTACCTCTCGAATCGAGGTGACGAGCTCGTCGAGATCATCTTCGTCAAAGACCGTCCTTGGCTGTCGCGGATTCGGCGAGATCGTATCAAGCTTCAGCATTCCGAATGCTGTTCCAGGTACTTTAACTAGCTCTGTTTCACGTGAAACATCGTCATTTGAAGCTTGCTTCGTCGTCTTGCGAGTTGATGACGTCTTTGCTGTCGTTGTTTTTCTTTTTGTAGCGTCGTTCTTAGAAGCTGTCGCCTTATCTTCATCCGTCTTGCGGGGGAGTGGCTTCTTCGAAGCGCGCGATTGTCGCATCGATTCCGCGGGATCCTTAGATGTTTCACGTGAAACACTCTTCTTGGTTTGAGGAAAAAAGACATCGACAGGACGGTCCTCATTGATCACGTCAGGAATGAGTGATCCAATTCCGCGGCCTAGTCCTCGTTTACGCTCAGCCATTCTGTGCTCCTCGCTCAGCTATTTCCTCCGCAACCTCTCGATACGAAAGCGCTCCGGAAGAGTTTGGATCATAAGTAATGACGGTCTTCCCATAGGAAGGCGCCTCAGAAATTCGGACATTGCGGGGGATAGGAGTATTGAGAGTCTGCGCTGGGAAGTGAGCGCGCACGTCCTCAGCCACCTGTGAGCTCAGATTGGTCCGCCCATCGTACATCGTCAAAAGAATAGTGCTTACAGATAGCCGAGGATTCAGGTGCTTTTGGATCAACTGAATATTCTTTAGCAGTTGGCTAAGACCCTCAAGAGCGTAGTACTCACATTGGATAGGGATCAGAACTTCTTCTGCAGCGACAAATGCGTTAACCGTGAGCAGTCCAAGGCTTGGTGGACAGTCGATAAACACATAATCAACTGGATTTCCTTCAGCCTCCCGTTGTTCCAAGTAGCTCTCGAGAGCCCGTTTGAGTCTGAATTCACGCGCGTGAACGGATACCAACTCAATTTCAGCACCTGCTAGATCGATCGTTGCCGGCACAGCACTTAGATTCTCGATATCTGGGCACTCGCTAACAACCTCGGCCATGTCCATACCATCGAGCAACACTTCGTAAACCGAGTTCACATCGGTTGAGTGCTCGATACCTAAAGCGGTACTCGCGTTACCTTGAGGGTCAATATCTATAACAAGGACCTGCAGTCCATGCATGGCCAGGGCAGCGGCAATATTAACAGTCGTCGTAGTTTTACCGACTCCACCCTTCTGGTTAGCGATCGTAAATATACGTGTACTTTGCGGTTTGGGGAAGCGCTTCGCCTCTAGACGCTCAGCTCGACGATTGTTTCGAGCGATCTCTGCGCCTAGGGGAGTCGAATCATCCAAAATGGGCATTTTGACTCCGTTCGTATCGTGACTACTCCATTCTAGGCCACATACGAACTGTCACTTCTGACGATCTAAACAGAATGTTTCACGTGAAACATTCCAAAAAGAAAACTCAGCAATGGGTAGGATTCGTTTAACTATCGAATACACGTTCTATTTTAGCGGCGTGAGGTTTCCACTACCCGTGTAGGAATCTCAAGGAACTCCTCACCCATGAGTTTGATAACCGGGGGAGTCATCTTGTGACGTTTGAGGACCTTCTTTGCCTTGTCGATCTCTTCCTGAGCTTTGAGTCCCTTGAGGGCAAGTAACCTTCCACCTGGGCTCAGAACTGGCGCCGACCATTCAACCAGCACGTTTAACGCTTTAACCGCGCGTGCGGTCACCACAGTAAAGACTTCGTCGTCTACGAGGTCTTCAACACGACCGCGAACGATACGAACGTTCTCAATACCGAGGTCGTCGACAACCATCCGTAACCACTCAACGCGCCTTTCCATTGCTTCGATAAGCACGAACGAGGCGTGAGGCTGTGCAAGCGCCAATACAAGGCCTGGCAGGCCAGCACCCGAACCAATATCACCCACGACGTCGTCATCGTGGATCATGGGCGCAACGACTGCGCAGTTCAGAATATGACGTGTCCATAACTTATCGAGCTCACGTGGCCCAATAAGGCCCCATTCCACACCAGTGGTAGCCAAGTGTTCGGCATAGGTGCGAGCATGGGGGAGACGCTCGCCAAAAATCTGTTCCGCACATGCGGGTACTGGTTCTACCTGAGACATCATTACTCAGCTGAGATAACCACGTGCCTGCGGTCGCCTTCGCCTTCCGATTCGGAAACCAAACCGGCCTTGGAAACCTGATCGTGAATAACTTTGCGTTCAAAAGAGTTCATGGGCTTGAGCGATACTGGTTCGCCAGAAGCCTTCACTTTCTCAATGTAATCGCGTGCCATTTCCTTCAAAGCGTCACGACGACGGTTACGGAAACCATCGATATCGAGCATCATCCATGAACGCTGGCCGGTAGCAGACTGCACTGCCAAACGGGTCAGTTCCTGAAGCGCTGCAAGCGTGCGACCTTCCTTGCCCACCAGTGTGGAAAGGTTGGAGTCTTCTTCATCGCAGACAATGGCAACCTGCGGGCGGCCTTCTTTCACATCGATGTCAATGTCACCATCGATATCGGCAATGTCGAGCAGTTCTTCCAGATAGTCCGCTGCAATATCGCCTTCTTCTTCAAGAAGTTCGGCACGAGTGGGCTTCTTTTCAACGATTTCGTCAGTCATGCTTCTCTACTTTTTCTTGTTTTTCTTCTTTTGACGAGCCTTGCTCATAGGTTGATGACGCTGTCCGGACTTAGGCTTTGTTTCCGACTCAGCAGCTTTCTTTGGCTGCATTGACTTAGGAAGCGGTTTACCCTGTCGCTCACGGCGAGCAATGAGTTCTTTTTCGGCCTTGGAACCAGGCGTAGGCATATTGCGAATCACGATGAACTGCTGAACCATGGTCCATACGTTCGAAACGAGCCAGTACACAATCAAACCAAGTGGGAAGTAAATACCACCCACAGCGAAGATGATTGGCATCATGTACAGAAGCATCTTCTGCTGTTGCATGAACGGGTTGTTCATAGCTGCTTCAGACATGTTCTTGGCCATGATCTGGCGCTGAGTGATGAACTGGGTAACACCCATGATCACGATTAGAATCGCGGTAAGAACCTTAGTTCCAAAATCACCCTGGAGGAAAGTGTCGGAAAGTTCGACACCAAAAATCGAAGCGTGGGTTGCCTGGCTTGCAAGCTCCTGTGTTAGACCCCCGATGGGCGGAATGTCACCGTTACCAATTCCTTCAGTGTTGCGAATAACGCGGAACAGTGAGAAGAAGATAGGCATCTGTACCAACAACGGCAAACATGAAGCGAATGGGTTGGTACCGTGCTTCTTAAACAGCGCCTGCTGCTCTTCTGCCATCTGTTGCCTGGAGAACTGGTCGCGCTTACCCTTGTACTTCTTTTGCAACGCCATCATCTCTGGTTGCAAAAGCTGCATCTTTCGCTGCGCCTTGATCTGGTAGACAAACAGGGGAATCAGCACAGCACGCACAACGATGGTCAAACCTGCAATCGCTGCGACCCACGTCCACCCGGCGGTTGGGCTCATTCCCAACGCGGTGAACGCCATGTGGAAGAATGCAAGAATCCAAGCGACGACCCACTCAATGGGCAGAAGTAGCTTGCCTAGCCAGTCCATGTAGTAATCTCCTAGACGCTGCGAGAAGCGTCATCTGTAAAAGCGTCAGGCACCATTGTGCCATTGTTCGCTCGCTTCATTTCCAAACTCCGCTGGTGAAGCACCGACCCGTGTACATAGTCGACACCACCGAGCGAAAAGGGGTTACACCTGAGCAGTCGCCACACTGTCATGGCCGTACCCACAATCAAACCTTTGACTTCAAACGCATCTAACGCATATTTCGAACATGTGGGGTAGTACTTGCACACGTTCCCATATAGCTTCGACACAGTTTTTCGATACCCGCGCATAAAGAGAACAGCTGGCATCCGCGGTGCTATGACACACGCATGCCCAATCTTTGCCCAAACACCACGTGGCCACGGTGGGAGCGATGACGGAGTGTTTTCCAATTCCTTCACTGGCTGTCCTCCGAAAGTACGCGGCTCAGAGCAACTTCGAAGTCGCGTTCTAAGTGGATGAACTCACTGAGAGCTGACTGGGGGAGTGCACGCACCACGTAGATCCCTGGCGGCATGTGAGCCAAACGTTCATGCGCGATGGCACGTAACCGACGTTTTACTCGGTTACGCATCACGGCATTTCCAATACCTTTAGAGACAACAAACCCCACGCGCGGGGCGTGGGATTCCGAGTTGAGTGCTACGTGAAGGATCAGGTTCCGGGTCCCGGCTTTCAGACCGGAGCGAAAAGCGCGCCGAAAGTCCTCAGAGCTACGAACCCGGTTCCCGACCGGTAACACTTAGGCTGAAAGGTTAGCGCGACCCTTGCGGCGGCGAGCAGCAAGGATGCTGCGTCCGGCGCGAGTACGCATACGCGCACGGAAACCGTGGGTCTTTGCACGCTTACGGTTGTTGGGCTGGAAAGTACGCTTGCTCACTTTAATACTCCGTCTATGTGGAAACTGTTTGCGGTGCCATGTACGGCACAGTGCGCGATCTACGGCGCTCCTGCGACCAGGCCGGATCAGTCACATCATGCAAAGGCCCGCAACACAGGACACTCCAGCATAAAGCGTGTGAGCCTCGCAGGTCAAACCCTATTGGCTCATCGGTGCTGAGGTTCACATTTTTGTCACCTCAACGTTGCTTGCACATCCTGCCCGTTACCTGACGTACACATCAAGTCTTCTTTGCAATTACACGTGTGTCGTTTTACGAGGTTTTAAACAACACCTTCCACAAATGACATGCATGTAGTTATCCACAAGGTTGTCCACCGATGTGGATAAATCAAGGGAACTGGGTTGAGAATTCCACATTGTGTGGAAAACTATGTGGAAGTAGGAACCATCTCTATCCACACGTGTGTTCACGCACCCTTAGGAACCACATGACCAATGAAAACGAGAACCTTCAACAAATCTGGACCGATGTCGTTGAAGGAATGCGCACTGATTCGCAACTTCAGCCTCGGCTGAAAGGCTTTTTGGGACTCGCCGAACCCAAAGCGATCGTTGAAGACTTAGTTGTGATCTCGGTCCCCAACGATCTGACCCGCCACACGTTTGAGCGTGAACTCCGGCAACCATTGGGGCAGGCTTTCAGCGAAGCTCTTGGCAGGCCTGTGTCGTTTGCTTTCGCGCTCGATTCCAGCATGAACACCGACCCGACACCTGCAGAGGAACCTGCAACGACCTCGGCGCCGGAACCCCAGATTGCAACACCTGCCCAACCCACGGTGGCAGCGCCTACAGAGTCTCCCGAGGTGGGAAGCTCAGATCTGAACCCCAAGTACACATTCGACAGCTTCGTTATTGGTGCGTCCAACCGCTTCGCTCACGCGGCCGCATTTGCGGTAGCCGAATCACCTGCCAAGGCGTACAACCCGCTGTTCATCTACGGAGATTCCGGGCTGGGTAAGACTCACTTGTTGCACGCGGTGGGCCACTATGCGCTCCAGCTCTACCCAAAGATCAGGGTGCGATACGTGTCCAGTGAAGAGTTCGTGAACGACTTCATTAACACGGTTGGTTCTCAAGTGACGTCGAATACGTTGCGTCCTGCGTTCCAGCGTCGGTACCGGGAAGTCGACATTCTCATGATTGACGACATTCAGTTCCTCCAGGGCAAAGACGCAACCGTCGAGGAGTTTTTCCACACTTTCAATGCTCTGCACGCTGAAAACAAGCAGGTCATCATCACGTCTGACCAGCCACCAAAGATGCTGAAAGGCTTCGAGGAGCGACTGCGGTCCAGGTTTGAGTCAGGGTTGCTCACTGACGTCCAGCCACCAGACCTGGAAACTCGTTTTGCGATTCTTCGTAACAAGGCCGCCAACGAAAACTTGGCCGTTCCAGACGAAGTCTTGGAGTTCATCGCTTCCCGCGTTTCATCGAATATTCGAGAACTCGAAGGAGCGCTCATTCGCGTCACGGCGTTCTCCAACCTCAACGAACAGGTTATTGACGTTGGACTTGCTCAAACCGTGCTGAAGGACTTCATCACCCACGATGAAACGCCCGAAATCACGGCGACAGACATCATGGGCCAGACCGCCCAGTACTTCAACCTGTCGATCGAGGACCTGCAGGGGTCTAGTCGTTCGCGCACGTTGACTACTGCGCGTCAGATCGCAATGTACCTGTGTCGTGAACTCACGGATCTATCGCTTCCCAAGATTGGTGAAGCCTTTGGCGGACGTGACCACACAACGGTCATGCACGCCAACCGCAAGATCGGCACCCAAATGGCTGAGCGACGCGCGATCTACACCCAGGTCACGGAACTCACTAACCGGATCAAGCAACAGCACCGGCTTTAAGACTCAGCGGCTAGGAGCCAACGTCCTCAATAAAACGTGCGCACGCACGTAATTAACACAGGAATTGCGTTGTACACAACTGTGGAAAAGTCTGTGCATATTGCATGTTTTCCTGTGGGGTGATGAATGAACTTCTCATGACCTCCGGTGGATGCCTGTGTAACTACTTCAATGTAACTCACAAGCATCCACTGACACGTGGAACTTTACGCACACACATGTGCACACGGCTGATTAGTCGCTTGGGCGCATAAAAGCTCGACGACATCGATGTAATTCCACAGTTTCCACAAGTCCTACTACTGCAAATATTTTCAAGCTGAATTACAAGAAGGGACGCCGCGCACTGCTCTGAGGACCCTGCTGTGAACCGATTTGCGAATGAGTAATTACAAGAATTGCTCGGGGTATCACCGGCGTGTAAAGTTGCAATCTGCAAATAAGTACGAACTTTGGGGAGAGACGTGAACGCAGACAGCACCGTGAAGTTCAAAGTTGAACGTGACGTCTTTGCCGACGCAGTGACTTGGGCAGCCAAGAATTTGCCTCAGCGTCCCGTAATTCCTGTTCTCACAGGTGTGTTAGTAACAGCAGAAAGTGACGGTACCGTCCGCTTTGCGTTCTATGACTTGGATGTTTCTCAGCGCATCACTGTTGAAGCTGATGTCGAAACACCGGGAACATTCCTGGTTTCTGGTCGCCTCTTGGCTGACATCGCGCGTGCTTTGCCGCCTCAGCAAGTTGTTCTTGAACTCAACAATGGCAAGGTAGACATTTCCTGTGGTTCATCGCGCTTCTCGCTGATGACCATGCCAGTTGAGGAATACCCTGACCTGCCAACAATTCCTGACACAACAGGTGTTGTGAGCGCATCCACCTTCCAGCACGCTGTGTCGCAGGTTGCCGTAGCTGCTTCACGTGATGACACTTTGCCTGTTTTGACGAGTGTCCGCATTGAAATTGAGGGCGACAAGGTCACTCTTCTTGCAACTGACCGTTACCGTCTTGCCGTTCGCCAGTTCACGTGGAACCCGCGTACACCAGACTTTTCTGCGAATGCCCTGCTTCGCGCTAAGACCTTGTCTGAAGTCGCTAAGTCAATGTCGGGCGATCTCGAGATTTCGGTTGCAGAATCCAACGGCAAGGAAATGCTGTCATTCTCTTCCGACGGCCGAGTTGTGACCTCACTTCTCATTGAAGGTGACTACCCTAAGGTGCGTTCGTTGTTCCCTAAGGAATCAACGATTACTGCAGTTTTGCAGGTGGGAGCACTCCGGGAAGCGGTTCGCCGTGTGTCTCTTGTCGCTGAACGCAACACTCCTATCAAGTTTGAGTTCACAGACGGCTCTCTTGTTCTTCGTGCTGGTGCTGGTGATGACGCTCAAGCAAGTGAAGCGCTTCCGGCCACAATCGAGGGTGGCGACATTCTCACTGGCTTTAACCCGCACTACATTTCCGAGGGACTTAACGCGATCGATACTCCGTATGTGCGTTTCAGCCTCACGGACCCCAAGAAACCGGTAGTGATTTCTGGTATGCAGGAGCCTGATGGTGAAGTCGATTCGGCTTACCGTTACCTGCTCATGCCGATTCTGCGTTTCTAAGCGAGGTTAAACATGTGGGTTTCGCAGCTGCGTCTGCGTAACTTTCGCTCCTACGAGTCCTTCGATGTCGCTCTAGAAAAGGGCGTAAGCACATTCGTTGCACCTAACGGGTGGGGAAAAACCAATCTTGTTGAGGCGTTGGCGTACGTTTCACACTTGAAATCCCACAGGGTTTCGCAAGATTTGCCATTGGTCAGGTCCGGTTGTGATGAGGCAACCGTTGCTGTTTTGGCTCACCGAGGTGACCGTCAGTTGGCCTTAGAAGTCACCGTCCGTGCCAAAGGGGCCAATTCGGCCAGGATCCAGCGTCAGTCGGTGCGTCCCCGTGAGTTGGTTGGTCTGTTGCCGTGTGTGGTGTTTGCGCCAGAAGACTTGGGTCTGGTGAAGGGTGAACCGGCTCAACGGCGGGATTTTCTTGATGACTTGTTGGTGACTCAGTCACCTAGATTCGTGGCCGTGCGGGCAGATTTTGACCGGGCGCTCAAGCAACGAAACGCCTTGCTGAAGGAACTGAAAAACAACCGCGATCCAGGTCTTGAGGCAACGCTTGCAATTTGGGATGAGGCGTTTGCGGAGGCTGCATCCCAGCTGGTGGTGGGGCGAATGGATTTGGTGGAGCGCCTTACTCAACCTTTGCAGAATGACTTTGCCACCTTGGCGCAGGATGCCAATGAGGACCGCAAAAGAGTGACCGCAACCTATACGTCGCGGATTGATTATTCGGATATCGAAGACGCTACTGATGCGAAGAACGCAATTATTGCGGCCCTTCAGTCCAGGAGGGTGCCCGAAATTGACCGGGGTCTCACGCTAGTGGGGCCACAGCGTGACGATCTTGAACTTGAGATCGGGGGAGTTTCGGCAAAGCACTACGCTTCGCACGGTGAGTCCTGGTCAGTGGCCTTGGCACTGAAGTTGGCTGGCTGGCACGTACTTCAAGAAGACAACAGTGGCCCGGATGATTCCGCTGTTTTGGTGCTCGATGACGTTTTCGCTGAACTCGATGAGGGCCGTCGCAACCGCTTGGCTGGAATGCTTGAGCCTGCGCAACAGGTTCTGATCACCGCCGCGGTCCCTGGTGACGTTCCGGAGTCCTTGCACTCGACCATTATTAACTTAAGGGACGCCTAGTGGGGCAGTACACCCTGGGGGATCCCACCACCTCGGTCGCGGTGTTAGAGGCGTTGGACCGGGTGCGCCGCATGGGGGACGGTGCGGATTTGGCAACTGGTGCAAAGCGTTCGTGGCGTAGTTTTACCCGCGCCGAGGTCGTCTATTCCGGTCCTGGTAAGGATCCTCGGGATCCGCAGAAGTTGGGTATCAGCTTGGCTACGCTGACGAAGAAGTTTGGGTGGGAGAGTCAGCTCGATGTGGGTGAGCTGATGGGTAGGTGGCCGCAACTTGTGGGTGCAAATGTGGCTGAGCACTGTGTACCGGTCGTGTGTGAACCGCCCATGTTGGTGGTGCGTGCGAGTTCGAGTACGTGGGCTACGCAGATGCGCGTGATGTCGATGATGCTTTTGGATCGGCTAGAAAAGGAGCTGGGAAGGCGCATCATTGACGAGATTGAGATTCTGGGCCCAACTCAGAAGTCGTGGAAGCGTGGAAGACGCTCAGTTAAAGGTCGGGGACCCAGGGATACGTACGGATAGAAGGCATCGTTTGTACGTCTGGAAAGTCCGCAAACTGGCGAAGCGCTGAACGCCCAAATAACGGCCGCACACCCGTGGAGCTAAGGGGCGGTGTGTGAATCGGGATAAACTTCCAAATTTGCCCGGTTTAAACGCCTTATATAGAGGTATGAGAGTTGCGAACACGGTACTATTGAGCAGTACGTATTGTTCAGACGAGGAGACCCATGACAGCGGACGACAACCGGCATTATGACGCGGACGATATTACCGTCCTGGAAGGTTTAGAAGCGGTTCGTAAGCGTCCCGGTATGTACATCGGGTCAACATCCGAACGTGGTCTGCACCACTTGGTATATGAAATCGTCGACAACGCTGTCGATGAGGCTCTGGCCGGGTTCAACGACAGAATCCACGTCACCATTTTGGCTGATGGGGGAGTGCGGGTAGAAGACCGAGGTCGTGGTATCCCGGTTGCCATTCACTCCACTGAGAAGGTCCCCACCTTGCAGGTGGTTCTGACGATCCTGCACGCCGGAGGTAAATTCGGTGGTGGCGGATACGCAGTATCCGGTGGTTTGCACGGTGTGGGTTCTTCAGTCGTTAACGCGCTGTCGAAGAGGATGGACGCAGAAGTTCACCGTGACGGATTTGTGTGGCGTCAAAGCTACGAGCGCGGTGTACCCACGGGTGAGGTCACCAAGGGCGAAGCGGCTGATCACACCGGAACGATCATCACGTTCTGGCCGGATGAAGAGATTTTTGACACCGTCCAGTTCAATTTTGAAACGCTACGCGCTCGCTTCCAGCAGATGGCGTTCTTGAACAAAGGGCTCAGCATTACTCTGCGCGACGAACGCGCAGAACAGGTCAATGACGACGACGTTCAGTTAGAAGAACAAGAAGAAGAGTTCAAGCCACGTGAAGTCACGTTTAAGTATGACAACGGCCTCTTTGATTACGTGAAGTACTTGAACTCCACTAAGAAGTCTGAGCCAGTTCACGAAGACATCATTTCGTTTGAAGCTGAAGACACTGAAGAAACCATTGCGCTTGAAGTCGCAATGCAGTGGACGTCGAGCTACGCAGAATCGGTTCACACGTATGCCAACACCATTAATACCCACGAAGGTGGAACGCACGAAGAAGGTTTCCGCATCGCGTTGACTAACTTGATCAACGCGTATGCGCGTGAACAAAAGCTCTTAAAGGAAAAGGACACCAACCTCACTGGTGATGACGTGCGTGAAGGACTCACTGCGGTTATCTCCATCAAACTGGGTGAACCACAGTTCGAAGGTCAAACCAAAACCAAGCTGGGGAACTCAGAAGCACGCGGGTTTGTGCAGCGGGTAGTCCGCGACCACCTCGGGCACTGGCTGGAATCCAACCCTATGCAAGCCAAAGAGGTCGTCCGCAAGGCCATCCAGGCTTCTCAAGCACGGATGGCTGCCCGCAAGGCTCGAGAGGCGACGCGCAGGAAGTCGCTGTTGGAGTCTTCGGGTCTGCCTGGAAAGCTCAAAGACTGCCAGTCAAAGGACCCGTCGATTTCGGAAGTGTTCATTGTGGAGGGTGACTCCGCTGGTGGTTCGGCGGTGCAGGGCCGTGACCCACTGACGCAGGCGATTCTGCCGTTGCGTGGAAAGATCCTCAACGTTGAAAAGGCTAGGCTCGACCGTGCGCTGTCGAACCTGGAAGTGCAGTCGATGATTACGGCTTTTGGAACCGGAATCGGCGACGAATTCGACATCGAGAAACTGCGCTACCACAAGATTGTGCTGATGGCTGACGCCGATGTTGACGGCCAGCACATCACCACGTTGTTGCTCACGCTGATCTTCCGGTACATGAAGCCGCTCATCGAGCGTGGTCACGTGTACTTGGCTACCCCGCCGCTGTACCGCATCAAGTGGTCGAATGCCGCGGATGAATTTGCGTACACAGATCGGGAACGTGACGCGCTCCTGACTGACGGGCGCGCCAACGGGAAGCGGTTGCCTAAAGAACTGGGTATCCAGCGCTACAAGGGTCTTGGTGAAATGAACTACCACGAACTGTGGGAGACCACCATGAACCCTGATCACCGTCTGCTCAAGCAGGTCACGCTGGACGACGCGATGGTGGCCGACGAGATTTTCTCGGTGCTCATGGGCGATGACGTGGATTCGCGCAAACGCTTTATTCAAGAGAACGCAAAAGACGTTCGCTTCCTAGACATTTAAGACATACGACGTTGCCAGCTCGCGTGTGCGAGTCAGCGTTCAGACATGAGGAGGGCTTAAGTGGCCGACGAAACTCACGGTGAGGACCAGACACCAGAAGACGCGCAAGGCGTAGTGGCCTCACGAGTTGAAAAGGTTGATCTCAACCTTGAAATGCAGCGTAGTTATTTGGACTACGCAATGAGTGTGATTGTAGGGCGTGCGCTTCCTGACGCCAGGGACGGTTTGAAGCCGGTTCACCGTCGCGTTCTCTATGCGATGTATGACGGTGGGTACCGCCCTGACCGTAACTACTCCAAGTGCTCACGTGTTGTGGGTGACGTGATGGGTCAGTACCACCCACACGGTGACTCCGCGATTTACGACGCTTTGGTGCGTTTGGTTCAGCCGTGGGCCATGCGCTACCCGCTCATTGACGGGCAGGGTAACTTCGGTTCGGCCGGTAATGATGGGGCGGCTGCTCCTCGTTACACGGAGTGCAAAATGGCGCCACTGTCCTTGGAGATGGTGCGTGACATCGAAGAAGACACGGTTGACTTCCAGGACAACTACGACGGGCGTAACCAAGAACCGGTGTACCTGCCGGCTAGGTTCCCAAACCTGCTGGTCAACGGTTCGGCCGGTATTGCGGTGGGTATGGCCACGAACATTCCGCCGCACAACCTGCGTGAAGTAGCAGCCGGTGCGCAGTGGTTGTTGGCGCACCCGGATGCCACAAACGACGAAGCTCTTGAAGCGTTGCTGGGCATTATCAAGGGGCCAGACTTTCCCAACGGCGCCACCATTTTGGGGCGCAAGGGAATTGAGGACGCGTACCGTACCGGCCGTGGATCGATCACGCAGCGTGCGGTTGTGGAAGTGGAAGAGATCCAGGGACGTACGTGCCTGGTGGTGACTGAACTTCCGTACATGGTGAACCCGGATACGTTGGCGAACAAGATCGCTTCGTACGTTAAGGACGGCAAGGTTGCTGGTATTGCTGACCTGCGTGACGAGTCTTCTGGGCGTACCGGTCAGCGGTTGGTCATTGTCCTGAAGCGCGATGCGGTCGCAAAGGTCGTGCTGAATAACCTGTACAAGCACACGCAGCTGCAGGAGAACTTCTCAGCGAACATGCTGGCGCTGGTGGACAATGTTCCACGGACCTTGTCCATTGACGCGTTCTTGCGTTTGTGGGTCAAGCACCAGATCGACGTGATTGTGCGTCGTACGCGTTTCCGCTTGAAGAAGGCGGAAGAACGCGCCCACATTCTGCGCGGTTACCTCAAGGCACTTTCTGCACTTGATGAAGTGATTGCGTTGATTCGTCGTTCGCCGTCTTCGGATGAAGCGCGGACCGGCCTGATGGAGCTGTTGGACGTCGACGAAATCCAGGCAAATGCGATTTTGGACTTGCAGTTGCGCCGTCTGGCAGCGCTTGAACGTCTCAAGATCGAAGAAGAAGCTCAGAAGATTGAAGAACTGATCAAGGACTACAACGAGATCCTTGAAACGCCTGCGCGTCAGCGTGAAATCGTGTCTGAAGAACTTGACGCGGTTGTGCAGCGCTACGGGGATGATCGCCGTACCAAGATTTTGGCTGGCTTCGACGGTGACGTGTCCATCGAAGACCTGATCCCTGAAGAAGAAGTGGTCGTCACCATTACTCGTGGAGGGTACGCAAAGCGCACCCAGTCTGCGTTGTACCGGGCCCAACACCGAGGTGGTAAGGGCATCACGGGTGCCCGCCTGCGTGGGGACGATGTGGTGGAGCAGTTCTTCGTGACGTCGACGCACAACTGGCTGTTGTTCTTCACCAACACAGGGCGTGTGTACCGTGCGAAAGCCTATGAGCTGCCAGAAGGTATGCGTGACGCTAAGGGTCAGCACGTCGCCAACCTGTTGGCGCTGCAACCTGATGAAGAGATTGCGGAAGTCCTGTCGATCCCGGACTATGACGCGGCGCAGTACTTGATGCTTGCCACGAAGTCTGGTCTGGTGAAGAAGACGCGGCTGTCTGAATACGACTCCAACCGCACCGGTGGTGTCATCGCGATCAACCTGCGCGAAATGGCAGATGGAAAACCAGACGAATTGGTTTCAGCGCGCTTGGTTGACGCTGAAGACCACTTGCTCCTGGTGTCCCGTAAAGGAATGTCGATCAGGTTCGCCGCGGACGACTCGACAATCAGGCCAACGGGCCGTGCCACCTCGGGCGTTACCGGAATGAAGTTCAAAGATGACGACACCTTGCTCACCATGGACGTCGTCACTCCAGGCACGTACGTGTTCGTGGTGACGGAGGCCGGATTCGCCAAGCGCACCCCGGTTGAGGAATACCGTTTGCAGGGACGTGGCGGATTTGGAATTAAGGTCGCTAAGATCACTGAACAGCGCGGTGATCTGGTTGGCGGACTGATCGTGTCCGAGGGTGACGACGTGTTTGTTGTCATGGAAATGGGCAAGGTTGTGCGCTCCAAGATCGATGAGGTTCCTGCCAAGGGCCGTAACACGATGGGAGTTGTGTTTGCGAAACCGGGTAAGAAGGACCGTATTATTGCGGTGACTCGGGGACCGGAAGCTGAAGACATTCTGGATGAAGTCGAAGAAGGTACGGTTTCTGATGCTGAGCTTGATGGCGAGTCAGTAGACTCGGACCAGTCAGCCGAAACTCAGGACGACCAGTCAGCCGAAACTCAATCAGCAGACGAAGGTGATGGACACCAGTGAGCGATAACGAGAACAAGCCAAGGATCCTCAGGACCTCAGCAGGGAAGACCCGCTTGACGGCGGGGTCGTCTGACACTGGTCAGTCGCAGAGTGGTGCTACTGAGAACAAGCGCGAAGCATCTAGTGCTGGCGGCGGTCAGCCGGCGAAGCCACAGCAACCGGCAAAGTCGCAGCAGGCCGGGCAGACTGCTCAGCCAAAGACAACGACCCAGGCACAGACGCCGGCAAAGGCTGGGTCAGGCGGACAGGCAGGGAAGCCGGCGGGACAGCAGGAGCAACCCGTGAAGGCACAGCCCGCGAAGCCTGCGCAGGCTCCAGCCGCTGGAACTGACTCTGCAAGCACCTCCGGCTCTGGAAAGTCCGGTGCGGGAGATAGTAGTGCGACGGGCACTGACGCATCCAAGGCAAACAGTTCGGGTGTGCGCTCCACATCGCAGGGAGTTCGCCTGGGTGGTTCCAAGTCAGATGCTGGGCAGACTCAGGTGGTAGCGACCTCGGGCGGGGCTGGTAGTGCTGGGAGTGCCGGCGGAGGTACCGGCGGCGTTGCGGGCGGACGTGGTTCCGAGGCGCCAACACAGCAGGGTTCAGGACCAGATACGTCCCGTGACCGAGGTGGCGAATCGCAGCCGTCCTCACAGGCTCAGCGTGGGTCGGCTCCCACGCAAGTTGGCGGTGTAGGCGCTGTAGCCGGAGCAGGCGCGGGTGCGTCTGCGGCGGGTGGTGCTGCGACCTCGGCGTCGGCAAACCAGTCAGGATCCGGGCCGGACCACTCCAACGTTGCGAAGACCAGTGGCGCGAAGAAGTCCAAGGATGGCGTGCGCGCGAGCTCTGCCGGCGTGAAGATGAAGGGCAACAAGAAGTCGGGGCCGCGTAGTGTGAACCTGACGGTGGCCAGTGTTGACCTGTGGTCGGTCTCGAAGATGACGTTGCTGCTGTCGGTGGCGCTGGGTATTGCGACGATTGTGGCGTTCATTATTCTGTGGCTGGTGCTGCAGGCGACGGGAACGCTGGAGAGCATCCGTGGAACCATGGGTGAGATCGCGGGACCCGAGTCAGCAGAAGAGATGTTGAAGTTGCTTGGGTTTGGTCCGGTTGTGAGCTTTGCGGTGATTCTGGCCGTGGTGAACGTGGTGCTTATGACCGCGCTGGCGACGCTGTTTGGGTTCTTGTACAACATTGGATCGTCGATGGTGGGCGGATTCCGCTTGACGCTGGTCGACGACTGAGGCTGATTTGTGGCTGCGGCCCTGGCTGGCGGTTGAGGTTGGCTGAGTGTGTGAGCTCTCGCTCGGATGCTGTGTGCAGTGTCCGGGCGAGAGTTATTTTTGGGTGGGTCTTTGGGCGTGAGTTCGCCCGGTTCTGGTGGGTGCGAGTACGTGTTTTGCAAAGTGTTTGAAACGTGTGTATATTAGATTTTCGGTTTAGGGCCTATAGCTCAGGCGGTTAGAGCGCTTCACTGATAATGAAGAGGTCCCTGGTTCAAGTCCAGGTAGGCCCACGTAACCACATCCGATCGGAGGAAACGACGTGAAGAAATGGTTGCCGGTCACACTGTTAGCGGCCCTTTTGGGTTGTGTGTTGCGAGTAAGATCACAGCGACAGCGTGGCCACCAGGAGTGGAAATCCTACACCGACTCGGTATAAAGTAGATTTCACCGCTTGGGGGTATGGCGCAATTGGTAGCGCATCTGCTTTGCAAGCAGAGGGTTAGGGGTTCGAGTCCCCTTACCTCCACTCGAGAAGCTAGTGAGACAGCACTCGTAGAACAAAAGCCCTGGTGGGATAACCCACCAGGGTTTTTGCGTTGTCCCGCTGGCCTCATTCCTGGGTTATAGGCCAAAAAGTGTGTATGGGTCGGGCGTGTTAGGGGTGTCTTCCGGCCCATCCTTGTCGGAGTTTGATGCCGTCTTCGTAGGTGAAGCCGGTGTCGTATTCTGCAGGTCCGATGGGTTCGTCGGGTTGTGTGTGGGCGTGTGGTTGTGGTGGGTTCCAGTGGGTTTCGGTGACGAAGTCCCAGGGGTCGTTGGGGTTGTGTGTGGCTTTGTAGAGTATCCAGTCGATGCCTCGGCGGGCGTGGTTGATGGTGAGTCCGCGGTGGTTTCTTAGGAAGTCTTTGATGGCTTTGTTCGGTCCTCCTTCTAGCGAGTTGATTGTGTTCGCGACTGGTTGGGTTGTGTGGGTGTTCAGCCAGGTGAAGAGCTCGTTAGT
>NZ_JASPDO010000006.1 GCF_030230605.1 Brevibacterium sp. UMB1308A
CGACACTGGCCACTGTGGCCACCTCACCCGTAGGCAACACCACACACGCCACCACATCATCCACACCCACAGACCCAAAAGCGGTCGGGGCTGCACTTGAACTTACTCCCGCGGCCTCGTTTGTTGCTCCGCCTGTGACGAGTGGGCCAGCCCCGGGATTAGAGGTAAACACTGCGTGTAAACCATGAGTGAACTCATCTACTGGGGTGATGTGGGCGCTAATCACAGCAGCTACGGCTTCGGCTTGTTTCACACTCGCTTCGTCCATCATCCGTGTGGTGTTTTTGACTGTTTCGAATAGTTCAGCAGCCGGGCCGTCGTGCATGTCGTTGCGCGTATCCGCGTGTGTTGTGGTCATGTGGGTTCACCTCCTTGATTTCTTCTATTCTATTTGCGTTCGATTGGCGGGTCAAGAGTTTCAGTCGTTTTGTTTCTATTTGTGTTCGAACGAGCGTTCAGTCGCACACACATCCGAACGGGGCTTTCAGAACGGAGGTAACAGTGCTGAATAAGAGGAGACGCGGACGCCTGCAAACGGACACCAACAGAGGTTTTGAAGGTGTGAAGGCAACAACGCTTTACTTCGCACGCCAGAACAACCTCGGCAGCGTCACTTCACTGGCGCGAGATTGCGCTTAGCGGCTAGGCAAGCTGGGCGCCCGGACAAGAAACAGCCCCAACCAGACGAAACGGCGCAAAGCGAACAAAACTGCGCAATATAACGCGCCGTATCGCTCGCTTGGCGCCCTTTGGTCATGAAAGATATGCCAAGCACAGAAGCCCCCTGCGAACAGGAATCCTGCAATCTGGCAATGAAATAACACGGCAACCCGCCCTCCGCACATAGCGTGACCGAACCCGTGTGGCTAAACAAGCACACACTTAACACCTTCTGACACTCCAGAAGTGAGAGCGTAAAAACAACGAACTCTTAACGAAGTGGAGCACAAACGAAAATGAAAACATTCAAGTGGATCGGAATTGGCTGTCTGATCGTATCCATCGCAGCCGGAATCATTGCGTGCACGTTTCATCTGACAACATGGACCGGGCCAATAGGCACCCCACTGCGTCTGCTTGACGACATCAACGCGCTTACGGTCCTGATCCTTATCGTCCTCTTTGTGCTCCCTGCCAGCGGGACCCTCGTAGCGCTCATTTACAAAAAACCGCTTACCCCAGCCATTCTCGCTGCAACAAGCGCTCTGCTCTTGCTAATAGGAACACTGACTTTGGCAGATGTGGTGACCTCAGGCGTTCTGATGTGGGACGGCCAAGCACCGGACGGCAGACCAATCGGTGGCACGGAAACAACACGGCCAGCTACAGGGTACTTCGCGCTGGTATGCGCGAGTATCCTCCAGCTGGCCGCGACTGTGTTCCTCTTAGTGCAGGTCAGGGTTGAGAGAAACGCCCGAGGTGCGAGGAAGGGCCTCGACGACACCGGACTCGGAGTTTCGGCGCAGTAGCATATCGCTCTGACCAGACAGCTCCGACGCCTTTACGACGGTTCCGTCCTCCAGAGTGACGCGGGTACCTGCAGTCACGTACAGGCCGGCTTCAACAACGCAGTTGTCGCCAAGCGAGATTCCAATACCTGCGTTGGCGCCCAAAAGGCACTTCTCACCAATTGTGATCTTGGACTTACCGCCACCAGACAGGGTGCCCATAATCGAGGCTCCACCACCAATGTCTGAACCATCGCCCACGACGACGCCCTGCGAAATACGCCCCTCAACCATCGCAGCACCCAAGGTGCCCGCGTTGAAGTTGATGAAACCTTCGTGCATGACAGTCGTTCCGGGGGAGAGGTACGCGCCCATCCGCACACGGTCAGCATCGGCGATGCGCACACCAGACGGCACTACAAAGTCGGTCATGCGCGGGAACTTGTCGATCCCGTACACCGCTACCGGCCCATTTGCCTGCAAACGCACCCGGGTGGCCTCGAAATTCTCAGGCGAGCAGGCACCTCGGGACGTCCACACAACGTTCTCCAACTGCCCGAAAATGCCATCCACATTCACCTCATTAGGGCGAACCAGCCGGTGCGACAGCGCGTGCAGACGCACGTACGCGTCCTCGGCGCCCTGCGGAGCCTCATCCACCGCAACGGTGACGGTCACGATCTCGGAAGACACACCTCGGACGGGGTCTGTTCCAGTCAAAGGACTCAAGTCCAAATCTTGAACGGCAACCTCTGCGGCACTTTGGGCTTTTTCTTCCGTGTCTTCAAGCACGGGAGCCGGGTACCACACAGCAAGCGTCGTGTCCTGATACTTGGTCGCCACACCTGTGGCAGAAATATACGAACTCATAACACCAACCTTAACGGCCACGCGAAAGTCAGGCAGGTAGGCTTAACAAACATGACTGATGTTTCACGGCTCATCCCACATTTGGCAGACCCAGTAGGCCTGACGCGCGAACTCATTGACATCGAATCCGTGTCGGGCAACGAAAAACCAATCGCCGACTCTGTTTACGCGGCTGTCGAACACATCAGCGACACAGGCGTTGAACTGGAACTCCTGCGTGACGGAGACACCATCGTTGCTCGCACCCACCAAAACCGCGGGCAACGCATCGTCATCGCAGGCCACCTAGACACCGTCCCCATCGAGAACAACGTCCCCTCCACCCAAAGCGACGACACCATCTACGGACGCGGAGCCTGCGACATGAAGTCCGGAGTCGCCATGCAGTTGTGCGTAGCCGCCGCGCTACGCCAACCCGCATACGACGTGACCTGGGTGTTTTATGACCACGAAGAAGTCGACGCCTCACTCAACGGCCTGGGGCGCGTGGCGCGCAACCACCCCGAATGGCTCCTCGGCGACTTCGCCATTCTGGGCGAACCTTCAAACGCAGGAATCGAAGGTGGCTGCAACGGAACCATCCGAGTAGAGGTGCGCGCACAAGGCGTGCGCGCCCACTCAGCACGCGCTTTCGTGGGAGTCAACGCGATCCACAAAATCGCCCCTGCACTGGCCAAACTTGCTGACTTCGAAGCCCCCACCATCACCGTTGACGGGCTGGACTACCGCGAATCCCTTTCGGCCGTTGGGATCACCGGCGGTGTCGCAACCAACGTGATCCCTGACGAATGCGTCCTCACCGTCAACTACCGCTTCGCCCCATCGAAGTCCGTGGACGAAGCTGAACAGTTCCTGCGCGACTTCTTCGCCGACTACGACGTCACCGTCACAGACGTGTCACCGGGCGCTCGTCCCGGCCTGGACCAAGACATGGCCACCGAGTTCGTGAAGACCGTCGGGCAGGAGCCCAAACCCAAGCTGGGCTGGACCGATGTTGCGCGCTTCTCAGAACTGGGCATTCCCGCGGTCAACTACGGCCCAGGCGACCCGCTGTATGCCCACCGCGCCGATGAGCAGGTGCCCGTTTCCGATATCATCACGGCAGTTGAAAAACTTCACGCATTTCTTGAGGCTGATGCATGACCGACCAGAATGTCTACCGCAAGGGGCCCATGTACTTCAAGGGCCGCCACGTCCCAACCACTACAACGGATCAGCGACTTTTAGCTCCGCAGTCCGAGGTGTCATGGCTTCACGAGGACCCATGGCGCGTGCTGCGCATCCAAGCGGAGTTCGTCGAAGGTTTTAGTTCTCTGGCGGAGCTGGGCCCGGCCATTTCGCTGTTTGGCTCGGCTCGTCTGCGTGAAGGCACGCCGGAGTATCAGTGCGCACGCGACGTGGCCGCCGGAATTGCGGAGGCCGGGTACGCCGTCATCACGGGCGGTGGCCCGGGGCTCATGGAGGCGGGTAACCGTGGGGCCGCCGAGGTGGGTGGCACCTCTGTTGGTTTGGGTATCGAGTTGCCGTTCGAGCAGGGCATGAACCAATACGTAGAGATCGGAATGAATTTCCGGTACTTCTTCGTCCGCAAAACCGTGTTCTTGAAGTACTCGCATGGTTTTGTGGTGCTTCCCGGCGGGTTTGGGACCCTCGACGAACTGTTTGAGGCCCTCACCATGGTGCAGACCAAGAAGATGATGGCGTTTCCTATTGTGCTCGTGGGCCGATCGTACTGGTCGGGTCTTCTTGAATGGATCCGCGAACAGCTTTTGGCTCACCAGACGATCTCACCGAACGACCTTGACTATGTGACGCTGGTGGACACTGCTGAAGAAGCGGTTGCCGCCGTCACGCGTGGGCTCGGCCCGCACTCAAAGGTGAACTAATCATGTGGATACTTCTGGGAATCATCGCCGCTCTTGCCGTGCTAGCCGTAGCTGTCGCGGGCTCAATGGGTCTGTTCGACTCGCCCATGACTCAGAATCCTGATCAGCTATCTGAACTGGACATCACGGACGAGAATCCTCGTTTCGCCCCTGCGATGTTCGGGTACAGCCGCAATGATGTGGACACGTACGTCACTCGGCTCCACGACCGTATTCGCGAGTTGGAAGGTGCGTCGGGGGAGCCGGGGGAAACCAGCGCTCCGGGTGAGCAAGGGGATCCGAAGGAAGGTTCCCCCGAGGTGGCAAAGGACTCGTCAGAGTCGGCAGAAAGTTCCCCCGAGGCGGCACAGGTTGCCGATGCCACCTCGGCTCGTGTGAAGAATTCGGCACGTGACAAGTGACACGTGACGCTGTGGCCACCCGCCTGATGCGGTCGCCTGTGTGGGCCCAGGCGCTTGTCGTTTATGTCTTGTCGCGGTTGCTTACGCTCATGATCGTGGCCAGTGCTGCGGGCCACCAAGGCGAAACCCCGTGGAACGGCCCAGGCGGCCCAAGCCTCATTGAGTACCTCAACTTTTGGGACGCAGGCTGGTATGAACGGATCTGGACCGAAGGGTATCCGGCCCCATTGCCTCTGAGGGAAGATGGCTCCGTAGCCCAAAACGCGTGGGCCTTTTATCCGTTGTACCCGTGGTTAGTGGGCGCTCTGAGCTCGGCAACGGGACTGGACTTTCAGACCCTGGCTGTTATCACCTCGGTGGTGTGCACGGGCGCGGCATCCGTAGTGATTCTCTACCTGTTCAGGAAGTTCGCTGACCCTGCCCAAGCTCTCACCGGGCTCGCGTTCTTCCTGGTGTTCCCGGCGACCGCGACCCTCATGGCAGGCTATGCGGAAGCCATGGCCATCCTTTTCCTTGCCCTTGCTCTGCTGCTCATCGCCCAGCGCCGCTATCTGCTCGCCATCCCCGTAGTTGTCCTCATGGACATCACCCGCCCCATCGGTGTGGGCTTTTCATTCTTCATGCTGATCCACTTGCTGTGGCGCTGGCTGGGCCCGGAACCGTACCCCAAGCGTGAAGTCATCACCTCGTGGACGCTAGGCATTCTCAGCTGTGTTGCGGCCCTACTGCACCCTGCGTTTGCGTGGTGGAAGACCGGCCAGTTTGATGCGTACACATCAACGGAATCTGCATGGACCGGGCACTCTGATGTGTTCATCCAGTGGATCGACCGGGCAGACCGCATGGCCGGGCCACTGGGCATCGTCGTGTTCCTAGCGCTCCTGGCCGTAGGAGCAGTGATCCTGTTTACTGCCCCCGGAAAAGCGATGGGCCACGTCAACCGCCAGTTCGTCCTGGGCTACTCCGTGTACCTCTTGCTTTTTTTCACGCCACAGACCTCAACTTTTAGGCTTCTGCTCCCGCTGTTTCCGTTGGCACTGGTGATTGCGCGCCCAGCGTCGTGGACTCTGCGGTGGGTTGTTGTAGTGGCGTCGGCGCTCTTACAGATCTGGTGGGTGACGTCGCTGTGGAGCTTGGGCGCCTCACCCGGTTCGCCACCATAAACCTGCGTTCATGACATTGTGTATGCACAACCTCGCGCGATAGTGGATAATTAGAAGCACAATTCGTGATTGAAAGGATTCTTCATGGCAGCTCAGAAGCCACGCACCGGTGACGGTCCCCTCGAAGTGACGAAAGAAGGCCGTGGCCTGGTTCTACGTCTCCCCATTGAAGGTGGCGGACGCTTGGTCATTGAGGTCAGTCAGGAAGAAGCACAGGATCTGGCTCAAACCTTGAATGAAGCTCTCGGGCAGTAACCGTCAGGCTTGTACGGGCAGAATTTCCCGCGGTTCTCCGCGGGATTTTTTGTGCCCTGGAAGCGCCCCGTTTACCCCTACTGTCCCAGCGCCCCGGCTTACACCGCTCAGTCCGCACGGATGAGCGCCAACAGTCCAGCGTCTACAGGTAACAGGACACGCTCGGTGTTGGGCACCTCGGATACGTAGGTGAGCATCCTGCGGGTCGCCGAGGTGGTCGCTGAGCGGTCTGCCGGGTTGGCGACCGCACCGGCTGCCATCGCGTTGTTCACCACGATCAACCCACCTGCGCGGAGTTTGCTTAACGCCATGGGGAAGATTTCGAGGTGATTGAGCGGCTCGGTGTCTAAAAACACCAGGTCATAAGAGTTCTCAGCCAGTCGTGACAAAACGTTTTGGGATTGGCCGGTGATCATGCGGGCGCGGTGTCGCGAAATGCCTGCCACGTCAAAAAGTTCGGGCACCACTGCTTGCCGCTGCGGGTCAGTGTCGATCGTGGTGAGAACCCCGCTGGGCGGCATTGCAGAAAGAATAGTGACCGCTGAAACTCCCGTCCCCGTTCCCACTTCAATCGCCGAGGTGGGTCGGGCTAGCCGTGTCAGCATCGACAGAACGTGGGTGGACGTGGCTCCCAGCGGGGCGCAGTGGAATTCGGAAGCGAGCGAACGTGCCGCGTCAATCACTGCGTCACTGTGGTGAAAACGGTCCGCAAACTGTGCAGCGGCTGGCAGATTGCGCACGCATCCCTCCTGTTCTTTTCCGGTTAAGTCTAACGGTAGATAGAATGGACGGCATGTTTGGCATCAACGGAACAGAGATGATCATTCTGATCGTCTTGGCCCTGATAGTCATAGGGCCATCGCGGATGCCAGAGTACGCAAAAAAGTTAGGCGAATTCGTTAAAACCTTTCGCCGGAAAGCCCTGGACGCGCGCCGTGCAGTCCGCGAAGACTTTGGCGACGAATTCGACCTTGATTGGCAGAAGCTCGATCCACGCCAGTACGACCCCCGGCGCATTGTCCGCGAGGCACTAGCCGAAGAAGACGGCCAACATGCCCAACAGATTCAGCAGGGACATCAGAGTCAAGCGGCCACCCAAACAGCAGTCACGGTGAGTCCCATTGAACGCTACATGGAACAGGCCAAGAAACGTGACCGTTCCAAACCGGCCCCCTTCGATTCTGAAGCCACTTAAGACGGGGTGACGCCCAAGGAGCGGCCGGAAAGACCTCGGGAGCGGTGGGACAGCTCATGCGCCATGTCACTGAACACAGTAGAGGCCACGGACTCCGGGTGCGCAATCACCGCGGGGGTTCCGTCGTCACCACCTATCCGAACCGGCGGGTCTAGGGGAACCTGACCCAAAACGCGCACCGAGTAATCCAGGGTGTCCGTGAGGTTTTGCGCGACGTCGTCGCCACCTCCGGAGCCAAACACGTCGAGGGTGGAACCGTCGGGCATGGTCATGTGCGACATGTTTTCAATCACGCCTGCTACTTTTTGGGACGTCTGCACTGCGATTGAGCCCGCGCGTTGCGCCACCTGGGCTGCCGCGTGTTGAGGCGTGGTGACCACCAGCAGTTCAGACTGGGGGAGCAGCTGGGCTACCGAGATCGCAATGTCCCCGGTCCCTGGTGGCAGGTCCAGAAACAGCACGTCCAAATCGCCCCAGTGAACATCGGTGAGGAACTGTTCAAGCGCGCGGTGCAACATGGGCCCACGCCACACAATCGCCTGGTTGGTTCCAATGAACATACCGATACTCATGACCTTCACGCCGTGGGCCACACGTGGCAGGATCATGTCGTCAACCCGGGTGGGCTGCCCAGTGATACCGAACATGCCCGGAATCGAGAACCCGTAAATGTCAGCGTCGATGACTCCCACTTTGAGGCCCTGTTTGGCCATTGCTGCAGCCAAGTTAGTGGTCACTGACGACTTGCCCACGCCACCTTTTCCAGAAGCAACGGCGTAAATGCGGGTCAGGCTGTCCTTAAACGGGTTGGAACGTTTGAGCTTATTGCGCAGTTCGGCCCGCTGTTCGGGTGTCATGGTACCTAAGTGGACTGTCACTTCGGTGACTCCATCGACGGCCGAAACCGCCTGTTCAGTGTCGCGAGTAATGGTGTCTTTGAGCGGACAACCCGCAATGGTGAGTAGAACAGTCACCTCAACGTGACCGGAGTCTACTTTGACGGTGTCCACCATTCCCAGCGTGACAATATCCACGCGAAGTTCAGGGTCAATGACGGTGCTCAGAGCCTTCATTACCGCGTCGCGGTCAACCACTACAACCTCCTCATAGGTCTTTTTCACTCTACCGTCTGACTGCGGCTGGCCTCAGTCGGGTGATTTAATCTGCGGGGCAGAACCACCATAATGGGAGTATGAGCATGCAACGTAACGTGATGCCCACGGGCGAAATTTTAGGCACTTATCGTAGTCGTGAAGAAGCCCAGGCTACGATCTCGTATCTCGCTGAGAACGGTTTTAACGTGCGCGCGCTGTCGATTGTGGGATCCGACGTCCGCATCGTAGAGACGGTTATGGGGATCACGTCATGGGCACAAGCAGCCGGCCGAGGTGCTCTGACAGGCGCGTGGCTGGGTCTTCTGTTCGGTTTGCTCATGTCTTTCTTTTCAGGCGAAGAAACCCTCAGCTCAGGTGGCCTGCTGCCAGGCGTCATCATTGGTGTAGGACTGGGAATGCTGTGGGGAATTGTCACCCGCGCAATCATGGGACGCAAAAACAAAGTCATCGCCCGCCCGCAGGTGATTGCAAACGAGTTTCAACTGCTGTGCAACCCCATGCAGGCAAACGAAGCGCGAGCCCTGCTGAGCAAACGCTAACTTCTGGCCGACTCCCACGCGGACACCGTTTCCGGTGCGAACTGACGCACCGCAGGAATAGCCAACGGGCCCCAATCCTCTTGCGCTTGTGCACTCAGAACCGCGTCAATGCACGCCAAACTCATCGCATCGGCCGCCGCGGCACCCACATACGTGAGCGCCGGTGACGTGTAATCGTTGAGTTTCGAAGCGTCTGCGTCAGTGGCTGGAACAGACGCAGCGAACACCGTGTCGCCGTCAAACAGTGTGTGCGACGGGTAGATCGCCCGTGACAAACCTGCGTGTGCACTGGCCGCCACGCGGGTGATCTGCGCGTCCGTTAACGGCGCATCCGTGAGCAGACACGCAATCGTAGTGTTCGTAGCTGAAGCGCTGAGCGCGCGGGCACGCTCAACCTGTTCATTCAGTACCGCCACGGGTACGGCAGGCACCTCAATGTCATACTCCGCAAGGATACCTGCAGCGTGCAACCGGCCACGGGCATCAAAAATCGACCCCATCGGATTGGCCGTCACAACAGCTGTCACTCGCCACCCATCAGAGGTGGACACGGACGCAACGCCTGTGCCGCCTCGGGCGAACCCGCGGCCAGACCACGCACCCAAACCAGCACCCACAGAACCCCGGCACGCCCCGTCACTGTTGTGCGCTGCCAGCGTGGCTGCCGCGCCCGTGTCCGCGTCGGGGGCCTGGGAGGCACCTCGGCCGAGGTCGAAAACAGCAGCCGCGGGAACGATAGGCACGCGGATCCCGGGGAGGGGCTCGCAACCAATCGAGGATGTCGCAAGCGCGTCCTGGACACCTCGGGCCGCACTGAGTCCTAAGGCAGAACCTCCGGTGAGAACCACGGCGTCAGCCCCATAACCCAAGGTGCCGGGCGCCAAAATATTCGTTTCGTGCGTGGCCGGGCCACCGCCTCGGGAATCAACCCCCACAGTGGACCCGGGAGGTAGCAACAGCACCGTGGTGCCTGACAGACCCCCAGGAACCTCGGCGCACCCCATCCGCACGCCAGCGGGCAGGCTGAGCGAAAAGTCAGCCGCGAGCGCCACGGATCCACTCCTCGATTTCAGCACGTGTGCGTGGGAAGTTCGCTGACAGGTTTTCAACACCGTCTTCGGTTACCAGAATGTCGTCCTCAATGCGCACACCAATCCCACGGAACTCTTCAGGGATCAGCAGGTCCTCGTCCTTAAAGTACAAGCCCGGTTCAATCGTGAACACCATGCCTGGCTCCAGGTGCGC
This sequence comes from Brevibacterium sp. UMB1308A, assembly GCF_030230605.1. Lineage (GTDB taxonomy): Bacteria > Actinomycetota > Actinomycetes > Actinomycetales > Brevibacteriaceae > Brevibacterium. The sequence continues at coordinate 10,118 of NZ_JASPDO010000006.1, forward strand.
GTCGGTGTACATCTCAGCGCGTGCCTGGGCGCAGTCGTGCACATCCAAGCCTAAGTGGTGGCTGGTTCCGTGCACCATCCACCGGCGGTGTTGCTGCCCTTCTGGACTCAAAGCTTCCTCGGCCGAAACCGGGAGCACCCCAAACTCTTCGAGCTTGTGGGCAATCACGTGCATGGCAGCGTCGTGGACCTCGGAGAACTTTACCGGGCGCTGGACGTGCTCGCCAGCCTTGGCGAACGCAGCCTCGCAGGCCTCGAGGACAGCGTCATAGATCTTCGCCTGGACCTCTGTGAACGTTCCGTTAGCTGGGAGTGTGCGAGTGATGTCGGCCGTGTAGAGTGTGTCCACTTCAGCACCCGCGTCTACCAGCACCAGGTCGCCGTCACGCACCTGACCTGTGTTCTTAATCCAGTGAAGCGTACACGCGTGGTTTCCGGACGCTGCGATCGTGTCATAGCCGACCCCGTTGCCGTCGGTACGGGCAGCCAGTTCAAATGCCGTTTCGATGACGCGTTCACCGCGTGCGTGCTCAATGGCGCGGGGGAGGGACTGCACAACGTGATCAAACCCGGCGCGGGTGACATCAACCGCGTGGCGAATCTGGCCGATCTCGAAATCGTCCTTGATCAGGCGCATTTCTGAAAGCGTCTGGGCGAGTTCGTCGTCACCGACTGTGGACACATCAGAGTCGGCACCCACCTGCGCCCTGGCCTGGTCGATCTGCGCATCGATAGTGGTGTCTGCGCCACGGACAACACGCACTGAGATGGACCCCAGATCTTTGGTGAACGCGTCGGAAGCAACCGCGATGTTGTCACACGCAATTCCGGTTTTGGTTGCCATAGTTTCAAGGTCCTCACGTGGACCTACCCAGAACTCGCCGTAGCGGGAGTCTGAAAAGTATTCCTCGGTGTCCGCACCAGCGCGGGGACGGAAGTAGAAGGTGACGTCGTGGCCGTCTTCTGTAGGTTCAAAAACCAGGACGGAATCTGGTTCTGAGTCCATTTCCAGACCGGTCATGTGGACGAACGCTGAGTGCGCACGGAACCGGTAGTCGGTGTCGTTGGAACGGACTTTCAACCCACCCGCCGGGATGACCAGGCGTTCCCCGGGGAAGGCCCGAGACAAGGCTTCGCGGCGTTGCAGCGCGTAGGGGGCAACTTCCATGGGTTGAGCTGGAACAGGTGTGCGGTCCCACCCGCTTGCAACAAATTCGCGGAACGCCTTGGTTGCTGGCCTGCGCGAACGGTTGTTGACGCGGTCTGACAAAGGCTGGTCGTTAGATGCGGTCGAAGAAGCGGTATCTTTTGTCATACGGCCAGTCTATGCACTAAGCCCATATGAGGCACGAAGACCATATAAGTGTCCACACGTGGGCACTAGACTTTGAGCATGATCGATCTGCACACTCACTCAGCGTTCTCTGACGGCACCCAGACACCTGAGGAGCTGCTCGCACAAGCGTCTGATGCAGGGGTGACGACGCTGGGGCTTACCGACCACGACACGGTCGCTGGATGGAGCGAAGCGGTGCAGGCAGCGCGCATCCACGGCGTTCAGCTGGTCCGTGGCATGGAAGTGTCGTGCCGTTTTCAAGGTGTGAGCGTGCACATGCTCAGCTATCTGCACAACCCTGACGGCGCTCGCCTGACAGATCAGACGGAAGAGATCCGCAAAGCCAGAGTCACCAGAACACGCAAGATTGTTGACCTGCTCAGCGCAGATTTCCCTATCGCCTGGGAACACGTATGTGAGCACGTGGGAGAAGGCGCAACCGTTGGCCGTCCGCACATTGCTGACGCCTTGGTCCACCAGGGGATTACGCGTGATCGCTCAGAAGCCTTTGCCACACTCCTTCACCGCGACAGCCCCTACTACGTTTCCATGCCGGTCATTTCGCCCATTGAAGCCATCGACATGATCCATGAAGCAGGGGGTGTGGCAGTGTTCGCGCACCCGGCGGCCAGTTCGCGCGGGCAGGTCGTCACTGATGCCGGCATGCGCACCATCATCGAAGCTGGCCTCGACGGACTCGAAATCGATCACCGTGACAACCCGCTAGCTGAACGTCAGAAGCTTCGCGAACTCGCACAGGAATACGGACTCATCATCACCGGTTCGAGTGACTACCACGGGGCAGGGAAACCCAACCAGTTAGCTGAAAACACCACCAGTCCACACATGCTTGAGCGCATCCTTGAACGTGCGCACGGTGTAGATCTGGTGGTGTAAAAGAAGCGCTTGCGCGCTTAGTTGTCAGCCTGGGAGCGCTGGGTACGCTGGGTGGGCTTGCCACCTCGGGTCCGGCGCCGAGGTCGTTTCTGCGCCCGCGGTTTCCGCTGAGGTGCGTTGCCCCGAGCCGAACGGCCCTTAGCAGGCGCTTTCGAGCGGGACTGTGCGTCGTCCGCGTCCTTGGCGCGTGGCATGCGACCCTTTGTGCCCTTAGCGATGTTGAGATCGCTAAACAGGTGAGGTGACGTGGAGTACGTCTCCTCCGGGTCGTCAAAGTCGAGCCCCAGTGTGCGGTTGATGAGCTTCCACTTAGCGACGTCTTCCCAGTCGATCAGGGTGACAGCGATACCTGTGTTACCTGCTCGCCCGGTGCGTCCAATGCGGTGCACATACGTCTTGTCGTCTTCTGGGCACTGGTAGTTGATGACGTGCGTAACGTCGTCGATGTCGATTCCGCGGGCAGCAACGTCGGTTGCGACCAGCACGTCAGTGGTGCCGTCGCGGAACCGCTTGAGCGCCTTTTCACGCATGTGCTGGTTGAGATCCCCGTGGAGTGCTTGTGCCTGGAACCCGCGATCCTTGAGTTCGTCCGTCAGACGGTCGGCTGTGCGCTTGGTGCGCGCGAAGATAATGGTGCGTCCGCGGCCTTCGGCCCGCAGGATCCGCCCCACAAGTTCGGTCTTGTCCATTGAGTGTGCGCGGTAGACGAACTGTTTGGTATTGACCGAGGTCGTAGAAGTGTCCGACGCTTGCGTGGCACGGATGTGGGTGGGTTGCGACATGTAACGGCGAGCAAGCGCGATCACCTGACCCGGCATGGTTGCTGAGAACAGCATGGTCTGACGCTTCGCTGGCAGGGCAGCCACGATCTTTTCGACATCAGGGAGGAACCCTAAGTCGAGCATTTCATCGGCCTCGTCAAAGACCGCGGTAGAGATCTGTGAAAAGTTGAGCACTCGACGCCCATACAGATCCAGGAGACGCCCGGGAGTACCCACAACGACATCGGCGCCGTCCTTCAGAGCACGAATCTGCGGCTCAAAGTCCTTACCGCCGTAAATGGTGACGATCGAAGGTGAGAACGTGCGCGAAGCCACGCGCAGGTCATCAGCGACCTGGTGGGCAAGTTCACGCGTAGGCACCACGACGAGGGCTCGCGGAGCACGACCCTGCTCGCGGGACTGCTCACCCAAAATGCGCTGCAAAAGCGGGATTCCAAAACCCAGGGTCTTTCCGGTTCCGGTTTTAGCCTGACCAATAATGTCAGCACCCGTGAGCGCTACCGGAAGGGTCAAAGCCTGAATGGGGAACGGGTGCGTAATGCCGGCGTTCGTCAGCGACTCGACGATGGGCGCTTCAACACCCAGATCAGCAAAGGTTTCTTGTGTCACAAAAGTCCTCGTTGTTGTGTGTACCAGGGGATTTACTGTGCGGATAGGCTAGGAGCATGCACAACGACGCCCCAACCGCGATCCTGGCCACTTTGGCTCTCTATGAACTGTCCGTCTTCCAAAGCACTGCAACGGATGCGCAGTTCGCTCCTCATGTGCGAGACACAGTCGAGCTATCTCGCGTCAGCGGCTACGCGCTCAACCACTTTGAAGCGCTCATGGAACGCATTGGACAGTTAGGTGGCGATGCGCTGGCGCTCATGGAAGAAAGGGCGCCGTCTTTAACTGCATTCAACGAACGCACGCAACCGAAGGATTGGCACGAGAGTCTCATGAAGTCCTACGTCCACGACGGACTGTTGCGGGACTATGCCAAAAGCTCTCTTCCGGCACTCGATGCGGACAGTAAAAACGTCATCACCGCCGTACTCGATGATACACGTCGCGAAGAACTGTTGCGCGCTCGCCTGGGCGAGCTTATTAACGACCAGGATATTTTGGGGTCACGCCTCGCCTTGTGGGGGCGCAAACTCGTTGTCGAAACGGCGAAACGTCTAACAGAAATTGTCGAACTCACGACCGACCATGAGCACCTGGACGCAAAAGCCTGGCAGAGTGCCCTTACCGGGCACTCGCGACGCATGAGCGCAATTGGCCTAGTCGCTTAAGTTGGCGTAGCTGCGCTAGCTTTCGCTGATGCGTCCTAGCAGTTGTGTACTAGCCGCTGCGTCCTAGCCGATTCCGAATCCCACGCGGTGAGCAGTCTCGGATCCGACTTCGACGTACGCGAGGGCCTGAGCGGGAACCAGGACCGTACGGTTCTTCGCATCCTTAAGCGAAATCACTGTTCCCTGCGAGATTGCCTCGTTGACCTGCGCGGTGATGTCTTCAACACTTGCGTCAACATCGAGGGTAAGTTCACGGTTGGACTGGCGAATTCCGATCTTAATTTCCATGTGAGCTAGTCTAGCCGGAATGAATCTAGGATGAGTGCTGGCCCGGGGTAGGCTTGCGAGTCAGCGTGAACTGGGATTTCTCAACACCGGAGAGTCCTTCGAAGGCCATTTTGGCGGTAAGACGGGCGACTTCTTCAACATCCACGTCGTCGTAATCGATGCACACCTGCGACGCCTGTTCAGCCATGCCAGCGATCGCACGACCCATGACATAGGCTTGAACGTCGTCTAAGTTGTTCCTGTCGCGAATAGACTCTGAAATGATCTCAACGTAGGTGTCGACAGCACGGCTCCACCGCGTGCGCGCATCGCTGAGTTCACTACTGGTCCGCGACATGACGATGAAGGCGCTACGGTTTTCTTTCACGAACTCAAAGTACCCGTAAAAAGACTGGTGTACTCGTTCTTCGCGGCTGTCCACGGTTTCCAGAGTTGTCGTGAGACGCTCAGCAAGTTCTTCGATCGCACTGTCCATGATTGTGGTGAACAGTTCGTGCTTCGACTCAAAGTGCTGATAAAGAATGGGTTTGGACACTCCCGCTTCGAGCGCAATGTTGTCCATTGATGTCGCGTGGTACCCCTGACGAGCGAAAACCTCAGTGGAGACGCTGAGAAGTTGGCTTCGACGTTGTGCCCGGGGCATGCGTTTTTGGGAGGTCATAGGCGCAAGTGTAATTGACTCATATGCCAACTGTGTCAGTGCCTCGTGATGGAATGGCTACATGAAGGATTTTTTCAGCGTCCGCACCGCCACTGACGCAGTCGTCGACAGCCTGAACCGTGGCGACTCACTCGCTGTTCTGGGAGTTCCCGGGGCAGGCAAAAGTACTGTCATGAAGAACAGCTTCGCGCGTTTGGCTGCAAGCCGAAACGCCGACTCGGTGCTCGTGCTCACCCCAAACCGTGAACATGCGGACGTTTTGCGTGACGAATTGAAGTCTCCTGTTCGTTCATCTGCTACAGCGCGTTCAGTTCACTCATATGCGTTTGGAATCGTTGCCGCGCACACGGCGACTACGACGGGCGTCCCCGCACTGTTTGTTTCTGGTGCCGATCAAGACGTGCGTTTAGCTGAGCAACTTCAAGGGTATTTTGACTCCACGGTGGCAGGCCCTCAATGGACCAGGTCAATGACGCCTGAACTGGCACGCACAGACGTATTTCGCACTCAGCTGCGTGACTCTATTTCAGAAATCATGGGTCACGATTTCTCATATGACCACATTGTCGAGCTCGCGCACACTCATAACCGACCCGAATGGGAAGTTCTCTCATTCATTGGCCGTGAGTACGAGGAACTTCTCACCTTTTTAGGAGAAGGTGCCGTTGACACCTCGGCGGTGTTCACAAAAGCGAAGCACATCGTTGAAGAATCACGCGTTGTTCCGGGTAAAGCGTGGGACTTTGCGCCCGAGGTTCTACCCGCCTGGATACTGTGTGACAGCGTCCAAGACTTTCCGGACTCAGCCTTGGGATTCCTACATGCTCTGTATCAACGGGGTGTGTGTTTTGCCCTCACGTGTTCACCGGATTCCGCGACTCAGAGTTTCCGAGGTGGAAGCGGTGATGTTTTTGCGGGGCGTCACCAACTTGGGGTACACACGGACATTGCCCTCGATCCGCTCGATCCTCATATTCGGGGAGCCGGTGCAATCACCCACACGGTAGATTCGCTCATGCGTGACTCAGCCGATCCCGTTCACGCACTGGGCTATATGGCACCCAAGGGAAGCGCAGAAGGTTCTACTCAAGTGTTCAGCTGTGAGTGTTCATCTGGTTCAAATGCCGCCCGCATGATTGCGTCCATGATCTACGACCGTCACCAAGATGGCGTTCCATTTGCCGATATCGCGGTTGTGACACGTCGCGCTTCGTCAGCAGCTCAATTGAGTGACGAACTGGCCGCGTCTGGTATTCCTGTGCGTACGTCGGTTCGTGCCTTGGCGAGCGACCCTGCCACCATGCCACTTCTTCAGATTCTGAGTCTGCCCCCTGATTCCCCCGAATGGCCGAACGCTGCAACCGCGTGCGTGACTGGCGCCTACGGGGGACTCGATGCCCTCACACTCCGGTCGCTGCAACGTGAACTCACTCAACTGTCAGGCGTGGAAGGCTCGCTCGAAGCACTTATGGAGTGGGCATTAGAAACAGACACTGAGCTTCCAGCCGCAGTTGAGCGCGCAAAACGCATGGTGAAAGCGGCTCAGGAGTCCTCGCATGAGCTGGCACAGTACGCAGTGTGGGCGGTGTGGAACGCAGCCCAGGTCGCTGATGAGTGGCAAGAAAACGCGCTACGCAACCCGTCCGGACACCACTCGTCCTACCTCGACGCAGTGATACGTCTTCTGGCGTTGGCGGAAAAGCTCACTGAAGGCGCCACCAGTCAGGTGACAGGACGCGACTTCGCAATGAAGGTCATGTCGCAGAAGTTCGCACAGGACTCCTTAGCGCACACAGCGTTGAACGACATCGTGACTGTCACCACGCCTGCGGGTGTCGCGCACACCCACTTTGACACTGTGATCGTGACTGATTTGCAAGAAGGCGTGTGGCCCAACCCCACAGTGCGTGGAACCATTTTCAAGACTCCGCAACTCATGCGGGTGCTCAAAGATCCGGCATCGCAAGAGGAACTGTCTTCGGAGAACTTTTCACAGCAAGACTTCCTCGCCAGGCGGCGTGAAACTATTCGCGATGAAGGAAAGCTGTTTATCGCTGCCTTGAGCCGTGCACGTTCACGTGCTGTGGTGGTGGCAGTCAACGGGCACGGTGAGCTTCCCAGCCCTCTGTTCACAGCCGTGAAGGACATGCCGTGGACGTCCCAGTACTGGGTAGATGAGCCGGATATCCTTCCAAGCACGCTGTCTGAAATTGCTGGTTACGCCCGCTTACAGGTGAACCAAGCGCTGGAAAGCGCAGATGAGGATGCGGCGAAGCCCTGGGCGCAGTTGCTTCAGACACTGCGTTGTTCGGGTGTGAGCGCAGCCGACCCCAGCACGTGGTGGCTGAACCCCAGCTCTGAGCTTCCGGCAATGCCCACTGATGAACCGGTACGCATTTCGCCGTCGCAAGTAGAAACGTACGACCAGTGCCCCCTCAAGTGGTTCTTCAATCAGAACTCGTCACAGACTGTAGATACGTACCCGCAGGCGTTCGGTAATCTCATTCACGAAATCGCGCAGACCTACCCCGGTGGGGATCTTGCTGACATGCTGAATCACTTTGACGAAAAGTTCGAAGAGTTCACCTTTGAGTCTGAGTGGGAACGCCAGCGCGAATATGCTGACGGGCGCGCCACGGTTGAAAATCTGAGCGAGTATCTCAAGAACCGTGGGGATAAGACCTTTGTGGCCGCCGAGGTCGTCGTCAGGTCTGATCTCGATGTGCCGTTAGGGCCCGCCAGGGTCAGTGGCCGGATTGACCGTTTGGAAAAGACTTCGGACGGTGCTGCCTACATTGTCGACTTCAAGACAGGGAAAAACCTTCCTTCTAAACCAAGTGTTCAAGAGAACCCACAGCTTGCGACGTATCAGGTTGCGATCGAAACAGGCCAGGCCACTTTCATCGACGACGGCGAACTCATTGGAGGGATCACCAAATGTGCAGGCGGTGAACTGGTGTACCCCCGCAAGGCGGCCGGCCAGGGTAAAGCGCCTTCGAATGTGCGCGAGCAAGGTCCAATCAAGGACACCGAGGTGTATACAAAGACACTCGCGACCATCGAAAGCTTGGTTCGTTCAGCTCGTACGCACACGTTTACGGCAACTCCCTCAGATGACGCGTGTCGCACGTGTGCGTTTACTCAGTCCTGCCCAGCGTTTGCAATGGGTGAAAGTGAGGAATCATGAAATACAGTGCCAAGCACATCGCTGAACGCTTGGATTTGCCAGAACCCACGGATGAGCAGTGCGCCATCATTGAAGCTGACCTCACTCCAGGAATCACGATTGCCGGGGCTGGGTCAGGTAAAACCACGGTGGTGTCTCAGCGCGTGCTCTACTTGGTTGCCAACGGGCTCGTGGAGCCTCAACAAATTATTGGGCTGACATTTACAAATAAAGCGGCCGGTGAGATGAGCGATAAGATTTCATCTCACTTCGCCACATTCCGCAAAAAAGAGGGCATCACTTCGCCTAGTACCGAGATGCCTACCATTCAGACATACAACTCTTTTGCATCTGGTCTAGTAAGCGAGTACGGAGCCACGATTGGGGTTGAGCCCGATACGCAGGTTCTTGACGATGCCAGCGCGATTGAACTTGCAGATCAGATTGTTGCAACAGCTCACCCGGATTTCATCCCAGCAGGAAAATCACGTTCGAGCCTAGTGAAGGAACTCATTCAACTCGCAGGCCAAGCAAATGAACACCTGCGTACTCCTGAAGACATCATCGCGTACCTCAACACGTGCCTTTATGCGTTTCTCAACCGTGAGTTTATTGACGATTGCGTTGCGGCAATCAAACGGAAACGAACCATTGGCCCGCAGGAAAAAGAAGACCACATCAGTCTTTTGCAGGAGTTGACTGCGCCTTATCTCGACGCTCCGGGCAAGCTGTGGCCAGCAGATATCGCGGAACAGGTGTTCACCCACCTTGAGTCGCTGGAAATCTGTTCCCAGATCGCTGATGTGCGGAACAAAAAACGTCTCGCACACCTTCTGGACACGTTCGCAAGCGTCAAGAATCAAAATCGTGCCATGCAGTTCTCCGATCAAGTGTCATTCGCCTATCAAGCCATGATGGCGGACCCGAACATTGTCGAGAGCGAACGCGCTAAGTGGAAAGTGGTGTTCCTTGATGAGTATCAAGACACCTCTGACAGCCAGGTAAAAATGCTCAAGACGCTGTTCGCTGGTCTTCCCATCACCGCAGTGGGTGACCCACGTCAGTCAATTTATGCGTGGCGTGGAGCGTCTGAACTGAACATCGAAGGGTTCCCACACGATTTTGTGAGTCCGGGTCAGCGAGCTGCGTCGTTCACAATGACCACAAGTTTTCGAAACTCGCAGCGAGTACTGGCAATCGCCAACGCGATCGCAGGGCGACTCCCTGAAGACTCAGAGGACACGCGCCTTAAGCCCATCACCACGAATAATGAAGTGACCTCACCTCTAGGGGACGTCGAGGTGAGCGTGACACAAGGGAAAACCCACCCCACGTATGTGAGCGACCAACTTGAAAGCCTGGTCGAATGGATGCGGGGCCGCACGGGCCACCGGGCCGTTCTGGTTCGTAAGCGTATGCACTTCGCTCCCGTGGCTCAGGCCTTGACTGCGGCGGGCTTTGACGTGCAGGTTGTCGGTGACGCTGGTGGCATGGGTGATCCGTTTGTCGCCGATACTGTCGCTATTCTCAATGTCGCTACTGACCCACACGCGGTGGAACACCTGATGCGGTTGCTCACCGGCAGAGTCTGCTCACTAGGAGCACACGATCTCCGGGCGTTTAACACCATTGTTAAGAATGCCAACGCTGAAGCTTCCGCAACTCCACTCACAGCAGTTGAGTGCGTAGATAGCTTCGCCACGCGCGAGTATTCGGAACTGTCACAGCAGGCCAATGAGCGGTTGCGCAGTTTGGCGTTCAAACTCCGTGAAGTGCGTAAGAACCACGGGGGAGCCATCCATATGATTCGTACGATCATGCGTGTTTTTGATATGTCGTACGAACTTGCTTCACTGCCGCACGAACGAGCGGAATCTCACCGAGCAAACATCGATACATTCGTCTCAGCGGTATCCAGCTACGTCGCACGCAACCCTACTGTGAGCATGACGGCAGTCCTGGCCTGGCTTGAACTGGCCAACGAACACGACGCCATATCGCCTCCACCCGAATCACTCGATGAATCAGCAGTGACCATCATGACCGTGCACGCCTCAAAAGGTTTGGAGTTCGATGCAGTGGCACTCCCGTTCCTCACAATGGGAGATCTACCTACACAGCCACGGAATTACCAGGCATGGCTCACCCTAGGAGAGCTGCCCTATCCTTTGCGCGGCGATGCAACAAAACTTCCACACCTGGATTTGGCACAGGAACCACACGTATCAGTGTCCGAAATGAACAAGATGTCTAAACAAACTCAAGCAGACAAAGAGGACATCGAAGATTTCATCGACGCTGGGAACATTGACGAGAAGCAGCTCCCCATCAGAGACCAGATTGCGCTGTATCACCGACGCCAAGAAAGGCGCTTGGCATATGTGGCAGTCACACGCGCAAAAAAGCACCTGTGGTTAGGCGCGAGCTACTGGGGCCACCGCACAACGGCAAATCAACTTTCACCGTTTCTGCTAGAAGCAATCGGAGCGCTCAACGCTGCAGGAGCCAATATCGAGATCCCTGAGAGCGAACCTCATAAACCCGAAGGCTTACCTGTTGAAGTTCAATGGCCCCCAGTGATCTCCGAAGCTGAACAGAAGAAACAGAGCCGTACACGTGACTTTGTTCGTCAACAGGTGCCGTTGGACCTCAACAGTACTGTGAACATTGGCGATGAAGGTTTTCACCGAGTCGTCGCTCGCGTTCAGAAGATCATGCACGACGCGCGTCCACAACCACCTCGGGTTCCTCAACGCATGTCCACAACAGGCCTGGTGAAGTACCGTGCCGACGCAGAGGCATACATGCGTGAATTTCAACGGCCAATGCCGCAACAACCCAGTGAATACGCGGCACTGGGAACAGCGTTTCACGCGTGGGTTGAAAGTCACTTTGGGCAGTCGGCTCTCACCGACATTCACGAAGCTCAGATGCGAAAAGCCCTTCCGGCACATGTGCGCAAACGGTTTGATGAGTTGGTTGTCACATTTGAACGATCCGCATACGCCAACCGAGTGCCTCACGCCGTTGAATTGCCATTTGAGTTAGAACTGGGCGGAAGGAAGGTGCCTGGCAAGATCGACGCTGTTTTCAAGGATGGTGACCGCGTCACGGTCGTGGACTGGAAGACGGGCAGGAAGCCATCGGCAGACATTCTGGACACCATGGCCACCCAGCTCGCTATCTATGTTCATGCGGTGCAGAAACTGCCGGAATACGCTGACTGTGAAGTGGGGGCAGAGTTCTACTTTGTGGGAAGTGACGAAACTTTCACACCAGACACGTTGCCCACTCTCGACATCGCAGGAATCCTTGACGACGCGCCTTAAGCACGCGCGCCTGAAACACTGGAGAACAGTTACGTGTCGATCCGGTTGGTGGGGATAGAGTCCTCGTCATCCGGGTCGAGCGCGGAGTCTTTGGTAGGGATATCGGTGGTGGCAATGTTCTCGGCACTGTCTTCGGTGCCACTGACAGCGACACCGGCACTTGCGGGACGGAACTTGTCTTCCTCAATGGGTCGGCGGGAAACCTCGTCAGGGGCAACGACCTCGGCGAAATTACGCAACATTTCAGCCGCCTCATCCACGCTGTGCTTGTCACCACTGTCAACCGCGGTGAGCAAGAGCTCTACCATGACAAACTCGTTCATCAAGTCAATGCGCTGACGCAGCCCCGGGTCATCAACCTCACGGTGTGTGGCGTAGTGTTCGAGGAACTCCTCAAAACTGTTCGGCGATAGCAGAGCGCTTGCGGCGGCTAAGTCGACGGCTGGGTCGCCCACGCGAAGCCGGTGAATATCAGTGAGCGCGACAATGTGCTCACCGTCGCACCGCAGCGCGTCAACATCGATCGCGTCGTGGATAGGGGCGGGAAGGAAGTGCCACGCCGAGGCGGTTTCCAGCACCCGCTCCCACCTTTCCAAAAGCGGGGTAGGAACCTTGCGGGTGCCTGCCGCACGGTCAAGGTTGTCCAAAAGCTGTTCGCGCGTTTCCTGGGGTTCTTGCGCCACCAGCCCTGAATCCGCAACCGCGCCCGCATCGCAACTGTGCAAAATGGCCAGGGTGCGCGCGAGTGACTCGATGAGTGAGGGCTGTTCTGCAAAATCCTGGGTTGAAACGGGAACACCTGGGAGTGGGTCTGCGACCACTAGGGTGCTACGGGCATCAGTGAGCTCACCTTTTGCAAATGCCTGCGAAGCGACCGTGCGAGGAACCGTAAAAGGGGCGTCTTTGGGCAGAACTGAGCGCAAAACTGCCGATGCGACATCGCTGGCACCTGCGTCAACCGCCTGTTTCTCGTTCCACAGCGAGACCGTGTATGAAGTGTCACCTTGCGACATCAGCAATCGGAGGCCACGGGGGTCGTCCAAGGGCATCCACTTGTCAGGTGTGAACTGCTCGAGGATCGAATGGGCCGCTGCGATCATGCGAAGGTATACCGTATCCACTCTTCCAATGTACCCGCACCTGCAAACGATCACGCTGTGGAGAAAAGGTGTGTCAGACCCTTTCGCTAGGGTTGATCACAACGGACGCTGACGCGTGGATAAGGAACTTCCTGAAAGGGGCGCACCATGAAGAACTCGTACACGATCACACCAGCGAGTCTTGCGCGCTCAGACGTGTGGCGGAACCACCGTGCGCGTGGTTCAGACGGCTCCCTGACCGAGGTGCTGGCCCGGTCTGGTACGCGCATTGTGTGCTCCCACCATGGCTATCTGCTGGTGTCCTCAGGTGGCCTTCACCGGTTTTCGGTGTCTGATGTCGAGAAGCTCGCGATGACCGGGACCCGCATCTACTTGGGTGAAACAGATGCCGGTGACGTTGTTGGGATTGACATTGACGACGAAACTAAAGCGCGCATCGACAACCATGTGAACCGGCCGGGAGCATCAGCCGAGGACTACCTCGACGCGCCAGCCCAGAGCATCCACGTGAGCGATCCTGTGTGGTTTGACTTACGGACCATCGCTTTAGACCTTTCAGTCACAGATACCGGACTGGCCACAGCCCTTGTCGCGGTAGGCAATTGGCACCGCACCCACACTCACTCACCGCGCAATGGGAAGCCCACAACGGCCTCGGCGGGGGGATGGGTGCGCACCGACACCAGCACGGGCAGCGAACACTTCCCCCGGACCGACCCTGCCGTCATCATGGCGGTCATTCATACAGACCCTGACGGTACTGAACGTATTTTGCTGGGGAACAACGTCATGTGGCCGCAGGGGCGGTACTCTCTGCTGGCAGGATTCGTCGAACCAGGTGAAACGCTCGAAGCTGCGGTGGTACGCGAAGTCCGCGAAGAAGCTGGCGTGATTTGTGAAGATCCGCAGTACGTTGGTTCGCAGCCGTGGCCGTTTCCGTGTTCGCTCATGTTGGGGTTCTTTGCTCGGGCCCAGTCACGGGAGGCGTGCGCTGACTTTGATGAAATGCGGACGGTTCGTTGGTTTACGCGAAGCGAGCTTGAGCAAGAGATCGAGGCAGGCACCGTTTCTATTCCTGGACAGGTATCGATTGCGGGGCAGATGCTGGACAGGTGGATGAGTGCGTGAACGAACTACTCGATAACCTCGACCCCGAACAGCGTGAAGTCGTCACCCACGAAGGTGGCCCACTCGTTGTGCTCGCGGGAGCTGGAACAGGTAAGACGCGCGCCATCACCCATAGGATCGCTTACGGAGCACACACTGGACACCTCCCTTCTCACCATGTGCTCGCTCTGACCTTCACCGCGAAGGCGGCAGGGGAGATGCGTTCCCGGCTTCGCGGACTGGGTGTTCCTCAGGTTCAAGCGCGCACATTTCACTCCGCTGCTTTGAGGCAGTTGAGATACTTCTGGAAAGACTTTGCGCAAGGCCCGTTTCCGGAACTCATGGACGGCAAGCACCGTCCGTTGGGTCGAATCCTGTCAGGGCTAGGCATTGAACCGGAACGCGAAACCATTCGCGATATCTCAGCGGAGCTGGAATACGCTGCAGTGAATCTTGTCGGGATCGACGACTATCCGCAGTTTGCGCAGTCCCGTGAACTACCACCCGGGATTGATACCACTGCCATGGTTGAGATCATGCGCGCCTACGCAGAGTACAAGACCACTAACCGGCTCATTGATTACCAGGATGTGCTGTTGATCCTGTCCGGAGTCATGGCCAGCACACCCCACATCGCAGCCCAAATTCACCAACAGTACCGGCACTTCGTTGTGGACGAATTCCAAGACGTTTCACCTATCCAGTACGAACTGCTGAAGAACTGGTTGGGCCAGCGCGACAGCTTGTGTGTCGTGGGGGATCCGGCTCAGACCATTTACACGTTCGCTGGAGCTCGGGACAGCTACCTCATGAACTTAGGCAACGTGTTGCCTCAAGCCAGAACGATTTCGCTTGTACGTAATTACCGGTCAACGCCACCCATCGTTGAAGCAGCAAACCGGGTGCTTGCCCACACCGGACGAAACCGGATGGTTTTGCAACCTCAGAGAACCGGGGGAGTGCCGCCCTCGTTCCATGAGTACCCTGATGACGCGTCAGAGGCAGCCGGGGTGGCTCAACGTATTGCGGCTCAGATCAGCAGCGGTGTGCCTGCAAGCGACATTGCGATTCTTTTTCGGACCAACGGGCAAAGTCCCGCTTTTGAACACGCGCTCGATGAGCACGGCATCCACTATCTGGTGCGTGGCGGAGAACAGTTCTTTGCACGCCCGGAAGTTCGACAGGCTGGCGCGCTCTTACGCGCCAACATGTCACAAGGAAAGACAGGAAAACTCGATACGGTCGTGTCGGATCTGTTGACGACTCTGGGGTGGCAAGAAGTGGGTCCGCGCGTCCACGGGGCTGTGCGAGCGCGCTGGGAATCCCTCAACGCCCTGGTGAACCTCGCAGCTGACATGCAACAGGAAAGCGAACTTCCGGTACCGCTCAGTGAGTTTGTCGCTGAACTTGAACAACGAGCAGAAGCCCAACATGCGCCAAGCGTTCAGGGAGTGACCTTGGCGAGCGTACACGCCGCTAAAGGCCTGGAGTGGCCACACGTGTATCTGGTGGGAATGTCAGAAGGGCTCATGCCCATTTCATATGCGTCAACACCTCTGGAAATCGCTGAAGAACGGCGACTGTTTTACGTTGCGGTGACGCGGGCACAAGATTCGCTGACCGTGAGCTGGTCACAAGCACGCCAAGCGAGTTCGCAGTCAACCCGGAAACCCTCGCGGTTCATCAGCGAAATGCGTGGACATACTCCCACCCACCGCGAACGTCGGGGACACACTCGCAGATCGTCAGCGCGCACATGTGGGTGTGGAAATCCACTTGTCAGTGCGCAAGAACGTCGCGACAAGGTATGCCACGAATGTAGCCAGGCAGTCGACGAAAACCTGGTGAACACGTTAAAAGAATGGCGTACACAGACCGCGCGTGAACTCAGCGTCCCCGCTTATATGGTGCTCACCACGGCGACTTTACTGGCGATCGCGCAAGCGCGTCCGCACACGCTTGATGATCTGGGACAGATTTCGGGGATTGGTCCGGTGAAGCTGGGGCAGTTTGGTCAAGACATACTTGAGGTCGTGAGGTCTTCAAGCACTTGAGCCATACGGCAGTCACACGCGGTATGGAATTGCGCCACCTCGGAAGTCGTTTCGCCGGCGAGCCCTACCCGGTGGGTTTGCGGGACGGTGAAATCTTCCAGCACGTGCTCGCGAAGCACACGCGCACAGGTGACGAGTGACGACCACGCAAGCAAGGGGTCTACGCGCTGGGCTGAAGGTGCTTGTTCGCGTATGCCTCGCCACCCAGTCATCCATTCGTCATCGACATCGATCACATAGTGGGTCAGACAGGCAAGACACGGAGTGAGACTGGGGCGAACCACATGGGTGACAGTGGCCTGTGCCTGTTGCACGCACACGCTGACATGCTGCGTCCCAGAATCCTGCAGGGAACGGGCGCCCATGAGATCGGGAACCCACACTGAAGTGACAACGACGATCGCACCATCTCTGATTGTCGCCTGAAGAACGGACATGGCAGACGTGACGCTAAACCCACACGCTGAAAGCAGTTTGGCAAGCTCAGGTGCAAGAGGCCCCACGCACACGACTCTCTGGTTCTTCAGCGCCACAAGTAACTCACTGGGGTTCGCCCCGCGCGAATGTGCCACTGCGTCAACCTGGTGAGTCACCGGCGTGGTGTGTAACTGTACGCGGGGAACCAAAGCCTGCGACTCTTCCAACAAACTCAGCAGTGAGGCTGTGCGCTCATGTGTGAGACCTAGCTGCGACGCTTTATCGGCTAGAACTTCAGGCGATATCCCCATCTTGATGAGCTCGATCAGCTCGCGGTCGGCCACACTCAAACCATCGATAAGAACCGGGTCGTCAATTCCGATTTGTAAACACGAGGACGAACGCCACACCAGTGGCACCGATCTGTTGAACATCAGCATTCGTCTCACCTCCTCTTTTAGCGTAGGAAGACGCACGCTCGAAAAGAAGAGGGCCAAGAAAAATGTGGATAACCTGTTGATATTTCGCGTAAACACGCGAACGAGGAGACGTTCTAACTGGGTTATCCACAGGGAAATACCCAGATGAACAGTCTCCTCGTTCGTGGAGTCTCGCAGCCGCGCGCGGACTTCATAGACCTTCCCCTTGCCATGAAGTCCGGGTTTTCCGCGAGTCTGAGATAAAAACTTAGACCTTTATGACTCCGTGATCAATTTCGTTATCCACAGATGATGTGGAATGTTCGGGTTCTGTTGTGTACGTATGTGCGTAATCTGTGGACAACAGTGTGCGTAACGACAGAAAAATGTGCCTTTCCACGTGGGTCTCACCAACCTAAATCCCCGGTAAGTGGCCTAAAAGCCTGGCTTCCATCCATGTTCCACACGTTGCAAACCATGTGGATGAAAAAACTTTTTGTGCAACGGCGTGTTGAATGTCATCTGATACAACTGATTGCTATGGGGAACAGCTTCACTGCACAAGACGTAGCTCGCATGCTCGAAACTGGCGAACTGAATATCAAGCACTCAGCACGCCGAAAAAAGACCGTGACACTCAAGCGAAGTGGTGGTCGGTGGGAACTAGCTGCCCCCGTACATTACGACCCTCGGAACGACCTCGGGCAGATCGCTCAGTTGCTCACTCGGGTGAGCGCCAAAAGCGGTCGCGAATCTTCAGACGAGGACCTTCTGTCCCGCGCCCGCGAACTTAACACCACGTACTTCAACGACGGAATTGAACCGGAGTCGGTGAAGTGGGTCGAAAATCAGAACTCCCGCTGGGCTTCCTGTTCCACGGTCACGCATAGCATTCGCGTGTCCCATCGCCTCCAAGCCGTGCCCGAGTGGGTGCTTGACGCGGTGCTCATCCACGAACTTGCGCATTTACGTGAAAGCGACCACGGGCCACGCTTCCGTGAACTTACAGACCGGTATGCGCGGTCCCGTGACGCTGATATCTTCCTCGAAGGTTTCAGCCGAGGTATTGATTACGGGTCGAACGAATAAGGCCAGGCAGGCGTTGGGGCAGATCGTCAACGACCGTATCTGGTAGTTCATCAACCGGGAACCACTTCACATCGAGTGACTCGTCTGAAACGTGCGTGTGCGCATCAGGGCTGAGAATCGCCCCGTACACCACATCGTGATGCGTAGCGCACTTTCCGAACGCTCCAGGCAAGTCATGGGAGTGCACGTCAATGGGGTGCGCAGAGAGCCAGAGGAAATCCTGCACACCGGATTCTTCGCGTGCTTCGCGAAGAGCCGCCTCCCGCACAGTCGCGTCATCCGGTTCCACATGCCCACCGAACTGCACCCAAAACCGTCCCTTCGCGTGATGCGTCAGGAGCACATGGGTGAAGTCGGGGGAGAAGACCACGCAGCTAGCAGTCACGTGAGCAGGGCCCCCGGAGCGGTCCAGCGGGCGGGGGTTGCTGGACACAAATTCGGTGACGGAAAGCGCCGAGGTTGTTGCCACCTCGGCGAGGGCGCGCACCGTGTGCGCGGCGCGAGGGTCAGCTGTCACGACTCTTCTTCAAGGAGGCGGCGCAGAGCTTCGTCCATGTCGTCCTCCGTTTGGGCCTGTTCTGTGTGGCGTTCAGAGTAGCCCAAGGGGTCGTCGAGGTCAGCGGTGGTGGGCAGCGCGTCGGGGTGAGAGAACACCGCGTCCCGTGCCTGTGCGCCTTCCGAGGATTCCAGGTAGGTGAAAAGTGCGGCCGCGTCTCGCAGACGAGTAGGCGTGAGATCCAAGCCGATCAGTTGGCTCAGAGCGTCTTCCGAATCGGACGTCATCGTGGTGCGGCGCCGGAGTGCTTCACGGATTTCGTCGCGCTGTTCCAGGGGTTCGCACGCGTTGTACGCCACGACGTCAGCCCACCCAGCGACTGTGGATACGATTCGGGTGAGCGACTCTTTTGCCTGCTCGCCTTCTTCGGTGGACACCGGTTTGAACATTCCGTTGCGCAGCTCTTCAGTTGCCGCTTGGAGGTTCTGGGGGTCGATATTGCCCATCATGTCGTGAATGCTGGAAGAGTCGACTTCGACATTCGAAGCGTACTTGGCAAACGCGGTCCTGATGTGACCAGCCAACCACGGAGTCGAAGCGAACAGGGCACGCTTGGCCAACTCAACACAGGCCACGAAAATGCGCAGCTGCGTGTGGTCCAGATCCAGTTCAGCTGACGCTCCGGCAATGTTGGATTCGATCAGCGCGGGCGCGTCAAGAATTGGGAGGTTGTAGTCCGTTCCGGTGAGGACGCTTCCAGACAGAGTTCCCAGCGCTTCGCCGATCTGTGCCCCGAAAAGTGATGCAGACATGTTTGTCATCATCGACGACATTGACGACATGAACGGGCGCATTTCTTCAGGAATCTGATCGGACAGCGAGTCGGTGAACGTGTGCGACATATTGGCCTGAATGGGCTGCGCGAGCTCGACCCAACCGTCAACAGAACCCGTTGCCCAAGCTTTACGTGTCAAACTCTGAGGCTCGTTCGTTGTGGTGAATTCGGTGACCCGTTCAAGCCACAGTTCAGCCAAACGGAAGGCATCGTGAGTGGCGCGCGAAACCTCGTCTGTCACGCTGGGGTCCGGGGTGGGAACTTTGCTGGCAGCAGTCTGACGCGCCACATCACCGGCGCTTCCTGACTGTCCCATGAGTCCCTGGATCTGACCGAGGAAGGACGACAGCATGTTTCCGTCGATCGGGATTCCCCCTGCAGGGAACTGTCCCTGGGCACCTCCCTGAGCACCTCCGAGGCCAAAAAGCATGCCAAACAGGTTGTTCAGTGGGTCGTCGCCCGGTGAATCTTTGTCGCGATCCTTGTCGCTCATCGTTTCTCCCTTAGTTTGCTTGTCTAAAAGCGTAACGATCTAAATTGAAAAAGCCTTCCACGTGGAACCCGCGTCTGAGTGTTTTTCGTTCTGAGCGAACGTGGTGAGGGGAGGCATCTTTCGATGTCGGGAGTTATGTGTGTATCGGCTAGACTAGTTGTGCTTTAAAGAAAGGACCGTCGCGTGACAACGAGTGCCCAGGCTAATACGCCTAAAAAGCGACTCCACGTGACAACTATCTCCACTCTCGTTACATACGCGCTCGTCATCATCGGGGCAATCATCCCTGTTCCGTACATGGTTGAAATGCCCGGCCCTGTTTTTAACACGTTGGGTAAGCATGAAGGGGCCGAGGTGGTGACCATCTCGGGAGCGAAAACCTACCCCACCTCGGGAACCTTAGATATGCTCACCGTCGCCGTGGCCGGAGGGCCCGGCCGGAAGGTGTACCCTTCGCAGGCCTTCTGGTCGGTCGTCAAAAAGCAGGACACTGTCGTGCCCAGTGAGGCGTACTACCCGCTGACTACCACGCGTGACCAGGTCACGCAGGAAAACAACGCGCAAATGGCCACGTCGCAAGACTTTGCGGTGGCGGCCGCTCTGAACCACCTCGGCAAGAAATACGAAACGCGCTTAGGCATTGGAAGCGTGGCGGCAGGCGCGGCCGTTGAAGGAGTCGTGGAGCCAGGTGACATCATCACCAAGCTCAACGGCGAGAAAATCAACGGGAGTGCGGAAGACATTGCCCGCGTACAGGACACTGTTGCTAAGGGTGACCCGGTTGAACTGGATATCGAGCGCGACGGCAAGAAGCTACACGAAAAGATCACGCCTAAGGGCACGGCTGACGGTCCCAAGCTGGGTGTTGTTCTGGCTCCCACGTACGACTTTCCCATTGACGTGAAATTCAACCTGGAAGATGTGGGTGGGCCCAGTGCCGGATTGGTGTTTGCACTCACCATTATTGACAAGCTGGAGCCGGGTGACATGACCGGTGGGAAGCGGATAGCGGGCACCGGTCAGATCGCAGAAGACGGGACGGTGAGTCCCATTGGTGGCGCTCGGCAAAAAGTCGTGGCAGCCAACGAGGCAGGAGTCGAGTATTTTTTGAGTCCAGCCGGAAACTGCGCTGAAGCAGCTCAGGCCGCAAAAGGACTCGACATGAAAGTGGTTCGCGTCGACACCTTGGACACGGCAGTCAACGCAATCGACGCAATGACAAACGATGACATCGGCACAGTCACTCTGTGCTCTGGTTAGCGAGGAGAACGGTTGAGTACACCAAGCCAAAAAACGAAGAAGCCTTCACCGCTTTTGCTCACTCTTGGAGCAGTAGCTGTACTTCTGGTTTTGTTCGTGGTGTTCGCGCAAGTTTTCACGGAAGCCTTGTGGTTCCAACAACTTGGATTCCTGCAGGTCTTCACCACGGAGTGGATCGCTAAGATCATTCTCTTTTTTGTTGGTGTGATCATCATGGGAGGAGCCATTTGGTTCCCGTTGATGCTCGCGCATAAGAAGCGCCCGGTGTACGCCCCAACGTCTCCGCGCCAAGAAAACCTCGACCGGTACCGTGAAGCGATTGAGCCCTTGCGTCGCGTTGTCACCCTTGTTGTTCCAGCCGTTATTGGTGTCATGGGTGGAATCGCGTTGTCAGCTGCATGGCAACAAGCCCTTCTTTTTGTCAACGCGAGTGAGTTTGGACAGAAAGATCCTCAGTTCAACATGGATCTGGGCTTCTACATGTTCCACTTCCCGTTGCTCCGCACGGTCGCAGACTACGTTGCCATGGCATTGTTGCTGTCCCTCATCGCGGCCGTTATCGCGCACTACCTCATGGGAGGTATCCGCCCAGGCGATGACTCCAAACTGACCGTGTCGAAAACAGCGCGCTACCACCTCGCGATTTCAGCTGGTCTGCTCATCCTGGTGCAGGGTGTTCGCATGTTCCTCCAGCGGTACTCTGTCCTGACGTCGACGGGCGGTCTGATGACGGGTGCGTCGTACAAAGACGTGAACATTACGCTTCCTGCGATGTTGATCGTAGCGATCGCAGCTGTCGTGGTTGCGCTGATCATGGCGGCTAACGCGTTCCGTAACGTGTGGAAACTGTCGATCGTGTCTGTTCTGATGTTGTTGATTCTGGGCGCGGTGTCGATCATTGCGCTTCCCGCAACGGTGCAGCAGTTGCAGGTGCAACCGTCAGAACAGAGCTTGGAAAAGGAATACCTTCAGCGCAACATTGATGCCACGCGTCACGCGTATGGAATTGACGATGTTGAAGTCATTCCGTACACGCCTTCAACGGACGGTAAATCGGGTGCCTTGCGTAAGGACGCTCAAACAGCGGCATCGATTCGCCTGCTGGATCCGAACCTTGTGTCGGATACTTTTCGTCAGATCCAGCAGCAACGCCCGTTCTATTCGTTCCCGGAACAGCTCGACGTTGATCGCTACAGCATTAACGATGAAATGCAGGACACGGTGATCGCGGTCCGCGAACTCAACCCCGCATCACAAGCCGATTCGTCGTGGCTGAATCAGGCCGTTGTCTATACACACGGCTTTGGTGTGGTTGCCGCATATGGTAACCGTCAAGGTGGCGATGGACAGCCCGCGTTCTTGGAAGCGAACATTCCACCTACCGGTGAGCTGGGGGAGTACGAGCCACGTATTTACTTTGGTGAGCGGTCACCTCGGTACTCAATTGTGGGTGCCCCTGAAGGTGCAGATCCACGCGAAATTGACTACCCCGCCGACAACGAAGACGGTGGTGCCCAGGTGTACAACACCTTCAAGGGTGACGGCGGGCCCAGCGTGGGCAACTTCTTTAACCGTTTGCTGTTTGCCATTAAGTTCCAAGACGAACAGATTGTTCTGTCGGATGCGCTGAACTCAGAGTCACAGATTCTGTTTAACCGCTCGCCTCGTGAGCGTGCGCAGAAGGCTGCGCCATTCTTGCAGATCGACGGTGATCCGTATCCCGCGGTGGTTGACGGCCGTGTGCAGTGGATTATGGATGGGTACACCACGTCGAAGGAATACCCATATTCCACGCCGCAGGTTCTTGAGGACGCTACGCAGGACTCGAACACGCAGCGTTCAGGCACTACGGCGGCCCTGCCTCCCCAGCAGGTGAACTATATTCGTAACTCGGTCAAGGTCACTGTTGACGCGTATGACGGATCAGTCAACCTGTACAAGTGGGATGATGACGATCCTGTGCTTAAAACATGGTCCAAGATCTTCCCTGGCATGGTGAAGCCCATGTCAGAGATGAGCGGGGATCTCATGAGCCACGTGCGGTACCCAGAAGACCTGTTTAAGGTGCAGCGTTCCTTGCTGACGCGTTACCACGTGGATGATTCGAACTCGTTCTACACGGGGCAGGACTTCTGGACAACCCCGACCGACCCTACGGTGAATCAAGAGTCGCGTCTGATGCAGCCGCCGTTCTACTTGACGTTGCAGATGCCGAATCAGGAGTCGCCAGCGTTCTCGCTGACGTCGTCGTTCATTCCGCGACCCACTGAAGGTCAGACGCGTAACAACTTGACTGGCTTCTTAGCGGCCAATGCGGACGCAGGTGGCGAGAAGGGTGTTAAGAACGAAGACTATGGAAAGTTGCGTCTGCTTCAACTTCCGCGTAACACGACGTTCCCTGGTCCGGGACAGGCGCAGAACAACTTCAACACTGAACCCAATGTGCAGTCGAGCTTGAACCTGCTGCGTCAGGGTGAGTCGAAGGTGCAGAACGGTAACTTGCTGACGCTGCCCGTTGCTGGTGGTCTATTGTACATCCAGCCGGTGTATGTGCGTTCGGCTGGTGAAACTTCGTACCCTGTGCTTCAGCGTGTGCTTGTGGCGTTCGGTGAGCAGATTGGATTCGCGCCGACTCTTGACGAAGCGCTTGACCAGGTATTCGGGGGAGACTCCGGTGCGCGTGCCGGTGACGCTGACTCTTCTGGTGAAGCCAGCGAAGGCGAGAAGGGCGGTGCCGACGCCGGCGAAGAGAAGGGCAAGCCTGCGCGTGAACCTAATCTTCAGAAAGCGCTTGAAGACGCTCGTAACGCCATGAAGGAATCTGATGATGCGCTGAAGGATGGCGACTGGAACAAGTACGGTGAAGCCCAGGAGCGCCTACGTAAGGCACTCGACGAAGCAGGAAAGCTCCAGGACCAACAGTCCGGTGGTGGTCAGGGTAACCAGGGTGGCGAAGGCCAGGGCGATGGCCAGGGTGGCGAAGGCCAGGACGGCTAGAACTGGCAGCGTGTTCGTCAACCGGTGATGAACCAGTTGGCAAACACGCGCCCGCCTTGTGGTGAGGATCACGTGCTGTTTGTTTGGTGGTTACGCATTCTTAACGTATAGTTGTATGTGCGCCGCGGGGTGGAGCAGCTAGGTAGCTCGCCGGGCTCATAACCCGGAGGTCGGAGGTTCGAATCCTTCCCCCGCCACCAAGACAAAGCCCGCTTTACCAAATCTGGTAAAGCGGGCTTTCGCGTGACCTGCGAAAACCCGAGTTTTCGGCCTATAGTCCGAGCTTGTGGCGTGGCAAACGAGCTGTCGACTTCGACTGTGAGAAGCTCAAAGTGTTTCGTGGATAATCTCGTAGAAATAAGGGCGCCTCTATGTCTGACACTTCAGAAATTCTCGACTCGATTACCCCGAAGCAGACTGCCAAAGTCAACAGTCTCAACGCCGCAATCTGGCAAACTGCTGACGACTACTTGCGTCTGATCGTCCCGGCTGAAAACTACGGTGACTACATCATCCCGTTCACTGTACTTCGTCGTCTCGAAGGTCGACTGGCACCCACCAAACAGGCTGTGCTGAATCTTGTCGAACGTGAAAACGCTCAGGGAACCGACCCCGCGATCGTGGGGCTCAAGATTGAGAACATGTTCAAGCTCCGCTTTTGGAACACGTCTGAACTGTCTCTTGAACGTCTCGCGAACTCCGACGATGCACTTAAACCAGGGTTGAAACAGTACCTCAACACGTTCTCTCCCAACATTTTGGAGATCTGGAATGCGTTCGAGTTCGACAAGTTGATCGATCTTTTGGACCGTAACAATCAGCTGTGGAACGTCGTTCAGCACTTCGCTTCTATCGACATGTCTGATGAAGCGCTTCAAGATCAAACCATGGGCGACATCTTCGAGAACCTGATGTATCGCTCGTTTGCGCGAAAGGGTAAGGACGCTGGTGAGTTTTACACCCCGCGTGATGCGATTCGTCTGATGACCTCCATATTGTTCACGTCTGATGACACCGAACTTGAAGAAGACGGCATCATCCGGTCTGTGTACGATCCCACCGCTGGGACATGCGGGATGCTCATTGCAGCTCGTGACGCGCTTCGCGCGATCAACCCCGGTATCGAGGTGGTTGTTGCCGGACAAGAGTTGAAGGAGTCTTCCTTCGCGATGGGGAAGTCTGACCTGCTGATGCAGGGGTTCAAAGACCCGGAAGTGCTCAAGTTCGGCAACTCACTGACCAATGATCAGTACCAAGGTGACACGTTCGACTACATCATGGCGAACCCGCCGTATGGCTCATCCTGGAAAGCGTTCCAGAAAGATGTAAAGGAACTCCAAGAACAGGGCGATCCTCGTTTCTCCGAGGGGCTTCCTGCTGTCAGCGACGGACAAATGCTGTTCCTGATGCATATCGCGCACAAACTTGCTCCTGCTGATGGAGCCACCAAGGGCGGGCGCGCTGCTGTGGTTACGAATGGCTCCCCACTGTTTACCGGAGATGCCGAAAGCGGTCCGGACGGTATCCGTAAATACTTGATGGGTGCACAAGGTGGCACCGAAGTGCTGGATACAATCATTGCGCTGCCGAATGACATGTTCTACAACACCGGCATCGCCACCTACATCTGGATTTTGGACCAGAACAAGGAACCCCGTCGCCGTGGGAAAATCCAGTTCATCGACGCGACTGAGATTTGCGCGCCAATGCGCAAGAACATGGGACAAAAGCGCGCTGAGTTTACGGAAGACAACATCCGAGAGATCACGAAGATCTACAAGGATTTTGAAGAGACTGACCGCTCCATCATCGTCACTGCGAACGATCTCACCTACCGCGACGTGCCAATGTTTAAGTTGGCGCACTACGCAGTCAGTGTGACTGATGAAACCGTGGCGGAAGCCATGAAGCACAAGTCCGCGTTCCCGGAACATGAAGCGGTCATCCGCGAGATGCGGGGACGCGATTACAACGATCTTCCCAAAGCGCTGAAGGCTTCTGCGAAGGAACACGGGGTGAAAATGGGCGCTCCACTGCTTCGCCACATCATGAAGGCGTTGGCTGTGGAAGACGAGAACGCGCCCGCTTCACTGGACGAGAAGGGGAATCCTGTTGTGGATGCATCCTCAAAGGTGATTGAGCGCGTGCCGTACCTAGAGGACGTGTCTGAGCACATGGAACGAGAAGTGCTCCCGTTCGTTCCGGATATGCAGTGGGATGAGTCTTTGGCGAAAGTGGGAACGGAACTGCCGTTGACGCGCCTGTTCTACAAGCCGGAGGAGTCCCGCTCCCTGGAGGAACTGGATGCGGATATCGCTAGTTCCCTGGATCGTATCTACGCCATGTTCCGGAAAGTGCGTGAAGATGACTAGATGGCAAAGTGTTCCGTTCCATACGCTTTTCCGTAGAGTTCCGAAACGTACTGGTTTCCCTGCTGAGGAACTTCTTTCCGTTTACAGAGAATACGGGGTCATCCGCAAAAGCGACCGGGACGACAATTTCAACCGTCCGGGAAACTTAAATGATTACCAGTTAGTGAAGACTGGCGACTTAGTGCTCAACAAGATGAAGGCTTGGCAGGGAGCGCTAGGTATCTCACCCCACACTGGCATTGTTTCTCCTGCATACTTTGTCTACACACCTGTTTCTGACAACGATGAAAGCTTCCTTCATTACGCGCTTCGATGCCGGGACGCAATTGATTACTACGCAGCTCACTCCACCGGGATAAGGGTAAACCAGTGGGACGTCAGCCCTGAACGGTTGGACGCAATGCCGGTCCCCGTACCTGATCTCGCAACACAGCGCCGGATCGCTGATTACCTCGATAAGGAAATCAGCGAGATGGATGCACTGATCGAAGAGTTTGAAGGGCTGGTTGCCAGCTTGGAATCCCGCCAGAGAGTATTTGCAACGAAGCTTGTTCAAAACTGCGATTATCCTCTCGTTCCACTTTCGACCCTCGTGTCTGTGGTTTCAGGAGACTCGATCGAATCTGACTTCATAAAGGCTGAAGGCAAATTTCCCGTCTACGGGGGTAACGGAATACGTGGCTACACAGATTCGTCCAACTGCGATGTTGAGCGCATTCTAGTGGGCAGGCAAGGAGCGTTGTGCGGAAACGTCCACCTAGCCAAGCCAGATTTCTTTGCTACTGAACATGCGCTGATTGTAAAACCGCGACAGGAAGTCGATCTCGTTTGGTTGGAACACACGTTGCGCGAGCTGAACCTCGGGGAGCTATCAACATCTGTCGCACAGCCTGGGATCACTGCTACAAAGGTGTTGCTTCAGCGGGTCAAGCTGCCTCCAATAAGAGAGCAGAGAAGGATTGGCCGAATACTTCAAGACGAGACAGCGCGCATGGACTCGCTCATTGAGGAGTCCACGCGCCTTATCGAAAACCTGAAAGCACGCAAAACCGCACTTATCACTGAAGTCGTTACCGGGCGGAAAGAGGTCTGAAATGGTCAATCCGATTCTTGAGGAAGCGATGGAGCTAACCATTTGCCGGTCCCTCAACTCTCAAGGCTGGATTTGGAACGAAGGCGCTAATGACGTTGGGTTCGACCCTGAGCTGGGGCTGTTCCCAGAAGATGTGTTGCACTGGTTGAAAACGCAGCACCCAGAGCAATACGAACGCGCAATTCCACCCACTGCCAATGACACCGAACGCCAGTCCCGTGAACGAAAACTCCTCACCCGTCTGACAAAAGAACTCGACTACACGCCGATCCTTGACGGCATCACCAAAAAGGTCAACGGCGGACTCTTGGGCACTCTGCGCGACGGTTTCTCGTTTACCCAAGCCGACCTCGGCACCGTGAACTTCCCAGACATGGCAGGGTTCTTTCCATACGATCCCGCGAAAACAGATGTGATCGAGAAAGCCACACACAACCGCTTACGTGTGCTCCAACAAGTCCACTTCGAAAAAGGTGACGGGGGCGAAATTGACCTGGTTCTCCTGGTTAACGGTATCCCCGTCATCACAATGGAACTGAAAACGGACAACACTCAGTCCATTGAAGATGCAGTCCTCCAATACAAACACGACCGCAAGCCGCACCGATCCAAACGCCCACTACTCAACCCCGGACGCTGCCTTGTCCACTTTGCCGTGTCCTCCCGCGAAGTCATGATGACCACGGAACTCAACGGTGCCAACACCGTATTCCTTCCGTTTAACCAAGGAACCGAAGACGGGCGAGCTGGTAACCCAGACAACCCCAACGGTTACAACGTGTCCTACCTGTGGGAATGGGTGTGCTCACCGGACCTGCTCTTGCGCATCCTCAAGGACTACGCCCTGTGGGAACCCTCAACTAAAGGTAACGAAGGACGCCTGATCTTCCCCCGCTTTCACCAACTGCGCTCCGTGGAGCGAGTCACCAGCGACGTTGCAGTCAACGGCACCGGCAGGCGCTACCTCATCCAGCACTCGGCCGGATCCGGCAAGACCAAAACGATTGCGTGGTTGGCACACCGTGCCAACAAGATGATCCATAGTGACGGCACGAAACTGTTTGACTGCGTCATCGTGGTCACCGACCGTACCGTGCTCGACAAAAACGTGGCAGACGGGCTTTCACTACTTCAAGCATCTGAAGGCATGGTCATCAATATCACCAACGATGACACCTCCAAGTCCGAAAACCTGAACCACTACCTCACCCAAGGCAAACGCATTCTGTCCTGCACGCTTCAGACCTTCCCCGCACTGGCACAAACGATCGACCGTTCGCCAAAACTACGAAACCGTCGCTGGCTTGTCATCATCGACGAAGCACACTCCTCACAGCACGGCAAGGCCTCACGCACACTGCTGGAAACACTTTCAGATACGCCTGATGAAATCGCAGAAGCAGCATCACGCGCGGCTGCTGACATAGAAGGCGGGAAAGATACCGACGGAGGGGAGGAGACGCACAACGAAACACTGACCACCACCTCGGCAGCAAGACTCACTCGCGCTGATAAAGACCGCTTGCAACAGCAGCGTGACTCCGCTGTAGCGCGCTCATCCAACGTCACTATTGTGGCTCTGACCGCCACCCCCAAAGCGAAGACCCTTGCCGTGTTCGGAGAACGCTCACCGGACAACCCGGAAACACGAGTGGCGTTTGACCTGTATTCCATGGCGCAGGCTATTGATGAGAAGTTCATCCTAGATGTGCTTCAGAACTACATATCACTCTCGCTCTACGCAAAAATTGAGGACAAACTTGGTCGAGAAGATGAAGTGGTCCTTGGGGAAGCAAAATCTGCACTCAAAAAGTTTGTCCGCTCACATGAAAAAACGATCCATTCAAAAGCTGAAGTAGCCGTTGAGCACTTTAACAACAACGTACGCAACCTGCTTGGTTCAACAGCGAAAGCAATGGTGGTCTGTGACGACCGAATGAGTGCCTACACCTGGTTTAGAGCGGTCCAGGATGTGATTAAGTCCAACGCCACGTACCAAGGATTAGAAGCACTCGTGGCGTTTTCTGGCTCACTCGATGTGTCCAAGGATGAAGATGTCGAAGAGATTGTCACAGAATCTTCCCTGAATAACGAGAACGCGCCTGATGGTAAGCGCCGGATGGAAACCACCAAGATGTTTGACGGAGCTTCGTACAAGTTCCTCATCGTGGCAAACAAGTACCAAACCGGTTTCGATGAGCCTCGGCTGTCTGCCATGTATGTGGACAAACCACTTTCCGGTGTTTTAGCGGTGCAGACGCTTTCACGCTTAAACAGGACCATGTCGTCCAAAAACAAGTCCAAAACATTCGTGGTCGACTTTATTAACGACCCCGAATCGATCCTGCATGCGTTCCAACCGTACTACTCGCAGGCGTCGATCGACACCGATGTGGACCCGGACGTGCTCACTGATCTCGCGCGAGTACTGGACACGTCTCAGTTCTACGACATTGAAGAGATGGAAGCCCTAGCCAACGTGGTCATGGACCCGGACGTAGACGTGAAGAAAAAAGACTCCTTGATCCGGGCCGGGATTGACCCAATTGTCACCCGCTGGGCCGACTTCTACACCGAAGGAGTGGTGAGTGGAAATAAGGACAACGAGGTCGTAGCGACGGACTTCCGCACGAACCTAAAAAAGTATGTCCACGCGTGGGACTTCCTCAGCCAGTTCATCGACTTCCAGGACGTGACCCTACACAAGCGAGCCGTTTTTGCGGACGTCCTGGTGCGCAACCTCAAACTTGGTAAGAAAACGCGCGAAGAGGATTACATCACCGGCGTTGACGTGGTGAAATCTGCAGTCACAGGTGATGTGGAAAAAGGGACGAAACTCGAGCTGAACATCGAAGACGCGCAGACTCCGCTACCTGTTCCCGGCTTTGACGGGCGCATCTCATCAGGTGGCGCCTCCGATCCCTTGCAAGGAGCATTCCGCAAAGCAGTAGAGGAAGTCAACGAGTTGTTTTCTGCAGCGGGAATTGACATGTCGAACTCCGCGAACACCCGCATGGTCCACGCAGTGTGGGAAGCACTGGCAAATGACGAAGAAGTGGAGATGCTCGCAACTAAGAACCCACAAGACACCCTGGCAAAGTCTTCGAGACTGCGTGAAAAAGTACTATCCGCAATTCTTGGGGCGGGCACTCAGCATGAGAAGTTCACTAACCTCATGCTCGGAGGCGACGATGCACTGAACGTGCTGACTGCTGCCATGTCACGCTTAGCCGTGGCCGCAATGGAAGACAAAGTACGCGGGATCAAAGTTCCTGACAACGCTCTGATCAATGACACTGAGGAACGCTCAGAAGAGTCACCAGCTACGCGTCGTGTCGAAGAACTACTCGATGTGATGCGCATGCATGCCGGAAGCAACCGCGTTGAAGCACACTTAGCGCGAGTGCTGGATGACGCGCTGGTGAAGCGTGGAAACTCCAACGTGTTCGAGACTCTACGCGCCGAGTTCTTGAAACATTCACTACCTGTGGACGGGGAGCTTTACCAAGGTGTCGTGATGTACGCGGTTAAGCGCTATTAAGAAGTTGCGGGCTTTCGCGTTCCCGTGAAGACTACAGACGCACCCATCGAGAATCCCCCGGGAGTTAACATGGCTCAAGCTCACTCCATAGTCCGCGTGACACCGGATGATTGGTCCCGTGTGCGTGCAATTCGCCTCGCATCGCTCAAAGACGCCCCGGCAGCTTTTAGCGGATCATATGAGCGCGAATCTCAGGTAGACGAAGCAAAATGGCGGCAACGCCTCCAAACGCTCACCATCTTCATGTGTGTAAAGCAGGGACACGACATTGGATTCGCAACCTTCACGGTCAGGGACGGTTACGCCGACCTCGGCGGCACGTGGGTACACCCTGCACACCGTGGCCACGGTGCCGTAGACGCACTAACGAACGCGGTCTTCACAGAAGCCCAGCGCGCGGGATACACGGAAATCCAACTACGAGTTTTTGAAGAAAACCAGCGGGCAATTGGCGCATACCTCCGTTCAGGTTTCCGCATGACCGGCGAGATCGACCGCCTACCCGACGGTCGTGAAGCCGCATACATGGTCCGGAAGTTTGCCTAAATTCCTTTACTGAAATAAACGACTATTGTGAATGTCATGACTGCTAATGAACTGCCTCGCCCAGATGTCGACCCCGGTGGCCTTCTCGAATACTCGGTCGTGTTCACCGACCGGTCGCTAAACCACATGTCCAAACGCTTTGTGAACGTCATGCAGGAAACCCTGCAGATCCTGCGTTCGACGTATAACGCTCACACGGCAACTGTGGTCCCTGGCGGTGGTTCATATGCCATGGAATCTGTAGCCCGCCAGTTCGCCAATGACAAAAACGTTTTGGTTGTGCGAAACGGGCTCTTTTCCTACCGCTGGTCACAGATTTTTGATGCCGGCAAGATCCCTGCGGGTCATGATGTCCTCAAAGCCCAGCACGTGGGCAACCACCAGTTCGCGCCAGCACCCATCGACCAGGTGGTGGCTCACTTTCAAGACACAGCACCCGACCTGGTATTTGCACCCCACGTGGAAACCGCCGCAGGCATGGTCCTGCCTGATGACTACGTGCGTGCCCTGGCCGACGCAACGCACAGCGTAGGCGGACTGTTTGTTCTTGACTGCGTAGCCTCCGGTCCACTGTGGATCAACATGGAAGAATCAGGCGTAGACATCCTGGTCAGCGCACCCCAAAAAGGGTGGAGCGGCTCTCCTGCATGCGGGTATGTCATGTTCTCAGAGGCGGCACGCGAACGCCTCGACTCCACCGAAACCTCGAGCTTCGCACTGGACCTGAAAAAGTGGACCAACATCTGTGACGGCTATGTCACCGGCGCACACGGCTACCACGCCACCATGCCCACCGACACCATCCAACACAACCTGGGCCTCATGAAAGAAGCCCTAGACGCCGGACTGGACGTGCTGCGCGAACGCCAGAACGACCTCGGGACGCGGATCCGTGAAGCACTCACCGAACGCGGTTTCACCTCCGTTGCTGCACCCGGGTTCGAATCCCCAACCGTCGTTGTTGTCAACACCGACCGCGACGACATTGTGCCTGCTTTTGCACGCGCCGGTGTGCAGGTCGCCGGGGGAGTACCACTCCAGGTGGACGAACCAGCGGACATGAAGACGTTCCGGATTGGCCTGTTCGGCCTAGACAAGTGGGCTGACGTCGACGCGGCAGTAGAACGTTTCACTACAGCACTCGACGCTGTGCTGGACGAAAACCAGTAACCACAACGAAAGCGGGGGCGGGTTCGGCCTCGACCGGTGTAACCAGCCTCAGCCGGGGTAACACCCCAACCACGGCCTGCCCCGCCACCTACTTCAACGTGTCCATGTTCTGCGCGAGGCGGTCAATGCGAGTGGCCACCTCGCGCATTTCGTCTTCCGTTTTACAAAACGACAAACGCAACGCGTGCTCCAAACGCTGTGCCACCGGGGAGCCCGCCCGGCACAAACGGTTCACCGGAATCCCCGTGAACCCAAACTCGGTGGTGAGAAGCTCATTCAGCGCGTGCGAATCACGCGTGGTGACCTCAGCAAAATCCACCACAGTGAAATAACCGGCAGCCGGGACATTGAACGTAATCCCTGGCACGCGCTCCAAAGACTCCATGAGCACATCCCGGCACCGCTTCAACCCGGCACGGTTCTGCTGGGCGAAATCCTCATGCTCGCCCAGCGCCCGTGCGATTGCCGGCTGAAGTGGGGTGCCCGACGTGTACGAAAAGAACTGCTTAAGCGCCTGAAGGTGCTGCCGAACCTGCGGGTGCGCTACGAGCCAGCCGATCTTCCACCCAGTCACATTGAACGTTTTACCAGCAGACGACACCGTGACAATCCGGTGCGAATCCGGGAACAGCGCTGCCACCGACACGTGCTCAGCTGGGTCAAACACCAGGTATTCGTACACTTCGTCGGTAATGAGCCACGCGTCTGCGTCCTCACACGCCTGAAACACCCGGACTATGTCGTTTCGGCCCAACACCATTCCCGTGGGGTTGTGAGGGGTGTTCAGCAACACCGCATCGGCAGAGCTCACCGCAGCCTCAAATGCGTCCCAGTCCGGCTGCCACACCGCCCCGTCAAAGACCAGCGGTACGGTCACCAACCGCGCCCCGGCCATCTCGCAGGCCGCCGCGTAGGAGTCGTAGAACGGTTCAAAGGTCAGCAAAACTCCGCCAGCGGGCACCAGGGCCATAATCGCTGAGGTGAGAGCCTCCGTGGCGCCCACCGTCACCAATACATGGTCCCGGGTGACAGTGTGGTTGTACCGGCGGGAACGCTGAGCCACGATCGCGTCAAGCAGTTCCGGCACCCCGGTTGGCGGTGCGTACTGGTTCATGCCAGCTCGCATGAAGTGAGCGACGTCGTCGATGAGGAAGTCAGGGGTAGGGCTCGACGGTGCCCCTTGCCCCAGGTTAATCGCACCGTGCTGCGCGGCCAATGTGCTCATCTCGCCAAACACCGTGCCGCGGATATTGCCCTGGGCATCCAGAAGCCCCGCTGCTTCACTCACCCGGTAAGGCAGAGTCTGTTCGTTCACGAAAGCAACTCCAGTGCGCTACTGTGCACGAGCCCGTTGGAGGCGAGCGCATTGCCGTCAAACGGGCCAGTCTTTCCGTTGAGGCTGGTGAATGTGCCACCGGCCTCGGTCACAATGGGAACCAGGGCGCCCATGTCATAGATTTCCAGTTCCGGTTCAGCAGCGATGTCTACCGCGCCTTCAGCGACCAACATATATGACCAGAAGTCCCCGTAGGCGCGGGTTCGCCACACTGTGTCACACAGTTCAAGCAGGGCGTCACGTTTGCCCAGGTCTTTCCACCCGCCCAGGGATGCGTAGGAAAACGACGCGTCTTCCAGCTTTGACACGTGCGACACGTGAATCTGTACGGGAGCCGGGTCGTGTGCCACCGTGGTCCAGGCGCCTTCGCCCTTACTTGCCCACCATCTGCGGTTCATCGCCGGGGCGCTCACAACTCCAAGCAGGGGAGTTTCACCGTCATAAAGTGAGATCAGGGTCGCGTACACGGGCACGCCTCGCACAAAGTTCTTCGTCCCGTCGATTGGGTCAATAATCCACTGGCGGGTGCCTGTGCCGGTGGTGGGTTCGAACTCTTCGCCCACGATCGCATCGTCAGGAGCGTGCAGGGCGAGCAACTCACGGAGCTTTTCTTCAACCGCCCGGTCCACTGTGGTCACCGGTGTCATATCGGGTTTTGTGTCCACGGTGAAGTCGCGGTTATAAAACGAATCAAGTGTCAGGTGATCTGCCGCGTCGGCAAGAGCGATCGCAAGATCAAGATCTTTCACGGGTCCTCCACGTGGTGCGGTGGCCTCAACACCGAAGCCAGCATCGAGCTAGCACAGCGCCAACACAACAGTCAGTACTGTGGTGCAGAAGCCAGGTTTGTCAGTAGCCGTCTGAGCGAGTTGAGCCGGTCGGGGCCAGCATCTCCAGCTTTACCATTTGTAACCCATGCGTCGAGCGCGCAACCGGGGGAGTCCTCAGTGTGAGAACAGCCACGGGGGCAGTCAGCGGTTGCAGGGACCAGCTCTTCGAACGCGCTCAGAACAGTTTCTGGGGTGACGTGTGCGAGACCAAAACTGCGCACACCAGGGGTGTCAATGAGCCAGCCACCGTCAGGAAGTTCGACTCCCAAGGCCGATGAAGACGTGTGCCGCCCCCTACCCGTCACTTCGTTCACCGACCCAGTGGCGCGACTCACATGGGGAATAAGCGCGTTCATCAACGTTGACTTTCCAACCCCTGAGTGCCCCACCAGCACACTGACGTGACCGTCCAAAAGCCCGCGTAGCTGATCCACACGAGGCTGCCCATGATCGTCAAATCCGCACTCAACGATCTGCACGCCACTGTGAGCGAAGCGTTCGCGCAACGTGTCAGCCGGCTTCAAATCAAGTTTGGTAATCGCCAGAATGGGCCTGATTCCTGCGTCAAAGGCGGCAATGAGTGTGCGGTCGATGAGCCCTTCCGACGGGTCCGGGTCCGCAGTCGCCGTCACGATCACCAGTTGATCGGCGTTGGCTACCAAGACCCGCTCGGTGAGGTCGGTGTCATCGGCTGTGCGTCGCAAAACCGTAGAGCGGGGTTCAATCTCCACAATCCTTGCTAAGGTTCCTTCCGCGCCCGAGGTGTCACCCACCACCCGTACCCTGTCACCGGGGACTATGGGCCGGCGACGGAGGTGGGAGGCTCGCACTCCTGTTACGCGGGTGCCGTCTGGCAGGGCGAGGCGGTAACGACCTCGGTCGACAGAAAATACGAACCCCACCTGGGCGTCAGAGTAATCTGGCCGGTCCTTAGTGCGGGGCCGGGACCCACGACGGTTGGGGCGCGGCCGGTAGTCCTCTTCTGTGAAGTGAGAGTACCGACTCACGTACTCACCACACGCTCGAACATGTCAGTGAACTGGGGCAGGGTCTTGGCCACAGTGTCGGGGTCTTCGATGGTGACATCTTGTGTGAGTCCCACAAGGGCGCCCGCCATGACCATGCGGTGATCGGCGTAGCTGCTCCACGTACAGCCCGTGGAAACCGGTGAGGTGATGGTGAGGTAGTCGGGTCCTTCTTCCACCTGCGCTCCGGCCTTGGTGAGTTCGGTTGCCAGGGCGGTGAGGCGGTCGGTTTCGTGGCCGCGCAAGTGCCCGATTCCACGCAGGTGCGACGTACCGTGCGCGTGTGCGGCAATGGCAGCGACCACAGGGGTAAGTTCACCTACTTGGGAAAGGTCAAGGTCAACCGGTTGCACGGCGCCTGAGCCTGTGACGGTAAGACCTGCGGGGGTGAGCTCCGAGGTGCCACCAAACGCCCGCGCAATGTCCATAAACGCGTGTCCGGCTTGATCCGTGCGCTCCGGCCAGTGCGGAACCGTGACAGAACCGCCCGCAATAAGCGGCACACCCAAGAACGTGGCCGCGTTAGACAGGTCTGGCTCCACGGTGACATCGGTAGCCTGAATGGCCCCGGGTTCCACAATCCAGGTTGTGGGATCAGGCTGTGTGACCTCTACGCCGTACTGCTTGAGTGTGGCGATCGTCATGTCGATATGTGGCTTTGAGGGAACTGACTCGCCGAGGTGCTTAACAGTGAGCCCGTCCGGGAACCGGGCCGCGGATAGTAAGAGCCCTGAGACGAACTGGGAAGATTGGGAGGCATCGATGGTGACAGTGTTGCCTACGTGGTCACCGGTCGTGATCGAAAACGGAAGGAAACCGTCTTCCGAATCCACCGTGGCACCCAGGTCCGCGAGTGCATCGAGGATAGTCTGCATAGGGCGCACGCGCGCTTGAGGGTCGCCGTCAAAGTGAGCGCGGGCGCCTGTTGCCAAAACAACTGGGGGCACAAAGCGCATCACCGTGCCAGCTAGACCGCAGTCGATCGTGGCAGCACTGCCGCTGTTGTCACCACCCATGATGGGTTCGACGCTTATATCGTTGCCGTGTGGCGTGAAAGTTGCCCCCAGCGCGTCAAGCGCGCGCATCATGAGTTCGGTGTCTCGCGAAACCAAAGGCGCGCGCACAATGGACGGAGCATCAGCAAG
The DNA here is from genome assembly GCF_030230605.1 of Brevibacterium sp. UMB1308A. Taxonomy (GTDB): domain Bacteria; phylum Actinomycetota; class Actinomycetes; order Actinomycetales; family Brevibacteriaceae; genus Brevibacterium. The sequence goes on from NZ_JASPDO010000006.1 coordinate 47,178, forward strand.
GGCCGCAAGCACAAAGTAACGGTTCGTCAGCGACTTGGACCCAGGTACATCGCAGGTGGCCCGCACCGGTGCAGTCGCACGCGGAACGGGCCAGTGAGTGCGGTTTACCACCGCTATCAGTTGGGGGAAACTGCGTCGACAGCCTTCGCCGAGGTGCGTTCGACTTCGCGCCACAGGTCTTCGGCTGCGTGCTGTGCGCGCCATGCGAGGCCTGGCTTACCGGCGGTATCGACCGAGGCGAGGAGGGCACCACCAAGAATCGCGGTCTTTGCCAAAAGGCCGTCAGTGGAGCGGGTTTCTTTGTTGAGTTGCTGTCCGACGACCTCGACCAGGTATGTGGTCACGAGGATGCTGGAGGACAGGCGTGGGAATTTGCCGATCGCTAGAAGAGAACCGGCGGTCACCTGTGCAACCCCAGTCGCGCGGGCAATGAGTGCGGGGTCGACGTCAACGTCAAGCTTTTTCTTGGCAAGTGCTGAAATGGGCTGAACAGAGCTTGCAGCTACGTCGGGGTTTTTTACGCGGACGAGTCCGTTGGCGATGTATGCGGAAGCCAACATTGGGCGAGCAATCAACCTTACAAGTGACACAGAAACAACCTTTCCGATTGGAATCGCTACGTTCAGCATAGCGCGGGGAATAACCAGGAAAGCAAAACGGTTGTAACAGATACGTACAAAGCGTCGGACAAACCCATACGCGGGATACTCCAAGCGAGGTGACAGTGACGGCGACCTTAGTAGACTGGGAGCTGATGGAGAAAAATACTATGAGTGCTCCCAGCGACAACGACGTTGATCTCACAACGGAAACGGAAGACGAACGTCGTGCGCGTTTTGAAAACGAGGCACTTGAATACGTCAATCAGCTCTACGCCGCTGCCCTGCGGATGACGCGTAACCCGGCAGATGCTGAAGATTTGGTTCAAGAGGCGTATCTCAAAGCGTATGCCGCGTTTCACCAGTACCAGCCGGGAACCAACCTCAAAGCCTGGCTGTACCGCATCTTGACGAACACCTTTATTAATTCGTATCGAAAGAAGCAGCGTCAGCCTCAAGAATCCAGTGGAGACACCATCGAGGACTGGCAGATCGCCCGGGCTGCGAACCACACGTCTTCTGAAGGTAAGTCAGCTGAGATTGAGGCGCTTGAGCGGATCCCAGACTCTGATATTAAAGAAGCGTTGCAAGCACTTCCGGACGACTTCCGCATGGTTGTGTACTACGCGGATGTGGAAGGTCTCCCGTACAAGGAGATCTCCCAGATTATGGACACACCCATGGGGACTGTGATGTCGCGCCTGCACCGAGGTCGTCGCCAGTTGCGCGAAATGCTGGCTGATTACGCTGCTGAACGAGGATTTGGAGAGGGGGTAGGTTCATGACACGCGAAACGTCCTGGTCGCAAAGCCGACTAGAGTCGCTTGAACGGATCTACGCGTTTCTCGACGGTGAGGCGAACGACGAAGCGATCCTCGCCATAAAAGAGCACTTACAGTGTTGCCCGGAATGTGAACGTGAATACAAGATCGAAGCGCTCATGAAGGAGCTTGTGCGCCGGTCGTGTTGCCAAGAACAAGCGCCGCAGGATCTTGCTGAACGAATTCGTGCTCGTATCACGGTAGAACGCACGCGCATTACGTATCACCGCGAGTAACCGGAGCGCGCCAAGCCGCGAACAAAAGGATGGGGCAGGTGTTTCAACCTGCCCCATCCTTTATGTCTTTATGCGTTTGGACGCTTGCCGTGGTTCGCCTTGTTGCGCTTACGGTCGCGACGCTTGCGTGCACGCTTGCTCATCTATCTCTCCTTTACTAGACCACCCTATTTTTCCATAGAGGGGACACCACTTCAACAATCCTGGATGGACGCACGGCAGTGTGGGCTAGCCTTCCATGACGTTGTGAACGCCCAACCAGTCAAACCATCCACGGTTGAGCACAAGCCACGCGATGAGCCCATAACCCTCTTGTGCGGGAAGCTCGCGGGAGCTGGAAGCAAGATCACGCTGCCACACCGGATGGGATTTCAACGGAGAAAAACAATCGACGTACGGAACTGCACGGCGGTGAGCCACATCGGCAAATCCCGTAGACAACTGCGCGACCTTTTCATTCCGGCTCTCACTGCGGCCAGGAGTGGGGCCCACGACAAAGGTTGACACCTCGGCGGCAAGAGCCTCATCCAACACATTGGCAAGATTCAAACGCGACCGAGCCGTCGAAAGCCCCGCATCCACATCACGTGAGCCGGGAGCGAGAACCAAACGGTTAATCCCACCGTCGCTAAACCGAAGCGAAGCTTCCGCAAAAGCTCGCTGCGCGAAAGCACCCGTGTCTTCCTGCGGAACAGCAAGAGTATAAAACTCAGCGTTGGCCAAAGACGGGTGCGTGCGCACGGCGACCCTTCCGGCCCACCCAAGACTCCGAGCATCGCCGTGGCCGGCGACAAGTTCGTCACCGGCCACGACAATAGTAGTTTTCTTCAACGTCACTTACTTGAAAGTCCGTTCGATCACATCAGCCTGTTCAACGTCGTGCTGCTTCTTCAGACCAGTTGAAGGTGAGGCAGACGCCTTACGGCACACAACCTCGACCTTGCGGTCTGACAACAGCTGCGAGAACTTGTAGTGCATGAACGGCCAAGCACCCTGGTTTTCAGGTTCTTCCTGAGCCCAGACCAGTTGCGCGTCCTCAGGGTACATGCCCAAAACTTCGTTGAGCGCGTCAACTTCGAGCGGGTACAGCTGTTCGACGCGCACCAAAGCAGTGGTGGTGTCTTCCAGCTTCTGACGCTTGGCCAACAGGTCCCAGTACAGCTTTCCAGCAACCAACACGACACGCTTGACGTTCTTCGCGTCGACTGACGTGTCCGGAATGATCGGTTCGAAGCCACCGGAGGTGAACTGCTCAACATCCGTAGCCGCAGCCTTGAGACGAAGCATCGACTTAGGCGTGAAGACCACGAGAGGACGCTTGACTTCAGCGTGTGCGTGGCGACGCAACAGGTGGAAGTACGAAGCACCGTTGGACGGGTACGCAACTGTCATGTTGGCTTCAGCGCACAGCTGCAAGAAACGCTCAATACGCGCTGACGAGTGGTCAGGTCCCTGGCCTTCGTAACCGTGAGGGAGAAGCAGGACAATGCCGGAAGTCTGTCCCCACTTCTGTTCCGAACTCGAGATGAACTCGTCAATGACCGACTGAGCGCCCTGTGCGAAGTCACCGAACTGGGCCTCCCACAGCACCAGAGCGTTGGCGCGTTCCACGGCGTAACCGTACTCGAAGCCCATCGCCGCGTATTCGGACAGGAGCGAGTTGAACACCCAGAACTTGGCCTGGTTGTCGGTGAGGTTAGCCAGCGGAGTCCACTCGTTGTCGTTTTCGTGGTCGATGAGGACCGCTTGACGCTGCGTGAAGGTTCCACGACGTGAGTCCTGACCTGCCAGGCGAACCGGAACGTCTTCCATCAGAAGCGAACCGAATGCCAACAGTTCGGCAAAGCCCCAGTCGATGCCACCTGAACGCGACATTTCCTTGCGCTTTTCCAGAAGGCTACGGAGCTTCTTGTGCACATTGAAGCCTTCGGGAACTTCAGTGTGAGCATCACCGATGCGCTCCAGCACTGACGCTGGGACAGCAGTTTCGAACGTGGAGTCGGACTCAAGGTCGTCTGGGCGCTCCCACGGTTTGGTCACGCCGAGGTTGTCGGAAGCTCCCTTCTCAGCTTCCTTGGTCTCAGCGAACGCTGCCTCGAGCTTGTTCTGGTAGTCCTTAACTACCTCGGCGGCTTCTTCCGTGGAGATGCAACCGCGTCCCACCAGCGAGTCTGTGTAGAGCTTACGTACCGACATCTTCTTTTCGATCAGCGAGTACATGACCGGCTGGGTCATCGATGGGTCGTCACCTTCGTTGTGACCGCGGCGACGGTAGCACACGAGGTCGATCACGATGTCGCGGTTGAATTCCTGGCGGTAGTCAAATGCGAGCTGCGCTGCGTGGTACACCGCTTCAGGGTCATCACCGTTGACGTGGATGACAGGTGCCGAAATCGCCTTGGCAACGTCGGTGCAGTAGTACGACGAACGCGACGAAGCCGGAGGCGTGGTGAACCCAACCTGGTTGTTGATGACCACGTGAATGGTTCCACCCGTGGTATATCCACGCAGTTCGGACAGGTTCAGGGTTTCGTACACAACGCCCTGGCCGGCGAATGCGGCGTCACCGTGGACCAACACCGGCAGGATCGAGAAGTCCTGAGTGTCACCGGACGACACGTCCTGCTTAGCGCGGGTGATTCCTTCAAGAACCGGGTTGACGGTCTCGAGGTGGCTGGGGTTAGCAGCCACGGACACCTTGGTGGTGTTGCCGTCAGGCGAAGTGAAAGAGCCTTCCATGCCCAAGTGGTACTTCACGTCACCGGAGCCCTGGAAGGAATCAGGTGACTGAGTTCCGTCGAACTCGCGGAAGATCTGAGTGTAGCTCTTTCCAGCGATGTTGGTCAGAACGTTCAGGCGACCACGGTGGGCCATACCGATCGTGACTTCCTGCATGCCGGAGTCAGCTGCACGGTTGAGAACCTCGTCGAGGAACACGATGGTGGATTCGCCACCTTCGAGCGAGAAGCGCTTCTGACCGATGTACTTGGTCTGCAGGAACGTTTCGAACGCCTCAGATGCGTTGAGGCGACCCAGGATGTGGCCCTGTTCAGCACGGCTGAGTTCCTGCAGTGGAACTTCGAGCCTCTTCTGGAACCAACGGCGCTGTTCAGGGTCAGCGATGTGCATGTATTCGTAGCCGGTTGTACGGCAGTACGAGTCACGCAGGATACCCAGAATGTCGCGCAAGCGCATCTGTGAACCATCGCCAAGTCCACCTGTGGAGAACTTACGTTCCAAGTCCCACAGGGTGAGGTCGTGGTTGTTGATGTCGAGGTCTGGGTGGCTACGCTGGCGGTACACCAGTGGGTCGGTGTTGGCCATGAGGTGACCGCGGGTGCGGTAGGCATCGATCAGTTCGATGACGCGTGAAGCCTTCGAAACGTCGTCTTGGTCGCCGGTGTGAACGTCAGGCTGCCAGCGAACTGGTTCGTATGGCAGGCGCAGTGACTCAAAGACTTCGTCGTAGAAGCCGTCGGCTCCCAAGAGGTATTCGTGGACGAGTTTGAGGAACTCACCGGAACCTGCACCCTGAATCACGCGGTGGTCGTAGGTGGAGGTGAGGTGCATGACCTTGGAAACACCCAAGCGGTCAATGGTCTCTTGGCTCGCACCCTGGAATTCTGCTGGGTAGGTCATAGCACCAACACCAATGATGCAGCCCTGACCCTTGGTCAGACGTGGAACCGAGTGAACGGTTCCGATGCCACCGGGGTTTGTGAGTGAAACTGTGGTGCCCGCGAAGTCGTCAGCCGTGAGCTTTCCGGAACGAGCGCGGTTGACGAGGTCGTCATAAGCGTCCACGAACTGCTTAAACGTGAGAGTTTCGGCCTTCTTGACGTTGGGCACCAGAAGCGTACGGGTGCCGTCCTTCTTGGGAATGTCAATGGCTAGACCAAAGTTCACGTGAGCTGGCTGAACCATGACGGGCTTGCCGTCCTGGATTTCGTAGTACACGTTCTGGGTTGGGAAAGCCTTGAGCGCACGGATGACCGCGAAACCGATGAGGTGAGTAAAGGACACCTTGCCACCACGGGTGCGACGCAGGTGGGAGTTGATGACGATGCGGTTGTCAATGAGTGCCTTGGCGGGAAGGGCGCGCACCGAGGTGGCGGTCGGAACTTCGAGGGAGGCATCCATGTTTTCTGCGATGAGCTTGGCGGGCCCGCGCAGTTTAGTGACAACGTCCTCGGCCTCTTCGTCGCTGGCCTTAGGAGCCGACTGGGTGGGGGAGGACTTCTTCTGCGAAGCGACCTTGGACTCAGCCTTAGTGGTTTCCGCTTCGTTGACCGATGGTTCAACGCCCTTGGTTTTTGCTTCTGCCTTAGGTTGGGCTTCTTTGGAGTCCTTCTCGCTAGTCTTGCTGTTCGCAGAAGCCTGCGACTGTGACTTTGGTTTGGAGGCTGTTGAGGTGCTTGCCGGCGCGCCCTCATACTTCTCAAAGAAGGGCCACCATTCCTTGTCGACTGAGTTCTTATCGTTCTTGTACTTTTCGTACAGTTCTTCGACCAGCCATTCGTTGGAACCGAAGTCTCCAGCGAGATCAGTAGGTGTTGTTTCGGACACGGCGCGAATCGCCCTCTTCCTCAACTCGTAGCAATGTTCAATCAGAGCAATTTTAACCCTACACGGCAAACTTCTTTGTTGTTTGAACACACCTTGTAGAGAATGGTCACATGCGCTTTATTACTGAACCAGGATCTCACGATTTAACATACTCCGATGTCTTTATGGTCCCCAACCGTTCGGCTGTCGCTTCGCGGTTTGACGTGGATTTGAGTTCAGTAGACGGAACGGGCACCACAATTCCTATTGTCGCGTCGAATATGACCGCTGTTTCCGGCCGCCGAATGGCCGAAACGGTTGCGCGTCGCGGAGGAATAGCGATCCTTCCGCAGGACATTCCGGTCCCGGTGGTGGCGCAAACGATCGAATGGGTCAAAGAACGCCACCCTGTTGTTGAGACTCCACTGAAACTGTCTGTCACAGACACTGTTCTGCAAGCCATTCACCTTATGCCCAGGCGTGTTCACGGGTGTGCAGTGTTGCTGGAAGACGGCAAGTTCGCCGGAATAGTGTCGCAGGAAAGCCTCCAGGGAGTTGACCAGTTCACCTCGCTTGGTGATGTTATGGAGCAGCCACAGGTCACGTTTGACATTGCAGAGTTCAGTGATGCGGGCAACCGTCGTGACTTATTCGACAAGCTTGTTGACGCTCGCTTGGACTATGCTCCGGTTCTTTCGGGCGCCGAGGTGGTTGGCTGTGTGACGCGGGCGTCGATTTTGCGCTCCACGATTTACTCTCCGGCTGTGGATGCGCGCGGGCAGTTGCGCGTGGGAGCGGCTTTGGGTGTCAATGGCGACGTTGTGGCTCGCGCGCAAGCGCTCGCGGCAGCGGGCGCTGATGTGCTTGTTCTAGATACAGCACACGGGCATCAAGAAAAAATGATCGAGGCGCTGAAAGCCGTCAAAGCTGAGAATTTGGGGCTTCCTTTGGTTGCCGGAAACGTGGTGACCGGTGAAGGTACCCGGGATCTCATCGAAGCCGGGGCCGACATCGTGAAAGTGGGAGTTGGGCCGGGAGCCATGTGTACGACCCGCATGATGACAGCGGTAGGGCGTCCACAGTTGTCTGCCGTGCTCGAATGCGCGCAGGCCGCAACCGAACTGGGCAAACACGTGTGGGCTGACGGTGGAGTGAAATATCCACGTGATGTGGCTCTTGCATTGGCAGCTGGGGCTAGCCAAGTCATGATTGGTTCGTGGTTCGCTGGTACCCATGAAAGCCCTGGCGACATGCTTGTCGATGAAAAGGGGCAGCGCTATAAGGAAAGCTTTGGAATGGCGTCTGCGCGTGCAGTTGCCAACAGAACGCGCAATGAGTCGCCATTTGACCGTGCACGTAAGGCTCTTTTTGAAGAGGGCATCTCTTCTGGGCGCATGTTTGTCGATCCGCAGAACCCCGGAGTTGAAGACCTTATTGACTCGATCACTTCCGGTGTGCGTTCCTCTTGTACCTATGCAGGGGCGCGCTCGCTGCCGGAATTTGCTGAACGCGCAGTTGTGGGTGTCCAGTCGGCTGCAGGTTATGACGAGGGCCAACCACGCTTACAGAGCTGGTAAACTCAAGGTCTATGACGAGTGACAGTCCCGGCCGGCGTGAGGCCGGCATCCGAACGTTTCGGCATACTGCCGTCTTTTCCTTTCTCCAATTCGGAACTGTGCAATAAATGGAGTGGCTCTATCTTGCTTTGGCGCTCCTCCTCATCGTAGGCACAGGAGTTTTTGTTGCGGCTGAGTTCGCGCTTCTGACTCTTGACAAGCACACTGTCGATGAAGCTGTGCGGAACGGGCAGCCAGGTGCTAAATATCTAGAAAAAGGTCTCCATCATCTTTCGACGCAGCTGTCTGCTGCGCAAGTAGGTATCACGATCACCACTCTGCTCACCGGTTACCTAATGCAACCGTCTCTCGGCGCTCTTCTTATCCCGGTGGTTGAGGGTCTTGGGGCCAGTGAAGGCGTATCGAGCGCTGTGTCCTTGACGGTGGCTCTGATCATTTCCACCATTTTGTCAATGGTTGTTGGTGAGCTAGTTCCTAAAAACCTTGCAATTTCTGCACCCATGAAGGCCGGTAGTTTCGCGGTACCTGTGCAGTACATGTTTTCGATTGTGTTCCGTCCTGTCATTGCGTTGCTCAATGGGACTGCTAATAAGGCTCTCGTGGCTATGGGGATCGAACCCCAGGAGGAAAGCTCCGCGGGCCGCTCAGCTGAGGAACTGACCAGCCTTGTCCGCCACTCGGCAGACGAGGGAACCATGGACGTCCAAACCGCCGATCTTTTGGCACGTACCCTCAGCATTTCTGAGCGCACAGCGGAAGATGTCATGACACCTCGGACGCGGATGGCCACGGTCGACAAGGACACCACCGCCGCGCAGATCACCGAACTTGCCCGCCAAACCGGTTTCTCCCGATTCCCTGTCGTGGGGGATTCGCGCGACGACATTGTGGGTGTCGTGCATGTTAAGCAAGCAGTGGCAGTGCCGTTGGCTAACCGCGAGGACGCGTTTGCGGCAGGGCTCATGACAGAAGTATCCGAGGTACCCGAGACAATGCCGGTGGACCACTTATTAGTGGTGTTACGCAGCCGCGGTAACCAGATGGTGCTGGTGATCGACGAGTACGGCGGAACGGCTGGCGTTGCGACCCTGGAAGACGTTGTTGAAGAGCTTGTTGGTGAAGTCGTTGACGAACACGACCGGTTAAGTGTGCAAGTCCGCCCAGCGCGGGATGGTTCTTGGCTAGTCCCCGGGAGCTTGCGCCCAGACAATGTCACAGAGGCGACTGGAGTGGAGATCCCGGAAGACGTGGACTACGAAACGATGGCCGGGTTCGTCATGTTTGCCTTAGGCAAGATCCCCAAAGTCGGAGACTCCGTGCAGGTGAAGGACGCTTCACTCGTGGTTGAACGCATGCACGGGCACAGGATTGAAAGACTGCGCCTCGTTCCCGACTATCTGGGAGGTGCAGCGTGAGCGACTGGATAGGGCTAGTCTGGCTTGTTTTCCTGCTAGCCGGAAACGCTTTTTTCGTTGCGGCCGAATTCGCTGTCGTATCCGCTAAACGAGCCCAGATCGAACCGTTGGCAGAAGAAGGTCGCAAAACGGCGAAAACCACGCTGTACGCAATGGAGCATGTGTCGCTCATGCTGGCGATCTGTCAGTTGGGTATCACGGTGTGCTCACTGCTCATCGGTAACCTCTCAGAACCGGCAATTCACCACCTTTTGATAGGGCCACTCAACTATCTGTCGATTCCGGAGCAGGCCTCAGGCGTTATCAGCTTTGTTCTTGCGTTAGGAATCGTCACTTACCTCCATGTTGTGGTAGGTGAAATGATTCCGAAGAACATTGCTTTGGCGACCTCTCGTACTTCCGCTCTGTTGCTCGCGCCGCCTCTCGTTTTCTTGGCTAAGATTTTTGGGTTCGTGATTCGCCCGTTGAACTGGTTTGCCAACTTTTTGCTGAGACTGGTGGGCGTGACGCCTCGTAATGACGTGAACGCGGCGTACACCGTTGAAGAAGTCCAGCAGATCGTTGCCGAATCTAAGCGTGAAGGATTGCTCAATGACGAAACGGACTTGTTGAAGGGTGCGCTTGAGTTCTCAGACAAGTCTGTCGGTGACGTCATGGTGGGATTGAGTTCTGTTGTCATGATTGATGACGATGCAACGCCTGAATATATTGAGCACTTGGTGGGTCGAACAGGGTATTCGCGTTATATCCTCATCGACAGCGATGGGCGCCCCGACAGTTATATTCACGTGAAAGACGTTCTGTACGCCGACACTCCAGAAACGTACACCGAACCTGTTCCAGCCAAGCGCTTCCGATCCATGGTCTCTGTGTCAGTTACAGATGAGATCGAAGAAGCGCTCGCCACGATGCAGCACGCGGGTAACCACGTGGGTCGCGTAATTGACGGTGACGGGAAGGTCGTAGGTGTGTTGTTTTTGGAAGATGTTCTAGAAGAGTTGGTGGGTGAAGTGCATGACGCGATGCAACGAAACCAGCCACGGACCCCTCGTTAAATTGCGATGTGTAACACGTGTGTTCAAAGTGTGTTGTACGCGCACATGGCGTGTGACCTGCACTTTTGAACGGACCTGTGAGGTGTGGCACAATGAACGAAGCTTGAATGTCACAAAGTTATGACTTATCGTTACATTTCGTTACTATGTTGTGACATGGGCGCAACGCCACATGTGTAGTCAAAGATGTGAGGAGAAGTAGGTGGAGAACGAAACCACGCCAACTGCTGTACGGCGGCGAGACCTTCGCCGTGCACGCAAAGCGCAGTCTCGCAAGTTCCCCACTTTTGCGAAGTTCACTTCCCTCTCCGCAACACCCCAGACAACCTCGGTTGCCCCAGCTGTGCGCGGTTCGAACGGTGCCGCTTTGCGCGCTCTGCGTCGCAAGCGCAACGTGACCCTCTCCGCAGTTGGAGCCTTCGCGGTAGCAGGTGCTGCAATGACTGCCACTCTTCTTTCTGGCGTAGGAGCTAGCTCTTCTGGGCAAGTCACAACCGAAGCAGCTGCGAGCTCACACGCGGTGTCCAGCGAAAGCGTTTCCGGTGGAGCAAACGGCGACGACGACATCCTGGCAGGACAAAACGGTGCTGTCGGTGGCGTTAAGGCCGACTCGAAGGGCGACCCGCGTGCATCCTCGCTTTCCGTCAAGCGCACTGCTCTTCCTGGCTGCGAAGGTAAGGTCCCAGAAGGTGAAGCACAAAACGGGCAGTTGCCAGAAGAATGGTTATGCAACCTGGGTATCGGTGACCACAAGTTGCGCCAGGATGCCGCTGTTGCATTCGCAAAAATGAACGCAGCGTACAAGGCCGACACTGGAAAAGACTTCGAACTCACTGACACATACCGCACCCTGGACGCACAGGTGAGCGTTGCAGGCCGCAAACCAGGGCTGGCTGCAAAGCCAGGAACGTCCCTGCACGGAATGGGTCTAGCAATCGACTTTGGTGGCGGTGCCGCGCAAGCAAGCGGACCGCTGTATGACTGGCTCGTGAAGCACGGACACGAATACGGCTGGGAGAACCCAGACTGGGCTAAGTCCTCCAAGTACGAACCATGGCACTGGGAGTATGTACCTGGTCGTCAAGACGTCAAGGGATACTGAGCTTAATCCTCCCGTTTAACCAGGGGATCGAGGCGTTGCGCAGTTGCAGGTGCATATGACCCTTTGTATTTGAGCCTCCAGTGGTACACTTGTCGAGGTTCCCGCCCGCGTAGCTCAGTGGATAGAGCGTCTGCCTCCGGAGCAGAAGGTCGTAGGTTCGAATCCTGTCGCGGGCACCGTGTGATCAGTCGGGACATCGTTGACATTGTCAGTCGCCTTGATCGAGTGAAAATCAATAGTTGTACTGCGAGATATCGATGTCGAAGTACATGATGAGCGCCATGCCCCATGTGCCAATCAAGGTAAAGAAACCCAGGAACCGCAAGTACCCAACGGTTGTCTTGTCGTGGGACCCCTTGCGCTTTGCTTGAGCGGCAAGAACCCACGCTGTGACAGCGCCTCCCACAGAGAGCACCACGGCGGCTAGTGCGACAAACATGCGTGGCAACATCGCAACTGGTTGCGCCCACAGCACGCCCACCACAATCACAACGATGAAGAACAGTATCCACCCAAAAATACTGAGGATAGGGCGTGCGAGCGTCCAACGGGCTGGAGCCGCAAGAACGACCGCAAAGAACACGACGAACGCTGCAATGGTGAACAAGAAACCTGCAGTGAGCGGGGTGGACTGCGTGCCCTCACGGAACATCAACCCGGTGAGCGCGCCTGTCCAGAAACCCAGCAGCAACACAAACACCAAGCTGATTCCACCAAGGTGAACGGGATTGCCAATGCGCTTGCCCAGGGACATGACTGACTCATTTTTAAGCGCCTCACTTTCCGAGGCGGCAAAGACAGCTTCAGGATTCCTCGCGATCATGTCGGCAAAGTGATAGGGGTCGCCCAGAGTCTGCGGCAAGGGCGAACCGCCTGATGACGCGACGACGCGGTGAAGGTGGTCAACCGTCCGGTTTATCGTGCCATGATCCACCCCGTTGTGATTCAGCCGGTGGACAACAGCCCACGCCCACTGCGCGTCTGCTCCTTGAAGATTGCCAATGGGGCGGTGCGGTGAGTGAGACATGCTTCGACTATAACCAGTGTGTCGAGACCTACCGGTGCAAGAACGTAGCCCCTCGCTACTGTGAGCGAGGGGCTACTCATGGGTGGTGGAGTTGAGGGAACGTGTCCTATCCGAAGGTCAGGCCATAGTAGTTCAGGGCGTCGGTGACGGGCTGGAAGTACGACTGGCCGTCAACATAGCCACCGTTGAAACCACAGCGCTGCGCTGCCGGTCCACCGGAAGTCATACCTACTGCGTAACCTCCTGAGGTGTATGCCCCTCCGGAGTCACCGGCTGCCGTGCACACGGTGGAGGTTCCCAGCCCAGAAACCTGAGCGACGGATTGTCCATACTCGTCGGAGTAGGTCACGGATGCGTTGTATCCAGTCACCTGTCCACATGTGACACCCGAGGTTGCTCCGGTCCGGCATAGGTCTGTTCCTACGGGTGCTTTCCAGTCACCTCGGGACGAGTCCGAAATGCCCGCATTGGAACCATATGTGTTGACGTCAGTGGACAGATCGGAGCCTTGCGCCAGAACTACGTAACCGATGTCGTAATCCGGTTGGCCATCATATGACGTGAACGCAGTGTCACCGTGCGTTGCGAACAAGCTACCATTTGCATAGAACGACTGCTGGTTTTCAACGCAGTGTCCAGCCCACACCATGGCCTTTTGACCATCACGCGTGGTTGCTGGGAAGCCGGCGGAGCAGTATCCGCCCGATTCCATGCTGATTTTGTCCCCGCCGGCTGCGCTGGCGTGAATTTCGTTGCGCTTACCTTGGGTGAACTCGACAGCGGAGCCAAACTTCTTGGCCTTCTTTACCAAGCTGGAGTTGGCGTTCTTTTCTGTCACAGTGATGACCACACGGTCTTTGCGAATGTCCGGGGCTACTGATGCGACATCGTCCCCATTCTTCAACTCTTTATTGAGTGATTCAACGATCGAGTTGAGTTTGCTCTCGCCGTTTTTGACGTGGCGAACCTTGAGGCCTTTCTTTTTGGCTGCTTTCTCTGCCTTGCTTCCCTGTGGCGCCTGCACAACGAGTTTGTTGTCCTTATCAAAGAACGCTCCATCGTAGGAGTAGCCGTCCTTCTTGAGGTCGTACAGGTTGTTGTTTTGGCTGGCCTGCTTTTCCAAGTGGGCTCGCTGTGCTGCTTCAGAGCGGCCCGACGATTTGGCCATGATTTTGACCTGCTCGTCGCTAAACGACGGGTTGATGTGTTTGACCTCTGGTGATGGTTTCACCGCCTGAGGTCCGGCGTGGACAGCGGTTGGTTGTGTGACCGCCAGTCCGGAAAGTGCGAACGCTCCAGCCAGTGCGGTGTATAGGATTTTTCTCTTCACTGAGTTCTCCTTTGTCGAATGGGAACACTTCCACTTTTTCGTAATGTGAGGTTGGTCACCATTGCGCAAAAGTCAGCTTCGAGAAGAATTTCGACAGGGGCGCCCCTGACCTTAGTGGGGGAGCTATGACGAAAGTAGTATTGCCTGGGTCACACTTTGCCTAGCACTATTGGAGTATGAAAAAGCTCACATATGCAGTGTTGTCAGGTCTTTTAGTTCTAGGAGTTAGTGCCCCCGCTCCTGCGGTCGCTAGCGAAGATCCCACGATTCCGTGGTTCTGCTATAGCCGTCCAATTATGGGTATTTGCCCTGCTGAACTGCTCAAATAGCTCGTCTCTAGCGTGAAATAAAACGTAATCTACGTCACTATGTGTTGTATGATCATGCAATGCGCAGAATGGGTCGCGTCGTCAGGGATGATACGCAAACAGTCGGAAGCAGCATCATTCCACTGACCCTCGCAGGTCTTTTCGCACTCGCAAGTCTGCTTGATCAATCCACGTACGCACTTGGCCTTGCCGCAGTGGTCATTGTTCTAGTGATTAGCGTCGGAATTGCGCTCATGGTGGTGACTCCGTGGATCGCGGTAGGTGTCTGTGCGCTGATGGTCGTTGTATCGGTCATTGTTGACGTCACCTTCTTTGGCGTTGCGGCCCTGTTGCTACCCGTGACTGCGGGTTACATGGTTGTCCGCGGTAACAAATGGGCCGGGTACGCATTCATGATCACCGTGGCAGTGTTGTTGAGCGGGGCTGTTATGACGTCCGAGGTGTCGCACGCAGTTCTCGTGTCGTCCGTAGTGTTCTGGGTGATAGTGGGAGCGATTGCTCTGGGTGGAGGTCACTTAGTGCGATACCTGCTGATGCGTGAAGCACGATTAAAAGAACATGCGCGGCTCTCTCTAGACGAATTGCGTACTGAACTTTCTCGCGATCTCCACGATTCGATCGGTGGAGTTCTTACCCGTGTTTCACTTCTTGCCCAGCAGGCACGCATGTCTGAACCTGCAAAAGTGACTGCGAACCTGGATCAGATCGTGAACGAGGCTCATTCGGCGACCGGTGAAGTTCGCGTTCTTATTAGCCGGCTGCGGACACTTGACGACAAAATCCACGGTGCTCGACCACCTCGGGACGCCGAACTAACGCGCGGCGACAACAGCGATGAAGCAAGCGCAACCGCTGAAGCGGACGTGAAACGCGCCATTCAACGTTTTTCAGAACAGCTGGACGCCTTCGGGTTTGAGGTGAATGTGTATACGACACCGGGCGGGATCTACGCTTTGCAAAACTACACAGGCGTGGTGAGCCGGCTCCTTCACGAAGCATTACTCAATACGGTGAAATATGCCGACCCTCAATGGCCCGTGAGCTTCATCGTCGGGCTCAATGACCACGTGAGCCTCGTCTTCTCTAATACGATTCGCGAAGACGCCTCGGGTGTGGACAGTTCTGGTTTTGGACTGGAGTCTTTGACGCGGGACTTGGGGGCGCACGGTGGATCGCTTACAACCAGGCGGGACCGCCTCTGTGAGGGCAAGGAACAATGGGTTTTGGAGATTCGGTTGCCTGGTGCACACCAAAGGACAGTGTCATGAATGTTCCCGTAACGCGTGTGAGTGTCGTTGACGATGACCCGTTCGCGCGCAAAATCATTTGCGAACTGCTCAATGCGCAGAGCGATCTTACCGTGGTGAGCTCGTATGACGACGGCCAGGCGCTTATCGACGACATCGACAGTGACATTGCGCCACCTACAGACGTGTACCTGTGTGATATTTCAATGCCAAAGCTGGACGGCATCGAGACGACAAAAGCTGTACGCGAACGGGGAAACACCACCCCGATCATGCTTCTCACCTCGTATGACGTGGAAGAACGTTTCGCGCAAGGGATGCAAGCGGGAGCAAACGGATACCTCATTAAGACTTCGGATATCAGTCAGATCAGGGCAGCAATTCTCTCAGTTGCCGCTGGCGCCGCCGTTTTCTCGCCAGATGCAGCCGGGTTTTCTCGTACGGTTGCGGTACACGAAACGACCGGGCAAACACCGGCGGACCTTTACGGATTAACAGAACGGGAAGAAGCAATTCTTACGCAGCTGTGTCGCGGGCAGTCCAACTACGAAATTGCGCGCTTCCTAGGGATCAGTGAAGGCACGGTTAAAGTCCACATCACGTCGATCATGAAGAAGGCCAATGTACGGTCGCGCTTGGAGCTTGTGGTTCAGGCGTTTAATTCGGGGGCCGTGGAACCTATGAGCGCTGACCGGCACCGCTGAGTGCAAACCTTGTTCATAAAACGCCATCCAGTTGTGTGCGCCTGACATGCACCGATTAGGCTAGTGCATGTGACACCCGAAGAACTCAAACTCGCTATTGAACAGGCCATCTCCGCGTACAACGAAACGCACGGAACGAACGTGGAGGTTCCCGCCAAACTTGTTGTCGAACGCCCAAAGAATCGCGACCACGGTGACTGGGCAACCAACGTGGCTTTGCAGACCGCTAAGAAGGCTGGGTTGCAACCGCGTGAGCTGGCAACCGGCCTGGCTCAAATTCTGAGCGGTGTGGAAGGGATTGAGAAGGCCGAGGTGGCCGGCCCTGGCTTCTTAAACATCACCTTGGCAGCGGGCGCGGCTGGCAAGCTTGCAGCCGACATCGTTTCGGCTGGTCGTGAGTACGGCCGTGGGGAATTACTCAAAGACTCCACCATTAACTTGGAATTCGTGTCGGCAAACCCAACAGGACCACTGCACATTGGACACACGCGTTGGGCGGCCTTAGGGGACGCCATTGGTCGCGTGCTCAAAGCTGCCGGTGCCACTGTGACCACTGAGTATTACATCAACGATGCCGGCTCACAGATGGATACGTTCGCCAACTCAGTACTTGCGCGCATGCGTGGAAAGGACGTACCCGAAGGTGGGTACCCCGGTCAGTACATCGCCGATATCGCGCGCGAACTGCTCAGTCGCCACCCAGAGTGGAACGACGCGAAAGACGAAGACATCTTTGAGCAGGTCAAAGACGAAGCGTACAAAGCACAGCTGAAAGACATTTCGGACACCCTGGAGTCCTTTGGTGTGCACTTTGACACGTGGTTCTCCGAACGCACCCTGCACGACTCCGGCGCCATCTCCGAAGCGGTTGAACGTCTGCGCGAACAAGGCCACGTCTTTGAAAACGAGGGTGCCGTATGGTTGCGCACTACCGACTTTGGGGATGACAAAGACCGTGTTTTGGTGCGCTCAGATGGGGTGCCCACCTACTTCGCCGCTGACGCCGCGTACTACCTCAATAAGCGCGATCGTGGTTTCGACGAGAAGATCTACCTTCTGGGCGCTGACCACCACGGATACGTCGGGCGCCTCAAAGCCCTGGCTGCGACAGCCGGCGACGACCCCAACCGCAACATCGAAATTCTCATCGGACAGCTCATTTCCGTTAACGGGGCGCGTCTGTCCAAGCGCGCTGGCAACATTATCGAGCTTCGCGACCTTGTGGAGTGGCTCGGCTCGGACGCAGTCCGCTACTCGCTGGCTCGCACCCCAGCCGACTCACCACTGGCACTGGACCCTGAGGTACTCAAGTCCGCCAGCAACGACAACCCCGTCTACTACGTCCAATACGCGCACGCTCGCGCGAAGAGCGTGGAGCGGAAAGCCACCTCGGCGGGTGTTTCCACCGACTCCTTTGACCCGGCAACCCTGCAGGACCCCACTGAAGCAGCACTGCTGTCCGCGCTCGCAGACTACCCGCGCGTTGTGGCCCAATCCGCCCAGTTGCGCGAGCCTCACCGGGTAGCCAGGTACCTGGAGTCCTTAGCTGGACTCTTCCACAAGTGGTACGACGCATGCCGCGTGACTCCTTTGGGCGACGACCCGGTTGAGCCGGTGCATTCTTCTCGCCTCATGTTGGACATGGCAACCGCAACCGTCTTGTCCAACGGTCTGGACCTCATGGGCGTTTCTGCCCCTGAAAGGATGTAATGCCTGCTCACCCCTCCGGTGTTCTGCACGCCGGCCCTTCGCCTGTTTGGCTGCCGGAACCAGATGACGTCAATGAACTCATGCCGTCGTTGTGGTCTAAGAACACGGTCAAGAAAGACGGCGTTCTCACGGTGTGCGGGCATTCCGTCCAAGACTTGGCCCAGACCTTTGGATCTCCCGTTTTCGTCTTTGACGTGGACGATTTCCAAACCCGTGCCCGCGACTTTGCTGAGAGCTTCGCCCGCGAGTTCGCAGCGAACGGTATGACGGCACGCGGGTACTACGCGGGTAAAGCTTTTCTGTGCACCGCCGTGGCTCGCTGGGCAACCGAAGCTGGGTTAGGCGTCGACACCTGCACGCTGGGGGAGATGCTGACCGCGCGCGCTGCCGGTGTGGACCCTGGGCACGTTGGCCTTCACGGCAACAACAAGTCAGACGCTGAACTGGAAATGGCAGTGTCGTGGGGGATCGGCCGCATCGTGGTGGACTCGCTCGACGAAATCCCCCGAATTGAACGCATCGCCGAGCGTTGTGGCGTGACTGCGCCAGTCATGGTGCGGGTGACCGTGGGGGTCGAAGCCCACACGCACGACTTCATCGCAACTGCCCATGAAGACCAGAAGTTCGGCCTTTCTTTGGCAAGCGGCCAAGCGTTAGAAGCGTGCAAGAAAGTCCTGAAGAGCCCCCACCTGGACCTTGTTGGTTTGCATTCGCATATCGGTTCGCAAATTTTTGACGCAGAGGGCTTCATCCTGGCGGCTACGCGTGTGATTCGCTTGCGTGCCGCCTTGCAGCGGGACTTTGGGGCTCCCGTCGCCGAGGTGGATCTGGGTGGAGGTTTCGGTATCCGGTATACCTCGCAGGACACTCCGAGTTCTTTTGCTGACATGGCCCGCAAACTTGCTCGCGCTGTTGTTCGCGCGTGCGAAGACGAAGACACCGACCTTCCGCACGTGTCCTTTGAACCAGGGCGGGCAATTGTGGGACCGGCAGCTTTTACGTTGTATGAAGTTGGCACGATCAAACCTGTTCATACGGAAAACGGTGTGCGTACGTACGTGTCCATTGACGGTGGAATGAGCGATAACGCGCGTACCGCACTGTATGACGCAGACTATTCCTGCACACTGGCAAACCGGCGTTCTGACGCTGAACCGATCGTGGTACGTGTTGTTGGCAAGCACTGCGAGTCTGGAGACATCGTGGTGCGTGACGAGTATTTGCCGTCTGATGTCTCAGCTGGTGATTTGATTGCTGTTCCGGATACAGGCGCGTACTGCAAGCCACTAGCCTCGAACTATAACCTGGTCCCTCGTCCCGGTGTTTTAGCTGTGGAAGAAGGACGCGACCCCTATTGGATCGTTCAACCCGAAACCTATTCTGATCTGTTTGCAACCGACCCTGGATTTGATCCAGCTCTACTCGAAGGAGACGTATGACCCTCAAGGTCGCACTATTGGGTGCGGGCACCGTTGGTGTGGAAGTCGCTCGACGCATTCTGGAACGCCCAGATGAACTCCGCGACCGGATTGGCGACGACCTGGAGCTGACGTCCGTTGTTGTTCGCGACACTACGAAGGAACGCCCAGGGGTCCCAGCAGATCTGATTACGGCAGACGCCAATGCCGCGATTCAGGGGGCTGACATCGTCGTGGAGCTCATGGGAGGAATCGACCCAGCCCACGATCTGATTCTCAGCGCGCTTAACTCTGGCGCTTCGGTTGTGACAGCTAACAAAGCGCTTTTAGCAAAACACTTTACTGAACTCTTCGAAGCTGCTGACCGTGCACAAGTGCGTCTTGAACACGAAGCCGCCGTGGCCGGTGCAATTCCGATTATTCGACCTGTGGGCGACTCCCTGGCCGGTGACCGCATCACACGTGTCATGGGCATTATGAACGGAACCACCAACTACATCTTAGACAAGATGGACACAGAAGGATGGGGTTTCGACGAAGCCCTGAAAACAGCACAAGAACTGGGATACGCCGAGGCTGACCCAACCGCAGACGTGGAAGGGCACGACGCTGCAGCTAAAGTTGCCATTTTGGCTTCGCTGGCTTTCCACACCCCGGTGACCATCGACGACGTGTACGTCGAAGGCATCACTTCTGTGACTGCCGAAATGGTAGAAACTGCACGCGCTCAGGGCTTCACAATTAAGCTCCTGGGCATCTGCGAAAAGCTCGACGACCTAGGTAAGGTCTCTGCTCGCGTCTACCCGGCACTTCTGCCCAACTCACACCCTCTGTCTTCCGTCAGTGGTGCATTTAACGCTGTATTCGTCGAAGCCGAAGCAGCAGGCGAACTCATGTTCTATGGCCAAGGGGCAGGGGGCGCTCCCACCGCATCAGCCGTTTTGGGCGACATCGTTTCGGTTGCGCGTCGTAAAGTTTTGGGTGGACGCGGCCAGTACGAACGTCGCGCACGCACCATTTTGCCCGTTGCGTCATTGGGCGAAATCACCACGCGCTATCAGACCACACTGGACGTCGCTGACCGTCCCGGTGTTCTGCAAGCGGTTACCGAAGTGTTCGCAAACCAAGAGGTCTCCATCGAACTAGTCCAACAGTCCCAGTACGATGACCTGGAGGACGGAGACTCGCGCGCCAAACTTGTCATTGCAACACACTCAGCGACCGAAAGCGCGCTAGCTCAAACCGTGAAGAACCTCAACGATCTAGACGTCGTGCGCACCATCCACTCAGTTCTGCGCATCGAAGGCCAATAAGGAGACACAGTCATGGCACACCAGTGGCGGGGAGTCATCAACGAGTACCGCGAATACCTCGACATTGACGCAGATACTCCTGTGGTCAGTCTGGGCGAAGGCGGAACCCCTCTTATTTTCGCCGAACACCTTTCGGACCGCGTAGGTGCAAACGTGCATGTGAAGTTCGAAGGCATGAACCCCACGGGGTCGTTTAAAGACCGTGGCATGACCATGGCAATTACGAAGGCACGCGCGCAAGGAGCGCAAGCGGTCATTTGCGCGTCAACGGGGAACACCTCGGCGTCCGCAGCTGCCTACGCAACCAAAGCTGGGCTCACCTGCGCGGTCTTGGTGCCAGCAGGCAAGATCGCCATGGGAAAAATGAGCCAGGCAATTGCGCACGGCGCAACCCTGGTGGAAGTCGACGGGAACTTCGACGACTGCCTCACCCTGTGCCGAAAACTGTCTGAGGCGTATCCCGTGCACCTCGTGAACTCGGTGAACCCGGACCGCATCGAAGGACAGAAAACTGCGTCATTCGAAATCGTGGACGCCCTAGGACAAGCGCCAGATGTGCACATTCTTCCCGTTGGAAACGCAGGAAACATCACGGCGTACTGGAAGGGTTATAAGGAATACCAAGCGGCTGGAAAAACCGAATCCCTGCCACACATGTGGGGATTCCAAGCAGCCGGAGCAGCACCTCTGGTGGAAGGTCACCCGGTAGACAACCCAGAAACCATCGCAACCGCGATCCGCATTGGGAACCCTGCGTCGTGGAAGCAGGCCGAAGCTGCACGTGACGAATCAGGTGGTCTCATCGACTCCGTGACTGACGAGCAGATCCTCGAAGCCCACCGGGTTCTCAGCTCGACCGAAGGGGTGTTCGTGGAACCCGGATCGGCCGCCTCGATTGCCGGTCTCCTCAAAATGGCCCAGGCCGGCCGTATCCAGGCAGGGTCCACAATCGTGTGCACAGTCACCGGGCACGGGCTCAAAGACCCACAGTGGGCACTCAAGGCAGCTGGTGGAGACTCGATCGAACCTGTAAAGGTATCTGCTGACGTTGTCTCGGCAGCTTCCGCGCTGGGCTTGGAAGCATAGCGTGCTCACGATCGAAGTATCCGCGCCCGCGACCTCGGCCAATTTAGGTCCCGGATATGACAGTTTTGGGTTGGCACTCGACTTGTGTGACAACATCACTGCTGTTCTCCACGACGAACCGGTCGACCTCAATAACTGTGTGACGGTCTCAGGTGAGGGGGAAGGGCAACTGCCTACCACCTCGGACCATCTCATTCACCACGTCACCACCACGATTCTGCGCGACCGCGGAATCGACGTGGGGGACAGGCTCACACTCGACTGCGTCAACGCGATTCCCCAGTCGCGCGGCATGGGATCCTCCGCCGCTTCCGTGGTGGCGGGAATTTCGATTGCGGACGTGATCTCTGAACACTTCGACCTGCCCAAACCTACGGCGCAGGACAAACTGCGGTGGGCGATCCACTTTGAAGGACACCCAGATAATGCGGCACCAGCTCTTTTTGGTGGCGTATCGGTGAGCTGGGTGGATAGCGAGGGCCAACCGGTTTCGGCCTCCCTGCCCGTTCACCCGTCCATCACCACGGTTCTGATCGTGCCGGATACGCGTTTGGATACGCAGGTTGCGCGGGATCTGCTTCCCGAGGTCGTTCCCCACGCAGATGCGGCCGCGAACTCCGCGTGTGCGGGGCTTTTGGTTCACGCGATCGGAAATGACCCGTCACTGCTGTTTGAAGCCACGGTAGATCGCCTGCACCAGGAATATAGGCGCAGCGCGATGCCTGAGTCTTTGGCTCGCGTTGAGTCCTTGCGTGATGAGGGTCTCGCAGCCGTGGTATCAGGTGCGGGCCCCACGGTTGCGGTGTTGGGGACCGAGGTGGATCTCCTTGCACGATGTGAGGAAGTTCTGGCAGGTGATGAGTCCCGGATGATCGCAGCATCCATTGCCGACTCTGGGGTTGTCGTGACATCGACGCCCAACTGAGTTGGCACGAGGAGGCTTGCCGTTTGAGTTGTTCTGCATGTGCGACACTCACGCGAGACGAATTGGCATTCTCGCCTTGAGTTAGGTAGGGTGAAAAGCGTTCCGCTCGGGATATTAAGCCGATTTGTCAAGGAACATTCTCGTATCATTTATCGATACTCTCTAACAGAAGCACCTCATGGTGCGCAGTCCGTTGCTGGACGAATCACCTTATGTCTTCGTGCCAGCCAAACGAGGGAGAAGGAACCTTCGTGTCAGAAACCACACAGTCCGAACCAGTACGTTCGGGAAGCCTCACCGCCCTACGACTTCCGCAACTTCAGGAAATGGCGGCAGGACTGGGAATAAAAGGGTACCGGCGTTTGCGCAAAAGCGAGCTCATTGACGCTATTCAGGCTGCGCAATCGGGAAACTCTGCCCCAAAAACTTCACAAGAGCCCGTAGCTAATAAGGCACCTGAACACGCGGGTGACGCTCGCGAAGAGAACGCTTCTCAGGGTGAAGGTCGCACTCGTAGGCGTCAGCGTCGGGACGACTCGAACAACGCTTCAGCCGATGCGCAGGGCAAAGACAACAACGCAGGCGGCGAGGACAACCAGAAGAGCCACGACGACAACGGTCGTTCACGGAACGGTCGCCGCGACGGTAGCAATGGTCGCGATGGCGGCAATGGTCGTGACAACAACCGCGATAAGAACGGTCGCGACGGAAACGGTCGCGACAACAACCGCGACAAGAAGAATGACGACAAGAACGACCGCAACGGTGGCAACGGTCGTGACGGTGGTCGCGATAACAACCGTGACAACAACGACAACCAGCACGGTGGAGACGACGACAACCACGGCCGCCGCGGAAACCGCAACCGCGGACGTGGAAGGGACCGGAAACGCCGAGGTCGTGACGACGAGCAAGACTTGCGTCCCGACGATGTGCTGATCCCTGTGGGCGGTATCTTGGACGTCCACGACAACTACGCATTCTTGCGCACCTCGGGATACCTTCCTGGGCCAAACGACGTGTACGTGTCCGCGAATATGGTCAAACGCAACGGTCTGCGCAAGGGTGACGCCGTGACTGGTGCCATCCGTCAGCAGCGTGAAGGGGAACGCCCCAACAAGCGCGAAAAGTTTGACGCCCTAGTCAAGCTGGACACAGTGAATGGCTTGTCAGTTGAAGATGCCAAGCGTCGCGTTGAGTTCTCGAAGCTCACACCCCTGTACCCACAGGAACGTCTGCGTCTTGAAACTGAAGCCAAGCAGATCTCTACACGCATCATCGACCTGGTCTCGCCAATTGGTAAGGGTCAACGTGGTCTGATTGTGGCACCACCCAAGGCTGGTAAAACCACTATCATGCAGCAGATCGCCAACGCGATCCACACCAACAACCCCGACGTTCACCTCATGGTTGTGTTGGTAGACGAACGCCCCGAAGAAGTCACTGACATGCAGCGAGCAGTTCAAGGTGAAGTGATCGCGTCGACGTTCGACCGCCCAGCAGATGACCACACCACCATTTCGGAGCTTGCGATCGAACGCGCCAAGCGTTTGGTGGAAATGGGTATGGACGTTGTTGTGTTGCTTGACAACATCACCCGCCTGGGTCGCGCATACAACTTGGCGCAACCGGCTTCCGGTCGCATTCTGTCCGGTGGTGTTGACGCAAACGCACTGTACCCGCCAAAGAAGTTCTTTGGTGCAGCCCGCAACATCGAAGGTGGCGGTTCGCTCACCATTCTTGCTACAGCGCTGGTCGAAACCGGATCCAAGATGGACGAAGTCATCTTCGAAGAGTTCAAGGGAACCGGAAACATGGAACTGCGTTTGAGCCGTCAACTGGCCGACAAGCGCATCTACCCAGCTGTCGACGTCAACGCTTCTGGAACACGTCGTGAGGACAACCTCATGAGCCCAGAAGAGACCAAGGTGATGTGGCGTCTGCGTCGAGTTCTTGCAGGACTCGAACAACAGCAGGCGATCGAACTCCTCATTTCCAAGCTCAAGGAAACCGGTTCCAACGCAGAGTTCTTGCTCCAGGTACAAAAGACGACACCTCTGCCAAAGTCAGCGGCGGATGACGCTTGATGGACACAGATCTTTCATCTGTCGAAGCCAGCGTTCGTTCTCTTCTGGACGAACACGAGCGGATCGAAGCTGAGCTTGCTAACCCGGACGTACACGCGAACGCCGGGTTAGCCCGCAAGCTCACCCGCCGGTATTCCGAACTGGACCAAATCGCGAAAACCTATCGCGAACTCAACCAGTGCCTCAGCGACGTTGAGGACGCTAAAGAGCTCGCCAGCGAAGACCCCGCTTTTGCTGAAGAAGCAAAAAGCCTGGAAGAACGCATTGAAGTTCTGCAAGACAAACTTCGTGAACTCCTCATTCCTAAAGACCCCGATGACGCGCGCGATGCAATCATCGAGGTCAAGGCGGGTGAAGGTGGCGACGAATCCGCACTGTTCGCCGGTGACCTGGTGCGCATGTACCAGCGGTGGGCAGACCACCGAGGATGGTCCACTGAAGTCCTTGACTCCACGGAAGCCAACTTGGGTGGCTACAAAGACATCACTATTGCGATCAAATCGCGTGAAGGCGGCGTCTACGGATGGCTCAAGTTCGAAGGTGGAGTTCACCGCGTACAACGCGTGCCGGTGACGGAATCGCAGGGGCGTATTCACACCTCGGCGGCGGGAGTTTTGGTGTTCCCAGAAGTCGACGAGCCGGAAGAAATTCAGCTCGACGATAACGACCTCAAGATCGACGTGTACCGGTCATCTGGGCCCGGAGGTCAGTCGGTCAACACCACCGACTCTGCCGTTCGCATTACCCACTTGCCCACGGGAATCGTCGCAAGCTGTCAGAACGAGAAGTCGCAGCTACAGAACAAAGAAGCAGCCATGCGTATGCTTCGTGCTCGAATTCTGGCTAAGCAAGCCGAGGAAGCCGCAGCCGAAGCCAACGACATGCGCCGGTCCCAGGTACGCACGGTCGACCGTTCAGAACGGATCCGCACATACAACTTCCCAGAAAACCGTATTGTGGATCACCGCACTGGTTTTAAGGCATACAACCTTGACCAAGTGTTGGATGGGCGCCTCGACGATGTCGTAGAGTCCGCTCGAGCTGCGGACCGTGCGGCCCGACTCGACGACATTGGCTAACGCTGATCAATTGTTGCGTCAGGCTATGCAACAGCTAGCCCGCGCAGGAATAGAAAGTCCCACAGCCGACGCGAAGACACTCTTCGCGTGGGCGTGGGACATTTCCGTGTCTGAACTGGGATGTCACGTTTTGCGCGGAACTGACGTGCCCCGTGATGTGAGCGCGCAGTACGCCCGGGCCTGTGAGAGCCGCGCTCAGCGTGTGCCACTGCAACACATCACTGGCGTTGCACCGTTCCGATACCTCGAAATGCACGTGGGGCCTGGCGTGTTCATTCCACGTCCCGAAACCGAACTCATGGTCACGTATGCCATTGAGCACTTAGCTGGTTTTCCGGGGGACAACCACACAGCAATTGACCTGTGCACAGGTTCAGGAGCGATCGCAATAGCACTTGCAACAGAAGTTCCCGGAACACACGTCCACGCGGTTGAACTCAGCCCCGACGCTGCCCGCTATACCGAACGCAACATCGACCGGTACAGGCCCAAATTCGAAGCCCACGGAAGTGAAGTCACCCTGCACATAGGCGACGCGACAGAGTTTCTGGGGGCGACCTCGGCCCAGGTCATCACCTGCAACCCACCCTACGTAGCACGTACAGTCGAACACACTCCAGAAGTCGACAGCGATCCGGACCTTGCGCTGTATGGCGGGGGAGAAGACGGCTCCGAACTTCCGCAAAGAATCATCGCTCACGCCCCCAAACTGCTAGCTCCCGGGGGACTGTTCATGTGTGAACACGCCGAATACAATTCGCGAACAGTCGAAAACGCATTTCATCGGGCGGGTTTCACAAACGTGGAGACCGTGGGCGACTACACTGGCAGAGACCGATTTACCCGCGGATATCGTGCACTTTCAGGAGAGGATGACCGTGTCTCGCACATTTGACCTTGCCAATGAACAGGTGCGGGACCTCATATTGGAAGAGTGCGCCCGTGTGGTCCGTGGCGACGGTCTCCTGGTCATTCCCACCGACACCGTTTACGGGATCGCAGCTGACGCTTTTTCACCCCAGGGCGTTGCCAAACTCCTGCAAGCAAAAGGTCGCGGGCGCGATATGCCGCCGCCGGTGCTGGTGCCCCGCGCGGAAACGGTGATGGGGCTCGCCGAGGCGGTCGACAGTACCGTTATGGAACTCACCGCACGCTTTTGGCCAGGGCCGTTGACCATCATCTGCAACGCTCAACCGAGCCTGCACTGGGACTTAGGTGACACCCACGGAACCGTGGGGTTGCGCATGCCCGATCACGAAGACACGCTGGCTCTTTTGTCTAAAGTGGGCCCCCTGGCCGTTTCAAGTGCCAACCTTTCTGGTGAACCTGCCGCCGTGAATGTCGAACAAGCGCAAAACATGTTGGGAGAGCGCGTCGATATCTTTCTCGATGGCGGCGAAGCGCCTGGTGGTCAGTCTTCGACAATTATCGACATGAGCGGATCGACCCCGCGCGTCCTGCGGGAAGGCCCCATCAGCTTTGATGAGCTGGCCGAGGTCGTTGATGGTCTGGAACCGCTAGCGCCGGAGGCGTAACGCGTGCGCGCCTATCTGTTTGTCATGGTCGTAGCGGCGGTGGTCGCGTATTTGGTGACGCCCATGGTCCGACGAATAGCTGAACGTGGCCGGATTTACTCTCCGCTTCGTACTCGTGACGTCCACTCGGTTCCCACCCCCAGGCTTGGGGGAGTGGCGATGTTCAGTGGGGTCCTCGCAGGTGTGGTGTGCGCGTACAACACCCCATTCTTACAGGATTTATTTCAGCAACCTGACCCTGTGATTGGAATTCTGGGAGCGGGCACGATTCTGTGTTTGCTTGGCGTGATTGACGACATCTGGGATATCAACTGGGTTGCTAAACTTGCCGGTCAAACACTTGCCGCTGGCTTCATGGCGCTTAAAGGTGTAGCGCTTTTGTCGATTCCTTTTGACACCGTGATCATTGGATCGCAGCGACTGTCCCTCATTCTGACGGTGCTGGTTGTTTTGGTCACGATCAACGCGGTGAACTTTGTCGATGGGCTCGATGGCCTGGCGGCGGGTGTCGTCACGATTGGTGGCATTGCCTTCTTTGTGTACACGTACCAGTTGGCTATCGATACCTCTCCCACTAGTTACGCGAACCTTGCCTCGCTCATCACATCGCTTTTGGTAGGAGCATGTCTGGGTTTCCTTCCGCATAACTTCAACCCCGCCCGAATCTTCATGGGAGACTCGGGGTCAATGCTCATTGGGCTTTTGTTAGCTGCAAGCACCATTCGAGTCACTGGACAGGTTGACCCTGCTCTGTTGTCTACCGAACGGGTACTGTCAACGTACTTGCCTATTCTTTTGCCGATTGCAGTGATGGTTCTACCTCTGGTCGATTTGATGCTCGCTGTTGTACGTCGCATGGCAGCTGGCAAATCTCCATTTTCTGCTGACGCTAAGCATCTGCACCACCGCATGCTTGCCCTGGGACACTCACACGCACGTGCGGTCCTCCTGCTGTATATGTGGACAGCCATATTTGCGTTTGGCACTGTTTCGCTCTTGAAGTTCCAAACATCGATTGTTTTGTCGGTGCTCGCAGTTGCTGTAGCAGTGACACTGATCTTGACGTTCTACCCGCTGTATTCGCGTTTGTCTGCTCGAAAGGAACTGACATGAAAAGTACGCCCATTCGCAATCTGATGCTTCGCATCATTGTGTGGGGGTTGATCGCTTCAGTTGCGTTAGCGGCGGTCGCAGGCGTGATTGGCTATGTGGCGGTCGGAATGCCGGGGCTGTACTCCGCGCTCATCGGTGCAGCAGTGTCTTTCGTGTTCTTCTCAATCACCGCGCTAGTCCTACTGTTCACGGCTGACATGGACCCAACCGTGATGGCTGCAGGCGTGCTTGGTGGCTTTCTCATCAAGATTGCCGGGTTCTTAGGTGTCATCGCACTGCTGGGTGACAAGGGATTCTACGACCGCCTTACCCTCTTTCTGACTCTCGTAGTGGGAGCAGTTGTCTCACTGTCTATTGATGTTGTTGCGGTGCGTAAGGCCAGAATCCCGTATACACATGCATCAGAAGGAAAAAACCAGGACAAACTGTAGCCCCGGAGTTTTGTTCGGGTCTCCACAGTTGATAAAGTGTTTTAGGAATCATTCGAGGAACCTGTGTAAAAGTCGTGAAAGCGACCTGGGTCTCAAATATTTCACGTGTCGCACAGTAAGTGCACCGGCACAGATAGACAATCCATACTGGCTTCACGCGTGCGCGCGTGTAAGCCCCGAGCTGTCAGGAGTTTGCCCTGTTTACTCCCTCCGCTTTGTCGACGACAGTGCTCCTTGCCGCAGGCGGGGGAGCGGAATTCCACGCACCGGGTCTTGAAGAATTCAACCCACCAGCAATTCTCTTCGCAGGTACTCCGTTTGAGCTCAACCGCATCATGCTCATTCGCCTGGGTGTCACCGTTGTTCTGTTGCTTGCGTTCTGGCTCATGCTCCGCGGTGGACGCCTTGTTCCTACTCGTGCTCAGTCGATTGCCGAAATGGTGCTCGATTTTTGTCGCACCGGCATCGCACACGACATGTTGGGTAAGAAGGACGGTGAACGTTTCTTTCCTCTCATTGCAACCATCTTCCTGACGGTCTTCGCAATGAACATCACGGGTATCATCCCGTTCTTGAACATCTCGCCCAACTCCAACATTGGAATGCCGCTCGTTATGGCTCTCGTGACCTACGTGTTCATGATCGGAGCCGGAATTAAAGCTCAGGGAGGTGCGCGCTACCTCAAGAGCCAGCTATTCCCTGCCGGTGTTCCCCCGCTGATGTACATCATCGTGACGCCTATCGAAATCGTTTCGACCTTTATTGCACGTCCGGTTTCGCTCACACTGCGTCTGACCTTCAACATGATCGTTGGTCACCTTCTGCTCGTTCTGTGTTTCGCAGCCACACACTTCTTCTTCACCAGTGGTTCGGCCGCCCTGTTCGGTATTGGTGGCCTCACACTGGTAGGAGGATTCGCCTTTACCCTCTTTGAGATTTTGGTAGCAGTTCTTCAGGCATATGTCTTTGCTCTGCTAACCGCCGCGTACATTCAGCTGAGCGTGTCCCACGATCACTGATAGTTCGCACCCATTAGACCTGTCACAAAAAGACAAGGAAAAGGCCAGTTAAACGACTGGCTCAAAACATCGGAAGGAAATATTGCACGTGGACACCTCCATTCTTGCTGAAGTCACCGGCAACATCGCAACCGTCGGTTACGGTCTGTCCGCTATCGGTCCAGGTATTGGTATCGGTATTCTTGTGGGTAAGACCGTTGAAGGTACTGCGCGCCAGCCAGAAGTAGCCGGCCGTCTGCAAACCACCATGTTCCTGGGTATTGCATTCGTCGAGCTCCTTGCATTCTTGGGAATTGCAGCATACTTCATCTTCGGTGCCTAATCCGGAAGCGAGTGAATACTCTTGACCCCGATTAACGTTCTGGCAGCAGGAGGCAACAATCCTCTTGTTCCTGCCCTATATGACATTGTCTGGTCGGCGGTCTGCTTCATCATCATCCTCGTCGTTTTCTGGAAGGTGATTCTGCCCAAGTTCAAGAAGACTCTTGACGAACGTGCAGAACGCATCCAGGGCGGAATTGAAAAGGCTGAGAAGGTCCAGGCGGAAGCAGATGCCGCTTTGGCCGAATACCAGAAGCAGCTCGCAGACGGTCGCGCTGAAGCAGCTCGATTGCGTGCCGAAGCTCAAGAAGAAGGTGCGCAGATTTTGGCTGAGACCAAACAGCGCGCCACTGAAGAGGCCGACCGGATTATCAGCGCCGCTAAGGCTCAGATCGAAGCCGAGCGCCAGCAAGCGATGAACTCGTTGCGTACAGAAGTTGGTTCACTTGCAACCGATCTCGCATCGCGCATCGTAGGTGAATCGCTTCAGGACGACGCTCGTTCCGCGTCTGTTGTTGACCGCTTTATTGCCGACCTGGAGAACCAGACACCGGCACAGACCGTCAAGGAATCGTGATGCTGCAGTCGAGCAGGAACTCACTGGCCCTCGTTCTCGAGGATGTGAATAGCACTCTCAACACCGCTAGCCCAAAGGTTATCGGTGACGGCCTGTTGGGCATCTCGGGCGTGCTCGCCGAAAACGTTAACTTGCGTAAAACGCTTGTCGACGTGGCGGTCGCTCCAGAAACCAAACAGTCAACGCTTAACGCAGTCTTTGGAACACACGTAGATGACGTGGCGTTGCAGATTGTAGTGCGGGCAGCGAATCGTCGCTTTGCTCGTGCTCAGGACTTCGTCACTGCCGTTGAAACAGCTGGTGTCACAGCTATCGCTGCTGCCGCCCAGGCCGAAGGCACTTTGGGACAGGTAGAGGAGGAGCTCTTCCGCTTTACTCGCCTGCTCGTCTCAGACCACGAACTTGATGGAGCCTTCGAATCCCCTGCACCCGCAACGGCGAAGCGCGAACTGGTCTCGTCGCTTCTGGCTTCACGGGTGTCGGAATACACTCTCACTCTCATTCACTACGCTGTGAGCCACCCTCGCGGTAAGAGAGTGAGCGAAACGCTCGAAAACTTCTCCCAGGTGCTGGCCTTCCGTCAGCAGCGCGCAGTTGCTGACGTGACCGTTGCGCACCCTCTGACACAGGAGCAGGAAGAGCGTTTGGCGCGTGCACTGTCCGCTAGCTACGGGCGTGAACTTGTTCTCAACGTTCACATTGATCCCAACGTGGTAGGTGGCGTCCGTGTTCAAGTGGGCGACGAAGTCACGAGCTCAACGATTGCTGATCGTATTGCCGACGTTCGCCGTCGGTTGGCAAGCTGATTCGCCCAAACACGGGCACTGAAGACTCGCGGTCCGTACGGGTCGCATAGGAAGTGAAGGAAGCAGGGAAACCGCAATGGCGGAACTGACAATTCGCCCGGACGAAATCCGGGAAGCACTGGGGAAGTTCGTAGAGTCCTACACCCCCGGCAGTGCAGACAAGACAGAAGTAGGTAAGGTTGTCACCGCCGGTGACGGCATTGCGCAGGTTTCGGGGCTACCTGGAACCATGGCAAACGAGCTCTTGCGCTTCGAAGATGGAACTCTGGGACTTGCCCAGAACCTCGACGAACGCGAAATCGGTGTCGTTATCCTCGGTGAGTTCGCAGGTATTGCAGAAGAACAGAACGTTTACCGCACAGGTGAAGTTCTTTCGATCCCCGTTGGAGATGGATACCTTGGGCGTGTCGTTGACCCCCTGGGTAACCCAGTCGACGGTTTGGGCGAAATCGAGTCCGAAGGTCGCCGTGAACTTGAACTCCAGGCTGCTGGTGTTATGGACCGTAAAGAGGTTAAAGAGCCTCTTCAGACCGGTCTGAAAGCAATCGACGCCATGATCCCAATCGGACGTGGTCAGCGTCAGCTCATTATTGGTGACCGTAAGACCGGTAAGACTGCCCTTGCTTTGGACACCATCATTAACCAGCGTGCTAACTGGGAATCCGGCGACCCTAAGAAGCAGGTTCGCTGTATCTACGTCGCTTGTGGTCAGAAGGGTTCGACCATCGCTTCGGTGCGTCGTTCACTTGAAGAGAACGGTGCGCTCGAATACACCACGATCGTTTCGTCACCTGCTTCCGACCCTGCAGGGTTCAAGTACCTGGCTCCATACGCAGGATCTGCAATCGGACAGCACTGGATGTACCAGGGCAAGCACGTTCTCATCGTGTTTGACGATCTGTCGAAGCAGGCTGAAGCCTACCGTGCGATCTCGTTGCTTCTGCGCCGTCCT
Organism: Brevibacterium sp. UMB1308A; assembly: GCF_030230605.1. Classification (GTDB taxonomy): domain Bacteria; phylum Actinomycetota; class Actinomycetes; order Actinomycetales; family Brevibacteriaceae; genus Brevibacterium. The sequence goes on from NZ_JASPDO010000006.1 coordinate 79,537, forward strand.
CCGGGCCGTGAAGCATACCCAGGTGACGTGTTCTACCTCCACTCACGTCTTCTCGAACGTTGCGCCAAGCTTTCCGATGAGCTCGGCGGAGGTTCGATGACCGGTCTTCCTATCATCGAGACCAAGGCAAACGACGTGGGTGCGTTCATTCCTACCAACGTCATTTCGATTACCGACGGACAGATCTTCCTCCAGTCAGACTTGTTCAACGCGAACCAGCGTCCAGCTGTTGACGTAGGTATTTCTGTTTCGCGTGTGGGTGGTTCCGCACAGACCAAGCCACTTCGCGGTGTTTCCGGTACTCTGAAGATTTCTTTGGCTCAGTACCGCTCACTCGAAGCATTCGCCATGTTCGCATCAGACCTTGACGCTGCAACCAAGCGTCAGCTTGACCGTGGTGCACGCCTCACCGAACTTCTCAAGCAGGGACAGTTCGAACCAATGAGCGCTGAAAAGCAGACGGTCTCGATCTGGGCTGGTTCTGAGGGCTACCTCGATGAAATCCCAGTGAGCGATGTTCTTCGATTCGAATCTGAGTTCCACTCATACCTCGAACGTAAGACAGACATTCTAGAAACAATCGCGGGTCTGAACGACAAGCTTAAGGGCGACATCCTGGAGCAGCTCGAGGCTGCAATCAAGGACTTCAAGGCTGGCTTCCAGACCAGCGAAGACGGCGTCCACGTCGGTACTGAATCCTTCGAATCTGCCGAGGCCGACGAAGTCTCGCAGGAACAGATCGTCAAGGCTAAGCGCTGAGACTGACCGCTGGTAACGAAAGGAAGTACTGATGGGAGCCCAGCAGAGGGTCTTCAAAGCGAAGATCAACTCCACCAAGTCCTTGAGGAAGATCTTCAAGGCCATGGAGCTTATTGCGGCTTCCCGGATTCAGAAGGCCATTGGTCGAGTGAAGGCGGCGAGCCCATATGCTAACGCCATCACTCGAGCAGTGTCCGCTGTGGCAACGTATGCAGACGTTGAACACACACTGACAACGGAACCGGAGACCATTCGCCGCGCAGCTGTTGTGGTGATGGGTCCGGACCGCGGTTTTGCCGGAGCATATTCTTCGAATGTTATTCGTGAAGCCGAAGAGCTCATCACGATGCTGAAGGATGACGGCAAAGAGGTTGACCTGTACGTGGTTGGCCGGAAGCCCGAAACTTATTACACGTTCCGTGAACGCGCGATTCAACGTGCATGGACCGGAATTTCGGAAAGTCCAACAGTCGAAGCCGCGAAGGAGATCGGAGACACGCTGGTGTCTTCCTTCCACACCGACTACGAGGCTGGTGGCATTGACGAAATCTTCTTGGTTTACACACGGTTCGTCAACAGCGTGACTCAAACACCTGAATATCGTCGTCTTATTCCGCTGGAAGTGATCGAAGCCGATGAGGTTCCGGTCGATGCTCCTGCGAATGTAGCTTCGACTAAAGACGTGGTGTACCCGCTGTATGAGTTCGAACCGAGCGAGGAAGCCGTTCTTGACGCGCTTCTTCCTAAGTACATCGAGTCGCGTATTCTCGCGGCGTTGTTGAACGCATCCGCTAGTGAACAGGCGGCACGTCAGCAGGCAATGAAGACCGCTACTGACAATGCCGACGATTTGATTCGTACCTACACGCGCCTTGCAAACTCGGCGCGTCAGGCAGAAATCACGCAGGAAATTTCAGAAATCGTTGGTGGTGCAGACGCACTTGCCGGTGCCGGCGGCAACGACTGACGGATAGAGAGCAGAAGAGAAAGAAAAAATGAGCACAGCTACGGATACACCACAGGTCCAAGGGACCGTCGGTCGGATCTCACGTGTCATTGGCCCTGTGGTCGACATTGAGTTCCCACTCGATGCTGTTCCCGCTATTTATAACGCACTGACCACCACGGTTGAGCTGTCCGAAGGTACCCGTAAGATCACTTTCGAAGTTGAACTGCAGTTGGGTAACGGAATCGTTCGTGCGGTTTCGATGCAGCCAACCGACGGTCTGGTTCGCGGACAGGAAGTTGTTGACACTGGTGCACCGATTTCGGTGCCAGTTGGTGACGTGACCAAGGGTAAGGTTTTCAACGTTACCGGTGACGTCCTCAACGACTCCATGATTGACGAACCGTACGAAATCACCGAACGCTGGCCAATTCACCGCACGGCTCCGAACTTCGACCAGCTTGAGTCCAAGACTCAGATGTTCGAAACCGGTATCAAGGTGATTGACCTTCTCACCCCATACGTTTTGGGTGGAAAGATTGGTCTGTTCGGTGGTGCTGGTGTCGGTAAGACCGTTTTGATCCAGGAAATGATTACCCGTGTTGCTCAGGACCACGGTGGTGTGTCCGTGTTCGCGGGTGTGGGTGAGCGTACCCGTGAAGGTAACGACTTGATCCACGAAATGGACGAATCTGGAGTTCTCGACAAGACCGCACTTGTGTTCGGTCAGATGGACGAACCACCGGGCACGCGTCTGCGTATTGCACTGACCGGTCTGACCATGGCGGAATACTTCCGTGACGTTCAGAACCAGGACGTGCTTCTGTTTATCGACAACATCTTCCGTTTCACCCAGGCAGGTTCCGAGGTGTCAACCCTTCTGGGTCGTATGCCTTCGGCGGTTGGTTACCAGCCAACGCTGGCTGACGAAATGGGTGTGCTGCAGGAACGCATTACCTCTACCCGCGGTCACTCGATTACGTCGATGCAGGCAATTTACGTGCCAGCTGACGACTACACCGACCCCGCTCCTGCAACCACGTTCGCGCACTTGGATGCAACAACTGAGCTTTCACGTGACATTGCTTCGCGTGGTCTCTACCCGGCTGTTGACCCGTTGGCGTCATCGTCGCGTATTCTTGACCCGCTGTATGTGGGACAGGACCACTACGACACTGCTGTGCGCGTGAAGCAGATTCTGCAGAAGAACAAGGAACTGCAGGACATCATTGCGATTCTGGGTGTGGACGAACTGTCTGAAGAAGACAAGCTCACGGTTCACCGTGCTCGTCGTATCGAACAGTTCCTGTCACAGAACACCTACACCGCTCTGCAGTTCACCGGTGTTGAAGGTTCGACCGTCCCAATCAAGGACACCATCGAAGGCTTCAAGGGTATTTGCGACGGAGAGTTCGACCACATTCCAGAACAGGCCTTCTTCAACGTTGGTCCAATCGAGGATGTGCTCCGCAACTACGATGCACTCCAGAAGGAGAACTAATCCATGAGTCTCAACGTCACCGTTGTGGCCGCCGACCGCTCCGTGTGGTCAGGCGAAGCCGAACGTGTGGTTGCGCGGACTGTGGAAGGTGAAATCGGAATTCTCACCGGTCACGAACCAGTGTTGGCAATCGTGGCCGGCGGGAATGTCCGCATCACTCCGACATCGGGTGAGACGATCAATGTTTCGGCTGATGGAGGCTTCCTGTCAGTGGCTGACGACGTAGTGCACGTCGTGGCTGACCAGGCACAGCTTGTCTAAGCGATCACTTAGAATGGCACCGTGAACCCATCAACCCTGCTAATCATTCTGCTCTCGTTGGTAGGGCTGGCTGTTGTCACGGTGGCATTGATTCTTGCTCGCCGTCGCGCGATTTCGCGTTTGACTGGCGCGTTTGATTGCTCAATCCTCGTGGGCGACGTATCTGCGCGTCGCCCACGTTGGCGTTTAGGGCTGGCTGTTTTAACCGTCACGAGTCTGGACTGGTATCCGGTCTTTGGCGTGGGCTGGCGTCCAGTGAGGCAGTACCCCCGAACTGATATGACGATCGGGCAACGATTGACTCCGAGCGGTGATGAACAGTACGCGCTTCTGCCCGATGCAAAGGTTGCTGTGTGTCAGTACGGCCAGTACACGAGCCGTCCTGGCGAAGTGCGGTTGGCGATGGACGCCGAGGCCCTGGCCGCGTTTTCATCGTGGTTGGAATCTCCGCCACCAGGGGCTAATCATTCTGTGGGACGGTTTACGTAATGGAAGTTTTGCGTGTTCATGGTCCGTGCACATTACGCGGATCAGTAGATGTACGTGGTGCAAAGAACAGCGTTCTTAAGCTCATGGCCGCAACGCTTTTAGCACCTGGAACGTCTGTTATTGAAAACGTGCCAGCGATTCTTGACGTCAAGATCATGGTGAAGCTGCTCATCTCGCTGGGCTGTTCCGTCGATTATGACTCGGACGCGGGTGTCGTGGCCATCACCGTGCCGGAAACGCCTGAAGTGCGTGCAGACTACAAACTTGTCCGGGCCATGCGCGCATCTATTTCAGTTCTTGGATCGCTCATGGGGCGGGTCAATGAGGCACATGTAGCGCTACCCGGAGGCGACGCGATCGGTTCACGTGGCCTCGACCTCCACGAAGCGGGTCTACGCGCTATGGGTGCGCAGGTGAGCTTGGACCACGGGTATTTTATTGCGCGCGCTCCTCAAGGCCTTCACGGCGCGGATATCCGCTTAGCATTCCCATCTGTTGGTGCAACCGAAAACTTGGTTATGGCTGCCACTTTGGCAAACGGTGTGACCACAATCGATAACGCTGCTCGTGAACCGGAAATCGTTGACATTTGTTCGATGCTCGTCGCTATGGGCGCGAACATCGAAGGCATCGGGACATCGACGTTGACTGTGACGGGTGTTGAATCTCTTCACCCTGTTCGACACGTGTGTGTTGGCGACCGTATCGTCGCGGGCACGTGGGCGTTCGCAGCAGCGATCACCGGGGGCGATATCCAGGTCAATGGCGTGAACGGGGATCTTCTGCCCGTCGTCCTTGACAAGCTTCGTTCCGCTGGCGCCCAGGTGACCGAACTCGAAAGTGGCATTCACGTCATTGGTCCGGAACGACCTCGGCCGGTTCGAATCTCAACTCTTCCTTTCCCAGGATTTCCCACCGACCTTCAGCCGTTTGCAATCACGCTGAACGCGATTTCTGATGGCCAAGGGTTGCTCACTGAGAACCTGTTTGAGGCCCGGTGGCGGTTTGTGCGTGAGCTGGCACGTTTGGGCGCTCAGGTTGAGTTGGACGGCAATCACGCGCTGATCAACGGGGTTGAGTCTCTGTCCGGGGCCGAGGTGGAAGCAAGTGACATTCGCGCCGGAGCCGGGGCAGTGTTGGCCGGGTTGGTCGCAGACGGCGTGACCGAGGTTTCTGGGGTTTCCCATATTGACCGCGGGTACGAGTACTTTGAGGACAAGTTGCGGTCTTTGGGTGCCAAGGTTGAGCGCATTGAGCGCGAGGACGTCGAGTTGTAGTTAACTCGCGCGCTGATCCGTAGTTACGCGCGTGCGCGACGCGCGCACGCTTAGAAGAGGCGACTTTCTGGGTCGTCCATTCCGCGAAGGGCGTCGTAGTCGAGGGTCACACAACGGATTCCGCGGTCGGTTGCCAGGGTGCGTGCCTGGGGCCGGATTTCTTGAGCCGCAAATACCCCTTTAACGGGCGCAATGAGCGGGTCTCGGTTGAGAAGTTCTAGGTAGCGGGTGAGTTGTTCGACTCCGTCGACACCACCTCGGCGTTTGATTTCCACGGCGATGGACGCTCCGTTTTCGTCGCGGGCCAGAATATCCACGGGGCCAATGGGTGTCTGATATTCGCGACGTATTGTGGTGTAACCGTCGCCTAGGGTTTCGATGTGTTCAGCAAGGAGTTCTTGCAGGTGGGCTTCGACGCCGTCCTTGAGGAGTCCTGGGTCCTCGCCAAGGTCATGTTCGATGTCGCGGTGAATCGTCTGAATCGCGATTTCTAAGCGGTCGCCAGTTTTGGTCTGGTTGACGTTCCACACTTCAGTGATGCCAGCTTGGGCTTGTTCGTCGTTGGGTTGATCGACGGTGAGCGTGGCTGGGGGAGTCATCCAGTTGAGTGGTTTGTATGAGCCACCGTCGGAGTGGACCAGAACTGAGCCGTCGGCTTTCAGCATGAGGAGCCGTTGGGCCATAGGCAGGTGGGCTGTGAGCCGTCCTGCATAGTTCACACTGCACGTCGCTATTACTAATCGCACGCAATCACTTTACGTGACACAATTGCACCATGCCACGTAGCAACTCTTCTCGACGCAGTAACAAGTGGCAACGGCCGTTCCGTGAACTGTCCGCTTCAAGCACCGTGCGGACTACGCAGACTGGCCCGGATGGCACGTGGATCGTCCAACATACGCAAGGGAATTCGTCTGGGAAAGTGTATGTGTGCCCTGGGTGTTCGCAGGACCTGCCAGCCTCTCTGGCTCACACGGTCGCGTGGCGTACCGATGACGAGTTTGGCGTAGGCGTGGGGGTCGAAACGCGCCGGCACTGGCATACGTCGTGTTTCAATACGCGACATCGCCGCCGCTAATTGCGACGGCGATGCTGCGCTGAACTTCGCTGAACCTCTCAGGTTACGGCTGTGAACCTACTTCTTGGAGCTAGGTGCGTTCGGTGTGTTCGGCGGTGTGGTTGCGCTTGGTTTTTCCGCCCCCGAGGTGCCACCCGGCTTGGTTCCCTGTTTGTTAGTGGAACTGTTGCCCAGTTTGAGGTTTGGTTTGTTGTCCTGCTGGGTTGCTGGTGTGTCTGCAGGTTTGCTTTCCTGCTTGTCAGCCGGTTTTTCTGAAGGTTGGCCAGCGTCCGAGGTGGTGGTTGGCTTGCCCGCAGGTTTGTCAGCAGGTTTGTCTGCCGAGGTGTTCGCCGGTTTGTTGGCGTTTACGCTCTTGCGTAGTTCCTCAAGTTCTTCTTCTGAACCGATTTTTTCGGTGGGAGCAGCAGCGGCCTTGACTTTGTCGGACTTGTCATCGGTCAGGTCAAGCCCGTCGAAAAGGCCCGGGGTTGCGAACATTGACTGCAGTTGCTGGAGCTGAGCCGTGATGGTGCGGCGCTGTTTGGTGAGCAAGTCCACTTGAGACTGCGCGGCAGATACGTTGCGCTTGGCTTCGGCTGCTGACTCTTCAATCGTGGCTTCAGCGGTCTGGCGGGCCTCGGAGATAAGCGACTGAGCGCGCTGACGACCGTCGGCGATGATCTTGTCGGCTTTTTCGATCGCTTCTTTACGCGTAGCTTCAGCACGTTCGGCAGCTGCACGCGCGTCGTCGTCGGCTTTCTTTGCGCGCGCTTGTGCTTCTTCGATGGTCTTCTTGCTGTCGGCCTGAGTCTTTTCGAACTGGGCCTTTTGGTCCTGTTCGTGCTTTTGGCGCAGGTTAGCAAGCTCGAGTTTGAGGTCGTCAGAGGACTTCTTAGCAGTGTCGTGCATCTTCTGCGCTTCTGCGCGAACCGTCTGTGCTTCTGTGCGCGCTTCACTGAGAAGCTTTTCAGCTGACTGACGTGCCTCAGCTACCAGCTTGTCGGCTTCTTTTTTGGCGGCGTCCAGTGTGCTGGCTGCTTCTTTTTCAGCGTCGGCGCGCCCAGTGGCGATCTCGTGCTTGAGGGAGTCGCGCTGATCGTTGGCTGCGGATTGCGCATCGCTTTGGATGGTGTCAGCTTCGCGCTGGGCGGTCTGTTTGAGTTCCTCTGCGCGTTTCTCAGCGGCCTCCACAGTTTCAGTGGCGCGCAGTTCTGCGGCTTGCATGATTGAGTCGGCTTCAGAGCGCGCGTTCGAAAGCGTGTCATTCGATTCCGTGTGCATGCGTGCGCGTTGGCTTGCAGCGTCGGCGCGCGCTTTGTTCCGGATAGTTTCGGCGTCAGCCGTTGCCTGTGCCAAAGTTTCACGCGCCTGTGACTCCGCGATCTTCAGCAGGTGGTCAATTCGGCTACCCGGGGCTGACTGTGCCTCTGCCTGATCGTCGGTAGCTTTCTTGAGTTGCTCCTTGACCTCAGAGAGTTCGCCGGCGATCTGTAGCTTCGCTCGGTCCGCGGTAATCACCTGACTTCGAGCGTCTTGTAGGGCTTTGCGCAGAGAGTCAATTTCGCTCTTTAACTGGCGAATACGCGCTTCAACTTCGCTCTTTTCAAAGCCACGCATGGCTGTGCGGAACTCTTCAGGAGGCGTCACGTCTCAATCTCCTTTGAATCGTGTAAATGGTGCTGCCTTCTACTCTAATGCTTCTCTGCTGGATACCAGCTGACAGACAGGCTCAGTAGACGTCAGTAGCTTGGGGCAACCACCTCGGGCCCGGCGTGCGATTAGACCGTCACCTGGTCTAACCTTGTGACAAAGACCACGGTCGTATGAGGAGGAAAAATGGCTGAAGCCGTAATCGTTGCCGGTGCTCGCACGCCACTTGGCAAAATGTCTGGATCACTCGCGTCTTTGAGTTCAGTTGACTTGGGAGCGCACGCGATCAAGGCTGCTCTTGAGCGTGCTGGAGTTGCGCCGGAAAAAGTTGAGTACGTTCTCATGGGCCAGGTTCTGCAGGCGGGCGTTGGCCAGGGTGCTGCACGTCAGGCGGCTGCGAAGGCCGGAGTTCCCATGACCGTGCCGGCAGTGACGCTGAACAAGTTGTGCCTGTCAGGAATTAACACCATCACGCACGCCGCTATGTTGGTGCGTTCCGGCGAGTATGACGTGGTTGTTGCAGGTGGTCAGGAGTCGATGACGAACGCACCTCACATGCTTGAAAAGTCCCGTGCCGGCTACAAGTACGGCAATGTGACCGTTCGCGACCACATGGACTACGACGGCCTGTGGGACGCTTTCACCGATCAAGCGATGGGTGGACTGACCGAATCGGCTAACGAAGGTGACACGGAATTTAGCCGTGAGGAGCAGGACGCTTTTGCGGCCCAGTCACACCAGCGTGCAGCAGCTGCCAAGGACAAGCTCGCTGAGGAAATCGCGCCCATCACCATTTCCAGCCGTAAGGGTGACACGGTTGTTGATTCGGATGAAGGTGTACGTGGCGACTCGACTGCGGAGTCCCTGTCGAAACTGCGCCCGGCCTTCCGCAAGGACGGAGCCATCACCGCTGGAAATGCGTCGCAGATCTCTGACGGTGCGGCAGCGGTTGTCGTCATGAACAAGGACAAGGCGTTGGAAGCTGGGCTGCCGATCCTGGCTGAGATCCGTTCCCACGCATGGACGGCCGGCCCTGACTCGACCTTGCAGCACCAGCCTTCCCAGGCCATTAAGGCGGCTGCTGAGCGTGAAGGCGTGGCAGCTGACTCATTCGACTTGTACGAAATCAACGAAGCGTTCGCCGCTGTTTCCCTGGCCAGCATGAAGGACCTGGGCATCGATGACTCGAAGGTCAACGTCAACGGTGGTGCGGTTTCGCTGGGTCACCCAATCGGGGCTTCAGGTGCGCGTATTGTTCTGACCTTGGCTTTGGAACTCCAGCGCCGAGGTGGTGGCCTGGGTGTCGCTGCCCTGTGCGGTGGTGGCGGTCAGGGTGACGCGCTGATCGTGAAGGTTGGCGAGTAATGCTGGTTGCGTTTTCTGTTGCGCCGTCCGGGGGTCCCGACCCGGACGGTGACGGGGGAGTCCACGACGCTGTTGCTGAGGCCGTGAAGGTTGTGCGGGCGTCTGGGCTTCCGCACCGCACGGATGCCATGTTCACCACGATTGAAGGTGAGTG
>NZ_JASPDO010000007.1 GCF_030230605.1 Brevibacterium sp. UMB1308A
ACACCCGATGCTGGCACCCACGTTACGAAGAGACCTCGAACAAAGCCGGGCCACGTCCCTATCAGCAGTCAACGCGCATCCTGGACTCCTGGCGGCAACACCCCCCGGATCATCGATGACAGGGCAAAAAAGCCATACCAGGACCAGCGACCAGATCCTCTGATGAGGACCTACAAAAGAATGTAACGGGGTATGTGCGGTCTCATGGCGTGTGAGAACGAAGAATTTTGAATTATGAAAGGAAAAACTGTGCCATGAAGATTCTGCGCACTGTGGGTGCTGGGACAAGCCACGATCGACCGGGCAAACCGGGTGGCCAAACCGCGTGCCATGATTAGGTGACGGCCCGGACCTGAGGAGCACACATGAGGCCCATCGATCGCTCGGTACAGATTTTTAAAGACCTCGGCTGGGACACAGCCGCCCGCGAAGACGCCCCCACCCTCCCGCTTGGGACAAATGAGCAACAGCGTACCGCGCTCGCGGGCCTGCAAAAGGGGAACCCCAGCGTGGACGTTGATCCCGGAATGCTCGGCATGTTCGCCATTCGGTTGGGGGTGAACGGACGTCGGGCGGCCGAACTCGCTAAGGGCTCAGACCAAGCGCTCTTGGACTGCCTTCTGCAACGCGACGAGAACTTTGCGCTCGCATTCGCTGAACGCGCGTGCTGGCTCTGGGCGAACGTGGGCTCAAAGAGCGAAAACGTGGCGGTGGGACTCATCCTCAAACACGGTTTGGAGATGCCCTACACGCTTCCGTGCCTGGAAGCGTGGACCGTGACGGCGTGTGATGGATTCGCTGGTAAAACGCCCATACGTGGCGCATGGATTCCGTCGCTTGACGATTTGCGCCCGTCATTTGCCACTCACCTGCGCGCCGCACTGGAGCTGGGCGACTCCGTGGATGGCCCGTCGGGCGCAGTGCTCCTCATGGGGGTTCAACAGGGCCTCATCAGCCGTGATGACGCCCTGCAACTCGCCATCACCGGACTGGACACCGCCCCCAGGCCCGGGGACCGCAAGGAACTGGTGCGGATTATCACGGAGGAGTTGAGCGTCAGCGATTCCGAGCTGTTAGACCGGGTGGTTGCGTTGGTTCCTGCGATCAGCACGGGTGAGGGGCCGGTGGTGGAGGCGCTTGCACCTCGGCTCATTTCATTCGCCCCGCCCGAGGTGGTTGCTGAAGTGGCGCTGCCTGCTCTGTATGCCAAAACAGTGAAGGCAAAGCGCGCGGTGGTTGAGGCACTGGCAGGCAGGAAAGACTTGGAGTCTGAACAGGTTCACCTGCTTTCAGACCGGGTGGGCGAGCTAGCCGTGGAGAAGAATGCGGCGCTAGCGAAGCGGGCACAACGGGTACTAGACGCCTGGGGCGTAGCGGCCCCCGAACCCGCTGTGGAAGAACTCCCCACGCGCAGGACTCCTGATGTCAAGGCCAAAGAGCTTGACGCCAAGGAATTTGATCGAGTGTGGCCAGCTGAGGCGGGAACCGCCTCCCGTGTCGACGATGGCGGTCGTATCAGTGCGCACTGGGAAGATCCTGATGCAAGTCACCGCACGTTGATGTGCCACCTCACACTCCCCACTGGCCAGACAGTGAAACTCCGCACCTTCAAGGGCGATTTCCTGAGTGAAGGATGGGTTCTGTCTACCGAGAACGAGCGAGTGTTCTTTGACGGTAAACAGGTGGTTGCTGAACCGTTCGGCAATAAGGAACGTAATGCGTGGCAACGTCGGAAGAGCAAGCGAATCACCGACCAAAAAACGCGTTCAGATTCACTGTTCGGTGTGTGCTTGACCGGTCTAGCGACCGACGATGACGTGACTATCCCACGTCACGAAGTAGAACAGTTGGTCGCCTCGGGAAAGCTCGGATGGGCGACCGTTCGAACCGTGGTACCCCAACTGTTGCTGGGTGGGGCGTGGAGTCCGGCCCGTGCCATTCACGATCTTGAGACGAAACCGGAACTTCTTCCCGCGCTGTGGCCCATGCTCACCGAACCACTGGTTTTTGCTGCCGAACACACACCGGTGCCCAGATGGGTCAACCGGGTGCTCGACGTGATAACTCTGCACCAACAAATCCTTGCTGAAGCCACCCGCCGCGGTTATATCCCTTCGGATGCGTGGGATGGTTTGCACGCCTTTGCCTCTCAGAAAGGCTCGAGTGCTGCACTCAAGAAAGCGAGAACCCTCAGCGATGCATTCCACATGCACTTTTGACGTTCTTACAGGTCACCCACTGGAAATCAGCCCTGATCCCAGTAAAAAACAGCACCATCGGTTGTGCCAGTATTCTCGGAGCGGTACACCACGGCCTCGCCGGCGTGCATTTTCTTCAATGCGGCTGGGTGTAGGAATACGTGGGCGACACCTAAATCACCCCACATGGCCTCGAAGGGGAGCTCTTCCTCTTCTTCCAGATATGTGGAATCGATTTCTAGGAAGTGAACGTACCCATCAGGCTCCGAAGGGTCTTGCGCGAACGCTGGGAAACCGCCAATCATGATGTAGCTTTGGTTTCTGGCTGCACTCCGCAATTCAACCAGCTCGTCAAAGTACTCATCGTTATCAAGAAAGTCATCGTCCTTTTCGGACTCCCAAGCCTCGTAGACTGCTTGCTCAGTGGGAGGGATCATTGCAGCTGCGCTCGACAAAGAAATCGGCGCGTTCATAATCGTCCCAATATCCTTGCTGAACGGGGAGCAATAATCCTCGTCCTGTTCATCGAAGGCAGCAGGCTCCGCGGTATGAGGTCCAGGAAAGCTGTGGTTGCCAAAGCCTTCCGCAGGCTCAGGGATATAGCGAATTTCCATGCCGTCGCCTGGTGAATCCGAAGTAAATCCGCCGTAGAGTGGATCAGCACCGACAAAGAGTTGAAAAATCCCTGAATCCGGAATCAATCCGTCGAGAGTTGCTTCGCTTTCCGACGCTCCCTCCGCACGCACATGACGGACAATATCGGCAAAATTTAGCTGAACGATATGGAGCAGTGGCTGACCGCTTTTTGCGATGGGCCATGTCGCACCTTCCGGAAGATACGGCCTGCCACCGAAGTACGAACCATGTTCGGTGGGAGTGCAGCTGGAGTAGGGAAGGGTTACGGCTGGTTTCGCAAGTTGGATTAGGCCATCAGTGTCTTCGGAAATGAACTCTTCGGACTCGATCATCGAACGTAGCGCTTGAACCTGTGCTGAGAACTCTGACATGGCGGGTGGTTCTTCCTCTCGGAAAACAAGGTGTTTAATTAGGGATTATCGTTCAAGGGAAAGCATCCTGCAATAAGTATGCAGGGTTATAAGTAGGACGTTGTGCATGAACTACAGGAATGTCTACTTCAACCCCGTCGTGGTGCTTGTTCTGAGTCTGTTAGGGGCGGCGTTCTTTTCCCTGGGGCGGGTTCAAATTTAACGTTTAGCGTTATGGGCAGGTCACATCCTTTCCTTTGCCACTAGAGGGTTAGGGGAAGGACGTTTCCAGTCACCCCAGGGTCGTGACTGTTCCGAAGGACTTGGCCAGCACTCGGGCTTTCTTCAGTGCTGCTGACGAACCTTTCTTCGCAGCCAACGCGCCGATGCCGTCCCACGCGTCAGCCGGGACGTAGCCCCGGCGGGTGGCTTCGAGCAGGACTTCGGCGTGAACCCTCACAACGTCGAGGACACGGTTCACCCACTTCGGTACAGTGTCCTGATTTCCGGCGAACCGCAGGGGCTCGCTCAACGTTGGCCACAGGAACGGCAGCAGCTCAGGCTGCTTCTCCAGGGTGTATACCACCCGCGCCGGGCTCCACACCTCGTGGTACGGCAGCAACCCGATCGTGGCGGCCTTCACAGCTGCGGAGCCGTACGCTTCTTTCTCCGCCAATTCTTGTAGTCGTTCCGCTGCCCATTCCCGCTTCTGGTGTGCGTCGTCGGCGCGAACCCCTGCGTAAGCGATCAATACCGCAATAAGCGCGTCGGAAAGCTCAGGTGTAGCCTCGCTCCGGTTTCTGGAATCGTCTGCAACCAGGGCGTCGCCGTCCCAATAGAGCCAGCTTTCCTTGCCTTCCGGCTCGTCCTGGCTCAAGCGCTTGGAAATGGCCTGCCCCAATTCCCGGATTTCAAGGAACTCTCTGGTCAGGCTTTTAATCTCGAATACGGACGCCGGGTAGCTGGGAACAACCATGTCGAATTGCAGGTGGTGCTGCTTTGTGTTCGAACCTGCCTCGCGCAGCGAGTACGTCACCCCATCCGGGATGTTCGGCTTGGTCCCGGCCGCTGCCGGCCAGATCTTTTCAAAAAGCGCCGTGTCGAGGGAAGGCGCAGCGGGATACTAGGGTTCCGCCTGCTCGTCGGGCAGTTGCTTGACGACGCCCCTGGCCGCGTCAACCGCCTTTGAAGAACCTTTCCGAGCCGCCAACGCGCGTACCCCCGGCACCTCCAACGCTGACGCCGGTGCAACACCCGAGGTGACCGCAGCCAGCACCTCGCCAACATAGTCTTGCATCGCCTGAGCTGCCTCGGCGGTGCCTGCCAACATCCGCGGGGCTTTGAGAGAGGCGACGAGCACGTCGTCCAACACCGGCCAGACAACCGACAACATGCCGCGATCCGCTGCGTGACGCAACGACTCAACAAATGATGCGATGTTGCTCAGCTGAGCATCCCAGTCGAGGTAGTCGATATCGGCCACGCCGGGCACTAAAAGCCCGCGCTCCCAGGCTTCTTGTAGCGCTAACGCTGACTCGGTGGCATATTGCGGGCGTCCGTGACGTTGCACGGCCAGCAAATTCACCGCCCCGCCCGGCCCAAGCGGCTTGGCGCTGCGAGCTAACTGCCGAGCCATGACCGATGCATAGTCCGGGTAGAGTCGTCGATCAAGGTCGATATTCAGGGCATCACCCCAGTTGGGGAATACCCCGAAGCAGTTCTTGATCCGGTTATTGACGATCATATTGCAGTCCAACCCAACCAACGACTTGGGCCAGGCCAAGTTGCCATTGCGGTCTGACAAGGCAAAAGGCGCCTCCATATCGACGAATGGTCTCTTCAGGTAGGACATGATCACTTGGGCTGTGTTTCGAAGTAGCAGCCTGCCGTCTACCAGCTTCACCGGGACCTCGGGCAGGCTGGCTTTAGCGTCCGCCTTCGTCACGTCGAGGCGAGCCAGCGCCATAACCAGGTCAGCCTGCAGCACCGGGACGCCCGCGGCCGCGTACTTTTCCAAGGACGCAACCAGATCGTCGAACTCGACACTCAGATCAACCCGCGATGGTTGCGATAACAGACAGGGGATCTGCCCGAGGTGGTCAAACGTGCTTTCAACACGCATGTACCACAAGAAACTTCCCGCTTGCCAACGGGACGCGCCGGGTCCCCCCGCCAACCAGTTACGGACGACCTGTGCCCAGAGCGCCGACGAGATCCCACTGAGCGCCCTTCGGGTGTCGTCCAGGCTGTGGTTAGCCAGTGCGACCGCCAGCGCCAGGAATCGTTCTGCGTCCAAGTCGAGCACAGCAATGTCACCGCGAGAGGTCAACACTCGAAGCGCTTCGGTCAACGCCTCCGGGGTGACCTCATCCACTTCAAATCGTGGGACGTTCCACAGCTGTGGAGTTGGCTGCCACAGCCCGGTGACCTCGGGCTCTTCGCTTGCGACCGCGGGGGTCACGTTCCAATTCGCCAGCACCGCCTCGGTCAGCTTCGCCGTGGCTTTGTCGCGAGACTGGGCAAGTTCACTCAGTCTGTCGTATAGCAGTTCTGCACTCGCCTGCCCCGGAAAGTCGCGCTGCTTCAAAGCAGTCAACACTTGTCGCACTGCCTTCTGTGTCTTCACGTACAGGCAAGCCAGAGCCACTTCTCCCACCAGGTCGTCGGCTACGTTCGCGATCAGTCGAGGGCCGAAGCTCTCGACGATCGGCCCTTCGCCGTGACTCAGGACGGGGATCAGCGCATCGACGCGGGTCACCAGTTCATCGTCGGTCACCGCGATGTCGTTCACGATCAACGACGTGAGTGCTTTACGATCACCAGGACGCACCGCCGCATCCAAAGACGCAAAGAGCTGCTCCATCCCCGCGCTGCGCTCGATTAGCCCTGCTTTGACCGCAGCGGAAAGAAGCTTGCCCAAAGGCCCCGTCATGGGTACACCTGAATGCAGTGCTGCCCGCCAGTGCTCGTCAAATGAAGGGCGCAGTTCTTCAAAGGTCGGGAGCGCATGTTTTTCAGGCCATGGGATTTCGGCGACGTCACCGGTAAGCGCCGCAAGCGCCACCACTGCCCAGTCTTTGAGGTAGTCGATTTTTTCCGGGACGGCTAGCCCGAGGTCGCACACCAACCGGACGGCCGCCTCCCCATGGGCGGACAGGGAGTGCTCAGACGCCCTCAGGAGCGGCAGGCACACTTCATCAATGAACTCGGCGGCGTAAGCCTCGCCGCGTTGGGCGACACACCTGGCCAAAACAACATCGTCGGCATGCTGCAGCAGCCACAATGCCCTGTGCGGGATCACACCGAGCCGCAACTCAAACAGCGCCAGCATGGTTTCATCGACGTCCACCGCGCTGATCCAGCCGTAAGTGTCCGGCCCGACCTTCCCGTACTCGCCCCAGTCGCCGGTTCTCAGCCCAGATAGGGCCACCTTCTGTTGTTCCTTCGTGCCGAGCGGCAGTGTTGGCGCGTCGGCAAGATCGGCTTCGTCCCAACCTAATTCACGAAAGATCTCAATGGCTTCATCGAGCCTCGGGTTCAGTTTCATTCGGGTTCCTGACGTTCGGTGGGGCTGGTAGATTGCGTGAGTATTACGGCTAGAACGTGCTTGCACGGACCACGGTCGCCAGCATGGGAGAGGTACCAGGTGCAACTGCAAGTGGCGCCCTTCTCGGGGGCGCCAGCATCTAGGCCGAGTCGCACTCCGTATTCGGCGTCGCCCGAATTGACGATCCAGGCATCCGAACCGGAGCTGCGCACGGCACCGGCGGACACGAGCTTTTGCGCTGCGATCAACCGCGGATTGTCCTTTTCCACCCGTTCGGGAGTGTCGGGCAGTTCGCGGTGGAAATAGGCTTGGTCGTTGACGTCCCACCCCACGCGGCCAGAGGCCGCGAGCACTGCCAGAGCGGCTTTCACTCGAGACTCAGGAAGCGCGGTGTCCTTGGCAAGGCGGTGCACGTCGATGATCGGTTCAAAGGCCAACACGGCGCTCACCAGGTCAGCGTCTTCCATGACGTTCGGTTCTGCCAGTGAGGCCAGCAAGGAGCCTTCGCCGGAGTAGCCGCGCCATTCTTTGTCAGTCAGCCCGAGGGTAAGCCGGGCGTCCGGGAGCAGCAGGGTGATCATCGCGCCAACGGTGTGCTCGTCGGCGGGGCCGTGGACGATGAGTCCTTGCACGTGAGGCAACAGCCGTTTCAACGCGCTGAGCCGCTGCAGACCGCTGACCAGCACCGCTCCCGAGGTCGCCGCCACACTGGCCTTTACTGTGCCGCGGGACGAGGACAGCCAGGCCGAACGCCCGGACGAGCTCGCAGGCGGTAATCCGGCAAGGAACCGGCGCGCCCCCGAGGCCGTCACCCGGAACGCCTCTACGAAACCTTGTTGCGACTGTGCTGCGTTGCCTAGCGCGCGCACCCAGCGTGACGGCATCGTCACGGGACGCTCAATCATGGACGCCGTCGGCGTCGCCGCCCGCAGACCCTCTGCGCCGACGTCGAGATGCAGGAGTTCATGGCGCGGCAGATTGGACAGCATCGCTCTAGACTTTGGGCCGATGTCGACGTTGGTGGTGCCACGTCCGATGTCACCACCATCAAGGCCCGAACCCATCAACTCGAAGCACGCGTAGACGGCGTTGCACCCTGAAAAACACTCAACTCGCAGGCGATCGCCGTGTGCGGAAAGGATCGGGTCGCGCTCCGACACCGGGGTGTAATTGTAATAGCGGGTGGCCGTGATGTCGGCGAGCGTCACGAGCCCGCGTGCGAGCACTTGCGGGTGGGTTGCGAAGCCGTGGAAGAAACTGGGGGATGCGTTGAGTCCATCAGGCTCCAGCCCGGGTGCAAGTGCGAGCGTGAGCCGGTTGTCCACGAGTGTGGTTTCTCTGGAGAAGGTCCTTTCCATCTACACCTCCAAGTCAGTGCCTTTCGTCGGTGGCTCATTCTGGCGCTATCTGGCATCGGATAGATGCGGTTTGGACTACGGATACTCTATGACTCAGATTACATTAACTCGCGCGAGGCTACCGTGAGTTTTCAAAGAGGCCACCCTGCGGTCGGGCACGTGGTGGAGTTCCGGTTTAACGTGTGGGTGGGCTTAGAACTGCTATCCAGACTCGACGTTTACTCGAGTGGGCCTCGGTATTGGTTGCGTCCCTTCCTCGAAGGATTCGGCGTCATGTAGAACAAGTTCGCTGTGTGCATCGTGTCGCGTTATAAATGCGCAACCTTCAATTATTCTTCATTTGTTGCTCTGCTGCCTGCAAAGCTTGCTTTAGAATGGCTATGTCACTTTCAGGAACTTTCCACGTTTTCGTCATTTTTGGGTGATCTAAGCAGCGATTTAATGAATCGACAATCAGCTCGAGTTGTCGATTGTAATCACCATCAAGGAAAGACTGATAATCGATTTTCAGCCGAAACTCTAAATCCCGTTCTTTATTGTTGCGTCGTACAATCTCGGGAAGCTTCATTTTCTTCATGATCGGCCCTTCTAGTATCGCAATGTATGCCCAGCACCAATCTTTATATGCATCAGAAAATTGTTTGTCCTCAATATATGAATTAACTAATTTCTCAATTTCATTCGCAATATTGCTATACGCGTGTCCGACAGTGTGCTCAGCTTCAGCGGAATTCCAAAGTCTCATTGTGTGTTGTCCTGGGTGTTTTTGTGCCTTGCCGATCCGGATTGTTTAGTGTTGGGCGAATACCATTGATGTGTTCGTGGAACTTAATGCTTCAACAGTACCCCTAGTGCGCTCCACGCAGAGCCGCTATTGCAGGTTTGCAGTTGACTGGCGGCAATGTGGCAAATGACTTTGCGCTGACGCTCTGTTAAGTGCCGGTTTAACGTGTAGCGTTATTGACGCGCATCGCTATGGGTGGATAAGGTTAAGTTGTGATCCAGTCATTCGCCGACAAGGACACCGAGCGGCTTTGGAATCGAGAGCGGGTGCGTTCAATCGATTCCCGAATCCACTCAGTGGCGTTGAGGAAACTGCGCCAGCTCGGTTACGCGCAGAACCTCGAAGAATTGCGGATTCCGCCGGGGAACCGTCTCGAAGCGCTTAAGGGCGATCGCAGGGGTCAGCATAGTGTCCGTATCAATGACCAGTGGCGGGTTTGCTTTCGGTGGACCGCTGCTGGGGCAGAGGAGGTTGAGATCGTTGACTACCACTGACAAGCTCCCTCCCGTTCACCCGGGAGAAGTCCTCATGGAGGACTTTCTTAAAGACATGGGTATTACCCAGCACAAGCTCGCCGTCTCCATTGGAGTTTCCCCTCGCAGGATCAACGAGATCGTCCATGGTAAACGTGCGATCACTGCGGACACTGCGCTTCGGTTGGCGAAATTCTTTGGTATGACTCCGCAGTTCTGGCTTGGGCTGCAGACTCAGTACGACATTGATGTGGCAGAAGATAAGATCCTCCCTGAAATTGAGCAGATTGAGACCGTCGAAGTTGCCTGAATAACAGTCCGGTGATCCCAGTCAATGACGCTGTGAATCCGGGAGATTAGGGCCCACATTAGAGCATTGATATCCGTAGCCAAGGGCTGAGGGTGTCCGATATACTTCTTGTATGGCATTCCCCGTTGATGAATCACGAATCCGCGCCGCCGAAGAAGCGTTGGGGCGCACCTTCCCAGACGTTTTGCGCGAGCGTCTGATGTCGGAGAACGGTGGCGAAATCGACGACACCGATGAGGGATACTGGTTCCTCTACCCGGTGTATGACGATTCCGACCGTCGCCGTCTCGCCCGCTCAGCAGATCACGTAGTGAAAGTAACCGAAACGTGGCGCTCTGAAGCCGACGGTTTCCCGCAGGACGCCGTCCCCGTCGCCGAGGACCAGGAGGGCAACGCGATCGTTTTGTTGCCCGGCGACGACCGCTTTTACGTCTGGGATCACGAACTGCGGGAAACGGAGCCGATCGAGCTTATTTTCTACGAGTGACACTCGCCTGACTACCAGGCTTTCCACAACCATCGCGCAGACGTTATTCGCATGGCCATCAAACGAGCCCATCCGCTTCCCGAGGGCTTCGCGGGGGATCTAAATTGGGGTCCGAACGGTCTGCTCCGAACCTAGAAATCTGGATTGCCCACACAAAACTCATTGCCTTCCGGGTCCTGCATAACGGTCCATACAAGTCCCGGTGCCTCGTGGTCACTGAGTGCGGTAGCGCCCAAGGATGTTAGAAGCTCCACCAGAGCGTTGCGTTCAACCCCGCCAACGTCGATATGCATGCGGTTTTTCCCGGGTGTGGGGCGCTCAACTCGCTGAAACCCCAGAGCTGGTGTGGAATTGACCATTATGAAATCGCCGTAGTTGGCGACGGTCTCGCATCCCGTTGCAGTTGACCAGAACTGGGCTAGCTTAGAAGGGTCGTGGCAGTCGAAGGTGATCTGGCGAACTGTGAATGCTGCTTCACTCATGGTTTCCAGTGTATCCGTGGCGACCAGCTCTTAAACTACGTCCGCTGAGCTCGCACCTCTTGGGTGTGCCCGCTCTACATCTGCTCCAGCTCGTTTTCGTGACCCTGAACAACTTGTGTTCTGCTTGAACGCATGCGCCAAAGATTTGAGCGGATGCCACAACTTGCCTTTAAGTACGTAAGGCGTACGTTTAATTTGGAGGTGGCGATTACGTGACTGCTGTAAGTGCAACGTCGGCGCGGGCGAACTTGTACCGCCTAATCGATCAGGTAAATGAAGAGTCCGAGCCTATGATCATTACAGGGCAACGAGGCAATGCTGTCTTGGTGGGTGAGGACGACTGGCGCGCTGTGCAGGAAAGCCTCTTTCTGGCTTCGATCCCCGGAATGACTGAATCGGTCCGTGCGGCACGTACGGAAGGTATACGTGCCGGTTCGGAGGAGCTCGACTGGTGACTAGCTAGCGCTCCATCGAAGTCGCCATTAACTGGCATCCAAAGCGCTCGCAGTCCGGTCGAGTTTCGTTTGACGCCTGGCGTTATTAGCGCATTCCGTTATATGATTATCTTGTGATTAGATCGTTCGGCAACAAGGACACTGAACGAATCTGGCATGGTCAGTATGTGAAGCGCATCAATCGCTCCGTTCAAAGGGCGGTTTTGCGGAAGCTTGAGTTGATTCACGCAGCAAAGAATCTTGCAGATCTCCGGATCCCACCGGGAAACCGCCTGGAGCGGTTGGTTGGGGATCGGCTTGGGCAGTACAGCATTCGTGTCAATGCGCAATGGCGGCTGTGTTTTATCTGGAGAGAAGGGGGTGTGGAGAATGTCGAGCTCGTCGACTACCACTGATACCGACGCAATCGAGCCGATTCATCCCGGAGAAATCTTGATGGTGGACTTTATTGAGGGATTCGGAATTACCCAGCATAAGCTCGCGGTGTCTATTGGCGTTCCGCCTCGCCGAATCAATGAGATTGTGCATGGAAAACGAGGTATCACTGCTGATACTGCAATTCGTTTGGCGCGATACTTCGGTACGTCAGACGAATTCTGGATGAACCTACAGTCGAACTATGAACTGAGACTTGGTCGTCTTGCGCTACGTCATCAGGTTGCCGAGATCAAACCCCTCGAAGTTGCTTAAACGGTTTCGCGCACCTCATGCCGAGCAGGCCTTATCCCAGCAACTCAATAATGGGGCGCACTGTTTGCGACGCCAGGTGCCCGGCCTGATACTTAAGACATGACAATTTGGACGTTATCCAATGACTGGTTCGATCGACACACCACTCAAGATCTCACCTATCGAGTTCGGGTGCGAGTCTTGACACCAGGCGCTTTGGACTCCGCATGGGCACGAATCGTTGAGGAACACGGTGCTGACGAAGACGGTGTTGTTCCGATCGGTGGCGCTGCACTCATCCGGGTAAACCACCGGGAAGCCGAAGCCATCAGCGGGGGAGAAGACGCACTTGATTCTCTCGAATGGGCAGTCAACGACGTCCTCGGAGAGGCTCTCAAGGGAGCAGAGGTGCTCGTCGTTGCAGAAGAGCGCGCCCTCGTGATCGACTAGTTGCCAAAATGACCACGGGTTCTGAGTCGTCATGTGTCTTTGAGCTGGATTCGCAGAAACCGTACTTTAGATTTGGGTGCACCAGAAACGAAGGATGTTTCTGCAGTCTGTACTCGGTTGCGCGGTGTGGGGTAAGTGCTAGCTGGCGAAGAAGCATGACTAGCTGAAATGTCATCGTCAGGACTAAGAGAGCGGCGACGCCTCAAAGGATATCGCCGCGTTGAGCTAGCTACTCGCTTTTGTGCGAATGCAGTCCAGGTAGGCTGCTGGAACTGTCAACACTTGCCTAGTGGGATCGACTGTGGGGTCCAGCCAACATTCAGAACATGCTGTATTCGTTGTTTTGGAAGATTGAGTCTAACTTAAACTGAAAGTCACACTGTAAAAGATTTCAAGTGTGATTTGCAGTGTTGAGTCTTCTAGAGCTTAAGTGAGGCTGTAGCGAGTGGACTTGATGCCTTGGCGACCTTCCATAGCCACGATGTTCTCCTGGAGCGGTCTGCGCAGTGCGTAACGGACTTGACCTATTGTCAGATTCGCTGCTTCAGCAAGCGCGTGAATGTCAAGAGGCCCCATAGCTAGCGCGCCTAGAACGGTGGCCTCATTTTTGGTTGGCGATGAGCTAGAAGCTATAGTTTCTCGGCCGCGAGAATGATCGAGCGAGCGTTGCTGGTTGTTTCGCGTCTGGGAGTGGAGGGTATTGACTGGACGCCACAGGAGGGCCTTGAATTGGACGCCGGTATCAATAAGCTGAGGGTCCCTCAGCCCACGCTGTTTTGTGGATCGAAACACCTCGCGGATACCCCCGCCTTCCCCTTCAATTATCGATGCGCCATCGCGGGTCGTTAGGCGTTTTGCGATGTGGTAAAGGCGCTGGTTGACAGCGGCTTGGGCGTGTTCAATACTCTCCAGCTGTGCTAAAGAAACGCCCCTGAGGCCACCAGGGCTTTGGATGAATAGGCTCTTATCAGTCATTCTTATTTGTATCCCTTTTCCAGTGCCCAGCGTGTTCGGCCCAAGGTCACGGTGAACTAAAGCGTTTGCGAGCAGTTCTCGTACAGCGTTCAACGGTAACTCTGGAACAGTTTCCAAATGTCCGTCGTCGCGGTAAACATGGTCGGTGTGCAGGTTGTGTTCAACCCATTGAAGTAGCTCATCAAGCAGCACAGGGAGTGGGCCTGTGAAATCTTGCAGATTGCGGTTGCGAGCCTGTCCTTCTCCGCCGGCGAGCTGCACGGCTGCGGTTACTGTCAGGGCCGGATATTGCCCTTGAGGGTAATCACCGAGTGCATATAACCCTGCAAGTGTGGGTTCGCCAGACGCGGTTAATACGTTAGTGAGGCGTAGGATCTGCTCGTCGGACTCGTTTGCTAGCCTGCGATCTCGAGATCGCACCTCACTCACGTACCACTCCGTGAGACTCTTGTTCAGGTCATTACGATCGCGACCTTTGGCTGGCTCGAGGTCGTAGTTGACTTGCTCGTCACTATGAAGTCGCGCAACCTCGATCATCCTTTCCTCATGTGCGTGCATCGGATAGTCGCCATCAGCTTGTCGAAGGTATGCTCTGTCGCCGACCCTTGCGGGCCTATCAGCTAATGGAAGAGGAGATACTGTCGCAATCAGAACACGTTTCTTTCCGACCTCAATAGTTTTGAATCCGATATGCGGTTCAGGGCGCACTCGGTGTCTGGCGGAACTGACCAGACCAGCTTCTAACTGAGCGATGTCCTGTACGCCAACGATTGTGAACTCCGCATCGCCCTCATCTACCCCGAGTATTACAGTTCCGCCGTTTGGCATGTTTGCAAAAGCGCAGAGAGTCTCGGCCATGCTGGGAACTCCACCTGTGCTGCGTTTGACTTCGATCGTGGTGCTGTCACCGCGTCGATCACGTAGCTGCGCAAGCGTGCTGTTGAGAGTTTCAGGGGTCCATTCCATGGCTACAGACTATAAGTAAGACTGAAACTTTTGCAGTCTTACTTATAGTGTGGGCGGTTACCGCTCGAGCCTGTGCGACCTCGGACGTCTTTCGGATTGCGAATGACCTACGATAGGACTATGAACCTTCTCCGTGCGTGCCTTGCCGTTGCTGCCATCATCACCCTGGCTGGATGCGGATCTGCGCAACAGTCCGGTGGCGAGTCGACCGTTGAGAGCCAAAGCCAGTCAACAGAAAAGAGTGACGCCGCTCCTTCCACGGCTGCTCCCACTAAGAACAGCGACATTGTGGACAGCAAATCCACCAAAAAGAAAGAGTCAAAGCCGAAAACTCCGTTTGCTGAACACTTCGGTGGGCCTAAGGTCAACAAAGCAGATTTTCACGAAACGTTGCTGTACTCAAACAAAGAGGCCTACTACTTTCAGACACCTTCAGAAGTGCATTACTGCATGATCACGTCTGAAGAAGTTGGATGCATGTCTCACCGCTTCCCAGCGGACGTGCCTATGGTTCGTGCCGCAGATGGAAGTAACGAACAGCAGCCAGCGAATGCAGTTCGCCTGCCAGCAGGCAAAAAAGGTGAGATGTTTGCCGTCAGCGATGTTGCATATTACAACCACCAGGGTCCGACCACAGTTCTTGAGTACGGCAAAGTGCTTGCCGTGAAGGGCTTCGAATGCACCGCGAACAAGGAACTGGGGGTCATTTGCCGGAACAACTCACACGGCATTCAATTCTCGTCCAAAAAGCACACTGAGTGGTAGCGCTGACGCGTTCGAACCGAATGTTCAGACATTCGCAAAAAATGTTCAACAACTATAAGGTGGGGTAGATCACAGTTGTGGATTCCTCCCGCAGCTCCGGCACACTCACGTAACAATGAGGATCAACCATGAGTACACCATCGCCTACGCCTACACCTGACAGTGGCTCCTCAGCTGTCAGTAAAGACGCTCAGAAATCTGCGAAGCTGTCACGAACAAGCCGCACGGCCATCCTTGGTGCGATGTTCCTCATGGCAACATCATCCATCGGTCCGGGGTTCATTACGCAGACCTCGGTATTCACCGTTCAACTGGGTGTGGCATTTGCCTTCGCGATCGTTGTGTCAGTGCTGGTTGACATTGCAATCCAGCTGAACGTATGGCGCGTGTTGGGAGTTACCGGGCTACGTGCAAATGAACTCGGAAACCGTGTTCTACCGGGAATCGGCTGGGTTATGGCCGCCTTTGTATTCGTGGGCGGACTCATCTTCAACATCGGAAACATCGGCGGCGCGGGCCTTGGCATGAACGCCATGCTGGGTATCGATGCGAAGGTCGGGGGAGCCGTATCTGCGCTCATCGCCATTGTGATCTTCGTCTTCAAGCGTGCCGGCGCTGCGCTTGACCGGATCGTTGTGGCTCTGGGCGCCATCATGATCTTGCTCATGCTGTACGTAGCCATTGTCTCCCAGCCTCCCGTTGGTGAGGCACTGAAGAACACTGTGTTCCCCGAACAGGTGGACTTTCTGGTGATCACCACGCTGATCGGTGGAACTGTTGGTGGCTACATTACCTTTGCGGGTGCTCACCGCCTTATCGACTCCAAGATCACGGGCGCGGAAAACGTCGGTCACATTACCGGAGTTTCAGTCATGTCGGTGATTGTTACAGGAATCATGCGTGTTTTGCTGTTCCTGGCAATCTTGGGTGTTGTTGCCGGGGGAGTTGCTCTGTCAAAAGACAACACCGCTGCAGACGCCTTCTACGCAGCCGCGGGCGAAATTGGCCTGCGATTCTTTGGTGTTGTTCTGTGGGCTGCGGGTCTGACTTCGGTAATCGGTGCGTCATACACGTCAATCAGCTTCGTCACTACACAAAAGACCAGTGCGCGGGTTCGCAGCCTGCTCACTGTGGGCTTCATCGTGGTATGTGCTGTGGCTTACTTGGCACTCAACCAAGCACCGCAGACTCTGCTCATTTTTGCGGGTGCATTCAACGGCCTGATTCTGCCCATTGGTTTCGCTGTTGTTCTGTGGGTAGCGTGGGTCCGTCGTGACCTCCTGCAGGGATACGTGTACCCCAAGTGGCTCGCAGTCGTGGGAACCCTGACGTGGGTCCTTACCATTTGGCTGGGATGGAAATCGCTCACCGGTATCGCGGCACTGTGGCAGGGCTAAAGTGCCAGTTAAACCGGTTTACGAAGACGCTTCCTCAACCTCATCCGCACCGTCTACAGCCACCTCAGTCTCAGCTGACGGTGAGTCTTCAGGGATAGCCGGGCCGTTGAGAAGCTCTTGCAGTTGACTGCGCGATTTTTCCAGGTACTCCCGCATTGTTTCGGCAGCTTGTTCACGTTGCCCCGACTCAACAAGCTTCAAAATCTCCTCATTGCGTTCCACATATGGGTAATGGAATTCTTGGTGCTCATCCGATGCGTGAACGAACAACAGACGCATCATGGCTAAGACCCGCGTCATTATTTCATCAGCGAATGTGGACCCTGCAGCCTCAACGATGACCGCGTGGAAACGTTGATTCGCATCCCCCACGGCGTCGTGGTCGTGGGCTTCTCTGGCTAGCTGACCGTCCTGCACGCATTCGTGAAGCGCGTCAATATCGAGGCCACGTGACCACTGTAAAACTGCGGGTTCAAGAAGTGAGCGCAGTCTGAAGATCTCGTCAATGAGCTCTTCGTCCGGCAGAGTTACCCAAACTCCTCGGTGCGGTAGCCTGACAACGACTCCGTAATCCTCTAGCGAGACAAAAGCCTCACGCAAAGTGTTTCGAGACACTTCGAGCCGCTCCGCCAAGTTCACTTCGTTGAGCTTCTCACCAGGACGCAGGCGCCCTGTGGAAATTTCGTTCAGGAGGGTGCGGGTGGCGCGTTGGTGCGCAGATACAAATGTGGGAGTCACCCGTCCATGTTACGAGGTATTGGACCACTCGTTCAGACGCGGCGCGCCTATGAGACAAGAACAGGAAACAATCTATGCGATTCGTGCAATCGTCGCGCCCGCTGCGATCTCGTCTCCTGCAGACAAGGCTTCGCATTCCACCGTCCCTGCTGCTGGAGCCACAATGTTGGACTCCATTTTCATGGCTTCAATCACAGCGATCGTCTGACCTTTGTCGACCTTTTCCCCGTCCGCGACCTTCCACGTCACGAGCTTTCCAGCGTAAGGGCTGGTGACAGTGTTGTCTGAATCAGCAGCGTCCGCCGAGGTGTCACCACGTTCGCGTGCCCCGTCAGCCTTCGGGGTGGCAGCGGCCACCTGTGAGAGTAGTTGAGCAGGGATGCCCAGTTCTACGCGTTTCCCGTCCAGTTCGATGCCAAATCGTGTGAGCGGTTGTTCTGCACTGTGATCGGCATAAATCTGACTACGTTCGAAGTCGCTCGCAAAGTCCTGCTCGATCCACGTTGTGTGTACTGCGAAATCGTCGACGAAGTCTGGGTGTTCGAGGACTGCTTGGTGGAACGGCACCACAGTCGCAACACCTTCGATAACCAGCTCCTTGAAAGCTTGGCGGGCACGGCTGATCGCCTGCTCCCTGGTGGATCCATGAACAATGAGTTTAGCCATCATTGAGTCGTACACACCTGGAACAGTGGACCCAGATGTCACCCCGGAGTCTACTCGGATGCCTGGTCCTGTAGGAGCCTCAAAACGTGTGACAGTGCCAGGGCAAGGAACATAGCCAGCTGCAACGTCCTCGGCGTTGAGGCGGAACTCAATAGCATGCCCGTTCTGGGGCAGCGCCCCGCCTTGCACATCATCTGCAAAGGACAGAGGCAAACCATCTGCAATTCGGAACTGTTCGCCAACCAGGTCCACGCCCGTGGTCATTTCCGTGACAGGGTGTTCCACCTGCAAGCGCGTGTTGACCTCAAGGAAGCTGATGGTTCCGTCGTCTGCAACTAAGAACTCAGCCGTGCCTGCTCCCGTGTAGCCAACCGATTCGCAGATGGCAACGGACGCCCGGCGGATCATCTCCTCTTGATCGTCAGTGAGAAACGGTGCGGGTGCCTCTTCAACGAGCTTCTGATTGCGCCGTTGCAAGGAACAGTCGCGCAAACCAACAACAACCGTGTTGCCGTGAGTATCAGCCAAAACCTGGGCTTCAACGTGGCGGGGTTTAACCAAAAACTTCTCAACAAAACACTCATCACGACCAAACGCAGCCCGGGACTCGCGCCCAGCGGCAGCGAAAGCGTCTTCAATGTCGCTGAGTTCGTGAACAACCTTGAGACCGCGACCACCTCCGCCGTATGCGGCTTTAATGGCGATCGGTAACCCGTGCTCTTGAGCAAACGCGTGGGCATCTTCCCAGTGCTCCACAGGCCCGTCAGAACCAGGAGCCAATGGAGCGCCGACGCTTACCGCAATATCGCGTGCCGTCACCTTGTTGCCAAGGGTTTCGATCACGTCAGCAGACGGGCCAATCCACGTCAAACCAGCTGCGGTGACCGCACTAGCGAACTGGGCATTTTCAGCTAGAAATCCATATCCGGGGTGGACCGCGTCGACCTTCGCGCGAAGGGCAATCTCGATGATCGCAGGAATGTTCATGTACGTATCGGCTGGTGTGGTTCCAGGAAGGCGGTAGGCCTCGCTAGCGACGCGGGTGTGCAACGCGTTCGCGTCAGCGTCGGAATACACGGCTACAGAACGTAGGCCGTGATCGGCCGCAGCGCGGGCGATTCGCACCGCAATTTCCCCGCGATTAGCGATAAGAACAGATTTCAACGGCATCCTGTTTCTCCTGGAATATCGACGAGGTCAAAGTGTATGCGTGCGCCCGGAGGAAGCTGGGCAGCAACGTCGAGGTCTTCCGCCACGACAGTAGCAATGACAGGGTATCCGCCGGTTACCGGGTGGTCTGCGAGGAACAACACCGGATGCCCTTCAGGTGGCACCTGAATGGCTCCCGACACCATACCTTCGCTGGCGAGCTCCCCCTTATCTTCTGCTCTCTTCAGCGCCCGGCCGTCCCCTTCAGGGCTCAGTCGTAAGGCGATTCGGTTTGACGTGGGGCTCACCGTCCAGGTTTGCGTGGTAAGAGTGTCCAGCTCGCCGGGCGCGCACCAGTGTGCACGCGGGCCAGGAACCGCGCGTAACGTGACCGAATCAAGCTGGTCAGGCAAAGTGCTGGGTTCGGCTTCGCCCACGGCTACAGGAACAGCATCCATGTCTACCTTGAGCCTTTGACCAGCAACAATGGGCTCAGGGCCCAGCTTCGAAAGCGTATCAGTGGCAGTCGATCCCATGACAGCGGGAGCGGCGAAACCACCTCGGACTGCTACGTAGTTGCGCGTCCCGCACGTAGGCGTACCTACAGACAGTTCCGCACCTTCTGGGACCACAACCGGGGTACGCAGAGGTGCCGGTTGGCCGTTAACCGTCAGCGGAGCTTCTGCGCCAGTGACAGTACACGTGAGGTCGGTGTCCGCGCGGAAACCGAACCCACCGAACAGGCACTCAATCACGGTTGCACTCGAGGCGTTGCCCACAATGCGGTTGGCTTGCCTGGCAGCCCCGCGGTCTAATGCTCCCGATGTGGATACGCCCACATCGCCGTGTCCCACACGCCCTAAGTCCTGAAAGAGGGCCTGTAATCCCACCTCGGTCACGGTTGCTACGGGCTTCCCATGGTCAGGGGAGACCGCCGAGGTGGTAGGTGGCTTCACGTCGATGTGTTCTGTGACAGCGCGGTAGCGCACGGTGTCACCAGGGCGGATGAGGTTAGGCGGGTTCTGGGTTTCATCCCACACCGCTTTAGGAGTGGTCCCGATGAGCTGCCAGCCACCGGGTGAGTCGATTGGGTACACCGCGGAGTACCGCCCTGCTATGGCAATGGAACCAGCGGGAACTTGTGTTCGTGGAGAGTCTCTTCGGGGTGTGTCCCATGACTGCGTTGCCGAGGTGCAATAGACGAATCCGGGGGCAAATCCCCCAAAGGCGGCTGTCCACTCTTCATTCGTGTGGTAGTCGATAAGGGCCTGAGCTGACATGCCATACCAGCGTGCTACTTCTTCGAGGTCTTCCCCGGAATACACCACGTCGATGTCAACGGTCTTGTTTCTTTCCTCCCGCACTTCCGGCGGCTGGAATGAGTTCAGGGTTTTGAAAGCGGCGTCCAACGCTCGGCGTGTGTCGGCTTTGAACAGTAGCGTGTTAAATGCAGCGATGACTTCGATTTGGCCATCTAACGGGTGCGCGCTTAAGTGGGCGTGCCACTTCATGACGGTTTTTGTGTCAGGGAGATCGATGAGGATCGAACGGGTCCCCATGAAACGAATTTCGGGGTTCATACGAAGCTTTCCACCGTCACGCCAGCCTGGGTGAGCGCCTGACGAATAGCGCGAGACATCTCTACTGCGCCGGGGGAATCGCCGTGCACACAGATTGACTGGGCATCGATGTGGATGGTGGACCCGTCGCGGGCGGTCACGGTTCCTTTTGTAGCCATGTCGAGGACTCGTGCACACACGTGCTCCACGTCGGTGACAACGGCATCGGCTTCTTTGCGGGACACGAGCGTGCCGTCCGGGTTGTAGTTTCGGTCTGCGAATGCTTCCGTAACGACGTCAATGCCGGCTTTTTGGGCAATCTTTGCGGCCACTGAACCGGGCAAAAGAAGCAGAGGAATGTTTCGTGAGAACGCGCTCACTGCGTCGACGACTGCCTGGGCATGGGCTGCGTTGTGCACGATCTCGTTGTAGAGCGCACCGTGGGGTTTGACGTATCGCACGTGAGTTCCGTGGGAGCGGGCTATCGCGTCGAGTGCGCCAATCTGATAGAGAACCTCGTCGGCAAGCTGATGGGGATCGTAGTCAATGAAGCGGCGACCAAACCCGGCGGGATCGTTATATGACGGGTGGGCGCCAATTGTGACGTTTCGGCTTGCAGCTGACTTCACTGTCGCTGCGATTCCGTGGGGTGTTCCGGCATGGTAGCCACAGGCCACGTTGGCAGAAGAAACGACATCAAGAATCGCGTCATCGTCGCTTAGTGCGACTCCCGCGACAGATTCTCCCAGGTCTGAGTTGATGTCGATAGTCGTCATGTTCCGTTTCCCTAAGAGTGATCGTTCTGCAATTCTAGAGTTTTTTGTAGAAGTTTAAACCCTTCCGAGAGCTTCCCATGGCTTACCTTTCTAACGCAGTGAGCAATGTGCTGTTTGCGTCCCGAGGTGGCAGTCATTTGGGTGTGACTGGCACCAAGGTGTTGTTCCGCGAAGAAGGTAGCGGTGTTGGGCCACCCAGGTATATGCACGGTCTTGTAGGTTGCGAATTCCAGGGAGCTTGTAAAGCCGTGTGAACAGGCGAGTTCCAAAGGTCACGTCGAGGACTAGGTTGATGGATTCGGCTCCAGAGGCGCTGCGGTCGTGAGTGAAGGCCCAGGCCGCTTGCTGTGTGTCGGTTTCCGTGAGGTTGAACCGTTCGTGAACGCCGGGCCGTTGAGCGGGGTGCAACCGGATGCGCGCTTTTCTATCAAAGCGCTTGATTGCGTATGCGGCACGCGTGCAATAACCGCACTGTCCGTCAAAAACAAGGTCGACCAAATCGTGTGGCATGTGGTGTTTTTCGTTGCTGGGACTGTAATGGGAAAGCGGGGTTCCCGCTGAGAATGCCCAGCGGGAACCCGGAGCTTGAGTGAGTCTTACTATTTGTCGTTTCCAAGCAGGCCGTCGACCGCACCCTTTACGGAGTCTTTGACGTCGTCAAACGTGTTTTTGGCCGAGTTCTTAGCGTCGTCGAGCTTGTCTTTCAAGTCAGCTTTAGTGGCTTCTGCCTTGCCGCGGGCTTCGGTTTCTTTGTCGCCGGTGAGTTTTCCGGCGCCTTCCTGAATCTTTCCGCCCACTTTGTCAGCGGTGTTTTCAAACTTGTCTTCTGCGCTCATCGCGCACCTCCTTCGAGTTTGACACTGCACATTTATGTGCACGCTTCCATCCTATTGGGTAACCGGGTCCCGGTTCCTTGAGTGGACATGAGGGCTTTTGGGTATACAACTCCCAGTTACTCACCACAAGTGACCTGGTTTTGGACTTGCTGTGTTGGGTAACTGGCCGATTTATGGCCAAAAACGTGAACAAAACGAACAAAAAGGGTGTGTAGTCACCACACTGGATTGAGCTGTGTTGGGTAAACGGTTCTTCGCATCTGCGGGGTGTGAGCGATGCCCTGAAACCAGACAAAATGAGCCTTGAAGGGTCAGTTCAAGGTTAGGGGTGCGTGTGGTACTCGTGAGCCCCATGTTTGAGTGGCTCGAACTGAAACGTGGAGTGCTCAACGTCGAAATGTCCCGCAACACAATCCTGCACTTGATCGAGTAACTGGGGGATGTGCCCGTCCTCAAAACACTCGTCGTCGACAACAACGTGTGCCGAAAGGGCCGGCAAGTCAGTCGAGACGCTCCACACGTGCAAATCGTGCACGCGCTGCACGTGGGGGAGTTCAAGAATATGTTCCGTGATTTCTTCCAGGTCAATACCTTTTGGCGCTGCTTCAAGTAGAACTCGGCCGGCGTCGCGGAGCAGGTTCCATGCCGCGTACACCATGAGTCCGCACACCAGCAACGACGCAATGACATCTGCCATCACCCACCCAGTGAACATGATGATCAGGGCGGCGATCATCGTTCCGATGAAACTGTAGAGATCAGTCAGAATGTGCTGATACGCACCCTCCACGTTAAGACTCGACCGGTTGGCACGCGCAACCAACCATGCGACCACGATATTGACTGCCACCCCGACCGCGGCAACGATCAGCACCGGGCCGCCATCGACCTCGGGCGGTTCAAACAGACGGCGGATCGCTTCAACAGCAATAATGCCGGCAACAACCAGTAGCGTGATGCCATTGACCGCAGCAGAGATGATCTCAACGCGCTTCAACCCCCACGTCAGCGCTCCTTTTGGGGGACGGGCAACCAAGCGAATCGTCCACAGCGCTAGCGCAATTGCGCCCACATCGGACAGCATGTGCCCGGCATCCGAAAGCAACGCAAGGGAGCCGGTCACGAAACTTACAACGACCTCGGCGATCATAAACGCGCCAAGAGTGATCAAAGCCAGCCACAGATACCGGCGGTCAGCGTCGGCAGAGATGCTGTGGTTGTGCCCTTCGTGGTCGTGTGCGGACTGCTTAACCAAGTCAGACATGGTTAGTGTCCTTCTGCTGTGAGTGGTCAATGCATGTGTCTGCAGTAGTCAGGACAGCTGTGGCGGCCTTAAGCAGGTGTGTAGTTTCCTGTGGGTGGGCCAAGGTGTAGTAGGTGGCTCTGCCGTGAGTGTGGCTGGCGTTGCGAAGCGAGGCCACGTGCGTTGACACGGTTGACTGGGCAAGGCCGAGGTGGTCGACAAGGTCGGCAACCCGGTGTTCGCCTAACTGCAAATGTTGGATGATCTGAAGGCGGTGCGGGTCGCCGAGGCTCTTAAAGAGTGTCGCCCAGCTTTCGAGCTCCGTGTGGGAATTTTCGTGGGAAGCTTCCTCGTGAATAATCATCGCCATAGACCGATGATATCGCCATGTATCGATAAAATCTATTCGGTTGTTCGGATAGGCTTTCTTGATGCGCTCATTCGTTGTCCGTGGTCGGAAAGCCCTCGAGTCCATCCTTGTGTGGATAGCTCGCAGGCTTGGTCCGTGGACTGTTATGACCATTGTTCTAGCTGTTGGTATGGCGGTTCTTGCTGCATTGGCAAAACTCACGGGTGAGGTTTATGAAGAAGTTGCTTATGAAAACGGCACTGTTCACATTGACCGGCCAGTACTTGATTTCATGCTGTCCATGCGGGCGGCATGGCTGACCTCTGTGGTCAACGCATACACTCACGTCGGTGGAAAAGTGGGCGGTGTGATTGTGTGCCTTGTGCTCATTGTTGTTCTGACATTTCTCATGCGCTCGGCGCGACCCGCAGTTCTTCTAGCGGCAGGCGCGCTTGGGTCTGTGTGCATTTCGATTGCGGGGAAAGAAATTGTGGGGCGGGAGCGTCCACCCCGTGTTGACGCGATTCCTCCGTATGAAGTGTCGCCGTCGTTTCCGTCGGGGCATACGCTTTCGGCAACCGCGATCATGATTGTCACTGCGTACCTCCTGGTGCTGTGGCTTTCGCATACGCATGCGCGGATCCTGGCTGTTCTTCTGTGCGGCACCTATGCGGTGACAATGGGTTTGAGTCGCGTGTACTTAGGTCACCACTGGCTCACAGACGTCATTGCGGGATTCGGAGTAGGGGCTGCGTGGGGAGTTGTGGTTATCCTTGCCCACCAGGTGTTCCATACTGCGCGGCGGGTAAGAGCCACTCGGAGGTTGGACTCGGAGTGAGAGCTACTCGGGGGTTGGACTCGCAACTGTGAACGGCCTCGGGACGTTCCTTGCCTACCCAAAGACCATGATCCCAGCGGCCGCGAGCGATCCACACAACACACCCCACAGTACGATCGACACGAACTGCCAGCTGGCTACCGCGTTGCGTGAAGCTCCAAAGGACACCATGGCCATAGAGGTGATCTGGCTGGGTAGGACCGTCTGACCCAGCAAGCTGACGCCGGGAACACCCCATTTGTCGAACAGCCTCTTGAGCTTCGCTTTCTTGGGGCCCATGGAAGACTCATCGTCTTTGCTCACGCGTTTGCGCAACTTGTGTGCTCCAAAAACCAAGAGCAGCATCGAGGCGGTGTTGCCAACCACTGCGGCGGGGATTGCGACTGCCGGATGGATGCCGGCCATGATTCCAATTGCTGACCCAAGATAAGACTCGACGAATGGGATTGCTGAAATGAGGATGACTCCGGCCCAGCGCGCCCATTCGGGGAGTGAAAGTGTGAAGTCCTGAAGTGTCTCTAGCATTGTTTCTCCTTGTTAGTACGGCGTGCTAGCTCAGTGTACTAGTACGATGTACTACACTGTCAAGAGGAAGCTTCAGAAAAATGAAAGGTGTCGTGCCGGTGACGGATAGGCGAGAAGAAATTATCCAGGCGGCAATCGAGCTAGCGCAGAAAGAAGGTCCCAAAGCCGCGACTGTGCGAGCGGTTGCACAACACGTGGGAATTGGTGCAAGCACTCTGCGTTACTACTTTCCCACTCAAAGCGATCTCGGGCGGGCAGTGGCGGAGCGTCTCATTTCGTCCGCAACTCCGGACCTCAACATTCGTGACTCCTCCCAGCCACCCCATGAGCGATTAGCCGAATGCATGATTCAGTTCTTGCCTCCCTCTGATCAAAGCGTTGATGCGGTGGTGAGCGCGTGGGTCGCGCAGATGGCGCGTTTGCTTGACCCTCAGTCTGGTGAGGGGCCCGCTCAGATGTTGTCGCGCTTGTACGAGGTAGGTTTGGGCCGAATTACAGGATGGCTTCAGGTCTTGGCTGATGAAGGGCACATCGACGAAGCGGACATTCCGCGCGCAGTTTCTTTGCTGTCGGCTTCCTGCGATGGCCTCATGTTTCAACTGGGGGCGAAGAAGCTGTCTCTCGATGAAGCCAAGGAGCATGTGACCTGGCTCAGTTCCACTGTTCTTCAGTCCAAAAACCACTAGACTGCACACCATATGAGCGTGCGTTCACCGGACAACATTCTTTTCTATCTGCCACCTGACCAGGAGCAACAGGTGCGGGACATTTTCTCTGCCCTGAACGACCTCGGCCTTCCGCAACAAAACCAGCGCCCGCACATTACGGTGACGTTCGCGCCCCGCATGTCCGCCGAGGTGGTCTCCCGTGCCGCTGAGATCCTGCCTCCCGTGGTGCCAGCGACGTTCACTCGTGTGGGAACCGTGATTTTTGGGACGCGGAGTAAACAGACAATCGCGTGGCTGTTAGAAACGGACAGTGCCGTTACCGAGGCTGCACGTGAAATTTGTGCGCTCAACCCTGACGGGCGGGGGACTGAGTGGATACCGCACCTGACCGTGGGGTTGCGCATACCGCGCGCGTTGGTGCCAGATTACATGCGGGGACTCGAAGAAGTCACTCCTACCAGGTTTAAGGAACTGACGGCGCTCAGGGCCGCGTACTGGCGACCTGCAACTCGCCACTACACACATCTGGCTGGGCCAGAACCGGAGGACTAACAGGCAGTTTTACGCCAGTTACACGTACTTCTCGATGACCTCGAACTCTGAACACAGCACCTGCGTGTCATCGGTGAGGGTAAACGGCGGGTCGCCTAATGCGGTAACTAATTCGTCCGAGGTCCAGAAGCGTTCATGTCCAACGCGCCACTCGTGAGCATTTGCGTAACCTTCGCCCTCTTTGCGTGCGTGCTCATCAGAAACCTGAGCCAGCGTGGTGACGTAATTGCGGGTCGTGCGCGTTACGCACACGATCTTTCCTTTAGAGTCGATCACTGCCTCGAGTTCGCCACCAGTGGGGGAGGGAAGCGGCTCACCTGAGCGCGTGTATTCCTCGACAAGCGTGGCTGTTGAGGTCTTTTCCCCCGAAAGAATTGCGCTGACCAGCGCATCTCTGAGAGGGCCAGGAAATGCGTACTCCCCAATAGGGATGCTGGTGAGGTCAAGCGGCGAATCGTTCATGACCCACATGTTACACACAGAACTCACGCATAATGGACGCACAGGCAAGAACAACAAAGGAGCATCATGAGCTTTAACGTGTACCTCTCTGGCGAAATCCACACAGAATGGCGCGAAGAAATCGAGCGCGGCGCAACTGCTGCTGGCCTCGACGTCGTTTTTAGCGCCCCTGTGACAGATCACGACGCGAGTGACGCAGCCGGTGACCACTTGGCAGAGACCCAGACATCCTTCTGGCGAGACAACCAGTCGGCCAAAGTCAATGCCATCCGTACGCGCACCCTCATTGACAAAGCGGACCTCGTGGTGGTGCGTTTTGGTGACAAGTACAAGCAGTGGAACGCGGCGTTTGACGCCGGGTATGCGGCTGCACTGGGCACGCCGTACATCACGTTGCACTCAGCTGACATTGTTCACCCGCTGAAAGAAGTTGATGCAGCTGCGCTCGCATGGTGCGAAACGACAGAACAAGTCGTGAAAACCCTGCAGTACGTGCTGCGGTAAGGGCGTTTACCTACTCGACGGGAATGGTCGTGTCGACACATTGAGCCAGAACAGGCTCTATGAAAATGGCCTGGTTCAGAACTGAATCTGAACCAGGCCATTTTTGTTTATGGGCCCAAGGCGATTAGGCGTTGGGGTTCACGAGGATCTTCACGTGGTGCTCGTTGTTGTTGATGAGCTGCTCGAAGCCCTTGTCGACCAGTTCGTCAAGCTTGATGCGGGCGGTGATGAACTTCGACAGGTCGAGCTTGCCTTCCTGCACCAGCTTGATGGTGGCCGGGTGGTCGCTGGCGTAGCCGATGGTTCCGCGCAGGTCGATTTCCTTGAGAACCAGCTTTGGCAGATCGACCTCGGGCTTGTAACCCCAGATCGACACGTTGACGATGACGCCAGCAGGGCGAACAGCATCCATGAGCATGTCGAGGACAACCGGGACGGACGAGCACTCAAAGCCCACGTCTGCGCCCTTGCCGCCGGTGAGTTCCTTCACCTTGGCTGCGACGTCGACTTCGCGGGGGTCGAAGACTTCATCTGCCACACCGGTGGTGCGGGCCATCTCCTTGCGGGCTTCGGACAGTTCCGAAATGTAGACGGTCAGACCCTCGGCCTTAAGCACGGCTGCGGTCAGCAGGCCGATGGGGCCCGCACCGCCGACGATTGCGACGTCGCCGGCCTTGGCGCCGGAACGGACGAATGCGTGGTGACCAACGGACAGTGGCTCAATGAGAGCGGCTTCGTCCAGCGGGATGTCGCCGATGGGGTGAACCCAGCGCTGTTCGACGACGATCTTTTCGGACAGACCACCGCCACGGCCACCCAGGCCGATGAAGTTCATGTTCTCGGAGAGGTGGTAGTTCTGGCCTTCGCTCGTGTCGACGTCTTCGCTGATGATGTAGGGCTCAACGATGACGTTCTGGCCGACTTCCAGCCCGGTGACGCCCTCACCGAGCGCCGTGATGGTTCCGGAGAATTCGTGGCCCAAAGTGACAGGCGCTTCTTCACCAGAAATAGGGTGTGGGTGGCCCTTAGGTGGTACGAAAATAGGGCCTTCGAGGTATTCGTGAAGGTCTGTTCCGCAGATTCCACACCAAGCAACGTCAATTGCAACGGTGCCAGGCTTCAGTTCTGGTTCGGGGATGTCTTCGATGCGAATGTCTTTTTGGTCGTAATAGCGTGCGGCCTTCATGGTCACTTCCTAACGATGAATGAGTCCGGCTTGCGGTGATGAACAGGGGTTATATTGCTGTTCACTTGTGAGTGTAGTGGTGCAGGTCGAGGTGGATGAAGCCATGCCAGGCCCATCTTTATAACCGAAATGTGTTGTCTTGAGGAGTGACTCACATGAGACACGCGTTTGTGTAAACGTGGTGGTCGACACAGTTGGCGTATGAGTACTGTCACATAAGTTTGATGGGCAGTGCGAAGCTACCGTTTTGTGTTCAGCTAGAGCTCAGCAGGCAAGCCCAGGAAGTCCAGCCATGCGGGTAGTTCTTGGCGCGACTGCGTCATCCCAGCTCGGTGTGCCGCCGCCAGTCTTGAAAGGCTCCGTTCTCCGTTTCCGATGGGCATGCGTTCCGGCACAAACAGATGGGCCTTGCCTTGTTTTTCCAGCTCAAACAGTTCTTCCCGCGTTTCGTTGTAGCGTTTCCACCGGGTCAGAAGAGCTTCTGCAATGGCTGGGTGACGCCGGAAGTAACGGCGGTAGAACTCACTGAACCGTTGCGGGGTCTTCTTGTACGAACGTTCCTGTGTGAGCACTACAAAGAAACGCTCAAACCCGTCTGCACGCGCTT
Organism: Brevibacterium sp. UMB1308A; assembly: GCF_030230605.1. Classification (GTDB taxonomy): domain Bacteria; phylum Actinomycetota; class Actinomycetes; order Actinomycetales; family Brevibacteriaceae; genus Brevibacterium. The sequence continues at coordinate 28,961 of NZ_JASPDO010000007.1, forward strand.
GGGACAGAGCGATTCCACCGTCTGGCCCCAACGCGCCATCCACGTAGATCCGCCCGTCAATGTGAGTGGGTGGCATGATGACGGGCATGGTTGAGGACGCGCGTACGCGCACCATGAGGTCTCGCATGGTTGGGAAGTCGTCTTCAGTCCACACTTTGAGGTCACCCGATTCGGCATCGAAAGCGGGGATTCTGATGCGCGTACCTGAGTTGGAAAACGTGTCCCAATCAAAGGGGAGTGCTTGGTGCGGCAGGCTTGTGTTCTCATAAATGTACTCAGCGTTGAACAGACCCTTGCCTGCGAGTATGGTGCGCAGATTGCCAAACTGAGGGTCGGCGGCAAAGTCCACAAAACAGCGCCGGGCGCGAACAGTGTCCTGGGATACATAGTTGGCCGTGTTGGTGGCTCCCGCACTAACTCCTGCTACCCAATTGAAGTGGATGCCCTGTTTGATGAGAGTGACAACCACCGCTGACGTCAAAGCCGCCCGCATGCCGCCGCCTTCAAAAATGAGGGCAGTGTCGTCAACCACGTGATACGGGGTGTTTGCGCGCGCCGAGGTGGTAGTACTCGGAGAATTTGTGTCAGGCTCAGGGCTCATGCACCCATGTTAACGATCTAAAGTGGTGAACATGACGAACAGTGAAGCACCCAAACCTTTTGCAATCGAACTGACTCGGACTGCTGAAAACCGCTACGTCGCCACCAACGGAAAAGGCGGACACATTGAATTTGGGCGGGGCGAAGACCTCATGTCACCGGTTGAACTTCTGCTCGCCGCGATCGCTGGGTGTTCATCGATTGACGTGGATACAGTGACCTCACGTCGAACCGAACCTCAAGACTTCACGGTCACCGCGCGTTCGGAGAAAGTCACTGAGGACGGTGACGCCTCGCGTTTGGGCCCCATCAGTTTAAACTTCGACATCACTTTCCCGAATGACGAAGCAGGACAACGAGCGACCGCAATGATCGAACGGCTGGTGAAACTGTCTCACGACAAGTACTGCACCGTATCTCGCACCGTAGAGCACGGGACACCCGTCACATTTGATGTCGCTTCAGACAGCGACGCGTGACCCAGCCCTGAAACGCGTCTTCATCCCTGAGCCGGGGCTCCACTTTGTGCTGAGGATAGAAACCGGCTTTGTCTGAGTAGAACTCACGAATCCGGCCCATGTCCGTTTTCACATCACCAGTGAGCACAACCGTGGGGCCAAGCCCAGTGGTCATGGTGGTCCGGTCTACATACCCCAACACCAACGGCAGACCAGTTTCACGAGCAATCCGGTAAAAACCCGACTTCCAGTACGAATGCCCTTTGCGGGTCCCGTCGGGAGTAATCACCAGGCTCAGGTTGTCACCACTGCGCAAGGTGTCAACGACCTCGGCGACCATCCCAGCAGAATTAGCCCGGTCCACGGGAATCCCACCCAGCTTGCGCATCACCGGGCCCTTCCAGCCGGTGAACAGTTCCTGCTTGCCCATCCAGCGCATGTGGATACCCAAGCGCCACGCGATTCCCAACATGAGCACAAAGTCCCAGTTTGACGTGTGCGGAGCACCAATGAGGATCGTGGGCTGTTTAGGTGCGGGGGCCGTGCGGAGTTTCCAGCTGGAGAAAAACCAGAACACGCGGGCGACAAGGCGACGGATCATATTTTAAGTCTATGAGGGCTGGCCTACTCACACCCAGCGAGGTTCCTCGCGGCACTGCGCAAGGGACCGGATCTGCGTGCCATCGGCGTTGAAGTTTGCGGGGTCCAGCCACCGTTCAAACCCCGCGCGGATTGCGGGCCACTCCGCGTCCGTGATGGCGAACCAGGCAGTGTCTCGGCTGCGACCCTTGTACACAACAGCGTTGCGGAACGTGCCTTCGTAAGTGAAGCCTAAACGTGCGGCGGCCCTGCGTGACACGCTGTGGAGGTCATCGCACTTCCATTCGTACCTGCGGTAGCTCAGGTCGTCGAACACGTAGCGCATGAGCAGGAACTGAGCTTCGGTTGCTGCGCGGGTGCGCTGGAGCAGGGGCGAAAACTGCACAGTGCCCACCTCAACCACGCCGTTGTTGGGGTCCTGGCGCAAAAGCGCCATAGTGCCCGCGGGCTTTGCGACTGGCTGGTCTGCCGACGGGGTGAGGAGCACCACGTAGTGGCGTGGGTCGGTGCTGGCTTCAGCTGTGCGTGCCCAGGTGAGGTAGTCCGCCGAGGTGGCAAACGGCCCGTCTTTCATGTACGTCCACGCGCTGTCGTCGGGTGCCAGTGCGTACGCGTCGAAGAGGTCGCTGGCGTGGCGGTCTGCCACCAGTGGGGCCAGCGTACACGATTGGCCTTCCAAGGTGACCGGTTGCGGTAGCGGTGCTGGAGTCCAGTGAGGGAGCTCCGGGCCGATTGGTTGGCCAAACTCGTTCAGTTTCATCAGTTCCTTTCTAGTGAGGCAGCTGGGAGGACGTGTGCTGTTTTATTTGCGCCGGCGCCTGCGTCCGGTCCCAAAGATTCCGCGCGCAATCTCACGGGCAGCGGTGCGCGTGAACGTGCGAACCTCTGAGGACGACAGTACTGACTCGAGTAGCGACTTGTCTTGGCGCTTGGACGACTGGGACGTCTCACGCGTGTTCCGAGGTGCCGGAATCCGCTGAGGTTGTTCGTCGCCGTCGTGTGTGTCAGAGTCAGCGCCAGCCGCCTTGCCCTTCGCCTGAGCGTCGTCTTCAGCGCCTTCCTCCAAGCGCTGCGTCAGGATTTCGCGGGCGGATTCGCGGTCCAAGCGCTCGCCATACGTGGCACTTAGGGGAGAATCTGCGACCATCTGGGCAACGACCTCGGGCGGGGTGGGGCCCATCTTTGACGTGGGCGCAAACACTTTGGTGGGTGCAACGGGCGTGGGGGAGCCGTCAGGGTCCATGACCGTGACAATCGCTTCACCCGTACCCAGGGTGGTGAGCAACTCGCCCAGGTCGAAATCCGTCACGGGGAACGTGGCGACCGTGTCCTTCAGCGCCTTGGCTTCCTTGGGGGTGTGTGCACGTAACTGGTGCTGCACGCGCGAGCCCAGCTGTGCCAGGATTTCTTCCGGCACATCGGTGGGGCGCTGGGTGACGAAGAAGATTCCTACGCCCTTGGAACGAATGAGGCGCACGGTTTGTGTCACTGACTCGATGAACGCTTTCGACGCGCCCTGGAACAACAAGTGCGCTTCGTCGAAGAAGAACACCAGTTTAGGTTTGTCCGCATCGCCCACCTCGGGGAGCTGTTCGAACAGTTCAGCCAGCAGCCACATGAGGAACGTCGAAAACAGTGCGGGCCGGTTCTGCACCGCGGGCAGTTCCAGCATCGAAACGACACCGGCGGGGCCCTCTGTGCGTAGCAGGTCGGAAATGTCGAATTCTGGTTCGCCAAAGAAGGCTTCCGCACCTTGCGCCTCGAGGTTGGCAATGGATCGCAGAATCACCCCCGCCGAGGCCGTTGACACTCCACCGATGCTCTTCAGTTCCGCTTTTCCTTCATCGGAAGTGAGGAACATGAGCACGGCTTTGAGGTCGCTTAAGTCCAGCAGGGCCAGGCCGTTGGAGTCGGCGTAGTGGAAGATCAGCCCCAGGACGGACTCCTGGGTTTCGTTGAGTCCCAGCACCTTGGCAAGGAGGAGCGGTCCAAAAGAGCTGACGGTCGCGCGCATCGGAATGCCCGTGCCCTCGCCACCCAGCGCGTAGAAGTTGACCGCCGAGGCGGCAGGCTCCCAGTCCTGTCCGTTTGCCTTGGTGCGGGCTAAGAGTTTTTCTGACGCTTGGCCTTCTGACGCCATACCGGAGAGGTCGCCCTTGAGATCGGCAGCGAACACGGGGACTCCAGCGCGCGTGATCGCTTCTGTGAGCACCTGCAGAGTAACGGTCTTTCCCGTTCCGGTCGCACCTGCGATCAGGCCGTGGCGGTTGAGCATGCTTAAAGGAATGCGGACGCGCGCGTCGGTGACTGGGGTGTCACCGTCGAGGGCGGAGCCGAGTTCAATTGCTGGTTCAAAAAAGGAGTACCCGTCGCGAATGGCATCAAGCGCTGAAGTCATGTCTGTATTCAAGCACAGTAACGAGCACGCTGGTTGAGATTATTTGGCTTGATGGGCCGGATTTAATCTTTCGATTGCCGACATTGGGGTGTCATAGGCAAGCACGTTGTACCCGTCGTCTTCTCCGGGCCACAGGAATGTGTGGTCGAAGCTGTCGCTGGCGAGGTCGTATCGGGCGATCCAGGTCTGCCAGTTGCCGCGCTTGGGATCGGCAGTGAGCTCGCGTAGCCGCGCGATGAGCGCTTCGTTGAACGCCGGATTCATCCCGGACACCGTGGTGATCCGAGTTTCTCCACCGATAAACTGCCACGCCTGGTGCGCCGAATGCCCCGGTTCGTAACCGGACACAACCACGAAACCGTCCCACGGTTTGCGCTGATTGAGTTTCCTGTCCACCCGCAGGCACCGGCCGATTGCCTCCAGGATCGAATCGGCAGAGTCATAATCAACCTCGATATCGGGTGTAGTCACTGCGTTCACTCCAATTTTGTCAGACGGACGGCTTACCCCTGGCCGCAGTCAGCCACTGAGGCTCTTCGGCAGGATGGGCGGGATTCAGTGCTTCGATTGCCGACATTGGGGTGTCGTAGCCGATTACGTTGTACCCCGCATCTTCTCCCGGCCACAGGAATATGTGTTCAAAGGTGTCGCTGGCGAGGTCATAGAGAATGACCCAGGTCTGCCATTTACCGCGTTTGGGATCGGCAGTGAGCTCACGCAGTTGCTCCATCACGTCAAGGTTGAACGCCGGATTGGCAATGTCCACCCCCGTGGGCAGGGTCTCTGCACCGACAAAGCGCCATGCCTGCATCGCCGCGTGCGCTTCCTCAAAACCGGTCAGGATCACAAAGCCGTCCCACGGTTTTTCCTCGTTGAGTCGCTCGTCTGCACGCAGGCACCAGCCCGTAATTTCCAGGATCGAATCGGCGGAGTCTAAGTCGACCTCAAAATCGGGTGTAGTCATTGTGCTCCCTCCAGTTTCGCCAGATGTACGCAGAATTTCCGTATTGCGCACTTGGTTATGCGAAAGTCTATGGGAATGTATCGGCGACGTGCATGATGGCAGTTTGCTCAGCCCACATGACCAGCCAAGTTCGCCCCTACTCATGTAGCGCTGAAATACGCTGGCTCTTGGTATTCTCATTGAGCAACGTATCGCACGTGTTTCACGCGCACAATGCGTCTCATGGACTTGGGAGGAGGAAGCAATGCCTAGTCGTCGCTTAAGCAGAGGTTTCCGCGTTCCGCGAAGTAGAAAAGTCGTTGCAACGACCTCTACTGCTCCCGCCCGTACCAAATCTCCTGTGGTGACAGAAATTGACAAGGGTGTTCCGTGCCGTGTTGAAGGCGAAATGTCGCTCAAACAGGCCATGGATTTGACCAATTCATCGCCAGACAACATGGTGCTTCTGCTGTACCCGTCACCCACAAAAGAAGAGATTCGTGAGCTTGAAAACGAGTGGGACCTTCACCCTCTGCTCACCGATGACCTGCTCAATGCACACCAACGTCCAAAAGTAGAACGTTATGGTGACGTCATGTTCCTGGTCGCCCGGGCTGCTAGCTACATCGACGAACAAGAAGAAGTGAGGTTTTCGGAGTTTCACGTCCTGATGAAGGATGGCGTGGTTGTTGTCCTGTGCCAAGACGGGCGTTGGATCGATGGGGAAGACGGCTTGCAGATGGACGTGTATAACGCGCTGGTTGCTCGTAAGCACGGCAAGACCGTTCTTGCGAACCAGGGGATGTTGTCATACGGACCAGAAGCTATCATTTATCGTCTGCTCGCAGCGATTGTGGTGGGTTATGCCCCAGTGTTGCGGGGTATCGCGATTGACCGCGAGCAGATCGAACGGCAAGTGTTTTCCGGTGACGCGGCGGTAGCTGAACGTATTTACCGTCTGAGCCAAGAGGTCATCGATATGCAACACACGATTGCGTCTCTGAATGAAGTGATCGACTCATTGCGCGACGGGTTCGATAAGTATGAAATTCCAGAAGACTTGCGTACATATCTCGATGACGTCGAAGATGATCTGCTGCATGCGCTTAGGCAAACGGCCGATCTCCGTGATGCTCTTGCGCAGATTCTGAGTGTGAATGCGACGCTGGTGTCGCAACGCCAAAACGAGGACATGAAGAAGATTTCAGGGTGGGCAGCGATCCTGTTTGCTCCCACTCTTATTGGTGCGATCTATGGAATGAACTTTGACCACATGCCTGAGCTGCATTGGGCGTTTGGATACCCTATGGCAATCGGGATGATGGTAGGAGTTGGCGTTCTGCTGTATTACTTCTTCCGCAAATCCGACTGGATGTAACGAGTCTGTAGGGGCGTGATTATCGTCTGGTGTTTGACGAATACTGCGCCCTGCAACGGTTCAAAAACTTTGCCAGGGTGCGGGCATCCCGTGTGTGTCTCCAGGTGATGTGAGCGGGTCGTATGTTTCCGTTGAGGTAGTAGTACGGTAGCTTGCCTTTGATGTGTGGGCGTTCTGTTCGAAATCTTTCAACCGTGTGAACGTCTGGTGCAATGATCGCTGTGTAAGGTATCAGATATCTGTTCGGGAACTGCTGGGCATCGATGTGAAGGATGCCGTCCCATGAGTAGAAAAGGGGCGGTATTTCTTCCGAGATGCGGGAGAAGTCAGGCGGGTACAGGCCCTCGCGTGTGATGACCCAGTCCCGAGTTGCCAGTTTGTCTTGGGGACGAGGCCTAAGACGCAGAACTATCATTCTCACGGCTGCCACTGGAACCATGATGGCTAAGGCGACAAAACAGGCAAGAAGCAACCACGCGCGAGGGTCTTTCCAGGTTTCTTCCACGTAGCTGAGCCATAAAACGGCAACCGAACCCAGCCACACAAGGGGCATCACAACCCAGTTAAAGATTTTCTCAATGGGACGGACGCGAAGCGTCACTTGTCCTGTTGTGTTGAACTCGTGTTCGAGCTCGTCGAGGTAGCGTTGCTTGATCCGGGCCATCGTGGGTTTCCTAGAGGTCTTGTGCGGACAGTGAGTAACGTTTTTTACACGTTTGCAGGAAGCTTGCCAGTGTGCGGGCATCTGGCGTGTGGGTCCAAGTGATGTAGGTAGAGCGAACGCTTCCGTTCGGATAATAGAAAAATGACTCGTCTTTGATGCCTGGGCGTTCGAATTGAACCCTTTCAATCGTTTCAAGGCGTGGTGTAATGACTGCTGTGGCTGGTGGCCACGGCAACTTAATTGGAAAGCGCCCGACTTCGATGTCATTGATGCCGTCCCATGTGTAGAAAAGGGGCGGTATTTCGCCCGAGGTGCGGGTGGCATCCGGTGGGTACAGGCCCTCGCGTGTGATGACCCAGTAATGTGTCCGCAATCTGTCCCGAGAACGAGACCGAACCAGCGAAACCATAATAAACGTTGTTACGGCTGGTACTGCTACGACGATCACGGAATAACCGGCTACACGAACCCAGGCCAGAGGGTTCTCCCAAGTGCCGTCGGAGATGATTCGCCATACGACGATGAGGGACCAGGCCCATACAAAAAAGATAATTGAGGGTAGGACAATCCCGTGAACCATCTTGGACACAGGGCGGACGCGAAGTGTCACTTGTCCTGTTGTGTTGAACTCGTGTTCGAGCTCGGCGAGGTAGCGTTGCTTGATCCGGGCCATACTTAGAGTCTAGATAGCTTGGGGCGCATGCAATTCGAGCGCATGACACAGAACTGAAACGTGCTGTGTAGCTTCAAACAAAACTGGGGCCCTTCCCGAAAACAGGAAGAGCCCCAGCTGAGTGGACCGAATCAAACTCCCATAGGGAAGTGTTTGTGGTCCGGGCCGTTCTTCCGTTCCGTCATCTCTTCAGGGTTGTCCAACCAGTTCAAGCCTCGATTACGCAACATGAACAGGTACACCATGAGCGACAGACCAATCGTGACGGTCGCATACACCACGAATAGGCCTGCATGGTTCGCTTTTGCAGCCGACCAGATCACGGGCGCTGTTCCACCGAAAATCGAGTTAGCAAGTGCGTAGCCCAGGCCAACACCCAGCGCACGAACGTGAGTGGGGAACAGTTCGGCCTTAACAATCGCATTGATGGACGTGTATCCGGTGAGAATCACGAAACCAACCGCAAGGATGAGGAAAGCAAAAATCGGGTTGGTGACCCCAGGAAGTACCAAGAACATGACCCAGGTGAAAAGCACACCGCCAACACCGAAGAACACCAACAGTGTGCGTCGTCCCACACGGTCCGAAATCGCTCCACCAATGGGCTGCATGATCATGAGGAGGGTCAACGCAATGAGTGAAATAACCGAACCGGTGATGGCGTCTTCGCTAAACGACGCCTTCACCACGTTTGGCCCGTTAACTGAGTAACCGTAGAACGCAAGCGTTCCACCCATGGTGACCAAGAAACACACAAGCAGTTCACGCCAGTACGCGGTGAGCAGTTCCTTCATTGACCCCGATTGCTTTGACCCACCGGAGCGCGCCGCGTCAATCGACTCCTGCGTCATCGACTCATCCATGGTGCGGCGCAACCACAGAACAACAAGAGCGCCCAAACCACCAATGAGGAAGGCGATGCGCCAACCCATTCCTGAGATCCATTCCATGTCGGCAAAAAGCAGCATGGCCAAGAACACGGTCTGTGCAAGTACGTGACCACCTACCAAGGTCACGTACTGGAACGATGAAAGGAAACCACGGTGTTTAGCCACGGCGGCTTCGGACATGTACGTTGCAGAGGTTCCGTACTCACCACCGGTAGCAAAACCTTGGATCAAACGGCACAGGATCAGGATGACGGCAGCCCACACACCAATAGACTCACGGGTGGGTGTCAGCGCGATGACGAACGAACATCCAGCCATTACCAGAATTGAGAACGTCAGCGCTGCCTTGCGTCCGTGACGGTCAGCGAAGCGACCGAAGTACCAGGATCCAACGGGGCGCATCACGAAGGTGACAGCAAAAATCGCCCACACGTAAATGGTGGAGTTTGAGTCTTCTTCTGAAAAGAACTGGTGCTCAAAAGCTTTAGCAAAAACTGAATAGACATATACGTCGTACCACTCAACGAGGTTACCTGCGGACCCCTTGAGGGTGTTCGCGACTGAGCGTCCGAGCGATTGTGGCGCTCGCGTGCTCGTCGCGGAAATCGAGTGTGATTTTTCAGACATGGTTCGAGGGTACTGCCTATATGCACTATTTCTTCAACTCGCGCACACGCTTGCGAAGCTTGCCATTCCGTAGCCCAACCCAGCCCAACCCGTACTGAGCAGGAGGACTCCAATCCAGGGGGTAGTGAAAGTGACTTTCAGCACACTCGGTATGGTGGAGGTTCTGAGACATCTTTCATGAAACGTAAACAGAGAAGGATTTACAGTGTACGTTCAAATCCAACGACGCTTCACGAGGGCTCTCTCATGGGTCATCATGGCGCTTCTTGTTGGGGTGCTGACCGTCGCAGGGTTCACACCGGCACACGCTCAATCGGACAATTCGAAACCAGCGGTCCAAGCCAGCGGTGTTCAAGGGAAGAAATACACCATTGCGACCGACACCACGTTCGCTCCATTTGAGTTTCGCGATCCCGCTACCGGCAAACTTACGGGAATCGACATGGACCTCCTCAGGGCCATCGCTGAAGACCAAGGGTTCGACGTCGAAATTCAGTCCGTGGGCTTCCAGGCTGCAGTAACTGCCGTCGATGCTGGTCAAGCAGATGGTGTGATTGCCGGAATGGGAATCACCGACGAACGCAAACAAAAGTTCGACTTCTCCGAACCGTACTTCGACTCCGGCATCCAGATGGCCATTTCCCAAAACGACGACGAGATCCAGGGGTATGAAGATCTCGAGGGTAAAACCGTTGTCGTAAAAACGGGGACAGAAGGCGAAGCAGTCGCCAAGGAGCTTGCAGAAGAACATAACTTCAAAATCAAAGGGCTCGACCAGTCAGCCACCATGTACGAGTCCGTTAAGAACGGAACCGCCGTTGCCGTTTTCGACGACTACCCAGTCCTCGCCTACGGTGTGGAACAGGGCAACGGCCTAAAGATCGTCACCGATAAAGTTCCCGGGTCTCAGTACGGATTTGCCGTTAAGAAAGGCGAGAACACCGAGCTTCTTGAGGCTTTCAACGCAGGACTTAAAAACCTGCGGGACTCAGGGGAGTACGACAAAATTGTCGACTCCTACCTAGGTGGTGCCAGCAAAGAAGACTCAAAACCGGGCAACATCTTTTCGCTTGCACAACAGACATGGCCAGCGCTCGCAAAGGGTCTGTGGAACACACTGGCGATTACCGTTGTGTCCTTTGCAATTGCGATGGTGCTGGGACTGGTATTCGGATTCATGAAGGTGTCTCAGAACCGCGTGCTTGCCGGCATTGCGTCAGTATTCGTCGCGATTTTCCGTGGAACCCCACTACTGGTCTGGGCATTCTTCTTCTACTTTGGTCTTCCACAGTTGATGGGCACGAAGGGTGATGTGTTCATTGCCGGTGTCGCTACCTTGGCACTGAACGCTGGCGCATACCTCACCGAGATTGTGCGTGGAGGTATCCAAGCCGTCGATGTAGGACAGATGGAAGCCGCCCGATCGCTGGGTCTGCCATGGGGTAAGTCGATGCAGAAGGTCGTGGTTCCTCAGGCTGTGAAAATCGCTACCCCGTCCATCATCAACCAGCTGGTCATTACGCTGAAGGACTCCTCGCTGCTTCTGACCATCGGATTTGCTGAACTTCTCTACCAAGCACAACAGGTGTACGCCTCAAACTTCCGCACCACGGAAATGCTCATCATCGTGGGTGTGATCTACTTCGTCATCATCACGGTGCTCACCTGGATTGCCAACATTGTCGACAGGAGGCTCAACAAGTGAGTAAGGAAACGTCACCTGCAATCAAGGTCAGCGGGCTACGTAAGTCGTTTGGCGACAACGAAGTGATTAAGGGAATCGATTTCGAGGTAGCACACGGTGAAGTCATCTCGCTCATTGGGCCATCTGGCTCAGGTAAGTCCACGATTCTTCGGATGCTCAATCGCTTAGAGGACCCCACCTCGGGGAAAGTTGTGATCGAGGGAACCGACATCACGGACCCCGCAACCAACCTCAACTCCGTGCGTCAACACATTGGCATGGTTTTTCAGCACTTCAACCTGTTTCCCAACATGACCGTGATTGAGAACATCATGCTGGCACCGGTTGAGTTGAAGAAAAAGAGCTCCAAGGACGCGCGCGACTATGCGATGCGACTCCTGGAACGAGTAGGCCTTGCAGATAAAGCTGACGAACGCCCCCACAAATTGTCGGGCGGGCAGAAGCAGCGCGTCGCAATCGCGCGTGCTCTTGCTATGGAACCTCAGATCATGCTCTTCGACGAGGCCACCTCGGCGCTCGACCCGGAAATGGTCGGCGAAGTACTCCAGGTGATCCGGGACCTCGCAAAAGAGGGCATGACCATGATCCTGGTGACTCACGAAATGGGCTTCGCTCGCGAAGTCTGCGACCGGGTGTTCTTCCTGGCCGACGGGGAGCTCGTCGAGTCTGGCCCACCCGAGGAAGTCTTCGACAAGCCGGAACACCAACGCACGCAAGACTTCCTGGCCAAAGTCCTGTAACCAAAGCCGTCGTAACTAAAGCTGGTGTGACAACCCCGAGGTGGAACGACCTCGGGGTTGTTCCTTCCCTTACACATGGGAAAGAAAGCTCCAATTTGAACCATTTGCGTCCTTGGTGCGTGTGTTGAATGCATGCGAAAACGGAGCAGGACTATCTTTGAAAATGAGTAGTGCACACACGGAAGGTCACTCATGGGTTCCCGATCAAAAATCATTAGCCTGGCTGCCGCCGTCACGGCAACGGCCACAGCCGGCCTCGCAGTGCGAGACCTCCTGCAGAAGAAACACTCCCTTTTGCGCAACTACCCGGTGGCGGGTCACGCCCGGTACATGCTGGAAGATATCCGACCTCAAATCCAGCAGTACTTTATTGAACGTAATTGGGACGGTAGGCCGTTTGACCGTGATACGCGAAGCCTGATTTACGCGCGTGCAAAGGGTCAAGACGACGACGATGCGTTCGGCACCGAACTCGACGTGACGCGCGTTGGCGCGGAATACCTGGTTCACTCGATGGCTCCAGTGGCCATGCCAGAAAATCCACCGCGCGTGCACATCGGTGGTGACGAATGCACGCAACCGTATGACATGTCGCTCATGAATATTTCAGCCATGAGCTTCGGGTCGCTGTCTGACAACGCAGTACGCGCCCTCAACAAGGGTGCTGAACTGGGTGGCTTCCTTCACGACACAGGTGAAGGTGCGATTTCGCCTTACCACCAAGAAGCAAACGGTGACCTGATGTGGGAGCTCGGAACCGGGTACTTTGGTGCGCGCGACGAGAACGGCAACTTTGATCCGCAACGCTTCCGCGATCGCTCTGCAGATGAACAAGTCAAGTGCGTGTCACTTAAGCTGTCGCAGGGTGCAAAACCTGGACTGGGAGGGATGCTCCCTGGCCCCAAGGTCACGCCCGAGATCGCCGAAATTCGCGGAATCCCGGTAGGACAGGACTGTATTTCACCTGCGTACCACCGTGTGTTCTCAACACCAGTTGAGCTGATTGAGTTCACCGCGCGTATGCGGGAACTCTCCGGTGGTAAACCGGCAGGTTTCAAGCTCTGTGTGACGTCCCGTGCGCAGGTGCTGGCGGTATGTAAAGCCATGTTAGAAGTTGGGACCACCCCTGACTTCATCATCATCGACGGATCAGAAGGTGGAACAGGAGCTGCGCCTCTGGAATTCGAAGACCACATGGGAATGCCGCTGACTGAAGGTTTGGCGACCTTCCACAACGCCCTGGTGGGAACCGGATTGCGCGATCGCGTCAAACTCGGCGCCGCCGGAAAGGTCGCCGCAGGTAACGACATTGTGAAACGCCTGATCCAAGGAGCTGACTTCACGATGTCGGCACGCGCCATGATGATGGCGATTGGATGCATCCAGGCCCAAGTGTGTAACACCGGCAAATGCCCAGTGGGTGTGGCCACACAGAACCCGCTTCGTGCACGTGCACTGGATGTCGAAGATAAGTCGATGCGCGTCTTCCGCTACCACCAAGCAACAGTGAACCAAGCGGTGCGACTGATGGCCGCCATGGGTGTACAGGATCCCAGCGAGCTTGACTACTCGATGTTGCGCAAGCGCGTTTCTCACAAGCAAACACTTGGTTTTGACCAACTGTTCGACCACCTCGGCGACGGTGAGCTTTTGAGCCAAGCTCCTCAAGCGTGGGAAGCGGCATGGAATGCCGCAAGCCCCCACTCATTCCTGCCTACACGCAAGTAGCAAGCGCGGTTAGTGTCGTTGGGCTGAGGGCACTCAGCTCAACGACATGAACAGCTTTTCAAGGTCTTTCCGAACTTCTGGCTCATTGCCTTGGGCCATGCACTCCTCCAAGCCGGTCGCAATGATGGCAAAACCAGCCCGGTCCACTGCTTTTGACGCTGCTGCCAGCTGTGTCACGGCAGAACGGCAATCGGCGCCTTCTTCAAGTAAACGGATAACTCCTGCGATCTGTCCTTGTGCTCGCTTGAGGCGGTTGATGACAGGCTTCATGCTCTCGGGCTCGAGGTCCATGCGGTCCTTTCGTGACGGAACTACTGTCGAAACTATATACCCCCGGGGGTACTTTTGCATACCCCGAGGGGTATATGGCACAGTGGTGTGCAAACACATCGATTAGAGTGGAGAACGAGCCATGTGCCGACCTGTAAATTGCAAAAAATGTGGAAAGACGACGTGGGCTGGCTGCGGGCAGCACATCGATTCCGTGAAAGCCACCGTCTCACCGCAACAGTGGTGTACGTGCTCACGTGAAAAATCCTCTAAATCCCCAAGCTTTTTCGCTCGACTGTTTGGTCAAGCTGGAAGGTAACACCATGCTTCTGGAACGTTTTTACGACGAAGATCTCTCGCAAGCAAGCTATTTCATCGGATGCCAGGCCACTGGTGAAGCGCTTGTTATTGACCCGCGTCGTGACATTCGCGTGTACACCGAACTAGCCCAGCGCAACGGAATGACGATCGTTGCCGCCACAGAAACACACATCCACGCGGACTACCTTTCGGGAACCCGCGAGCTTCAGAACGCAGGTGCAACGGCATACGTATCCAAAGAAGGCGGAGCCGATTGGACGTACGGATTCGACGCGGAGCTACTGGGCCACGGTGACACCATTCGCATTGGTAACCTCACGCTCGAAGCTCGCCACACACCGGGGCATACTCCAGAACACCTGATGTTCCTACTTACAGACGGCGCGTTTTCTGACGAACCCGGTTACGCGTTTACAGGAGACTTTGTTTTTGCCGGTGACCTGGGGCGCCCGGACCTCTTAGATGAGGCCGCCGGCGGTAAGGACACTCGCTTTGGTGGTGCACAGGACCAGTTCGACAGTCTGGCGCGTGAGTTCGTGACCTTGCCCGACTATGTGCAGGTGTTCCCAGCGCACGGAGCAGGGAGCCCGTGCGGAAAAGCCCTGGGTGCCGTCCCGTCATCGACAGTGGGGTATGAAAAGCGCAACGCATGGTGGGCTCCGTTTATCGCCAACGGTGACCGTGACGGATTCGTCAACCAGCTGTTGGACGGTCAGCCTGACGCCCACGCGTATTTCGCTCGGATGAAAACGGAAAACCGGGACGGCCCTGCCGTCATTGGTGAGGTCAAAGACCTGGTGGAATACAGCGCAGAAGAATTGGCGCCGTTGGTGGAACGCGCCGAGGTCGTTGTTGTGGATCCGCGCCACAACAGTGCCGTACATGAAGGGACAGTCGCTGGTTCGCTCAATATTCCTGGGCCGGACAAGGCCGCGAGTTTTGGCGCCTGGGCGTACGATCCGCAGAAGGATTCGACTCCACTGGTGATCTTGGCCAGTGACCGTGACGAAGCGGGCGAGATCCGTGATCACTTAGTGAGGGTGGGGATCGACACCGTCACCGGTTATGTCACGAGTACAGAAGGTCTTCCGGTGTATGTGCCTGTTGTTATCCCGTTTGATGAAGTGACGGATGCCGACTATCTGCTCGATGTTCGTGGCCGTGGTGAATTCGACGCCGGGCATATTCCGGGTGCCCACAACATCAACGGAGGACGTGTTCTGTGGCGTACTGAGAATTTACCTCAAGACACACGAATCGTGTCTTACTGTCAGTCTGGGGTGCGAAACTCGGTTGCTGCGTCTGCTCTTCGTAGGGCCGGATTCGATGTTGCAGAGCTTGACGGCAGTTACGGAAAGTGGGTTAAAGACCAGGCCGCGGAGAACGCCTAGGTCCCACGTATCACTATTGTTGCGTTGAGTTTGAATGGCCGGGATCTTGCAGTAAGAGTTCCCGGCCCTCAACGTTTTCTAGCAGACACGGGTCAATAGGTGTACCTTCTTTGATCACTGAAAGCCGGCCATTAGCTTCGAGTATCACGCACTGAACAAGTCCGGGAGACGCGATGCCGGCTTCGCGGATGGCGACGTACAGATTGGCTTCGGTGATGTGGGCGCGCTGCATAGCGCGAGGGATCATTTGGCCGTGTGCCATGAGGAGCCGCGGGGGAGCGCTCACCGTTCTCCTGAACCCTACTGTGTGCTGGAGTGCACCAAAGATTGCTTCCATGATCATGAGCGTGGCCAAGCCAATGATTCCAACCATCACTGTGGGCGGGTGTCCCAGGATGACGCGTCCAGCGACTGCCCCAAACATGATGATGACAACGGCGTCAAAGGAACTCATGGTGCCAAGGATGCGGATGCCAAAGATTCTGATGAGAACCAAAAAAGCTACGTAGATGGTGACTGCCGAAATGATCACGAACGGAATGCGCCAAAGGTCGATTCCGAGTAGCTCACCAGCAGCAGCCTCCCATCCCTGCGGAGGAGTGAAACGTTCGACCATATAAGCAACAGTACTCCGGGCGAAAGTCCTTCATCCTAGGTAACCCCGTGGGCTAGGTTTCATGTGGCGCTACGTGGTTCCATATGGCAATACCGCAGAGCCAGGTACAAGCGGAGGTGCTAATTTGTGGGCCACATCGATGAACGAGTTTTAAGAGGTGCCATGACGATCGATTTTGTTGCAGAAGCAAAGGGGCTCGCACAAGACCTGATTGCACTCCGCAGAGAGCTTCACGCTGATCCGGAGTTGGGAAATGATCTTCCACGTACCCAGAAACGTGTGCTCGACGCTCTGGCAGGGCTTCCTGTAGAAATCACCTTGGGTAAGGAACTGTCCTCAATCACGGCGGTTTTGCGGGGTGGCAAACCTGGGCCCACGGTGTTGTTGCGCGGTGATATGGACGCGCTTCCCGTGGTTGAAGAAACCGGCCTGCCTTATGCTGCCACGAACGGCAACATGCACGCATGTGGTCACGACCTTCACACGGCTGGCTTGGTTGGCGCGGTTCGTCTGTTGAGTGCCCATCAGGACGAACTTCCTGGAACTGTTGTCTTCATGTTCCAACCGGGGGAAGAAGGACCTGGAGGAGCAAAGCCGATGCTCGAAGAGGGCCTGTTGAGTGTTGCGGGGGAACCTGTTGACGCTGCGTTTGCCCTGCACGTTCTCCCGGGTGAACAGGGGGTCTTCGAATGTCGTCCGGGAACAACGATGGCGGGGTCGAACTACTTGCGTGTGACGTTCCACGGCGAAGGTGGACACGGTTCAAGGCCGGACGCAGCCACTGACCCAGTACCACCGCTCGTGGAGTTTTGTCAGGCCGTTCAGGTTATGATCACCAGACGTTTCAGCGTTTTTGACCCAGTCGTTCTCTCCATCACAACTCTGAAGGGTGGAGAAGCCTTAAACGTGATCCCACCGGCAGCTTCGATGGGAGGGACAGTAAGGACGCTGTCCCATGAAACAACCGAGAAGTTCCCGCAATACGCCAAACAGTTGGCTGAGAGCATCGCCCAGGCGCACAATTGCACAGTCGACTTTGACTGGGAGACCTTCTACGCCGTTACTGTCAATGCACGCGAAGAAGCTGATCTTGTACGTTCAACGTTGACCGAGGTGTTCGGCGAGGAACGCTTCCGAGTGCCGGAAAAGCCAGTCATGGGTTCAGAAGACTTTTCGTTCGTTTTGCAAGAAGTCCCGGGTGCGTACGTGATACTTCAGGCGAGTCCGCCCGATGTGGACCCAGCCACAGCAGCCTATAACCACTCGCCACATGTCCTCTTCGATGACGCTGTTGTGGCGGACCAAGCGGCGGCACTTGCTCACATCGCGTGGGAGTACAACCAGCGAGGTAACAATTCATGACCGCTATTTTTGCCGCGACGATTCTTCTCGCTTTCATCGCATTGGGCGAGCTGATCTCCCTGTGGTCAAAGGCCCGGGTTCCAGCTCTTCTCATTGCCATGTTGGGAACGTTCATTGCTGTTCAGCTGAACATCATTCCCGACACCATCATCGACGATTCGTACCTTCCACAGATCTACGCGATTCTCGTGGCGCCTCTTCTGTTCCACATGGGTTCGCTGATCCCGTTGAAAACGATGCTCGCTCAGTGGCGTAGTGTGGTGATTTCATTTGCCGGAATGATCGTCGCCGTAGGTGTGATTGCCGCAGTGGTTGGCCCCATCTTTGGTTTCCAATACGTTGTGGCCGGAGCCGGTCCCCTGGCGGGTGGGATCGTGTCAACGGGTCTGACCACAGATGGGTTGAAAGCTGCCAACGTGGACTCCGCGATTGTGGTGCTGCCAGCCCTTGTGCTGATGCTTCAGTCCCTTCCATCAATGCCCTTGACCAACCTGTTGTTGCGCAAGTTCGCGATTCATCTCCGTGATTCGGGTGACCTGGAAGAACTTGCTCGCAACCACAAGAAAGTCCAAAAGGAAAACGGTGGTGACAAGAAGCTAGTCAACCTTCCTCAAATGCTGGTCGACAACGAACTGTTCATTCTGTTCCTCATTCTGGTGGGTGGTTCACTTGCGACGCTTCTGGCTATACCCACCCACATTCCGTCGTCGATCATCGCCCTGGTCCTGGGTGTTGCTTCGACCGCGATTGGTCTGACTCCAGAACGTTCAATGGAGAAATCCAGCTCGTTTGGAATTGCTATGGCCAGTGTTGTCGCAATCGTGATGGCGCCCCTGGTTGCCGCTTCGCTGTCAGATGTTTTGGCCGCTCTCATTCCAGTAGCCGTCATCCTCGCAGTGGGTGCCGTGGGCATCATGATTGGTGGTGCGATCGCCACCAAGCTCCTCAAATGGAAAACGACACTGGGGATGTCAGTGGCGCTTACCGCCATGTACGGTTTCCCCGCCGACTACCTCCTCACCAACGAAGTTGTGCGTTCGGTAGGGCGTACAGAAGAAGAACGCGATGCCCTGAGGGAAGCGATGTTGCCAGCCATGCTGGTGGGAGGTTTCACCTCGGTGAGCGCGGGCTCAGTGGTGATTGCTTCAGTCTTGGTCAGTTTCCTGTAGGTTTCAAAAACGGGAACGTGAGCGTCTGGCGGATCGTGGTGGCCGTGAGCATCATGACCACCCGGTCCACCCCCAGGCCAAGACCACCCATGGGTGGGGCGCCCATTTCAAGGGCGGTGAGGAACGCTTCGTCAACCTCCATGGCTTCGGGGTCACCCGCCGCAGCCGCCAGTGACTGCTCGGTCAAACGTTCACGCTGAATCATGGGGTCGATGAGTTCCGAATACGCGGTGCCCACTTCCATCCCAAACGCCACCAGGTCCCACTGTTCGGATACGCGACTGTCGCGCCTACCCGGACGGGCCAAAGGCGACTTCTCGGCCGGGAAGTCGTAGTAGAACGTGGGCTCAACGGTCTGTTTTTCGACCAGTTCGTCGTACAGCTCCATGAGCATATACGCCTGGGAAGCGTCCGTGGGAATCTCGATACCGGCACGCGCGCACTCTGCGCGATACACCTCGGGGGCGGTATCCAAAGTGAGTTCCTGACCCACGGCGCGTGACACTGCTTCGTGGATCGTCATGGACCGCCACGAACCCGGCAGATACAGCTCTTGCACCTGGCCTGTAGCGTCCCGGTACTTGGCAACCGGTTCACTGTTGACGGCCCGGGCCGCGTTTTCAATGAGGGCGATGGTGAGGCGCTCCATGTCGTGATACGTCAGCCCGGAAGCGTACGCTTCAAGAGATGTGAACTCCGGGTTGTGGGTGGCGTCAACCCCTTCGTTGCGGAAGTTTCGGCCGATCTCAAAAATCCTGTCCATTCCACCCACCATGAGGCGTTTGAGGTACAGCTCGGGTGCAATGCGCAGTGACAGATCCATGTCATAAGCGTTGATGTGAGTAGTAAACGGCCTAGCTGCCGCACCCCCGTGCACCGTGTGCAGCATAGGGGTCTCAACCTCCATGTACGACTGGGCGTGCAGAGTGTCGCGCAAGGACCGGATTGCAGAAGACCTTGCCACCAGAACGTCTCTCGCGCCCACATCAGTGAGCAGGTCCAGCGACCGGTTGGTGCGGCGTTCTTCTTCACCCACTGGGTGCCCCAACGCAGGCGTGGGGCGGATGGCCTTTGCCAGCAGAGTGAACTGTTCAACGAACACTGACAACTCACCGTGATCGGTGGTTCCCACGTGACCGGTGACACTCAGAAAATCGCCCACGTCGAACAGGCTCACGTGCCAGTCGCTCACGTCTGAACGGTTCCACACGGTCTGTACGAACGCGCCATCTTGTTCAATATCCATGAAAACCAAGCCGCCAAAGCGCCTGCGTGACCGAACACGGCCGCGGACGGTCACCTCGGCGGCGGTGAGGGTGCCCGGCGCCGGAACTGGGCGGTTCTGCATGTTCAAAGCCAGCACCGAGGTGGTGGAAGCCGGGCCCTCAACCGGGTAGGTTTCGACGCCCGCAGATTCCAGCGCGTGTTTGTGTTCGATCCGGTGGCGCTGTTGGGATGACCAGGTGTGTTGGGGTGACGGCGGGCGGATGAATTCGTGGTCGAGTTCTTTTACACGGGTGAGGAAATCGGCCGAGGTGATTGTCGGTTGTGTGCCAAAGAGCGGAGTAGGCGTGGACTGGGTGAGGCTCGCCCACACCCAGGCGAGGATGGCGCGCAGGCTGGGTGGCGGAATGAAGCCTTCGGCTACACCCATCGAATAGAGCGCGTGGAACACCACCATGGTGTCGTCGAATGCGACCCACCTGGGAGACCACTGCGGCTGGTATTTTTGATTGGCCCGGTAAAGCGATTCGATCTGGAACGACCTGGATGCGACTTTCAGGAGCCGGTCGCTTGCCCGGGTCAGAGGTCCGGCGCGCAGTTCGTCGGTGGCCACAAACACGTCACGGAACACGGCAAAGTTCAGCGAAATGTGCTTAATGCCCATGTCGCGGCCCTGAAGGGCGGCTTGTGCCACAAGAAAGTCCGTGATGCCAGGGACGGCTGTGGGGGAGTGCACCATCACGTCGAGGGAGAGCCCATTGCGTCCCCACGGGACGAAGCTTAAGAAGCCAATAGGATAGCCGGAACTGTCGCATGCCCATGCGATGACGGAGTTAGAATCGGCCGGGTCGCCAAGACGTCCCAATGCCATTGAGAAGCCGCGTTCAACCTGATCGTGACGCCACGCGTTGCGGCAGTTTTCTAACTGTGCCAGAAGGTCGGTGGGAAGGTCGCGAGCGCGCGCCACTTTTGCCGTGATTCCTTCACGGTTCATACGCCTGATGGTTTTGCGAATATTGGCCAAGGCAGGGCTAGAAACGTTGAAGTCTGCCGTGTTGATGATTGCTTCGTCGCCGATCGCAACAATTGACAGCCCTATGCCTCTGTACAGGCGTGCTGATTCTTGTGAACACGCCAAAACAACAGGGCGAGCTCCTACCGAACGACAGTGGGCATGCCACGCTTCAATTGCGTGTGGCCAGGAAGAGGGATCACCTACAGGGTCGCCACTTGCGACAAAGACATTTCCTACCGCGCCATACAGAACAGCAGCTTTGCGGTCGGCAGAAAACACTGCGCTCTTGTCACGACGGGTCGCGAAATACGCCAAGGAATCTTGGTCACCGAAGTCGAGAACCATGCGGCGAATCTCGAGTTCTTCAGCAGGCGTGATGGGGGCCGGTTTGGCCTTAATGCGGAACATGACGATGAGCGCCCAGATGAGCGCTAAAGCTGAAATAGCGCCACAGATATAGAACACGATGAACGACGTGGGGTGTTGCCCATCCGTGATCGAGCTGAGTCCTGTTGTGGATCCAATAGCTGCCGAGAACGCAAATGTTACACGCTCACTCCACGTGCCTGAACCAACTGGGGTCAGAGCAGAAGCGAGTAGGGCGACCAGAAAAGACACCGCCAAACCAGAGAGCAAAATGCCCAGCGCTTTGAGGAAGTTGGTGGTGCGAATCCGCCCTGGGAATGCAGGTCGCATGATGATGATGAGGACCAACGACACGAGGTTGCAGATAAACGCAGCAACCATGAACGGGAAGCTGAAGAAAAGCGCGTCGAGCGGGCTGGTGACGGAAATATGCAACTCGTATTCCGGGCCCAGAGACACGACTGCCGTCGTGTTCAGAAACGTTGCGAGTACGCTCAACACCGCGACCACCAGCATGGCAGTGTGAGCGACGCGCAGCCTGCGGGCTGCCGTTGTCGCTACGGCGATAAGAAACACCACAGCGACCAAGGACGGTTCAGCCGGAACCGTGAAAAGGGAGAAGAAAATGTATCCCGCGTCTGCGACGTTGCTTAAACGAATCGGGATCGTCAAGGTGGTCCACACAGCAGCCAAAACGTAGAGCCAGATAAATACCCGGGCCAAGGTTTCGGTTTTGCGTGGAGACGTGCGCTGAGTCATATGGCAACTTTACTGAAAACAGCACGAGGCTGGATGGCGAAACGGCGATAGATGCGGTGAGGATTACAATAGATCTGTGAAATGGGTAATCGTTCCCGGGTTGAGCCTCTTACCGGAAGACTACAGAGGCTTGAGCGAACTTCTTCCTGGTCCTGTAGAAGTGATCGACGCGTGGGAACACGACCCAACGGGCGACATCGAAGATGTGCGAAAAGCGGTTGATACCAGCGAACCGTTTGCTCTGATTGGCCATTCTGTTGGTGGCGTTACTGCCTTGGAGTGGGCATTGAAATACCCCAAGGACATCACCCGATTGGTTCTTCTTGATCCTTCTGCGCCACTGACCTTTATGGGTGGTTGGTTGACGCGGGGGACTGTTTTTGAACGTTTTGCAGCCCCGGTCGTGGACAAGGTGGCGGGGGCTCTCACACCGTGGGGCGCGCAGATTCGCAAACATCTATTCACCCGCGCCGCCGGTCTAGCAGATCACCTGCCACGCACCCACGCCACGCACAGGTTTGTGAGTCGCCCGGGCCTCCAAACGGTTGTGGACCAGTGGTTTTCGAGTTGGGAGCAGGAATACCGGTTAAGTTCATTGCTCATGTCCAATCATGTGCTCGACCGCAGGCTACGCCCCATTATTGTGTGTTCCTCCGGCAGCGCTCGCGCGGTGTCAGTGGCAAAACAGCGCCGGCTCGCGCGCCTTATCGGAGCTGAGCTTCACATCGCTGAAGGTGCCGACCACATGTTCCCAGTCACCGAACCTCAACGGGTCATTGCCGCTCTGTAGGTTTGCGCCATACGGATATTTTTACGGCTACCGTCGCCGAGGTGGGTAATTGGGAACCCGTGACCGTTTCCGTTGATAAGTGCCGGGCAGACGGTGTCATGAAGATGAGGTCGCGTGCTAAGTCCGGGGTGAGTTTGCAGTCATAAGAAATGACAGACTCACCCACCGACTCGAACATGTGCAGTGCCCGGTTTAACCGTTCGTCTTTGCGCGGATCGATCCCCACCATTTCCGTGCTTGCGCGGAGTTCCTGCAAATGTTGTGGTTCGGGCGTCACCACCACTGTGTGGCCGCCGGGGGCCAGCACGCGGTAAAACTCCGGCCCGTTACGGGGTGAGAAAACATCGAGCACCACATCGATCGTGCTGTCCATGAGCGGAAAATCCCGGAACACGTCCCATGTAAAGGCAGTGATATCCGGGTGAGCCCGGGCTGCTAAGCGCACGGCTCGGGTGGCAGTGTCGAACCCCAGCCCAACCGTAGGTGCCCCCAAGGTTTCCATCAGACCGCCGAGGTAGTACCCGGTCCCACAACCAACGTCCAGAAGGTGCGTGTGAGGCAGGGTTGCGACGACCTCGGCGAGGGAATCCTTTAACGGCGCGTACGCGCCGGAGGCGAGAAACCGGTCACGTGCCAACACCATGTCAGTACTGTCCCCACTTGTGGGAGCGGGGCCCGAAAGCAGACTAAGGTAGCCCTGACGCGCTATGTTAAACGAGTGCCGGTGAGCGCACGCCACCTGCGAACCGTGTACGTGTAGACGCTGATCGGGTTCACCTCGGCGGGCACACACAGGGCAGCGCAACAAGTCATAAGCAGGATGTGCAGTCACGGTGTCATTCTACGAGGAGCGTCATGAGGCCAAAGAAACATGGAGAGGAAACATGGACACACTGAACGTCACGCGCATGGGGGAGCAAGGCCCAACTCTGGTGTTTCTGCACGGACTCATGGGGCGTGGGAAGAACTTCACCGGTGTTGCCAAAGAGCTCAGTAAAGACTTCCGAATGGTCCTCATTGACCTGCCGAACCACGGTGAGTCGTATTGGACTGAGACGTTCAGCTACACGGACATGGCCCAGGCGGTTGCCGATGAGATCAAGGCTGATGCACCCGTTTATCTTCTGGGGCACTCCATGGGCGGAAAAGTAGCGATGACGCTTGCGCTCACAGAGCCTGAACTCGTTGACAAGCTCATTATTGAGGACATTTCTCCCCAGGCCGGAGGCGACATGGGGGAGTTCGTGCACTTGTTGGGCACTCTCAAAAAGCTTGATGTGGACAGTTTGACCTCGCGGGCGGAAGCTCATGAGCGTATCGCTGAGGACATTCCTAAGGAGTCTGTGCGTGGCTTCTTGTTGCAGAACCTTCGTCGGAGCGGTGACGGATTTGAGTGGCAACCGAACCTGGACCTCCTGTTCGACAGCCTCAAAGATATCGGCGACTTCCCCTCAATTGACGCCACTTACGACCGCAAAGTGCTGTGGATGGTAGGGGAGAACTCAGCATACGGTGACCCTAAGTTCCTTCCCCTTGTGCGTGAGTACTTCCCACGAGCTGTACGGCTCGTGATCCGCGACGCGGGGCACTGGATCCATTCGGAACAACCGCAGGTGTTTGTCGATGCAGTGCGCGCGTTTCTTCTTGCGGGTGACGATTGACACGTGCGGAAAACCGCTGATCGCACGGGCTGGTGGCATATCGTTGGAACGGAAATGAAGAGGAGTGACAGTGACACTATCTGCTGATGTTCCGTCGGAACTGCACGACATTGTCCGTGATTTTGCACAGACACCAGAGGAACAACGCGTGGAGTTGTTGCTTGAGTTCTCCGATGAGATCCCCGAACTCCCGCAACGCTACGCAGATAACCCGGATCTTTTAGAGCCAGTTCCCGAATGCCAGTCACCGATCTTCTTTATCGCAGAAGTCGATGGTACGGGAGAAGATGCGCGCGTTTCACTGTTCTTTTCTGCTCCGGCTGAAGCTCCGACAACCCGCGGATTCGCAGGCATTTTAACGGAAGGGTTGGACGGTGCCACGGCCCGTCAAGTGCAGGCCGTGCCGGAAGATTTTGCACTACAACTATCGCTCACTTCGCTGGTGAGCCCGCTGAGGCTAAACGGTATGACCGGAATGCTTGCGCGTATCCAGCGACAGGTGAAGGAGAAAGCTCAACTGTGACTCACCCAAAACGATCGATCAAGCTCATGCCGTTTGACTTTGTGCGCGGCTTTCTCATTGGCCTTGTTGAACTGGTGCCCGGCGTTTCCGGTGGCACGATTGCCCTGGTGACTGGGATTTACGATGAGCTCATCGCCTCTGCAGTCGCGTTTCTTCATGCGTGTAAGCGACTCGTGACTGGACCGGACCGGGTTCACGGATTTATGCATGAACTGCGCAATGTGCAGTGGGGGCTACTCATTCCGGTGTTCTTGGGAATGGTGACGGCTGTCTTTTCGATCGCCGGAATCATGAGCTCTTTTGTGACGAACTCCCCGGAACATGCTCGTGGCCTCTTTTTTGGCCTGGTGATCGTTTCTATCTATGTGCCAGTATCCATGGCCTATGACAGTGCGGTTGAACGTAACATCAACACAGCCAAAACGTGGATAGGTGGCGCGGTTGCTTTTGTGATCGCAACGATTGTTGCATTTGTCCTAGTGGGTCAAGCTGGTGGTGGAGTCGTAGCGCATCCGCCTGCGTGGATTGTTATTGTGACAGCCACGATTGCGATTTGCGCGCTTGTGGTGCCGGGAGTTTCCGGATCGTTCTTCCTTTTGGCCGTTGGCTTGTACACCACCACACTTGATGCCGTTCACCAGCGCGATTGGGGCTACCTTGGTGTCTTCATGCTGGGTGCGGTGATCGGTCTAGCGTCCTTTGTTCAGCTTCTGCAATTCTTGCTGAAACGCTTCCGCCTGGTCACACTTATGGCCATGGCCGGGCTCATGCTTGGATCTGTGCGTGCTCTGTGGCCATGGCAACAGTCCCCAGACCCATCAGCACCTGGAGAGCTTGTAGCGCCGTATGCGCCGGTCGCCGGCCCCATCTTGCTCATGCTGGTGGGTGGCGTGATTGTGGTGGTCATGATTGCGGTCGAAAAGTTCGTGCAGTCGCCTTCACCGCAGCCACAACAGCAATAACCAGAAGGCCCCACACGAGTCCCACCACCATGGCTACAACGGTTTCGCCCAACCAGTTAAGGACACCGCCCACTACGGGGATGTCAATAAAAATATGACCGACAGCGTGAGCGATGTGAAGCGGTAAGTGGAGTCCCAGCTCATCTGCACCCACGAGGAGGATGTGGCCACCGACCCAGAGCATCGCGAAAACTCCCACGATTGTGAGGGTGCTTAACAGCTTAGGCATTGCGTTGACCAGGAAGGTTCCTAGCTTTTGGGTAGCGGGTTTTTGGGCGAGGCGTAAACCGATGTCGTCCATTTTGACGATTAATCCCACCACTCCGTAAACCGCGATCGTAATGAAGAGCGCGACCGCGATCAGAATGGCCGTGCGCATGAGCAGCGGTTCGGAGATGACTTCGTTGAGTGAGATCACCATGATCTCAGTCGACAGAATGAAGTCGGTGACGATTGCAGAACGCACCAGCTGTTTTTCGGCAGCGTCTGCGCGAACAGGATGTTCATCCTGCTTCTCCTGGTTCGATTCTTCCTGAGTGGAGTTGTCGTCGTGGCCAGTTCTATGAGTGAGTTTGTGCCAAATCTTTTCGGCACCTTCAAAACACAGGTACGTTCCACCAATCATGAGAAGCGGGGTGAGCAGGAACGGAGCAAACGCGCTGAGCAAAAGAGCCAGTGGCAAAATAATGACCAGCTTGTTGACGATCGAACCCGTCGCGATTTTTCGGATGATCGGCAGTTCACGAGCTGGCTCCACCCCAGAGACATACTGAGGAGTCACCGCGGCATCGTCGACCACCACACCTGCCGCTTTAGCGCTGGTCTTGGCAGCACCCACCGCAACGTCGTCGACGCTAGCTGCCGCCATACGTGCGATTGCTGCGATGTCGTCGAGTAGAGCTACAAGCCCACCACTCATTGGGGCTCCTTCTGTGAATGTAAAGTGTGTTCGTGACGAGTTCACTTTACCCCCTTGCGCGGAGCGGGGATCACCGTAAGACTGGGGGCATGGCTACTATCACGTTTCAAGGAAACCCAGTTACAACCAACGGAAACCTGCCTACCGGTTCAGCGCCCGAATTTGAACTGACCGGAACCGATCTCGAACCAGTTGCACTGTCGGACTACAAGGGCAAGCGTGTTGTTCTGAACATCTTCCCGTCAGTTGACACCGGGGTGTGTGCAAAGTCTGTGCGCACTTTTAATGAAAAAGCTACAGAGCTTGAGAACACTGTCGTAATCTGCGCTTCGAAGGACCTGCCGTTTGCTCTGGGTCGATTCTGCGGTGCAGAAGGAATCGACAACGTGGTGTCCGGTTCTGGTTTCCGTTCACCGTTTGGCGACGACTATGGCGTTGAAATGACCGACGGGCCGCTCAAGGGTCTGTACTCGCGCGCTGTTGTTGTGATCGATGAGAACGGCAAAATCGTGTACTCACAGCAAGTCGAAGAAATCGGGGAAGAACCAGACTACGACGCTGCTTTGAGCGCTCTGAACTAATCACATGTCATAGACGCGAATTGCTAGCGCGTTAGCGACTCCCACCTCGGTCCCCGTTCCTGCCGTGAACTGATCGAAGAGTTCCCGGGCCGTGGGGTAGTCATCACCGAGGTTGTCGAGATACACGCGGTGAGCCGCCAAAGACGCTACCCCAGCTTCGAACGGTTCGCCGGAAACATCGACGTAGTGGGTGGGGTTGTCTGCGCCGGTTACAAGGAGCTGGTGAGCCTTCCACGGTTCGCCAGCTCCTTGAAATATCCACGGGTTGTCAGCGTCCCTGATCGCATCAACCGTCGCTACGCCGCACGCCCGGTGGTCAACGTGGTTGAGTCCCCACCGGGCCTTAAGGTCAAAGTTGATGGTCATAACCGCGTCAGGGCGAAACTCGCGAATCTCTCGAGTGATCGCTTCGCGGACCTCGTGAGTTGGTTCAATCAGACCGTCTGGAAACTCCAAAACAGTCAGTTCAGCACCCACGATTCGGCACGCTTCTTCCTGCTCGGCAACGCGAATGCGTTTGCACTCGTCAGGTGCGATCGTGCGGATACCCGCCTCTCCAGCTGACAGCAGAACGTAGCGCACGCGCGCGCCCTGCTTGACCCATTTGGCCACGCACGCCGATCCGCCATATTCCATATCATCCGGGTGGGCAACAACGCATAAGACTCGCTCCAAGTCGGAGTCGTCAAAGTGCTTGAGCGTCACTTCGCGTTCCCGCTGACTTTGGGCACTCGGGCCTTTGCGCCGTCCTTCTTGGACCACGTGATCGTGCCGTACTGGAACTTTTGAGAAGCGGAGCCATTCTTGGTCACTTCGTCTCCGACTGGGTAGCCCAACGGTCCACGCTCATACTTGTTCTTGGCCCATTCGTCATGGATAGCACCATAGGTAGCGTGTGCTCCGGAGCCTTTCGACCAGTGGACTACACCGTTTTCAAAACTCTGGTAGCAGCCGCCATCTGGAAGCCCGCAGATTGCGTCGGTGATAGGAAGACCCAGGCGGGACCGTTCCCACCCCATCTTTTTCCACGCGTCGAGAATCGCGCCTTCGATTCGGTAGGTTCCGCGGTCGTTTGAAACAACTAATCGCGATCCATAGTTGCGTGCCTTCGTGTCGTTGCGGAACTTCAGCGTGACTTCGCCCGAGCTAGGCTTGCCAAGATTGTGCTTGTTGGCGTATTCGTCAATAGGGTTTCCGTTGGACAAGCGACGGATCTCAGGAATCTGACCGTACAGGCCGTCACCGGGGCAGTCAGTAGAGCCGACGTCGCGGTGTCCAATCACGCGTGGCACGTTAAACATGGCACCCTTTGGCTTCTTAGCGCCGGGGCCGCCAGCGGACCTGATTT
The DNA here is from genome assembly GCF_030230605.1 of Brevibacterium sp. UMB1308A. Lineage (GTDB taxonomy): Bacteria > Actinomycetota > Actinomycetes > Actinomycetales > Brevibacteriaceae > Brevibacterium. The sequence goes on from NZ_JASPDO010000007.1 coordinate 57,642, forward strand.
TCATGTTTGAGTTGACGTTCCAGCCCCATTTCTGTGACTGCCAGCGAATCACGCGGGACAGCGCGTCAACAACTTCCCGAGGTGCGGGTTTGTTGTACGTTCCCATGACGGAAACGCCGAACGTACCTTCGTTGACCGCCACCGCGTGTGCGCCTACGGTTGCCTTGTCGAGTCCGCCTGCGCGACCTTCGTAGATCTTGCCAAATCGGTCAATGAGCATGTTGTATCCGATGTCGCACCAGCCACGACTCTTCTGGTGGTATGCCTGGATACCGCGCAAAATGCCGGGAACTTCGCCCTGTGAGTACTTGCTTGCACCGTTGGTGTGGTGAATGACGACACCTTCGTTGCGCTTGGCATGGTCGATGTCGCAACGTGGTCTACTTGCGCCCCACTGGCTTCGGGTCACGTATTCGAGCCCGTCAACTTTGGCGACGTTGTTGGCTTCGAATGCACCATTTGCCGCCTGTGCGTTGTACGTGGTGTTGGTCGCCGAGGTCGCCCCCAGTTCGCCAGGGTCGGCGGGTTGGTCTGGGGTGTCGCTACCAGTGTCGTGGAGCGGGCGGTCAATCGCGTGACCGGCTATGATGTCGTCCGCTTGAGTCCGTTCAGTTACCGAGACTGAAACCTTGACGGGGCCGTCAGACTTCACCTGTACCACTTCGTATGGAGCTACGACGACAGCGTCGGTGGACTCGTTGTGTTCGTCGGAGTTGGGGTCACGGCCTTCGTCGCTGACAGGCATCTGTTCCCATTCGCCCCAGTTTTCACCTTGGGCGTGGCGAGTGCGGTACTGCACATTGCGTTCGCCTTCGCCTTCCCAGGTCACGCCCATGACGGTAATCAGGCGAGAGTTGTTCTTTTGGGAGTTAGCTTTTGTGGTGTTGATCGTCTGCTGTGCGCCATCGACATTCTGTTGTGTGGTGGTGACTGGCGCGTTTTGATCGCTCATTTTGGCAGATGACTGGGAGTGAGCGTCATAAGCGCTCGGGTTTGTCCGGATTTGAGTCTGGAACGGTTCAGCGCCAGGGTCAAACGGGAGTGCGCTATGCGTGGTCGCAGGCGCAAGCGAAGCAACTGCAGCTGACAGAGCAACTGCTGACACAAAGAAACGTTTCATCAGGGGTCCTTACATAGGGGAAGACGGGACCATCGGAGAACACGATACGGGTTAAACCTGGAGAACTGTCAACGACTCGCCGGAGCGTGTCTATCTCGTCATCGTTTTAGCTCGCTAGACTTGTGTACAAAATGTCCGTCTTCCCCTAGCAAGGACAGTGTGATGAAAACTTTTGCCACCTCGGCGATTCTCGCCGCAACGCTGGTTGCAGGAACAGTAACGCCAGCATTTGCCACGGAACCTACCAACCACGTTTATTTGCTCACGGGAAATGTCCGTGACCACAACGTGCAAGAAGCGAAACCTCGCAAACACAAAGAACCAGCACCAGTGGTGAAAGAGCCGAATCTGTCGGAGCCAAAAACTCAGGCGCCTGCGCCAATGCCTAAAGCTCCGGTTGTTGCTCGTCACGGTGACGTGCGTAAGGGTGACACAGCATATGTTGTGGTTTCAGCCGCGACATTGTGGAAGTCGCCCTCATCCCCGCGTAAACAGGATGCACCGGCTTTGCAGAATCCAGCGAAAATGGATGAATGGAATCACGGGCTGACCGACCGCAAGGGGTTGACCGGACGCACAGAAACGCAAGCGATCTACGGTGATGCGGTGTACGTGTGGGATGTGCGTAGCGAATGGGCTCGCGTAGGTGTGACCACCGAACCAGCGCCTGGCAAACCTCGCGGATATGAAGCGTGGGTGCCTAAGCGACAGCTTGCGAAGAGTCCCGCTTTTGGGGATGCGAGCAAGAAACTGACGCATGTGGTTTCGGTGAAGAAATCACGGGCGTATGTGGAAGCTGAACCCACCAAAACCACGGGTCGCACGCGGATCGAAGTGCCTTTCAACACGCGACTTCCGATTACTAACACGCGCGATGGAAAGGCCCGCGTAGCACTGCCGGACAACCGGTTCGGATGGATCTCCTTTAATGACGTTGAGCGGTTTGACCAGCGCGAGAACCTTCCAAAGCCCAAGTCGTCACAGCTGGTGGAGACGGGACGCCAGTTCTTGGGGTTGAAGTACACGTGGGGTGGAACGTCATCCTACGGCTTTGACTGCTCAGGCTTCACCTATTCGATCTACCGGGCACACGGCATTACGATTCCGCGTGACTCAGGGCCACAGTCGAAGATGGGGCGCACGGTTTCCCAGCGCGATATGCAACCGGGTGACTTGATTTTCTTCGCTTCCAAGCGCGGTAAGGGAAGCGTGTACCACGTGGGTATGTACATCGGTCACGGGAAGATGATCCACGCGCCTAATGCTTCACGGTCAGTTGAGATCGTGAACTGGAAGTCATGGGGCGGAGCGCGTGACTTCGCAGGTGTGAAACGTTACGTGTGATAGGGGTTGTGGCGCACCCCGCGCGCCGGGGTACGCGCCAGGTTGTTGAGCGGTTGCGTGCTGCTTCCAGCTCGGTTGCCACCACCTCGGCCGAGGTCTTTGTCACCTACACCACGCCCGCTCACCCGGGTGGGGAACAGGCGGCACGGCTCTTAGACGCTGGGGCTCAGCGGCTTGTTGTGGTGGGCGGCGATGGAACCGTTGCACAATGCGCGCATGCCTTGCTTGAGTGGATCGATGAGCGTCAGCCGGCTGACCCGCCGCGCCTCATTCCTTTTCCGGTGGGTACTGCGAACCTGTTTTGGCGAAACCTCGTGGCAACGTTTCCGACCGGCCCAGCCGATGTAGATGTGGCACGTGTGACGCTTTATCCCAGTGGCTCTACCACCACCAGTTTGGTGGCTGTGGGAGTGGGAAACTCAGTGCGAGCCATCCAACGCACACCTGCCCAGAAGCACTGGTGGTCGTACATCCTGGCGGGCGTTCGCCTGTGGTCGTGGACAGGCAACCCGTGGACGCAAGAAGTGGGGAACATCGCTGGCGTGCCTCACCGCGTGCGGATTTTTGACTCGCGTCTAGACTCCGGCTCCCTGTGCCACACGGTTTTCTCTCCCACAACGCTTGCTGACTGGGTCTGTGCCGGCGCCTGGGCTTTGGGAGCTGGCCGGGAGCCTACTGCCATTCGCACCCATGTGGGGGAGTCCTTTGACCTGGACGCACCGCACGGCCTCCATGTTGACGGTGAGGTCTACACCAAGGTGCGGGGCGCGCGGGTGCAGGTACGACCTCGGGCGTTACCTGTCTTCATCCCAGCATGAGCAGGGACAGCGCCATGACTGCCATCCCCGCAAACAAGCCGAACAGCGGCGCCCGGGGATGTCCTTGGTTGTGGGCGGCTGGGAGAAGCTGGCTGAACGAAATGTAGACCATGATTCCACCCACCGCGGCGAACACGATTCCGAAAATGGTGGGGGTCATGAACGGTGCGAGGATCAGGTATCCCAGAACCGCACCGGCTGGTTCTGCGAGTCCGGACAGTAGAGCCCAACGAAACGCCTTGGCTGCTGATCCTGTCGCGTGAAGGATAGGGACGGCTACTGCGAGACCTTCGGGAATGTTGTGGATTGCAATTGCAACGACGATCGGGATAGCCAGCGTGTGATCCGTGAGCGCGGTGAGGAACGTTGCGAAGCCTTCGGGGAAGTTATGGAGCGCAATCGCAATGGCCGTGAAAACGCCCATGCGGAGCAAACGCACGTCCGAGGTGGTGGTTGTGGTAGGGCTGATTTGGTCCGGGACCAAAGCGTCGATTGCGGCTGCAAAAGCGATTCCGCCAAATAGGGCACCCACCGCGATCCACGGTGCGACCTGGGTTTCAATTGATTCGATCGCTTGGGGCAGGATTTCTACGAGCGACACGTAAATCATGACCCCGGCGGAAAATCCGAGGGCGCCTGAGAAGAAGCGCTTAGAACGCGCCAGGTTTGTTATTGCTAGCAAGGCCCCCAAGCCGGTGGCAAGACCCGCGGCCATGCTCATGAGAAACGGTACGACGAACTCCATGACATAGGTTCTATACCGGCATGTTATGGGGGCACAACTCAATATGTACGCACTTAAGCAAGTGTGCAAACCAAGGTGGGTTTGTGCTTGTGTCTATCTACACGTTTCAGCCGCGGAACTGGGGCGGGACGAACAGCTCTTCTTGGGGGATGACGCGACCGGTTGTGCTGTCGATGATGCTCATGCCTTTTTCGTGGCGGAGCAATTCCAGATCGGACCCTACTGGCATGTCCCAAATTCCAATCAGGGCTGGTTCGATAGCGCACAGCTCATTGAAGTCAGCGATCTGCCAGTTCGAAGGGTCGTTCAGGTAATCAGATGTATCGATATCGCTGAGAATCTGCCACCCGTTATCAGCCGGTGCGTGAGATTTTCCACGCACCATCCACCGCACTTTGCCTTCCCCAGACAGGACGTTCTTTGAAACCGCGCACGCTCCAGCGTTGGGAATGAACTCAACGTACTTGCTCATGGTGTACTCCAGACTGTGTGAGGGCGAACCGGGCCCCTCACAAGAGGGGCCCGGTCACGGAGGAAGTGATCTATGAACGCTTCTGAGCTCTCTTGAGCCTGCGCCCAAGTAAGACGATGCGCACCGTTCCAACGATTGCTGCAATCAAAATTCCAGCGATCGCAGCAAGAAGGAGCGCAACTCCCAGCGGCATGGAGAACGACCAAGCGAAGTAACTAATATCTACTGGCTGGTTGTTCTGCATCACGAACACCAAGAGCAACACCAGGATCAACGCGCCCAGGATCAACGCGGCCCATACGAACGCGGACACGCCTGACTTTTCCTGCTTTGTGGACTGTGCCGGCGTGTCGTATACCGGCTCGTCGATCTGAGGTGCTTCCGGTGCTTGTGCGCTGTCCTCCGCCGGCGCAGAGCCGTTTGGCACCTGGGGTCCAGATCCAAAGGACCCGGGCCCAGACCCAAACGAAGGAGGCGTTGCCTGAGGGTTACTCATACTTTCACCTACCCGAGCTTAGCGATGATGTCGTTGAAGGTCGTTGAAGGTCGCATGACCTGGGTGACCTTTGCGTCGTCTGGGTTGTAGTAACCACCCAAGTCAACGCCTTCGCCCTGCACCTTGAGGAGCTCACCGGTGATGGCTTCCTCCTGTTCACGCAGTTCGCGTGCGATCGGTTCAAACGCCTGCGCGAGCTCCGCGTCATCAGTCTGTTTAGCCAGTTCTTCGGCCCAGAACAAGGTGAGGTAGAAGTGGCTCCCGCGGTTGTCGATCTCGCCCACCTTACGCGACGGTGAACGGTTCTCTTCCAGGAACGTTGCTGTTGCGTCGTCCAGGGTGGAAGCTAGAACGCCAGCGCGCTCGTTTCCATCGCTGAGCTTGAAATGACGCAGGGACTCTGCAATCGCGAAGAACTCGCCCAAGGAGTCCCAGCGCAAGTGGTTTTCTTCCACGAGCTGCTGCACGTGCTTAGGAGCAGAACCACCAGCACCGGTTTCGAACAGTCCACCACCGGCGATCAGCGGAACCACAGAGAGCATCTTGGCTGAGGTTCCAAGTTCCAGAATGGGGAACAGGTCAGTGTTGTAGTCACGCAACACGTTACCGGTCACCGAAATGGTGTCCTTGCCTTCACGAATCCGGTCGAGCGAGAACTGGGTCGCTTCGACTGGGTTCATGATGCGGATGTCCAGTCCGTCAGTGTCGTGTTCCTTGAGGTACTCGTGGACCTTTTCAATGAGGTTACGGTCGTGGGCACGAGCCTCGTCTAACCAGAACACGGCAGGGGTTTCTGACAAGCGAGCGCGGGTAACAGCCAGCTTGACCCAGTCACGGACAGGAACGTCCTTGGTCTGGCATGCACGCCAGATGTCCCCAGCGGACACCTTGTGGCTCATGAGGACTTCGCCTGCCGAGTTAACAACCTCGACGGTTCCTTCTTCCTTGATTTCAAAGGTCTTGTCGTGGCTTCCGTATTCTTCGGCCTTCTGTGCCATGAGACCCACGTTTGGTACCGATCCCATGGTTGCTGGGTCGTACGCTCCGTGTGCCTTGCAGTCGTCGATCACGGTCTGGTAGACACCGGCGTATGACGAGTCAGGGATAACAGCCAGAGTGTCGGCTTCCTGCCCGTCTGGTCCCCACATCTTTCCACCGATACGAATCATGGCTGGCATGGATGCGTCCACAATCACGTCAGATGGAACGTGAAGGTTGGTGATGCCCTTGTCGGAGTTCACCATGGCCAAAGCGGGGCCTTCTTCGAGTTCCTTGGAGATCGACTTCTTGATCTGTTCCGCGTCGTCACCGTCGAGTTCGTCAAGACCGGTCAGGATAGCGCCCAAACCGTCTGCAGGGCTCAAGCCTGCCTTGGTCAACACGTCACCATAGTTGGCGAACGTCTGCGGGAAGAAAGTGGTGATGACGTGGCCAAACAGGATCGGGTCGGACACCTTCATCATGGTGGCCTTGAGGTGAACCGAGAAGAGAACACCTGTTTCTTTAGCCTTGGTGACCTGCTCTTTCAAGAAAGCGTCCAAGCGCGCAACATCCATGAACGTGGAGTCGACAATTTCGCCCTTGAGGACCTTCAAGTCGTCTTTCAGGACCGAGGTGCCCGCAGCTCCTACGTGGCGGATCGTCAGCGTGTCGTCGGCAGGCATAATGACGGACTGTTCGTTGGAACGGAAGTCGTGTTCGCCCATCGTTGCGACTTGCGTCTTGGAGTCTGCGGTCCATTCGCCCATGGAGTGCGGGTGAGCCTGTGCGTACTGCTTGACTGCTTTAGGCGCACGGCGGTCAGAGTTACCTTCACGCAGAACTGGGTTAACAGCTGAGCCTTTCACCCGGTCGTAACGGGCGCGAATGTCGCGCTCTTCGTCAGTGGCCGGTTCTTCAGGGTAGTTGGGAAGTGCGTAACCCTGACTTTGCAGTTCCTTAATCGTGGCCTTGAGCTGAGGAACGGAAGCAGAAATGTTTGGAAGTTTAATGATGTTCGCTTCTGGCGTCTTCGCAAGGTCGCCCAGTTCAGCCAGCGCATCGCTGTGACGCTGGTCTTCCTTGAGGTAGTCAGGGAACTGAGCCAGGACACGGCTGGCCAGCGAAATGTCACGTGTGGTGACGTCGATTCCGGCTTTGCGCGCAAAAGCTTCAATGATGGGCTTAAGCGAATACGTTGCAAGAAGCGGAGCTTCATCCGTACGGGTGTAAATGATCTGAGCCATGTGTGCTTCCCTGTTGACAGTAGTTTTCATTGCTCAGTCTATCCATTCGGTACGCGGTAGCATGAACCGGGGAAGGAAGGTCCGACGTGGCAAAACTTTATTTTCGCTATGGTGCGATGAACTCGGGAAAGTCGACCGCGCTTTTACAGGCTGCTTATAACTATGAAGAACGCGGGCAGCGAGTTCTGTTAGCGAAGCCAGCGATTGATACAAAAGGCAATACGCAGATCGTGTCTCGCTTGGGTGTGACCCGCACCGTAGACTTCCTCATTGATCCCACTGACACCGTCGAAGATGTCTTTGACGACGTCGCAGGTTATGTCGATCGTTCAGCGCTGATAGAAACTCTCAACTTTTCCACCGACCCCGTCGCGTGTCTTCTCATCGATGAAGCCCAGTTCCTGACTAACGAACAAGTCGACGGGCTCATGCGGATTGCCGTGTACCGGAATGTTCCGGTGATGTGTTACGGCATTCGCACCGACTTCCGAACACGCGCCTTCCCTGGATCAGCGCGGCTACTAGAAATCGCGCACAGCCTGGAAGAACTGAAAACGATTTGTCGGTGCGGGCGCAAAGCCATGTTCAACGGCCGCAAAGTTGATGGGAACTATGTGTTTGACGGGGACCAAGTCGCTATCGACGGGATGAGCGTGACATATGAGTCACTGTGTCCTGCGTGCTACTTAAAAGAAAGCGGCGGGGTACTGCAATAGGGGTACTGCAATAACGCGCGCCACACATAGGATTGGAATAACAGGAAAGGAGCATACGTGAAACCGCTTGCCTATCGAATTCTGAATGCAACCGATTCCGATCTTCCCCTTCTCATTCTTGGTACACCTCTTGGAACAGCTTCCACCGTATGGGCTTCAGTGGGTTACCGCCTGGTGGAGCACTTCCGTGTGGTCATTACTGAACTACCCGGACACGGCCTTGACGCTACAAACGCTCCTGAAGACGGCGAAGCAACTAACCTCACTGTCGACCAGATCGCGCAACGTACCGTCGCTGTCGCCGACTCTTTAGACGCCCAAAAATTCTTCTACGCCGGATGCTCAATCTCTGGGGGAGTAGCCCAGGTTCTGGCACTCGACCACGCTGACCGTGTCGAACGTGTTGCAGCGGTGTGCACAGCTCCAAAGTTTGGGGACCCTGAAACCTGGCACGACCGCATCGCAACAGTGCGCGAAGACGGCACTCGCTCCCTCCTCCCGGACACCGCCGACAGGTGGTTCGCAGCCGGTTTCCTCGACGATGACATCGCGGCCGGCCACATGGTCCTCGAAGACATGGCAACCACCTCGGACCAGGCCTACATCGCTTGCTGCGCGGCCCTGGCCACATACGACATCACTGACCGCGTGAGCAACATTGACATTCCCATCCTGTACATGGCTGGGGCGCAGGACTTTGGCAACGACCCGGACTCTATGCGCGAACTTTCACGCCAAACCCCTCACGGCACGTTCGCAGTCATTCCAGACTCAGCCCACATCGTCATGGTCGAACACCCGGAACTCGTTGCCGATCACTTAGCGTCGTTCATGGTGTCCTGAGCGATTTCCCCAGAAGGTTTCGACGAGCGCGTAGCCAACTGCAAGCCCACAACACCGGCGATGATGGCCACCAGGCACACAATTGTTCCGAGGCCAAAGGGCTCACCTCGCAGTGCTGCCCATACCGCAGTGGTTGCCGCTCCAACCCCTGACCACACTGCATACGATGTCCCCATGGGAATCGTGCGCATGGCGTAGCTCAAACCGCCAAGCGACAAGCACAGTCCAATGACAAACCACACCGGGGCATAAGGCAGATCACCGGCAAGTGCGTGCGCCCACACCGCTTCAAGCGCGCCACTCATCAAAAGGATGAGCCAATTCATGCCATCACCTGTAGCCCCACCACGCCGGCTACCACAAGAAACACGCACACCAACCGGAGCGCTGTGGGTTTTTCGTGGCCGCGTATAAATGACACCACAACGGTGGTGACAGCTCCAGCGCCAATCCACACCGCGTACCCCACACCTACGGGGATTGTGCGTAAAGCCAGCGCAAGGCCACCCATCGACACGACGCCTCCGATTACAAAAATCACAGCTCGAAGCCACAGTTTCATAGAACGGGCCGCCAGGGCGTATGCCCACAGAACCTCAAACATTCCAGAAACAACAAGAATTACCCACGCCAGGCTGAATCCCTCCCTCGAACAAGATTAGGGTTGAGAGTGAACGTTTTACAAAGGAGGACGTATGGAAACGCTCGAACTCAACGACGTTACTATTCGTTGGATTTCCGTGTCAGACATGGAAAACAACGTCTATCTCATCACGTCGAAGAAAACAGACAAGCAGGTGCTCATCGACGCTGCAAATGACACAGCGCAGATCGAAAAGTTCGTGAAAGAACACGGGAACGGCAAAGTCGAGGCTGTTCTCACTACGCACAGTCACCCGGACCACGTGCAGTCCCTCGCTGAGATCGCACGCACTTTTGACGCCCGCACGCTTGCTGGACTGTACGACGTGTCTGCAATCGAAGAACAGACCGGTATCGAAATCGACGAACAACTTGCCAACGACGACATGATCGAGTTCGACGGCTTCCGGTTGCGCGCGGTTCACCTTAAAGGCCACACCCCAGGGTCAATCGCCTACATTCTGCGTGACTATCCAGGTGAACAGCGCTTCATCTTCAGCGGTGACTCGTTGTTCCCCGGGGGCCCTGGCAAAACCACCAGCCCAGAGGACTTCACGCAGCTGATGAACGACCTCGAAACCCGCATCTTTGGACCCTTTGCCGATGACACGGTCGTTCTTCCAGGGCACGGCGCTCGCACTGAACTTGGTGCAGAGCGTCCGCACCTGGATGAGTGGCATCAGCGCGGATGGTGACCCGCCTACAGCTGGGAAGCATGCGATGGACGTGGCTCATCACCAGTGTGGTGGTGGTTGTCGCGGTGGCTTCGATTCTGTGGCAAGAATTTTCCGTCCGAGGTGTTGCTCTGTGTGGCCTGCCCGTACTGTTCGCATGTGGTGCGTGGATTTTCTACGGTCGCCCCAACGTGACGTTGACCGACACCGGGGTGCGTGTCACCAACCCCGTGCGTAGTACGGAGGTTGACTCGACCTCGGTCACGTCTGTCGACACTACATACGGACTGCAATTGCGCTGTTCTGGAAAGAAGATCAATGCGTGGGCCCTGACCGATATGGGGTCCAAGAAGTCTCGTTCAGAACGAGCGGCGGGCATAGCTCCCGCGCTTCCCGAAATCGAGATGGTCACATCTCACTTAACCAATGTGAAGAAGAGTAAGGCGGAAACTCCGCCGCCTCAGCAAAAAGTAGATGCGTTTCCGCTTGTGCTGATAGGCGTCTCGCTCGCTTGGTTCGTGTGGGGGATGAGCGTGCTGTAACAGGCGCGAGGAAGCGCACCCAGAATCACGTATGGCCCGGAAACAATCCGGGCCATACGTGGTTCTATACGGTTTTACTCCACACCAGGGTCGGTGTTTGCGAAGTGGCACGCAGTGGCGTGCTTGACGTCGGAGTCCTCGCGGACCTTGAGCTCTGGGAGCTCGGTGGCACAGATTTCCTGTGCCTTCCAGCATCGCGTCCTGAAGCGGCAACCGCTGGGTGGATTTGCTGGTGAAGGCGGATCACCCTGCAGAACGATTTGCTTCTTGGAATCACGCGCCTCCGGATCCGGTACCGGGACAGCAGACAAGAGTGCCTGCGTGTAGGGGTGCCCCGCGTTTTCGTAGATGTCGGTTTCGTCACCGATCTCAGCGAAACGACCAAGGTACATCACGCCCACACGGTCAGAAATGTGGCGGACCACAGACAGGTCGTGCGCAATGAAGATGTACGCCAGACCCAACTCCTTTTGGAGCTTGCCCAAAAGATTCATCACCTGAGCCTGAATCGACACGTCGAGCGCGGAAACCGGCTCATCGCAAATGATGATCTCAGGGTTGAGCGCCAAACCGCGCGCAATTCCAATACGCTGACGCTGACCACCGGAGAACTGGTGCGGGTAGCGGTTGATGAGATCTGGGCTCAGACCTACCAGTTCGAGCAGTTCGCGCACCCGGTCAGCCCGTTTGTTCTTGGGGACCACATCTGGGTGAATCTCAAGTGGCTCACCCACGATGTCACCCACGGTCATACGCGGGTTCAGCGACGTGTACGGGTCCTGAAACACGATCTGAACGTTGCGGCGCATGCGTTTAAGGCTGGCACCCGAACGCCCAAACACAGGCTCACCTCGGTAGAGAACTTCACCGGAAGTGGGCTTCTCAAGCCCCATGAGCAGGCGAGCCATCGTGGACTTTCCACATCCAGACTCACCCACAACTCCCAGAGTCTCACCGGGGTACAGGTCAAATGAAACACCGTCTACAGCCTTGACCGCACCGTACTTACGCTTGATCACAGCGCCTTTGGTGAGGGGGTAGTGTTTCGTGAGGTCGCGGACCTGCAGAATTGGCTCACTTTGCTGTGCCATTGAAAACCTCCTCAGCTCGGTGACACGTGACGAAGCGTCCCGGAACTATCTCTTGCTTAGTTGGACGTTCAGCTCGGCACTTATCCATTGCGTACGGGCACCGAGGCGCGAACTCACACCCAGAGGGGAGATTAAGAAGGTTCGGAGGTAGCCCCTTGATAGCGGCGAGGTCCTGACCTTTCATGTCCACGCGGGGGATCGAAGCCAAAAGCCCTTCCGTGTATGGGTGGGCTGGCTGACGGTAGATGTCATGAACCTCAGCGGATTCGACAATACGCCCGGCATACATCACCGCGATCTTGTCGGCGACGTCAGCGACGACACCCAAGTCGTGCGTAATGAGTACCAAGCCCATGCCGCGCTCTTCTTGAAGCTCTTTGAGCAGGTCCATGATCTGCGCTTGGACCGTCACATCGAGTGCGGTGGTGGGTTCGTCAGCGATCAGCACATCAGGGTCAAGAGCAATCGACATTGCGATCATGATGCGCTGACGCATACCACCCGAAAACTGGTGCGGGTAGTCGCCCACACGGTCAGCTGCGGCGGGAATGCGCACTCGCTTCATCAGTTCGATAGCGCGTTCGCGAGCGTCCTTGCGGTTCATACCCTTGCGTTTACGCAACACCTCGGAGATCTGCCACCCAACCGGGAACAACGGGTTCAGCGAAGAAAGAGCATCCTGGAACACCATGGCAATGTTCTGCCCGCGGACTTTCCGACGATCTTCCTTCGACATTTTAAGAACGTCACGTCCGCGGAAGAGAACTTCACCGCCGGTCACAAAACCGGGAGGAGTGTCCAAAATTCCCATGATCGCCTGAGCCGTGACGGATTTACCCGAACCAGATTCACCCAGAACGGCGAGAGTCTCACCTTCGTCAACCGAATAGTTCACCCCGTTGACGGCTTGTACGACACCTAGTTGTGTGCGGAACTCAACCGTGAGGTCGCGCACGTCCAGGAGTGGCTGCTTTGCAGAGTCGTTGTTGTCCATTCTTTACCTCGACTTTGGATCGAAAGCGTCACGCACAATGTCACCGAGCACAATGAACGAGAATACACACAGGCTCAGTGCGGCTGCTGGGAAGAGCATCATGTGCGGAGCAACACGCATGTACGACTGCGAGTCCGAAATCATGATTCCCCATGACACGACGTTTCCTTGCAAACCGATACCCAGGAACGACAGGGTAGCTTCGGCTGCGATGTACACACCCAGGTTGATCGTTGCAATCACAATGACCGGCCCAATGGCGTTTGGAATCACGTGCTTGAGCATCATGCGCCAGCCTGATGCGCCCAAAGCGCGGGCCGACTGCACGTAGTCCATTTGGGCTACCTGCAAAACGGTGGAACGCATCATACGCATAAGTCCAGGCCAACCGAAGAGGGCCAGAGCAACGACAACCTTGAGGATCGTGATGAAGTAAGGAGTCTGAGGTGTCGTTGGGAAAGACACCAGAACCAAAAGGCCAGCAAGTAGGACCGGGATACCTGCGAAAATCTCACCCAGGCGAGAAATCAGCATATCGGCGAACTTGCGGTAGTACCCAGCGATCGCGCCCAATGTCACACCGATCGACAGAACTCCAATCGACGTAAGGACTCCCACGAGGATCGACGCGCGAGCACCGTGGATAGTGCGCGCATAAACGTCGCATCCGCGGACGTCGTAACCGAAGATCGCTTCTGAACTGGGCAGTTGCTTAGTGCGCAGAAGCGAACATTCGTTGGGGTTCTTCGAGGTGAAGAGTTCCGGCACAATCGCCATCACGACAAATAGCAACAAAACGCCAGCCGTGATCCAGAACAGAGGCCGCTTGAACATTGAGCGGAACGCGTCTCCGGTGAGCGAGGTCGCGCGTGGCGCAGCGTCTCCTTCGGGCTTAATCGGATCTTGTGCGGGTGCCGTTTCGGTAACTGTCAAACTTTCTGGATTACTCATATCGGATCCTTGGGTCGAGCCATGCGTAGAGAACGTCAACGGCGAGGTTGACCAAGAGGTACACAAGGACGAAGAGAGCGACAACGCTGGTCACTGTTTGTCCTTCGCGCCCGTTAAGCGCACCGAACACCATTCCACCTAGACCGGAAACGTTGAAAATACCTTCGGTGACAATCGCTCCACCAAGGAGCGCACCAAAGTCGGTTCCGAGGAACGTGACGACTGGCAACATCGAGTTACGCAAAACGTGGACACCCACGACGCGTCTTTGGGTGAGACCCTTAGCGGTAGCTGCGCGGACATAGTCGGAGCGCATGTTTTCAGCGATGGAGTTACGAACCAGACGTGCAACGTATGCAATCGATGCTGATCCCAGAACGAAGCCGGGAAGGATGAGTTCGCTCCATTTACCTTCTGGGGAAGCGGTCGCAGGGAAAATCTGCCACTGCATACCCAAGTAGAGCTGAAGAACACGACCAATAACAAACACCGGAATCGAAATAACGACAAGAGTCGAAACCAAGACCAAGCTGTCGATGAACTTTCCGCGACGCAAACCGGCCCACACACCGGCGGCGATGCCGATGACTGCCTCAAACACGATTGCAATGATCGTCAAGCGGAAAGTAGTGGGAAAGCGGTTCTTGATCTGATCGGTCACGTCAATTCCGGAGAACGTGGTTCCAAAGTCTCCGGTAATGAGGTTGAGAAAATACTTCGCGTAGCTGATGAGAAGCGGGTCATCGAGGTTGTACTTGTCCCGCATCATCTGAACGTACGCTTCGGGGCATGCGCGTTCACCGCAACGCCCAACAAAGGGGTCTGACTGCAGACCCCACACCATGAGATAAATAAGAAATGTGGTGCCGATGACCACAGGAATGATTTGTAAAATTCGGCGGATGACATATGCACCCATGAGTTACTCCCAAGAGCTGAACACCCGCATAAGCGGGCAATAAGAAATTCTTATTGCCCGCCGTGCGGAGTGTCCATCACGAATAGTGAATGGTTACTACTTCTTGAGTCCTACGGTCGTGAAGTCGATGGTCGACTTCCAGGTGACCTGAGGAGCTACAACCTTGTCAGACCAGCCCAAGCGGAGCGTGCCGTACCACAGAGGTGCTACAGGCATGTCTTCTGCGAGGGTTTCCTGCATCTTCTTGAAGGTTGCTTCCTGCTCTGCCTCTTCCTGGCTCAGGATGTCCGAAGCCATCTTGTCGTACTCAGGGTTGGAGTAGTCACTCTTGTTTGAGCCAGCGTCAGTGATGTAGTACGCCGTGAGGTAGCTCAGAGGTGATGGGAAGTCTGCCTGCCATCCGGAACGGTACATTCCGGACATTTCCTTAGCGTCGATCTTGTCGAGCATTTCAGCAAATGTTGGGAAGGACTGTGGCTGGCAGTCGATTCCGAGGTTCTCGTTAATCGAGGTGCACACTGCCTCGGTGACTTCCTTGTTTCCAGGGCCGTCGTTGTTGAACGCGATGGTGAGCGTTCCGTCAAAGCCGCCACCTTCTTCAAGGAGCTTCTTAGCAGCTTCAGCGTCAACGTGGCACTTGTCGCCACAGATGTCGTCCTGGAAAGGTTCAATTCCTGGTGGCGACCATGCGGTACCTGGCGTGTTTTCACCGTTGGTAACAGCGTCGGTCACTGCCTGGCGGTCGATTGCCATGGAGATTGCCTGGCGAACCTTGGGGTCCTTGAACTTTTCGTCGTACTGAGGGAACGAGTAGCCGTTCCACAAAGTCGATGGTCCAAGCTGCCAGCGGCCTTCACCCAGGTCTGTCTGCCACTTGTTACCGGCAACCGCGTCTGGCGGAATCGCGTCGACGTAGTCAACGTTTCCGGCTACAACGTCGGCGTATTCAGCACCTGGTTCGGTGTACATCTTGAAGGTGAGCTTGTCTACGTGAGCCTTAGCTTCACCCTGGTAGTCGGTGTTCTTTTCCAGGACGATCTTCTGTTCCTGCTTGTACTCAGTCAGCTTGAACGGACCGTTACCAATCGGCTTCTTGCCGTAGGCTTCGTGGTCTTCGAAGAACGACTCAGGGAGTGGCATGTAAGTGCTGTGAACGACCATTGTTTCGAACAGTGAGTTCGGGTTGGTGGTTTCAACAGTGAAGGTCTTGTCGTCAACGACCTCCAGACCTTCCATGGTGGCTTTCTTGTCTTTGGAGCCAGAGACCTTCTTGTAGCCCTTGACGTCAAGGAAGCCAGGACCGAAGAACGCCTGTTGCTTGGCGCCGTTGGCACCGTTTGCTCCCCAGTTCCATGCGTCTACGTAGCTCTTAGCAGTAACTGGTGAACCGTCGTCGAACTTCCAGTCCTTGAGCTTGACAGTGAACTTGGTGTTGTCGTCATTGGCTTCGATGGATTCGGCGTTAGCCAAGCGTGGCTTACCGGTCGATGGGTCGACCTCGGTCAGGCCAACCAGAATCGAGTCAAGAACATCTCCACCACAGGTTTCCTGAGTGAACCCAGGGATCAGAAGGTCCTGAGGGTTACATCCGGCGAAGGTCACTTCTCCGCCTTCTTGACCTTCATATGTGTCGCTGGCTTTGGTGCCAGAGACCTCTACGGGTGAGCCGCCGCCTTCTTTGCCGTCGCCTCCGTCGCCACCGCTTCCGCCACATGCGGACAGCAGTAGCGCTGATACACCGAGAGCCGCTCCCAGCGTAGTCAAGCGCTTCTTCATGTTGTCTCCTTATCTATCAGGCTTGTCGCCGTGAAGAATCCGTAGGCACTGGGTGAGTGCCGTACTGACGAGGTGCCACACGAATGTGACCCCTGTCCGGAAGTACCGACAGTCTACGTCAGAAAACTGTGATGCTGTGCACATTAAATTTGCAGATTCAATCTTTTGTTACAAATTCGAAATAGTCGCGGGCAGGGGAGTGAGGATCGTATAATGATCGGTTGGGCGCGATTGTGCGCCACTACATCGATCAGTTAGGGACCTTATGACCCACACATCACGCCGTGAGGATCGCCGTAACGTTGCAATCGTTGCGCACGTCGACCATGGAAAAACCACTCTGGTGAACCAGATGCTCGCTCAAACGGGTGTTTTTGGTGACCACGGGGACTACTCTGACCGCGTGATGGATTCCGGTGACCTGGAAAAGGAAAAAGGAATCACAATCCTGGCCAAGAACACCTCGGTGCTCTACAACGGCCCTTCCGCTCAGGGGCAACCCATCATCATTAACGTGGTCGACACCCCCGGGCACGCCGACTTCGGCGGTGAAGTAGAGCGTGGCCTGTCCATGGTGGACGGCGTGGTGTTGCTCGTTGACGCTTCAGAAGGCCCGTTGCCACAGACGCGCTTCGTTCTCCGCAAAGCCCTGGCCGCCAAGTTGCCAGTCATCGTGGTGGTCAACAAGACCGACCGCCCAGACGCTCGGATTGACGAAGTGATCGAAGAAACCCAGGATCTGCTCCTGGGGCTGGCTAGTGATCTATCTGATGAAGTTCCAGACCTCGATGTCGACGCTGTCTTGGACTTTCCTACGATCTTTGCGTCAGGTAAAGCTGGTCGGGCTTCAACCGAGCAGCCTGCTAACGGTGAACTGCCTGACAGCGGAAACCTTGAACCGCTGTTCAAGACGATCCTTGAGCACATTCCTGCCCCTGCGTACAACGACGATGGTGTTCTGCAGGCCCACGTGACGAACCTGGACGCGTCACCGTTCTTGGGCCGGTTGGCGCTCTTACGTATTTACGGTGGAACGCTAAAGAAGGGCGCCCAAGTGGGTTGGGTGCGCAACGACGGCACGGTCACAACCGCAAAAGTCTCAGAGCTCCTAGAAACCCAGGGACTCGAAAGGTTCCCGGCAACAGAAGCGTCTGCTGGTGACATCATCGCTATCGCTGGTATTCCAGACATCATGATCGGTGACACCATCACAGACCTGGAAGACCCCCGTCCTATGCCGCCCATCAAGGTGGACGAACCGGCGATCTCCATGACCATCGGTATCAACACGTCTCCACTTGCCGGGCGCGAAAAGAACACCAAGGTGACTGCCCGCCAGGTGAAGGACCGCCTCGATCAGGAGCTGGTGGGTAACGTGAGCCTGCGGGTCCTCCCTACGGACCGTCCTGACGCGTGGGAAGTTCAGGGCCGTGGTGAACTGGCGCTGGCAATTTTGGTTGAGCAGATGCGCCGCGAAGGTTTTGAGCTCACCGTAGGTAAGCCACAGGTGGTGACTCGCGAGATCGACGGTGTTCTGTCTGAACCCATGGAACGTATGACTATTGACGTTCCAGAAGAGCACTTGGGTGCTGTCACGCAGCTGATGGCCGCGCGCAAGGGTGTCATGGAAACAATGACTAACCAGGGGACAGGCTGGGTTCGGATGGAGTTCCGGGTGCCTGCCCGAGGTCTCATTGGCTTCCGTACCCGCTTCCTCACCGAAACGCGGGGGACGGGAATCGCGAACTCTATTTCTGACGGTTACGCGCCGTGGGCTGGTGCGATCGAGTTTCGCACCTCGGGGTCGCTGGTCGCTGACCGCGCCGGAGCTGTCACTCCGTACGCCATGATTAACCTGCAGGAACGCGGGTCGTTCTTTGTGGAACCCACGTCCGAGGTCTATGAGGGGCAGATTGTTGGTGAAAACTCCCGTGCGGATGACATGGATGTGAACATCACCAAGGAAAAGAAGCTCACGAACATGCGTTCGGCCACGGCGGACTCGTTCGAAAACTTGGTTCCTCCGCGCAAGCTCACACTGGAAGAGAGCCTGGAGTTCGCTAACGACGACGAATGTGTAGAAGTCACACCGTCGATTGTCCGTATCCGTAAAGTCATCCTCGACCAGAAGGAACGTCACAAGGCCGCTAACCAAAAGCGCCGCCAAAACTCATGACCACTGTTCTTTTTATTCACGCTCATCCCGATGACGAATCGATCATGACGGGTGGCACCATGGCGGCACTGGCGGCCCGAGGTGCCTCCGTGGTGCTCGTGACCGCCACGCGAGGTGAGGGTGGGGAAGTGATCGGAGAAACTCACGCCCACTTGTTCGGCGATCGTCCCGGGCTGGCCGAACACCGGGAGCGCGAACTGGCAGAAGCCACCTCGGCGCTGGGAGTTTCGGACTCGTACTTCTTAGGCGAGGAGCGGACTGTCGCTGGGACGCAACTGCCACCTCGGCGGTTTGAGGACTCCGGGATGGAGTGGGGAGCTGACGGGCATGCTGTTGCGCCGGCGCACATGCCGCCGGAGGCACTGTGCAGTGCCACCGTTTCCGAGGTTGCAGATTACGTGGGTGCGGCCATCCGTCAGGTGCGCCCGGACTTGGTTGTGACGTATGGACCCGGTGGTGGGTATGGCCACCCGGATCACGTGCGTTGTTATGAGGCGACACAAGTTGCGTTGACGCGTTTAGGGGCGGGCGCGCCCCCTGTTGTGTACGCCGAGGTCCCTCCCGAAGTTTCTATTGACGCGTTTGACCCGCAGGCTCCTGGATTCGATTTGACCGGGTTTGGTGCGGCTACGACTGTTCCGTCGGTTCCGGCGGAGTACCCGGTTGCGGTGGCGCAGGATGTGTCGGAGTTTGTGGGGGCCAAAGCGATGGCGATGGCCGCGCACGCCACCCAGATCACGGTTGCCGGTGAGTTTTTTGCGTTGAGCAACGATGTGGGCCAGAAGATTCTGGATACGGAGTACTTCACTGCGCCGGGATATTCGGGTCCAGTGCTGGGGGACCTGTTGGAGTATGCGCAGGAACACCAGGCTGAGGTTCATGTGGAATCCGGGGCTACCGATGTGGCAGCCGCTCAGGGCACGACCGGTGGGGGAGTAGCTGGCGCGAGTGAGGACGCGAACGCGAGTGCGAACGGCGACTCTGGGAATAGGTCCGCCGGGCGGTGGGTCGCTGACACGATCCACACCGTGTTGGTGGCAGTGCTTGTGTGCCTTGTGGGAACTCTGCAACACCTCAACGCGAGCGCCATTAACCTCAGCGGCCAAGCGATCATTGTTCCGTGGGGCCTTGCGCTGGCTGTGGCTATGCTGATCGCTAGCACGTGGCACATCGCGGTATCCCACCGTTCCACTCTTTTAGTGGTGGTTCACGGTGTGGTGATATCCATTGGCAGTTTCATTTTGGGGCAGCGCGGATTCTTACCCGGGCAGGATCTTCTAATAACGAATTTCTATCGGTCCGTTGTGTGGCTCTTTGCGCCCATGGTGATTGCTGGGATTATGGCATTTACACTGCCGTCGTTAAAGACTCAACCACCGGTTGTGCGCAAGGAGAAAGATGAAACGGGTAGCTAAGTTTGTAGGCATTGGAGTTTTTGGCCTCGCGCTCATCTACCTTGTTGTCGCCTTCTTGACTTCCAGGGCTGCACTCGCTGGAACCAGCATCGCCGGAGTTGACGTCGCAAACAAAACTGTTGACGAAATTCCGGGTGTGCTGGAAGAAGCCCTGAAAGACAAGGCCGACGAAGACATTAAGATCAAAGTCGAATCCGGAAACGGAGACGCTAAAGTATCGCCCAAAGACGCTGGAGTAGGCATCGACTATGAAGCCAGCGCACAAAAGGTAGCAGGCTTCACTCTGAACCCCGTAACGCTGTACGAACGGTTCAACAGTCGCACTGACCAATCCCCAGAACTTAAGGTCGACGACTCACGGTTGACGACCTCGGCGGCGGCAGTAGCCAAAAACCTCGAAAAGGACCCCAAAAGCGCAAAGCTGGCCTTTGAAAAGAAATCCGTGAAACTCACCCCGTCCAAAGACGGAACCCACGTGGACCCTGAAGCTGTGGGGCAAGGTATTCGCGACCAGTGGCTCATGGAAGACACTGTGACGGTCAAAGATGAAGTGCAGCGCCCCGATTTCACCACCGAAGACGCAGAAAAGGTCAAGCGTGAAGTCGCCGAACCTGCTCTGGAAGACGATGTCACGTTGAACGTCGAAGGGGATGTTGAAGCAGGCAAAGAGATCACCGTCACCCCTGAAGCGATCGTCAAGCACGGGTCGTTTAACAAGTCCGGCAAGCTCGTTTTTGACAAGCGGTTCAGGACCACAGTCATGAATGACAACCCGGATGTGGGTGAAGCAGGGCGTGATGCATCATTTGAGTTTGTGGACGGCAAACCCAAGGTGATTCCGTCCCGTGACGGTGTGTCTGTGAACAAAGGCGAGCTCGCGGATGCGGTGCGTGACGCTATTGGTGCCGATGACCGCAGCGCGGCCATTACGTTAGGGGCGGAACCGGCGGACTTTTCGACCGAGGACGCCGAAAAGCTCGACCTCTCTGACACCGTCTCTGACTTCTCAACACCGTACGCTTCAAGCCCCGGACGCGACACCAACCTGAAGGTGTCGACGCGAACAGTCTCAGGAACGGTACTCCAACCCGGCGAACAGTTCAGCCTCAACAAGACGCTGGGACCGCGAACCGCCTCGGCCGGATACAAACCAGCCGGCGTGATCTCTGGTGGGCAGATGAAACAGGACTACGGCGGGGGAGTCTCCCAGGTATCCACCACGCTGTTCAACGCCGCGTTCTTCGCCGGTTTTGACTTGGATGAGCACAAGGCTCACTCGCGCTACATTTCCCGCTACCCAGAAGGGCGCGAAACCACGCTGGACTACCATTCGATTGACCTGAAGTTCACCAACAACACGGATAAGCCCGTGGTGTTGGACATGTACCTTGAGGGTGGCGAAGTTCACGCGCGAATTTTGGGTGTCAAGACGGTTGATGTCGAGGCGGATGCTTCGAGCCGGTTCGCATACACGTCACCGTCGACCATCAAGGGTTCGGGAGGTTCGTGTACACCGCAGGCGCCGCGCCAGGGCTGGTCGATTAAGATCTTCCGCACCATCAAAGAACACGGCAGTGGCAAGGTCATCAAGAAGGACGACTTTGTGACGGTGTACAACCCTGTTCACCGGGTGACGTGTTCTTAAGAAGCTGATCTGTTTGTGGGTGCCTGACTGAGTAGTGCGTTCTGTAGCGCATGTTGTAACGCATGTTGCTGGCTTGGCACGTGAGTTCGGCGCCCTGGGGCGGTGCGCACCGTAGTGTTTAATGTGGGACAAACACGGCCCGGCCGGCACAGGACCGGGGACATTGCAGGGGCAAGGTGGCGAAGCGTTCATGGATAAGAAGCGTGTGTACAGGATCGGCATTGTGTGTTGCCTCCTGGTTGTGGCGTATGTAGTTATCGCGTTCTTCTTGACGCGTCACGCGCTGGAAGGCACGCACGTTGCTTCTAGTGATGTAGGCGGGATGAGCTACGACGAGGTTGTGCAGACAGTAGAGCAGAACGCCGGCGACGATTCGTTTATGGTGTTTGCGGACGGAGACTATGGTGATACGAGTGTCTCAGCTGAGGACTTGGGGATCACTGTTGATGCTCATGCCACTGCTCGGCAAGTCGCAGGCTTTACGCTCAATCCGGTGACGATCGTCAAGCGGATCAAGGCCACATACGACGAAGGCAATGTAGCTCTGATTAAGCGCATTGACGACGAGAAGTTAGCGCAAACGTCTGACCGCATAGCCCATGAGTTAAGTCGTGAGAAGAAGAACGCCACGGTCTATTTCAATTCCGAACGCGCTTTTTCATCTGATAATTCTGAAGATGGGTTGGAAGTGGATTCTGCCGAGGTGAAAAAAGCAATCCTGGAAGCTCACGCAGAAGGGTCGAGCACTCTCAGAGTGCCCACAAAAATGATCAACGCAGACGTTAGCGATGCGGAAGCGTCAGCGCGTGCCTACGAGATTGATCAAGGCTTGGGCAAAAAAGACATCGTGCTCGATGCGGGAGGTGGGAAGACGCTCCGTATTCCTGTTGAGCTTGTTTATCGGTACGGCTATTTCAACGACAAGCTGGAGTTGTGTTTTCGCGATGAAGAGTTCCGCAACGTAGTGATGGACGAAAATCCTGGCGTTGGTGAACACATTGTCAATGCGCGCTTCGAGTTTCCGGATGGAAAACCCACGGTGAAACCTGCGCAGGACGGTGTGAGTGTTGACTCCGACGAGCTTACGCGTGCGGTGCGGGAAGCGATTTCGTCGCCGGACAACACAGCTTCCGTTGGAGTGGGCGATCAGAAGGCTCAGTTCAGTACCAAGGATGCTGAAGCGATGAGGTTCCCCGACGTGGTGTCGCAGTTTGCAACAGACAACCCGCGAAACGGTGAGCGCACTGCACGGCTTGAGTATGTGGCAAAGAAGGTTTCAGGTACGGTTGTTAAGCCGGGTGAAACGTTCGACTTCAACGCGAAGGTGGGGCCCGAATGGGCGGAACCGGGGTACGAACCCTTCCCTGAACCAACGGTTCTGGGCGGCGTAGAGGATGACTCGCTAGGTGGCCCACACTCACAACTTGCGACAACTCTTTTCAACGCTGCGCTAGAAGCAGGTCTTGAGATCCGCGAACAGCACGGAGGACCACAGCGTCCGTCCATGTACCCGGATGGACGCGATGTCATCGTTAACACGCGAACCAACTTTGTTTTCGCAAACACGACTGACAACCCCATCGTGATCGAGTCATTTGTGGATGACAGTAAGACGCACGTCAAAATCCACGGCACCAAACAGTTCGACGTGGAGCTATCCACGACGGACCGGTGGAACGTGACAGCGGGCCTTCCACCCAAGAAAGAATCCGGCAGTCGGTGCGTGGCCTATCCGTCGCTCGATGGCGGGTCAGTACTCACCTACAGAGTCATCAAGGACCGCACAAAAGATCAGCCAGCCGTGCGCGATACGTTCTATCGGGAGTACTCAGAACAACAAGGGCAAACCTGTTCTGGTAAGTCGTGACAGGGGTAGGTCCGTGACAGGGGCAGATCACTGACCCGCTACTTCACTCGCTCGCAGGCTGGGCCATCCACACGCGGTGGTGCTCGCCCATGCCACATGCGTGAGCAAAGTCGGAGCGCTCGCGGTCGGGAGCTTCGTACATCAGTGACCGGACACCTCGGGCTTGGGCAAGCCGCGCAGCTGCCGTGACAAGCGCGCTACCAACCCCGGCGCGCCTGGAGTCTGGGTGAACGACCAGGTGAGAAAGAACGCCCCACTTCATCGCGAACGCGATGCGCGCCGCGCCCACCATGGTCCGTGTGCCGTCCGGGCCAGTCGAAATGGCCGAAA
This sequence comes from Brevibacterium sp. UMB1308A, assembly GCF_030230605.1. Taxonomy (GTDB): domain Bacteria; phylum Actinomycetota; class Actinomycetes; order Actinomycetales; family Brevibacteriaceae; genus Brevibacterium. The sequence goes on from NZ_JASPDO010000007.1 coordinate 81,443, forward strand.
GGATGCGGTATTGGGGTGCGCTTGCAATCAGGTGGTTGTATTCGTCGCGCGCCGATTCTTCGATACCCCACACCGCGTAGTGCAGGGGAGCGGGAGCGTCTGATTCGACAATTTCGCCATCTGGTTCACGCAACTGAGCGAGTTCTGCGGTGGGCGCGGTAAACGTGATCACAGGATCTGACGGGACGAAACCCTCGCCGCGCAAAAGTGGGGCAACCTGCTGGCTTGCGGGGCTGAGCTCATTGGAGTGGGCCTGGGTGTGAATGAGGATGTGTGGCGTGCTGCCTCGTTCTTTGAGCCAGTCGATGGAGAGGGAAAGTGCCTCCTGGGTGGGCATGCCGGGGTCGTTGACGGGGAGGGCGCTGTTGGCGGCCGCCGAGGTGGCAGGTGCTGACCGCAGAAGCCACCCTGAGAGCACTTTGGGATCCTCTCCGCGTAGTTCGGACGCGAGGTTGTCGGCATGTAGCCACGCGATTTCGTGGGGCGACCATGTTGCGGCGGCGACTTTGCGTAGGTCTTCAGCGCTCACGATTTCGTGGAGTTTTCCTGGGCGGGTGGGAGCCGGCGGGATCTCGTGCCCAGTTTCGATGGCATCCTGTGGAACGTCAACGGGGCCGCGCTTGGTAGAGATGCGGAGGTGTGTTGGTGAGACTTCGAGGACCTCACCAAGAGCGTCGGTCAAAGAGCCGTTGTCTGTGTATCTCACAACAACCCGCGTGCCGGGTGAAAACATGGAGGCCCTTTCAAGTGTGGAAAAGTAGGTGCGTAGGAGTAACCTTATTAAGTATCCATACAACCAGGAGGTATCCGTGACGTACATAATCGCGCAGCCGTGTGTCGATCTCAAGGACAAGGCATGCGTCGATGAGTGCCCCGTGGACTGTATTTACGAAGGTGAACGCTCACTCTACATTCACCCTGACGAATGTGTGGACTGCGGTGCGTGTGAACCCGTGTGTCCGGTAGAAGCCATTTACTACGAAGACGACGTTCCTGAACAGTGGGCCGAATACTACAAGGCCAATGTGGAGTTCTTTGACGAACTCGGATCTCCCGGTGGAGCAGCTGGTGTTGGTAACACCGGAACTGACCACCCTATTATCGCGGCCCTCCCACCACAGCAGTAGCATGGACTTCGCTCAGTACGGTCGTCACCTCGAAGCTTATCCGTGGGACAAACTCGCGCCTCTTAAAGCACGCGCGGAAGAACGTGGCCTGTGTGACTTGTCTATTGGAACGCCCGTTGACCCCACACCGCAGGTTGTTCAAGATGCCCTTGCGGCAGGCGCTGATTCGCACGGGTATCCAACAACAGCTGGAACTCCACAGTTGCGTGAAGCAATCGCGGACTGGTACTCCCGATCACGGCGCGTGGACGTTGCCCCTGGTGCGATTTTGCCAACTGTTGGATCAAAAGAGTTGGTGGCGTGGTTGCCCACACTTTTGGGCTTGAAAGAGCTGGGGCTGGGCGTAGCCGGACCGGCACTTGCGTATCCCACATACCGCATGGGTGCCACGATCGCGGGCGTGAATTTCCGTGTTCTAGATGCGCATGACGTCGCTGAAGGCGCTTCGCTTGACGGTGTTGGTTTGCTCTGGATTAACTCACCTGCCAACCCCACTGGTCGTGTGCTGGACGAAGCGACGCTTCGGAAGGTTGTCGAGGCTACCCGGAAAGCTGGCGTTGTTGTTGCCAGCGACGAATGTTACGCGTTGCTGAATTGGGAGGCAGAGGCGCCGTCGATCCTTGATCCTGCTGGCGCGGGGGAGGACCACACGGGATTGCTCAGTGTGTATTCGCTGTCGAAGCAGTCGAACTTGGCTGGTTACCGGGCTGCGTTCGTCGCTGGGGACCAGAGTTTGATTGCGGATCTGACTAACACGCGTAAGCACGCTGGAATGATTGTTCCGGGGCCAGTACAGACAGCGATGATTGCTGCCTTGGGGGACTCTGGGCATGTTGATGCGCAGAAGGAAATGTACCGTGCTCGACGCGACGTGTTGAAACCGGCGTTGGAAGCCTGGGGGATGACGATTGATCATTCTGAGGCGGGGCTGTATTTGTGGTGTACCCGGGGCGAGGACTGTTGGGAGACGCTTTCAGGTCTTGCTGAGTTGGGTATTTTGGCTGGGCCGGGAATTATTTACGGTGAGGCGGGTGCTCAGTACGTGCGTGTGGCTCTCACCGGGTCAGATGACACGATTCGAACAGCGGCTCGGCGCTTGAGTAGTTGAGGCGGGCGGATGCCCGCGTGACGCCTTTGTGATGTCCTGGTGATGCCCTTGTGTTGCCCCCGTTGCGTGCGTAGCTAACCTCCAATGAAAAATGGTGCGACTTAGTGCAGAGTCACAAAAAGGGGTAGCCTGTGAATGCAATGATGTGAACCCTTTAAGGAGACATAATGGTGGCAGACGGCAAAATGCTTGTCGGTGAGAAGGAGCTTGAACTCGACCGCGTACGTGCGACAGAGGGCACGGAAGGTTTGCGGATTGGCTCGCTTCTCAAAGAGACCGGAACTGTCACGTACGACCCAGGTTTCACATCAACTGCGGCGTCATCGTCCAAGATCACTTTTATTGACGGCGAGAAGGGGATTCTGCGTTACCGCGGGTACCCCATTGAGGAGCTTGCTGAGAAGTCGAGTTTCATTGAGGTTTCATATCTGCTGATTTATGGTGAGCTTCCTACCGCTCAGCAGCTTGAAGAATTTACGGCGAAGTACTCCAGTCACATGATTGTGAATGACAACATGCGTGAGTTCTTCCGGGCGTTCCCGTATGACGCGCACCCAATGTCCATGGTGTCTGGTGCGATTTCTGCCATGTCGACTTTTTACCAGGGCAGCTTGGACGTTTTCGACGAGGAGCAGGTTGAACTCTCCATGCTCCGTCTGATGGCGAAGATGCCTACGATCACCGCTCTTGCTTCACGTCGTCGTTCGGGTGTACCTGTGGTGCACCCGTCGGATCACCTCTCACCGATGGAGAATTTCGCGCGTGTTCACTTCGCGTTGCCTACGCAGGGTGACTTTGAGCCAGACCCGCTGTTGGTCAAAGCGCTCGACATCTTGTTCATTCTGCACGCCGACCACGAACAGAACTGTTCCACTTCGACGGTGCGTCTGGTGGGGTCGTCGCAGGCGAATATTTATCAGTCGGTTTCTGCTGGTGTGAGCGCGCTGTCTGGTCCGCTTCACGGTGGTGCTAACTCTGCGGTGCTGGAGATGCTCCAGGAGATCGCTGAGTCTGATGACGGTGCTGAGAAGTACATGGAGCGGGTGAAGAACAAGGAACAGGGTGTGCGCCTGATGGGCTTTGGTCACCGCGTGTACAAGAACTACGACCCACGTGCGGCCATTATTAAGAACGTTGCGCACGACATTTTGGAGAAACTGGGTGGCAACGATGAGCTTCTTGATTTGGCGATGAAGCTTGAAGAGATCGCGCTTAAGGACGATTATTTCGTGTCGCGTAGCCTGTACCCGAATGTCGACTTCTACACCGGCCTCATTTACAAGGCGATGGGCTTCCGCACCGACATGTTCACGGTTTTGTTCGCTGCTGGTCGTCTGCCTGGTTGGATTGCGCAGTGGCACGAAATGATGAAGGACCCTGAGACCAAGATCGGTCGTCCACGTCAGGTATACACTGGCGAGCCTCAGCGCTCCTACGTGCCGGTTGAGGAGCGCTAAAACTTCGGTTGCTTTCTTGGCGGCGGCCACGTTTGCGAGTTGCCGTGGTTTTGAATAGCTCCCATATATGAGTTGTTCCAGTAGTTGGGGCTTCTGAGTTACTCTCTATTGGCTGGACTGATGAAAGTCGGTTGTCAGCTGGTGGGGAGTAGTTCGTTTTGGCTGGGTTTAGGCCGCCCTGGTCAGAACGCGCTCCGTAAGCCTTGCCCTCGTCCATAACTCAGCTTCCCAGCCCTCGCCTTGCTCAGAATGGTGGCGGTTAGAATGGTGGTGGTTCTTCGCTGGGTTGCCATGGGCGGGTGTCACCTTTGAACACTTCCGCTGCGATTGCGTACTCGTCTGCGATCTCGCGGGGATACTCGTCGGTTTGTCCTGGACTTTCAGCAGGCCCGGGTTCAGGGTGGTTCGTAGCCGTGGGTTCAGGGCTGTCTGCTTCCGCGCGGCCTGCACCATGATCAGTCCCAGTTTCAGGGCGGTGGGCGGTTTCGTGTTCTGTTTCTAGGTATTGGTTGATGGTGCCGCTGATGTCTTGGTCGCCGGTGTCGAAGTACTCGAGTAACCGTTCGTATTGGAGTTGGTTAATACGTGATTCTGGTGGGTAGACCAGCATGGCACCAATCCTTGGCAGCACCCACGCTAGGGAACCGTCATCCATCCTGTCTACGCGTAGTCGTTTTTGGGTTTTCTCTTGATGATGTCGCTTACACAACGGGTGCAGATTCTCCATCACTGTGAGCCCACCTGACTCGGGGTCTTCGTGGTTGAACGGTTCGATGTGGTCTTTTTCGCACACTCTGGCAGGTGTGGCACACCAGGGGGCACTGCAATCAGGATGCCTGGCTTCGACCATGCGTTTCAAAGCCGCGGGTATGTAATACTTCGTCGGTGTGGATTCTAGGACTACCCCTGTTTCGGGGTCTGTGAACATCCGGTAGACCCATTTCGCTTGCGCGATCAGCTCATCAGCAGTCTTTACGTCTAACGGAACCCGGCCATTCATCATCACCGGCACCCGCGCATCTGGGTCCACCTTGATCGGTAACCCATAATCAACCTCACTACCCGTAGCAGCACTCAGAGACTCACCGGCTATCAGGGGCTCGTCAGCGTTCAAGAACTCTTCCGGGTTTAGGGCTTCTTCACGACCCGGCGACACATCAGCCCCGGATGACACACCAGTCCCCTGGTTCTCGGACGCTTGTTGTTCACTTTCGGCTCTTCCGGGGTCTTGTTTCTCGTGCCCCGATCTGTCCACCCCGGGGTCTTTTCCGAATCGTTGTCTCTCAGATCTTTGTTCCTCGGGTTTTCTCCCCGTGCCTGGTGGTGGTAGGTGCGTGAGGAAGTGCAAGACCGGGACTGTGACGGTGATACCGGCTTGAGCTTTTAACCATTCTTCTTTTTCAGGCATCGACACGCACAACTCAAGCTCGTACACGTCCTCCGCCTGTTTAGCTTCACACTTCTCAGCCCACACAGAACCACCAACACCACTGGCATCTTCCGTGCTCGGGCGATCTGGTTTGGTGTAGGTGACTTTGATGGGGGCGTGTTTACCCGTCGGGACCACGCGGACACGTAACGTGGTTGAAGGCTTAGCCCCGGTAATCAAATCCAGGGTCAGTTGGTCCATCAGCCGGTCGTCATCAACCTCAACCCGACCCAAATCACCAACCCGCACTTCAGTCGTGTCCCCATTGTCTTCGGTAATGAACAAGGCTTGTTGCTCATCCGGCAACGTGGCAGTAAACGGTTCTATGTGGTTCGCCAGAATAGCCCTGGCAGTCCCACGCACCCGCTGGTAGAACGCTTCCATCTCCAACACAGGACCAGTAAGACTCAACGTGGCTGTCCCGTCATCATTCACCCAATACGACACACCCCGATTACGTTTCGCGTTCTCTACCTGGGTTTCAGGAGTCATAAGCATCGCGAGGATTTCATTGACGTGGCGCCTGTAGGTTTTCCATGGCACGTTCACAGGTTTGTTGGTGAGCATGTCATCAAACACCGGGATACACACCCCAGCACGAACA
>NZ_JASPDO010000008.1 GCF_030230605.1 Brevibacterium sp. UMB1308A
TGGGTGGGAACCACCTCGGCCTCTAAGCCACAACCTACTCGTCGACATCATCGAGGCGTTCGGCACCGAACTCGACCGAGTCGTCATCACCCACCGCGACGGGCACATCATTTACTCTGAACTCCACTTAAGCGACGGCAAAGTCATATCCGCCCGCCCCTCGGACGCCGTCGCCATGGCACTCATCTCCCAGTGCACAATTGAAACCACTCAAGAACTACTCGACGACATTGGAATCGACGCGCCTCAAGCTGACGAGGAAGAAGTCGCACAATTCCGCGAATTCCTCGACCACGTGTCGCCCGAAGATTTTGACTAACAGAAGGTAGGTAAGTTGAACGACAACATGTTCACCGCTGCAGGGACCGCTCAAGCAACACAACAGACCATCGACGGTCTGGAGCGTTGGCGCGAACTCAACCCGCTACAGCAACCCACCTATCTCGACGCTGACGAACTCGAAACAGCACTCAACCAGCTACGCCAGCAACCACCACTGATCTTTGCCGGTGAAGCAGACGTTCTCACCGAACACATCGCAAAGGCCTCACGCGGAGAAGCCTTCATTCTTGCTGGTGGCGACTGCGCAGAAACCTTCGCAGATGCAACCGCTGACCAAATTAGCCGCCGCGTTCAAACCATTCTGCAAATGGCAGCCATCCTCACCTACGGTGGATCAGTACCTGTCGTGAAAATCGGACGCATGGCCGGCCAATTCGCAAAACCCCGTTCAGCAGACACCGAAACACGCGACGGTGTCACCCTCCCGTCTTACCGCGGCGACATCGTCAATTCGCACGAATTCACAGAAGAAGCCCGTCGTCACGACCCCCGACGCCTACTCGAGGCATACAACACCTCGGCATCTACGTTGAACCTCATTCGCGCTTTCACCACCGGTGGCTTCGCAGACCTGCGTTTCGTCCACCAGTGGAACCGTGGCTTCCTCAGCGCCAACAAAAACTACAAGCGTTACGAACACACAGCAGCCGAAATCGACCGCGCACTCAAATTCATGGAAGCCTGCGGTGCTGACTTCCACAACCTGCGTTCAGTTGAATTCTTCGCCGCCCACGAAGCGCTCCTCCTCGAATACGAACGGGCGCTCACCCGAATCGACTCACGAACCGGCGAACCATACGGGACATCCGGCCACTTCCTGTGGATCGGCGAACGTACCCGCGACATCGACGGCGCACACGTCGACTTCCTGTCACGTGTGAAGAACCCCATCGGTGTCAAACTCGGTCCTACAGCCACCGCTGATGACGCACTGCGCCTAGCCGAAAAGCTCGACCCCAACAGCACCCCAGGGCGCCTTACATTCATCACCCGTATGGGAGCAGAAACAATCCGCGAACGCCTCCCAAAGCTACTCGCAAGCGTCGACCTTCCACACGTCACGTGGGTGTGCGACCCCATGCACGGAAACACCATCACCAGCTCCAACGGCTACAAAACACGCCGCTTCGAAGACGTCATGAGCGAAGTTTCGGGCTTCTTCGACGCACACGCAGAAGCCGGAACCATTCCAGGTGGCCTTCACATGGAACTCACCGGTGACGACGTCACCGAAGTTATGGGTGGAGGCGCTCAAATCGACGAAGAGGGCCTGCGTCGTCGCTACGAAACACGTGTTGACCCACGTCTGAACCACGACCAATCACTCGAAATGGCATTCCAAGTCGCGGAGTACCTGACGTCTCACTGACGGGCCAGGGGGCTAAGGTCCAGGGGCTAAGAGGACTTAGAAGGGCTACTTGTCCTTCTTTTCGCCCTTTTGAGCTTCGTCCTTCTTGTCCTCTTGAGGCTTTTTGTCATCTGTCGGTTTCTTCCCTTTAGAAATACGCAGAAGGATAAAGTCGCCTGGGTGCTTAGGCGTTCCAGGGGCGGGGTGTTGCGAGATGACCCGTCCCTTTGGAACCGTGTCGTGGTACCGCTCGTCGGTTCCCACTCGGAAACCTAGCCTGAGCATCTTGTGGTAGGCGCTCTTAAACTCCAAACCTTTCACATTTGGCACCGAAATAGGCTCCTCGCCCTTCGACACCGTAATGTTCACTGGCTCAGAGCGTTCAACCTTCTCACCGGGCTTGTGGGACTGGTGGATGACTTCACCCTTGGGTGCGTCAGAGTACTTGTCCTCCACGTTGCCAATCGTGACTCCAGCCTTTTCGGCTTCTTTGTCCGCGTCGCCACGTTTGAGACCGGTGAGTTTTGGAACAGCAACCAGGTCCTTCCCCTTAGACACCACCAGCGTGACAGTGCCACCCGGTTCGACCTGTGTTCCAGGGGCGGGGTGCGTTTCGAGGATCCTGCCAGCGGGCACGTCTGAACTAAATTTTTGGGTAATCGCAACGGTCAAACCAGCCGATTCAACCATGTTTTTCGCGTCAGACTGGTCCACGCCAGTGGCAATCGCTGGCACTTCCTTAGGAGCGTTCGACGCTTGACGGTTCCACACAATCCCAGTCGCAACAAGCGCCACGATGGCGGCAACCGCGATCAGGGCAAAAATGGTGCGCCGCCTACGTGCTACCCGGGGATGGGGAGCCGAGGTGGCCGCTACCTTTGCGTGCTCATCGTCGGCTTTGCGCTCCTCCACGTCAGCGGTGTGTACGACGGTAGTGGGGGAGGGTGTCTCGGCAGCGTCGCTCTGCGCCCCGTGTTCCAGCTCCTCGTGTTCCTCTTCGACATCTTCGCTGCTCAAGGGCTTTTCGTTAGGTAGCTCGATCGGGTCCGATGATTCGACATCAGCGGTCGCGGTGATGACTGGACCAGAGTCATCCACGGGGTCTGTCGCACCAAAGTCAAGCTCGTCATCGCTAAGTTCCGCACGCGCCTCGGTTAACGCCTGCCTAAAAGCGCTGGCAGACTCTGGCCGATCTTCCGGTTCCGGCGAGGTCGCCCACAGCACCAACGCGTCGATTGCTGGTGGCAGTCCTGGGAGCGCTTCACTGGGGGCGGGCACCCGGTCGTGTACGTGCCGGTACGCCACCTGAATGGGCACCTCGTCGGTGTACGGCTGGGACCCGGTAAGCATTTCGTACAGCATGATGCCCAGTGTGTACAGGTCGGTGCGCGCGTCCGCTCCCGCCCGGGTGACCAGCTCCGGCGCCACGTACCCCACCGTTCCGATGAGCGTTTTGGTGGTAGTTGCCGTGGTGACCGCGCGGGCCAGCCCAAAATCGGTGAGTTTGATTGTGCCATCCGTGCCCAGCAGGACATTGTCCGGTTTGAGGTCACGGTGGATCATGCCCGCGTCGTGGACAGCTTCGAGCGCTGCCAAGATCGCGTTGCTGACGACGATTGCCTGCCGAGGTGTCAGTTTGCCCCGGTGGCGAAGTTCCTTGCGCAGGGTGACGGATTCGAGGTATTCCATCACCAGGTACACGACATCCCCGTCACGCCCCTGGTTGGTGACTGAAATCAGGTTGGGATGTTCAAGCCGTGCTGCGTTCATGGCCTCGCGTTCGAACCGCTCAACGAACGACGAATCTGTTGCCAGGTGCGCATGCATGACCTTGATGGCGATTTGCCGGTCCGTGGTCAGATCGGTGCCCAAATACACCATGGCCATACCACCACGCGCGATTTTGTCATCGACGCGGTAGCGACCGTTGAGCACGGTGCCTACGAGAGGGTCTTTCACTGTTCACCGTCCGCAGAAGGGTCGCCGAGGTGGCTGTCAGCTGACTGCGTGGATCCGGTTGTTGCGTACCGGTTGGCGAGCACTTGGACGGCACGTACATATGCGCGTGTATCTGCTGCGAGACCGTGCGTTTCGATGCTTCCAGCACCTTGATAGTACGCGGCGATTGCTGCTGGTACCGACTCGGTTGAGCCAATAAGTGAGCGGAGAATCACGAGTCCGGCCACAATATTGTCAGCCGGGTCGGTGATGTTGAGCTGACGCCCCGCGAGCGAAGACGCCCACATTCCGGCTCGTGGCGTCACTTGCATAATGCCAATCGCGTTAACGGGGGAGACGGTTCGGTGATTCAGGCCCGACTCCTGAGTGGCGATCGCAAGCCCTAAATGTGGGCTCACACCAATTTCTGAAGCCAACCGCGTCAGTGTTGTGTACACCCAGTCGCGGCGTGGTGCAGGTTTGGTTGAAAGCACCCACTTGTTAAACCTAGCGGCTGCAAGAACGGACTCTGGGTACGGTTCGTCACCGTGGTGCGTGGGAAGTTTAGGCAGCCGGTGGTCAAATGTGGGACGAGTCCTGCCGGATGTTGCCCCTGACCCCTGCATCATCAGAAGTTCGCCCACCACGATGTGCTGACTGGTCATGGCGTTGGCGCGCATGAGCGCACCCACGGAAGTTGAGTATTTCAACGCAATGGATTCGAGCGAATCACCCGGACGCACGCGGTGCGAGGCCGGTGGTGGAGCAACGTTCTTTTCTGGCAAGGACAGAATCTGACCGGGACGTACTGCCCCTCCTGTCAGGTTATTGAGCTCCACCAGGGCGGGCATCGACACCCCGTGTTTTTTCGCAATGCTCAGTATTGTGTCTGAACTTTTAACCCGGTAGGTGCGCCCCCCGTGCGTGACTGGAACGGCCTCGGTCAGGGTGCCCGAGGTGAATCCGGGCGCGTCGTCAATGAGCGGGCGTTCTTCAAAACGTTCAGGGAGTTTGCGCGGCTGTTCGTGTTCCCGCTGGAGTAGAGCCTCGACTTCGAGCGCATCGGCACCGGGGTGCGTGCGCGGAGGTCGTTGGCGCGACGAGCGGAAATTGGTCATGAAAAATGCTCCGGGGGAAGACGGGTTTCGCACCTCCAGATTAGTTGCGGCCAGCCACGTTTAGGTGGGTTTGCAGTGCGGCGTGTCGCAAGTACTCTTAAACCATGACTGTTGACACATGGCTCACACGTGAAGAAGTCGCCCAGCTTTTGGGAGTCACTCCGTCGAAGGTCCGTCGCCTGCTGGAAGACCGGTATGTGTGCGGAGTTAAGGACGGGCACGTAGTGAAGATTCCGGAGTTGTTCTTCAAGGACAACGAGCCGGTACCCGCTCTGCGTGGAACTATCACACTCTTGGACGACGCGGGTATGAACGACCAAGAAATCATCAACTGGTTGTTCGCTGAAGACCAGACGCTTCCCGGACGTCCCATCGACCACTTGAGAAAAGGTGCTAAAGCCGAAGTGCGCCGACGTGCTCAAGCACTTGCGCTGTAAGGCCCGTAGCGCTCTTACGTACTAACCCTCACGTATCCCGGCGTGTGAGTCGGTTGGCGTAGGTGCGTAATAGCTCCAGGTCATTCGAGCCCACACCGTGCTGGCTCAGAGTGTCCAGCGCAACGAACGCGTCTTGAAGTTTGGTCTCAATGAGCTCTTCGTGTTCGCGTTTCGCACCGCACTCGTCCAGGAGCGCAATCATGCGGTCGGTGTCTGTGTCCGTTCCCAAGCGCTCACGGAACCACCGGGCGTCCTCATTACTCATGCGTGCCAACGCCAGCCCTACAAGAACGGTTTTCTTACCTTCAACAAGGTCATCACCTGCGGGTTTGCCGGTCGCTTGCGGATCGCCAAACACACCTAGTTCATCGTCTCGCAACTGAAACGCTTGTCCAAGTGGCAAGGTAAACGCCGAAAGATCGTGCACAAACTGAGGCTCTGCACCTGCCAAGCGCGCCCCTAGTTCAAAGGGCTGTTCAACCGAGTACTTTGCGGACTTGTACGTGAGCACTTCCATGGCCCGGTCCACAATCTGGGAGTCCGGGACCGGTGCCGCTTGGATCCGAATGTCCAGGTATTGCCCCAGCATGACGTCTCGACGAAACGCGTCGTGTGTGGCCCGAGCATTCGGGTCAGCCACGTTCAGACCGGAAGCGTTGAACAGTTGTTCGGACAGCCCAAGGCACACGTCACCGGCAATGATCGCGGCATTGATGCCAAAGCTCCTGGCATTTCCCTCAAACCCTGCACTGCCGTGCATCTGGGAGAAGAACGCGTGAGTGGAAGGGTTACCCCGTCGCGTATCGGAGTTATCAATGATGTCGTCGTGAATGAGCGCGGCCGCGTGAAGAAGTTCAACACTCGCCGCCACATGCGCGATTCCCGGGTGGGTGCCACCCGCCAGCTGATACCCCCACCACGTGGCGAGCGCACGAATCCGCTTTCCGCCCACACAGAAGGCGCGAATCGGGTCGGTGAGTTCAGAGGCCACGGGCGACAAACCAGCCAGTTCATGAGCGAACGTGCCAAGTTCCTGTTCCAAAACAGCGTCGACGTGGGCAATAATGTCCGCAGGCTGATGTAACCGATCCATGCCTGCAAGCCTACAGGGGGAAGTGTGAGCCGCAAGCAACTCGCCCGGTCTGGTGGGGACCTGTCCGCACTGTCCGGCGACGACACCGGGTGTACCACTCTGCATGTGGACATGGACTCCTTCTTCGTGTCAGTTGAGCTGTTAGATCGCCCAGACCTCAAGGGTGCCGAGGTGATTGTGGGTGGCCGTGCAGGCCGGGGAGTCGTGGTGTCGGCTTCATATGAAGCACGAGCATATGGGGTGTATGCGGGCATGCCCATGAGCCGGGCGCTCGCCCAGTGCCCGTCAGCTGTGGTGATCCCACCGTCACGTGGCCTGTACACGCAGTACTCCGCCCGGGTTTTTGACATCCTGAAAACCTTTACCGACGAGGTGCATCAAGTGAGCGTTGACGAAGCGTATATCGACGTCGCTTCGGCCGTGCGCAGACTGGGAAGCCCGGGGGCCATCGCTCAGGACATGCGCGCCCAGGTTCGCGAGGCTACGGGCTTGGCTGCCTCAATTGGTGTCGCCCATTCTCGCGTGGTCGCAAAAATGGCGTCTGCCAGGGCTAAACCTGACGGCATGTTGATTGTTCCCCGCGCTCAAGTTGCCCAGTTTCTTCACGACATGCCAGTTGAAGCAATCCCCGGAGTAGGGGGTAAGACGCAAGACAAACTCGCACGGTACGGAATCACTACGATTGGTCAGCTCGCTGCGTGTTCACCTGTTTGGCTCAACGCCCGCTTTGGTGCACACGGAAAAGGTCTATACGCATCTGCCCATGGCGAGGACTCACGGGACCCAAGCCGGGTTCGGGACCATTCGATCAGTGCCGAGCACACCTTCCCAGCCGACATCTTTTCCATCGACGAGCTTGAACTCGAGCTCATCCGCTTAGCTGACACCGTGGCAAGCCGTGTGCGCAAAGAAGGTAAAGCAGCCCGAACCGTGGGCCTGAAATATCGCACCTCGGACTTCTCAACGTTCACCAGGTCCGTGACCTTGGAAGCACCCAGCGACGTCGCCAGCGAGTTCCGCGACGCCCTTCTGCCTGCCCTACGTAACCTCCACAAACGAGGGACCGGGGTGCGCCTACTGGGCGTTCGCGCGGGCGATCTCAACGACCTCGGCGAGGTGGGACGGCAAGGAACCTTGGAAGATCACGGCACTGGAAAACGGGATTCAGAAATCGCGCTAGACGCTGTTCGGAATCGTTTTGGGAAGGGCGCAATTTCACGTGCGTCACTCATTCGTACGAATCCTGATAAAACCCATGGCGCACCCACGCGCAAGACCGACTATGATAGGGATACCGAGCTTTGAAATGGGGGATTTGTGATGGCGCTGTCGGAACATGAACAGCAACTTCTTGACCAGCTGGAAAAGCAGTTGCGAAATGAAGACCCTCGATTTGCGCAAAATATTTCACAATCCCACAGCCCAGCAGGTATCGCGCTGTCACCCAAACACCTCGTCACTGGAACGCTCGTGATGGTCGTTGGCTTAGCTGTAGCCCTGGGCGCAGTGTTCTTTTTGACCTCACCGCTGTCCACCGTGGGTGGAGTGCTCGGGTTCTTCCTCATGGTAGGAGGTGCCTACTACGCTTTCGCGGTAGCGCCGGCAGCAAAATCTCACGAATCCGCTCCCAAGGCTCAAGGGAAGGCAAACAAGCCAAACAAAAGCGGTTTCATGAACCGTGTCGAAGAACGCTGGGATAAGCGTCGCGGTTCGTTCTGACCTTACTTCTTCTTCCACAAGCTCCGTGGCCACAGGGTGGCTCGTGCCCGCGCAAACGCTGAGCCCGCCCTGTCCTTTTTCACATCTGCGACCAGCCCGCGCGCGTCAATATCCAGGGCTTCACGATCCGTGCCTGCGTAGCGTTCGCGCTCCAATGCGCCAATAAGCGCTTCAATGTCCTGCGCGTGGTCGGGGTACTGTTCGGCCAGGTCACGGCCGCGTTTCGCAAGCGTATCCGACGGGGTGACAGCGTAACCGCAATCCACCTCGGTCGCCCGAATCTCTTCCCACACCAAGTTCGCATTCAGCGGGGTGCGCAGGCGCCGACTACGGGCGCGGGTACGCAGCACAAACGGCACCAGAGCCAGAAGGATCAACGCCAGCACGCCTGCTCCTACAAGGAACGGAACCGCCGAGGTCGCCTTTGGTTCCTCTTCCGGCGCAGGCTCCTCTGATGGGGTGGGAGTAGGTTCGGCCGCCTCCTCTTCCTCGGGGGCCGGCTCCTCCGAAGGCTCCTGAGTGGGCTCTTCCGGTTCTGGGGCCTCGCCACCTTCAATCGACCACGGAGGTGGAGGACCTGCAGGCCCTCCCGGAGTGGGCTCGAAGCGCACCCACCCCGCACCTTCGAAGTACAGTTCTGGCCAAGCGTGGGACCGTTGCATGGTCACGTCATAACCGCCAGCGTCATTGGGCTCACCAGCCGTGAACCCAACCCCGATGCGCGCCGGGATCCCTTCCATACGCGCCATCGTGGCCATTGCTGCTGAAAACTGGACACAGTACCCGCGACGGTCTTTGAGGAACTGGGAAAGGACACTTCCGGAGGCCTCGTTAGGAGCGTCGAGCGAGTACTCGAAATCACGGAAGTACGCCTGCAACTTCGCGGCTTTGTCCCAGTCTGTTTCAGCGTCCTTGGTGATTTTGGAGGCTTCTTCCCGGATGTCGCTGGGCAGATCGTTGGGCAGTTTCAAATACTGCTCAAAGGCGTCCTCTTTCACCGCTGGAGCCTTTTTCAACTGCTCTGACGTGGGCTCAACCGAACGGTACTTCACCGAGTAGTTGAGACCGTCAACACCCACGTTGTTACCCACAATCGTGAGAGTGTCCCGGCCGTAGATCCACCTGTCGCCCAAGCCCGAGGTCTCAATCGGCGCATATTGCGCCGGCAAGTGGTTGCCACCAAGCCCAGTGATCGCAAAAGTGCTGGTGTATGTGTTGGCTTCAATGTCTGGCCCGAGGTCGCCCACGGGAAGGCCTGCATCCGGTGAAGCTCCGCGTTTAAAGGAGAAAGCCGCTGGGGCCCACTTCTTGCCGTCGAATTCCGACACCGAGGTTAACCGCACAGGAGGTTCGAGTGGGTCGGTAGATTCGTAGGAGAAGACGACGTCGTCACTCTTGTTGGTCAGATTGGCGCGCAGGTCGAGGAACGGATTGATGACTTTGACGTTTTGGTCGTCCCCAGCTGGCTTGTTCGCTTGCGGAACAATCGGTGGCATGAGAAGGGGGAGGCCAATACCTAAGAAAAGGGCAAGAGCGCCGGCTGTGACAGCCCATAAGAAACCGCGCGACGTTCCGGCATGTGCAGTGAGCAAAAGCAGAATGAACGCGACCGCCACGGCGCACGTGTGCCACCACTGGATTGACGAAGCCGCAATGAACACGGGAATGAGCCACGTAGCCAGGACTAACGCTCCGGCGATGTGGGTTAAGTGCAGGTCGTGGACCAGGCTGTCAACCAGCATGGTCAGAAGCGCAAAAGACACGGCTGCGAGGACGGTCAGCCCAGCAGTCGATGGGGCTGGAGCTGGAGCAGCGTAGACATCTCGGAAGCCTTGCGCGATCGACCCTGCGAGTTCAGTAAAACTGCTCCCTGTAGGGATGATCCCCAGAAGTGTGGTTGCAGGCAGGGTAACCGCAATGACAGCAAAAAACCCCACCACGAACTGCACGAGTACGGTGAGTCCGGTGTTTCGTGCGACATCGGACAGCCGTGCCAGCCACCCGGTCGCAACCGTGAGGAAGATGACCGCGACGGTGGGCACGAACCAGTTCCAGTCGCTGAAGACGGCCGAGGTCGCCACCGCGGAGAGCGCCATGGCAACGAAGACTGTGAGAGCTGACACTATTCTCATGCCACACCTCGCAGGCTCCACTGAGCAGGAAGATCTACATCGCCGCCGAACATGCCTGTGAAGTTCATATCTTCAATCGTTTCACTGTCGATATCCGAGGCGTACCACCGGTGCGTGCGAACACGTTGGCCCCCCGTAATGCGCGGAACGTGATCGGGATCAGGGGCACAGACAACAAGTTCTGACAAGGCGCGCATTTCGCGAGCAGACGGCATACGTGCCGGTGCTGTACTTGCGCGGGCAGCTAAGACGTCGACCGGTAAATTGCGTTCGCCGGCCTCAGCTCGAACCGACTGTTCACCCATAACGACGTGAACCGTAAAACCAGACCGGGTGAGAGCATGCGTAGCGCTCACTGCCGCGGCGACCAAAAGATCGAACTCGACGGGGTGTGAAATGCCTTCCCCGTGCACGATCACAGCCGCCGCAGGATTATCTTCATCCGCTTCTTGCCTGACCACCAACTGACCGGTGCGCGCAACCGTTTTCCAGTGCACGTGGCGCAAGTCGTCGCCCGGCGTGTATTCGCGAGTATAGAAATCACGGGTTGAAGTTCCGCGTGACAAGCGGTCTGTTTCAGCCAGCGGATTAGGGCGGCCGCTCATTCCTGGTCCAGCCAACTGAACCCGTGGGGGAGCCACCGCAACTTTGAGCCCTCGAGACACCTTCTTCTTAAACATCGTCAGCTTAAAGGGACCGTTGACTGCCACTGTGACAGCGGAAAGTCCACGAAGACCTCGGGCCGAAGGAGTGAAGGTTGCATCCACCTCGACGGTTCCACCGCCAGCTACAGACGGCACATTGACGCCCTGTGGGAAACCGAACCCGTTCTCTGGCTCAATCTCCAAATAAAACGACCCGCTGCGAAATGGAAGAGCGTTCGTCACGCTGACACGCACATCAGTGTCAGCTCCGACATACGTGAGTGGATATCCGCTGACGTGCGGCGCGAACGCCCGGAGCTTCACCTTCATACGGGTGCTGGTCACAAGAGCGAAGAGAAGCGAAAAAACCGTGAGGAACACCAACAGAATACCCACGGGCAACAGCGCGGGAAGCTGAAAACGGTACGCGGCAATACACAGACTCACGCCTGCAATCAAAAAGACAATGCCAGAAGTCGTAACGCGCATCAGGAAACCGGAGTTGCGGCCACCACGTCACGGATCAGTTGAGAAGTGTGTTCGGGGTGGTCGCTTTCAACCGCGATAATGCGGTGAGCTAAAACTTCTTCAGCCAAGTTCTGCACATCATCAGGTGTCACGTAGTTGCGACCGTTGAGAACAGCATGGGCCTGAGCTGCCCGTAGCAACAGCACACCACCACGTGGAGATACTCCCACGGAAATGGCGTCATGCGAGCGGGTAGCGGTGAGCAAGCGGACCATATAGGCACGCAACTCATCCGTTGCAGTGACATTCGTGACCACCGTGCGGGCGCGCTCAATTTCATCCAACGTGGTCACAGGGCTCAACTCATCGAGAGGATCGCGCCCAGTGTTGTGCGCCAGCATTTGAGCTTCAGACTCAACCGACGGATAGCCCACAGAGGTGCGGATCATAAAACGGTCACGCTGAGCCTCTGGAAGGCTATACGTGCCCTCCATATCAATAGGGTTCTGAGTTGCCACCACAATAAACGGTTGCGGCATGAGGTATGTGGTCCCGTCGACGCTCGCCTGTCCTTCCGCCATGCACTCCAGCATTGCGGACTGGGTCTTAGGTGAAGCGCGGTTGATTTCATCGGCAATGACGACGTTGGAAAAGACCGGTCCTGCGCGGAACTCAAAGTGGCGGGTTTCCTGGTTGAACAAGTTCACACCCACGACGTCGGAGGGGAGGAGATCCGGTGTGAACTGAATGCGTCGAACTGACCCGTCCACCACTCGCCCCAGCGCTTTAGCGAGCAAGGTCTTACCCACGCCAGGAACGTCCTCGAGGAGAAGGTGTCCGCCAGCCAAAAGAGTAATCAGGCTGAGCTCAACAACGCGGTCTTTGCCGTCGAGAACCGTATTCATGGAATTGCGGGCTCGTGCCGCGAGATCAGCGATGGATGCGATTTCTGCCTCTGTGGGTGTGCTCATTTCTCCATTTTGGCTTATTGCTCATGGCATCTCCACTTTGCACCACCAGGCCTCCCCACTTTGCCCCACCTGATGCCTCCACTTTCCTCCCCATAGTGCTTTCTGCGCGGTGTAACCCCGGAAAAGACCGGTCAACATCATGAGAAATCACGTAACTACGAAAATTTCTCCCACTTTCCTCCACCTATCTGACCTGCGGTTATAGATGTTCTCAGAGTGTTTATGAGCGAAAAGGTGTATTTGGTGGGGGAAAGTGGAGTACAGTGGTCCCTGTCGGAGCTCGTGGAGTTTCGAAAGGGGTGAGATGACATGTTTTTGGGTACGCATATGCAGCGGCTCGATGACAAAGGTCGCCTCATCCTGCCCGCAAAGTTCCGGGAGGAACTGGCTGGTGGACTCGTAGTAACTCGCGGACAAGAGCACTGCCTCACCCTGTTCTCAGCCCGAGAGTTCGAAACAGTCCACGAAAAACTGCGAACCGCACCCATGACCAGTAAGGACGCACGTGACTACCTGCGCGTGTTCCTCTCTGGGGCTTCGGCAGAACAACCCGATAAACAAGGGCGCATCACCATCCCGCAGATTCTCCGCAAATACGCGGGACTCGAGCGTGAACTTGCGGTGATCGGCCTAGGGAATCGGGTTGAAATCTGGGACGCCCACACATGGGAGTCCTACTTGAACGAAACCGAACAAGGATTCGCGGACCGGACCGACGAAGTCATCCAGGGAGTCTTCTGATGTTGCTGGATTCCGATCTCTGTTCGTCCACGTTGTTTTGGAGCACTTCCCCGGTTCCAAAGCCCTAGTCCTGACACACTTCCCCGGTGCCAGGGCCGTGGACGAACGGAGTTCAGTTTTCAGCAACACGACAACAGCCAGGAAGGAGGTGGCCATGACATACCCACACGTTCCCGTTTTACTCGACATGTGCGTCGAACTTCTGGGGCACGGAATAGAAGAAGCACGGGCACGCGGTATTGCGCCCGTCGTCATCGACTTCACACTGGGCATGGGTGGCCACTCAGAAGGAATCCTGCGCGCTTTCGACGACGTTCACGTCATCGGAATTGACCGTGACCCTGCCGCTATCGAGATCGCGACCTCCAGGCTCGCCCCGTTTGGTTCCCGCTTTGAGGCTGTGTGTACCTCGGACGACAACATTGCCCAGGTTCTCGAACAACGCGGAAACCCGCCGATCTCCGGAGTCCTTTTCGACCTCGGCGTCTCCTCTTTACAACTCGACGACGACGCACGTGGTTTCAGCTACTCGCGCGACACCCCGCTGGACATGCGCATGAACCCCACGGAAGGCATCAGCGCCGCCGACGTTCTCGCTACATACTCAGAAAACGACCTCACCCGGATTATCTCCACATACGGCGAAGAGCGATACGCGCGCAAAATCGCCCGCGCGATCGTTGCCGACCGGGAACACACGCAGTGGACCACCACTCAACAACTCGCCGACCTGATCGGTCGGATAGTGCCAGATCCCAAGAACCAACGGAAACGCTCCCACCCAGCCAAACGCACCTTTCAAGCCCTGCGCATCGAAGTCAACGACGAACTCGGCAACATCACACGGGCGCTGCCTGCGGCACTCTCTGCCCTCCACCTCGGGGGAGTGGCTGTTGTGGAGTCCTACCAGTCAGGTGAAGACACAATCGTCAAGCGCATTTTCCGCCAGGGAACCACTGTTCAGGCACCACCCGACCTTCCCGTTGTGCCCGACCACCTCAAACCGTGGCTAGAAGAAATTGTCCGAGGCGCCTACAAAGCGCCCCAAGAAGAAATCGACCACAACCCCCGCGCCGCATCTGTGCGGCTGAGAGCCGTGAGAAAAATTGGAGTTGATCCCGCGTGAGCACAGCACTAAAGCGCTCCGTTCAGCGGAGCCCAGTCACCACCCAACGACCACTCAAACTCATCACGTCCCCGGTGCGCCGAACACGTACGTTCCCATTTATTTGCATGGGAATTCTGTTCGTCGGTGTTGTCGCGGTGCTGCTGGCCAATATCTTCGTGTCGAACACGACTTACAAGATCAACGACTTGAACCAAAAGAACGAAGACCTACAATCTGAACGCGACCGGTTATCAGAAGACATTGCGTACAGGCAAAGCCCACAGAATGTTCACAAAGCCGCAAGCCAGATGGGCCTCGTTCCCGCAGACAAGGTGTTCTTTGTGACGGCCGACGGCAAAGTCGTCGAAGCACGCGAAGACCCTGGCAAGAACGTGGGAACCGTGCCCGGCCCGCGTGCCGATACACGGGATGACGTCCGACCAAACCTACGATCGGATGAGAAGCTTCCCGCAGTTGGAGAAAGCGGAAAAGATCTCGAAGCGCCCACAGTGAAAACCCCGTAGAAAAGGATGAAGAATGCCCGCGACGACGGCCAGCCGAAAGGTTGCTAACCCCAAGCGTCGCATGGCATTCGTCGTACTCGCAATCGTCGTTGCCCTGGTTCTCATCGTGGCCAAGCTCGTAATGATTCAGGGTATGGATACGGCGAAGCTAGCGGAAAAAGCACTGGATTCTAGGCTCGTGGACAAAACCCTACCCGCCAAACGTGGTGCCATTCTCGCTGCCGACGGCACCGTCCTTGCGGACAACGCTAAACGGTTTCAACTGATAGCCGACCCCGTAAACGTGGCGGCGTACAAGGACGAACAGGGCAAGGTTATTGGGGCCTGGGGAGCCGCCAATAAGATCGCACCCATCCTCAACACCGACCCTGGACTCATCTATCCCAAGCTCAAACCTCAAGGAGAAACACGGTGGAGTCCCATAGCGGACGGACTCACCAATGAAGTCTGGGTGAAAATCCGTGACCTCAAAATACCCGGCATCACCGTCGACGAATCCTCCGTCCGCACCTACCCGGCAGGAGAAATAGCCGGAAACGTTGTGGGGTTTGTTGGACGTGACGGGGAAGCGCTCACTGGACTCGAACGCCAGTACCGCCACCTCCTGACCGGAAAAGATGGCAAACAACAGTACGAACGCGGACTGTCAGGTGACCCCATTCCGCTGGGAAGCAATTCGCAAGTTCCACCTGTCGACGGAACTGGCCTACAACTCACCATCGACACGAACATTCAAATGTACGCCCAAAACGCTATTGGCGAAGCCGTCAAAAAGCACAAGGCCGAATGGGGAACCGTCGTCATTCAAGAAGCAGGAACTGGACGCATCCTCGCCGCTGCCGAATCACCCACCGTGGACCCCAACAATCCAGGCAAAAGCAAAGCCGAAGACCGCGGATCTCGCGCCTTTACCGCAACCTTCGAACCTGGGTCAACAGCGAAACTCATTACCACCTCGGCGCTCATCGACAGCGGAAAAGCCACCGCCGATTCGCAATACGTGGTGCCCGACAAATGGAAGGCCCCCAATGGAGAAGTCTTCCGTGACTCCCACAACCACGAAGACCAGAACCTCACTCTGGCGGGGATCCTCATGGACTCCTCCAACACGGGAACACTCATCGCCGCAGAGGGTATGAACGATCAAGAACGCTATGAGTGGCTTAAGAAGTTCGGTTTCGGTACACCTCCTGATTTGGAGTTCCCCGGAACGAGCCGCGGAATCCTGCGCTCACCCGACAAGTGGGATGCGCGCACCCGTAACACGGTGATGTTCGGTCAAGGTGTCGCAGCGACCTCACTACAGACCACGCAAGCGTTTGCCATCATCGCTAACGACGGAAAAGCGATCCCACAACGGATTGTCAACGGAACAGTGGACCCCACTGGGAAAATCACGGAGATTCCGCTCAAAGACGGCACTCAAGTGGTGAAACCCCAGACCGCTCAGACCATGCGGGAGATTCTCGAAGCGACGGTTGTCGACGGGACTGGAGGAAACGCTAAAGTTCCCGGTTACCGTGTGGGTGGTAAGACCGGTACCGCACAAGCGCCGGCGGACAAGGGTGGCGGATATGACGGCTACACCGCGAGCTTTATTGGAATCGCTCCCATTGACGACCCCAAAATCACCGTGTCGGTAACCCTGCAACGACCACGCAAAGGCCACTATGGTGGTTCGGTGGCCGCGCCAGTGTTTTCCGATGTCACCGGGTATGCGTTAAAACAAATGCGCGTACCTCCATCCGGCCCTGTCCCAGAACTTCCAGCTAGAGAGTGGAAAAATGAAGATCGCTGACCTCACGCTTGAACACACGACGGTGATGGGCGACCCAAACCGTGAAATCACCAGCGTGGACAACGACTCCCGTACCACCCAGTCAGGTGGTCTGTACGCTGCCTTTCCAGGCGCTAACGTCCACGGTGCAAGCTTTGCCGGCCCGCTGGTTGACAAGGGCGTACGAGCGTTCCTCACGGACCCAGCAGGTGTGGAGATCATGCGCGAGGCACAGTTGGACCTCACAGATCTGACAATCCTTGTCCACGAATTTCCGCGAGCAATCGCCGGGCATATTGCAGCCCAGGTATATGGCACGGGTGAGAGCCCAGCCATGTTCGGAGTGACAGGAACTAACGGCAAGACAACAACCACGTTCATTCTCGACGCATTTCTTCAAGCGCTGGGTCACACGACAGGTCTCATAGGCACCGTCGCTACGGTGATCGCAGGTGACCGGGTCGACAGTGTGCGCACAACCCCAGAGGCTTCAGCGCTGCACCAACTGTTAGCTCGAATGCGGGACGCGGGCGTCGATACGTGTTCGATGGAAGTGTCTTCTCACGCACTCAGCCAGCACCGGGTGGACGGGGTCCACTTTGATGTGGTGAGTTTCACGAACCTTTCGCAGGACCACCTGGATTATCACGGCACCATGGACGAGTACTTCAATGCGAAAGCCACCCTTTTTACTCCGGAGTTCGCCTCCCGCGGAGTAGTTGTCCTGGCGGACGACTGGGCTCGCAAACTCGTTTCGGTGTCTCAAATCCCAGTAGTGACCGTGTCGATGCACAGCGAGGACAAACCGGACTATCTGGTGGTTCAAGGCGACTCGTGGGAACTCCACACGCCACAGGGCAACATTCCATTTACCCCCGTTCTGCCCGGCTTGTTCAACGTGACGAACACTGCGCTGGCTCTTTCGATGCTGTTGGAGTTCGGGGTTCAGTTTGACGCGGTCGCGTCGATTGCGAACGGGACCGAGGTCGTTGTTCCCGGGCGCATGGAGGTGGTGAACGCTGAGCACCCCCGGGCGATCATTGACTACTCGCATAC
Organism: Brevibacterium sp. UMB1308A; assembly: GCF_030230605.1. Classification (GTDB taxonomy): domain Bacteria; phylum Actinomycetota; class Actinomycetes; order Actinomycetales; family Brevibacteriaceae; genus Brevibacterium. The sequence continues at coordinate 17,417 of NZ_JASPDO010000008.1, forward strand.
GCCGGATGCAATCGAAAAAGTTCTGGACCGGCTATCGGGCGACCCAGTTGTGGTTGTTGTGGGCGCTGGAGGCGATCGGGACTCAACGAAACGTGCAGCGATGGGTGAGGCTGCAGCGCGCGGCGCCGATGTTGTGATTGTCGCAGACGACAATCCGCGATCGGAGGATCCGGCCGCTATTAGGGCGCAGGTCTTGGCTGGTGCCCGCGGAGCAACTGACGCCCGTGCCCATACCGTTGAAGAGTGCGAGAACCGTGGCGTAGCGATCCGTCGAGCAGTTGAGCTCGCGGGCGCAAACGGGACTATTGTTGTTGCTGGGAAGGGGCATGAAACCGGTCAAGAAATCGCTGGTGAAGTGCTTCCTTTTAGCGACCGTGACCAGACACGCGAAGCCATTGAAGCTCATGTCCGTCATGAGAACCGGTAAAGTTCAGGAATGATATGAAGGAATTCACCGCACAGCAGATTGCTGACATCGTTGGGGGAGAGCTATATGGCATTGACCCCCAGACAACCCTGAGTGCCGGAGTTGAAACCGATTCCCGCGAGGTCTCTCCAGGCGATATTTTTGTCGCCCGTAGGGGAGAGACAACCAACGGAATCGAGTTCGCACCGTCTGCGATAGCTGCCGGAGCTGCTCTCGTGATTGCCGAGGCGGTCCCGACCGTTGGCGACGACACTCTTCCGTCGTGTGTCGTTACGGACGCCACGGTCGCCCTTGGGAAACTCGCATCGGCCAGTGTCGAGGCCTTGCGTGAAACCATGACTGTCATTGCGATCACCGGTTCCAGCGGAAAAACTTCAGTGAAAGACCTCGTGTCTGTTCTTTTGGCCGGTGAAGGTGAAACCGTCTACCCGCCTAACTCGTATAACAACGAAGTCGGTGTTCCACTGACAGCTTTGCGCGCCGGTGAAGAGACTCGTTTCCTTGTCCTTGAAATGGGTGCGCGGTCAATTGGAAACCTGGCATACCTCACATCGCTTATCCGTCCTGATATTGCGGTTGAACTCAACGTCGGTGCAGCTCACTCGGGAGTGTTTGGCTCGATCGACAACACTGCGCGGGCTAAAGCAGAACTGGTTGAGTCGCTCCAGGAACCAGGGTGGGCGGTTCTCAATGCCGACGACCCGCGCGTCCGTGACATGCAGAACGTTCTCGCTCAAGGTGTTAACACCATGTGGTTCAGCGAAGGTGAACCAACCCACCCAGGCACAACAGTGTGGGCAAGCGATGTCACAACAGGAGCAACAGGCCGTTCATCGTTCGTTTTACACCTCCCAGGCGAAGAACCGGCACAGGTTGAGCTCTCCCTACTGGGACGGCACCATGTGTCAAACGCTTTAGCAGCAGCAACAGTTGCTCACCTGTGCGGAGTGACGGCACGCTCAATCGTGACCACTCTTGCGACCGCAGGCGCTGCCAGCAGGTGGAGGATGGAACTCGTCGACTCGCCTAACGGCGTTACCGTTATCAACGATGCCTATAACGCCAACCCGGACTCGATGCGCGCTGCCCTGATCACACTCGCGGAGATGGGGCGCGGCGATGACGAAAACCCACCTCGGCGCACGGTCGCGGTGTTGGGCGAAATGCTTGAGTTGGGCGACACGTCAATTGAAGAACACGACAAAATTGGAAGTCTTGTGGTGCGCTTGAACATTTCGCGCACGATCGCGGTGGGCGAAGGCGCACGTCCTATCTACCAGGCCGCTAACCTCGAAGGATCCTGGGGAAACGAAGCCACCTGGGTTGAAAACATCTCTGAAGCACGTGACCTTCTGCAGTCCGAACTTCAACCGGGAGACATCGTCCTCTTTAAGTCCTCACGCGATGCTGGACTGCGTTTCCTCGGTGATGAGATCGCCGGAGTTTCGGGGGCCCAGTGATTGCCGTACTCCTCGCAGCATGTATTGCGCTTGTCCTGACACTCGTGGGAACACCACTTTTTATCCGTGTGCTTGTCAAACGCGGATATGGGCAGTTCGTTCGCGATGACGGACCCGCATCCCACGCAACCAAACGAGGCACCCCCACCATGGGTGGTGTTGTCATTCTCTTGTCAGCAGTTGTCGCCTACTTCTTGGCGCACTTGTTCACAAGTTCCAGCCCCACTCCGTCAGGCCTTTTGGTGCTGTGGTTGACCGTAGGCCTGGGAATCGTTGGACTTTTGGATGACTACATCAAGGTGTCGAAGCAACGGTCACTGGGTCTACGCCCTGCGGGCAAGCTCATTGGCCAAGGTTTTGTCGGTGTATCGTTCGCGGTTCTCGCACTCCTGTTTCCGAATGAGCACGGGCGCACTCCGGCGTCAACAAAGATTTCGTTTCTGCGTGACATTGACGCCCTAGACCTCGCTTTTTGGGGAACAGTCGTGGGAATGGTCCTGTTTGTTGTGTGGGCCAACCTCATCATCACTGCCGCTTCGAATGCAGTAAACCTCACTGACGGTTTGGACGGACTCGCATCGGGTGCCGCCGCAGTGGTGTTCGCCGGATACGTCATCATTACGTCCTGGCAGTCGATCCAAAACTGTGATCTCATGACCACTGCGCGCGCGGGGTGTTACATTGTGCGTGACCCACGCGATTTGGCGATCGTCGCCGCGGCAATGGGTGCTGCGTGTATTGGGTTCTTGTGGTGGAACGCTTCACCAGCCAAGATTTTTATGGGCGACACCGGTTCGCTAGGCATTGGCGGAGCGATCGGTGGGCTCGCGATGATGTCGCGCACCGAACTTCTGCTGGTTGTTTTGGGTGGCCTGTTCGTCATTATTACCCTGTCCGTGATTATCCAGGTGACGTCGTTCAAGCTCACCGGAAAACGGGTGTTCCGCATGGCTCCGCTTCAGCACCACTTTGAGCTTAAAGGGTGGGGCGAAGTGACGATTGTGATCCGTTTCTGGATCGTGGCCCTCATTGGTGTAGTTATCGCTGTCGCCCTGTTCTACGCCGAGTGGGTGTCGTACCTTGCCTGATGTTCTGGTACCCGGTGCGACCCCGGTGGAATACCCACTCGCCGACAAGATCCCTGATCAGATTGTTGGCCCGGCGTCGCCCTTAGACGGCCTCACGATCGTGGTCACTGGTTTGGGTGTTTCGGGATTCCCCATGGCCGTGCACCTGGCTGAACGCGGGGCCCATGTCATTTGTGTCGACGGTGACACACAGATCGACCGAAGCGAACACGAGAAGATTCTGCGCGTGTTTGACGTGGACATTCGTCGTGGCCCCGAACACGTCACGGAGCTTCCCACGGCCCCCGACGGTTCGCTTCCTGATTTGGTATGCACGTCCCAAGGGTGGCGTCCAGACCAGCCGCTTTTTGTTGATGCTCAAGCTAAGGGCGTGCCGGTTATTGGGGAAGTGGAACTGGCGTGGCGCGTACGTGGAACGAACGCCGCACCGTGGTTGGTAGTCACCGGAACGAACGGAAAAACCACGGCCACCTCAATGCTCGCGTCGATGTTTCAGGCCGCGGGCGTGAACGCTGTCGCGTGTGGCAATATCGGTTCGCCGCTCCTCGAAGCCGTTCTGGACCCGGCCGCTGAAATACTTGCGATCGAACTGGCAAGTTTCCAACTGCACTGGCAGTTCTCGATGTGCGCGCACTCTGCTGTCGTGCTCAACCTGGCTCCCGACCACGTGGACTGGCACGGTTCCTATGAGAACTACGTCGCCGATAAGGCGCGGGTGTACTCGAATGTGATGAAGGCCTGTGTGTACAACCGCGAAGACGTTGCTACGCGTAAGTTGGTTGAGGACGCCGAGGTGGTCGCTGGCGCACGTGCGGTCGGTTTTGGTTTGGGTGTTCCAGGGCCAGGTGAGTTTGGCCTGGTAGAAGACGTTTTGGTGGACCGTGCCTTTGCACCTAATCGTTATTCGAGCGCGTTGGAACTCGCCAGCCTGGATGATGTTGCGAAAGCAGCTGGAACCACGTCTGCTCCAGACCACTACGTCATGAACGCGCTCGCTGCGGCCGCGCTTGCCCGCAGTATCGATCTCCCGCCGATTGCGGTGCGTGATGGCCTGCGGTCCTTCGCTCCGGGTGACCACCGTATGCGGGTTGTGCGCACGCTTGACGACATCACGTGGGTGAATGATTCAAAAGCCACGAACCCGCACGCTGCTTCTGCCGCACTGGGATCCTTTGACCCAATTGTGTGGATCGCTGGTGGTCTGCCGAAGGGCGCGGACTACCACGACATCGTTGAAGGTTTTAAAGACCGTCTCCGGTCAGTAGTCGTCATCGGTGAAGACGATTCGGCGCTGAGCAGTGCTTTGGAAGCGTCACACGTTGACACGATCCGCATTGAACCAGGTCCGCACGTTATGCAACGTGCTGTGAACGCCGCCCGCGAGCTGGCTCAGCCAGGTGACACCGTTCTGTTGAGCCCAGCGGCTGCCAGCATGGACCAGTTCACCAACTACATTGAGCGCGGGGACGCTTTTGAGCAGGCAGTAAGCGAGCTGTAAACGTGGCAAGCCAGGCAGTCGAGAACACGTCACGTGTGCGACGTTGGGCGCAGCAGTGGAAAGAACTGTTGGACGCTCCGGTCGCCACTTACCACATTGTGTTGTGGAGTGTCGTGATTCTGACGTCGTTTGGTCTCATCATGGTGCTCTCTGCCTCGTCCATCACGTCATATGCGGGTGGTGAAGGCAGTCCCTTTACTGTTTTTATGAGGCAGGCTCTCTTCGCAGTGGTTGGACTGATCGTCATGTTCATCGTTGCGCGCTTCAAAGTTGAGACGTGGAAGAAACTGGCTCCTGTGCTTCTTATTGGAGGCCTTGCCTTGCAGGTACTGCCACTGACCCCTCTTGGCGTGGAGGTCAACGGGAACCGGTCGTGGTTTTCTGTAGGTGGTGGATTCCGCGTTCAGCCAGCAGAGTTCGTTAAAATTGCTCTGTCGTTGTACATCGGCCGTTTTATGGCGTCGAAAATCAAAGAGCTTTCATCTTTCACCGTCGTCATCCCCGTCCTCGCCGCCACCAGCCTGTCTATCGGGCTTGTGATCGCTGGGCACGACCTCGGGACCGGACTTGTCCTTATCGCTGTTGCCCTTGGTGCGCTCTTTGTGGGTGGGTTGCCGTGGAAGTGGCTTTTGACGCTCGCGGGTGCTGCAGCTGGTGGCGTGGCGGTGCTCGTTTTGACGAACGCCAACCGTTTGGCCCGTATTCAAGCACTTTTCACGGGGCACTCATCTGATGTCTCAGACCCTCTTGGGCAGCATTGGCAGTCCAACCATGGCCTGTACGCGTTGGCGTCCGGTGGATGGCTGGGAGTTGGCCTTGGGGGTAGCCGGGAAAAGTGGGCGTGGCTGCCAGAAGCTCACAATGACTTCATCTTCGCGATTATCGGCGAAGAGTTAGGACTCGTTGGCACTCTTGCAGTGGTTGTCCTGTTTGGGCTTCTGAGCTACGGAGTCGTGCGCGTCATCATGCGTTCCCAAGACCGGTTTGTGCAAACAGTTTCTGCGGGGCTTTTGGCGTGGCTGGCTGGCCAAGCGTTTATTAACATCGCGGTTGTGACAGGCCTTTTACCTGTTATTGGTGTTCCGTTGCCGTTTGTGTCCTACGGTGGTTCATCACTGGTTGCGACACTGTTGGGTGCGGGTGTTTTGTTGTCTTTTGCACGGTCTGAGCCTGGTGCGTCTGAGGCGCTGGCGTCGCGTGGTTTTCACGTGCGGAGTGCGTTGCTGGGCCGAATGTCAAGAAAGAGTAAGAATGGTTAACGTTCTTTTTGCTGGGGGTGGGACAACGGGGCACGTGGCTCCAATGCTCGCCATTGTGCGCGACTTTAAGTTCCAAGATCCGGACGGTCAGGTGACGATCCTGGGAACCGAAGAAGGGCTGGAGAGCCGGCTGGTTCCGCAGGCTGGTTATGAGCTCAACACGATCGAAAAGGTGCCCTTTCCCCGTTCGATCAACGCTTCGACAGTGAAGTTTCCGGGGCGTTTGTTACGTACAGTTTCACGCACCAAGGACCTGATCAAGAAAAACAACGTTGACGTTGTTGTGGGTGTTGGTGGGTACGTGTCCACACCCGCGTACTTGGCGGCTAAATCCCTGCGGGTGCCCATTGTGATCCACGAGGGCAATGCGGTTCCCGGGCTTGCGAACAAACTGGGGGCGCGTTTCACCAAGCACGTCGGTTACACATTCGCGTCCACCCCGTTGAAGGGGAAGCATGTGGGGATGCCCATGCGTCGCGAAATTGCCCAGATCAACCGCAAAGATCCGCTGACCCGGTACCAAGCGATGCAGAAGCTTGGCTTGGACGCGTCACTGGCGACCGTGATTGTCACGGGTGGTTCCAGCGGAGCCCAGGCCATTAATGACGCTTTCTGTGACGCGGTAGATGAAATCCAGCGCACAGGTGTGCAGGTGCTTCACATCACGGGTGTAGGGAAGGCTGACAAGATCCGAGAGGCCACGGCTGATCTGCGCAACTACCACGTGACCGAATACGTTGACGGCATGGAAACGGTGTATTCGGCTGCAGACCTGTTGATTTGTCGCGCCGGCGCAGGGACCGTCGCCGAGGTGACCGTCGCCCAGGTGCCCGCCCTGTATGTTCCGCTGGCGATCGGCAACGGCGAGCAAGTGAAGAATGCGCACGACCCGGTTACCGCGGGAGGTGCCCTCATGGTGGACAATGCCGCGTTTAGTGCAACGACGATTAAAAACACAGTCATTCCATTGGCTAAAGATCCACACCGTTTGCGCAACATGACCAAACGTTTGAAGGAGCTTAAGTTCCCGGCAACTGCGGACCGCGACATGACGCGCATGATTTTTGAGGCGGCGAACGTCCCATATCCAGGCCGGGCGTACCCGTATGAACTGATGACCCGTGACGAACGAGAGGACCTGACGTGAGCACGTACCACTTTATTGGGATCGGGGGAGCCGGCATGTCCGGTATTGCCCGTATCATGCTCAGCCGGGGTTACACCGTGACTGGTTCTGATGCAAAAGAGTCTTCGGTAGTTGAAGCTCTGCGCGCTCACGGCGCTCACGTGTTCATTGGGCACGACGGCTCACACGTCGAAGGGGCGGACACGGTGGTTGTGTCTTCTGCTATTCGACCCACGAACCCTGAGATCGTCCGTGCTGAAGAACTGGGCATTCCAGTCATTCACCGCTCAGATGCTCTTGCCACCCTCATGGAGGGAAAGCGGACCATCGCGATCGCTGGGACACACGGAAAAACTACTACCACCTCGATGACCACTGTGGCTTTGCAAGCGGCCGGAAAGGACCCGTCCTTTGCTATTGGTGGTCAGCTTTCAAAGACTGGGACTAACGCGCACGCTGGATCAGGTGACGTGTTTATCGCTGAGGCTGATGAGTCTGACGGCTCGTTTTTGAAGTACCGTCCCGAAGTCGGAGTCATTACGAACGCAGAAGCCGACCACCTAGACCACTATGGGAGTTGGGAACGAGTGCGAGAAGCGTTCGTCGAGTTTAGTTCCCATGTCGGCAACGTGGGCGGGACGCTCATCGTGTGTGCAGATGACGAGGGCGCAGCATCGATTGGGCGTGAGGCTCGCGAGCAGGGAACCAACGTGATCCTTTATGGCGAGAGTGACATTGCTGACGCGCGTGTGAATGCGTCCACCCACGGACAAGGGGTCAGTGTCTCGATCGCTTTTGAAGGTCAGGAGTACGCTTTCGACATCGCGCTTCCGGGAACGTACAACGCATTAAACGCGACAGCAGCGTTTTTAAGTGCACACGCGGTAGGTGGGGACCCTCAAGGAATTATTCAAGGCCTGGAGAGTTTCACCGGGACCCGTCGCCGTTTTGAACTTCGTGGAACAGAAAAGGGAGTGCGCGTATATGACGACTACGCCCACCACCCCACAGAAGTGACGGCTTTGCTGACGGCAGCGAACAAAGTGGTCGACCCATCGAATAAAGTGCACGTTATTTTTCAACCGCACTTGTTTAGCCGCACCAAGAACTTCTACCGGGAGTTCGCGCGCGCGTTGAGCCTGGCAGATGACGTTATTGTTTTGGATGTTTTTCCTGCGCGCGAAGACCCGATTCCTGGCGTGACCGGCGAACTGATTGCACGTGAAGTTACGAGCGACGTCACGTATGTTCCCGCATTCTCTGACGCAGTCCCCACAGTTATTGAGCGGGTGAAACCCGGCGATATCGTACTCACGGTGGGCGCTGGTGATGTCACGATTCTGGGGCCCGAGTTGCTGGGAGCGCTCGCACAGTGACCACCATCCCGGTGATTGGGAAGAAGCGCGGGATCCACACTGCCGTAAAAGTGGGTATCGGAGTAGTTGCAGGACTCGTGCTCATTGTCTGCCTCATGTTCTTCACACCCATCATGGGTCTCAAAGACGTGAGTGTCGAAACCGGTGATTTGACCCCAGGAGATGAGGTGCGCGCTTTTGTGCTCGAACAAGAAACAGGGCGGCCACTTCCCAGAATTTCGATGACGGGACTTTCGCGCGATATCCGGGAGAAATTCACCAAGTCTGAATATGTCAGTGTGAGGTGGTCCGGTATCAACACTTTGCACGTCACGGTCACGGATAAAGAACCCGTCGCTGCGTACAAAACCAGCAAAGGTTGGGTGAGGTACTCATCGCATGGCGAAGAGATCGATGTGGTCCAAGATGACCCCGATCTGGTCAACATTCGCGGTGGAAGCCCAGGTGCAATTGAACAGGCCCTTATCGTGGTCCAACATGTGCCGGACCTTTCGCGTGTCGAATCCGTCGAAGCGCAAAAGGAAGATGACATCACTGTGGTGGTGTCGCACGAAGAGTCGACTCGCCAAATCCGAGTGGGGGACTCCAGCAATATCGAAAAGAAGTTTGACGTTGCCTTTAAACTCCTCGAACACTCGAAAGAGTACGTCGACGTTTCTACCCCAGATACTCCCGTTGCGCGCTAAAGTTGAATCCAGATCCACACGGCTTGAACGACACACCGGGGCGGTAGTTGCGCGAGCCCGTGAGTGGCAATAGCGTCAAGACAAAGACACCTGTCCCTTAAGCGTCGAAAGAGGAACCGACTTGGCTGAATACCCTCAATCCGGAGCAGACATCAAGGTCGCCGGAACCGGTGGCGGTGGTGTTAACGCTGTACAGCGCATGATCGACGTGGGCCTCCGCGGTGTCGAATTCATCGCGATCAACACTGACGCCCAAGCGCTCGTGCTGTCAGAAGCTGACACCAAACTCGAAATTGGTCGCGAACTTACTCGCGGCCTCGGAGCCGGCGCCGACCCTGAGATCGGGCGCAAAGCAGCTGAAGACTCCGAAGAAGCAATCCAGGAAGCACTCGAAGGCGCCGACATGGTGTTCGTCACCGCCGGTGAAGGTGGAGGAACAGGAACCGGTGCGGCTCCAGTTGTTGCTCGTATCGCACGTTCGCTGGGTGCGTTGACGATCGGTGTTGTTACTCGCCCCTTCACGTTTGAAGGACGTCGCCGTTCAGCGCAGGCAGAAGCCGGAATCGAAGCGCTTCGAAAAGAAGTCGACACGCTGATCGTCATTCCGAACGACCGCCTTCTCACGATTTCTGACCGCAACGTTTCAGTCGTCGAAGCGTTCAAATCGGCTGACGAAGTTCTGCGCTCCGGTGTTCAGGGCATCACCGACCTGATCTCCACCCCAGGCATGATCAACCTGGACTTCGCAGACGTGAAGTCAGTCATGCAAGACGCAGGAACCGCCCTGATGGGAATCGGTTCAGCAGTTGGTGAAGACCGTGCCGTCAAGGCAGCCGAAGCGGCCATTGCTTCACCGCTTCTGGAAGCCAGCATCGAAGGTGCGCACGGAGTCCTCCTTTCCATCCAGGGTGGCACCGACCTCGGCCTGTTCGAAGTCAACGAAGCTGCCCGCCTAGTGCAGGAAGCTGCCCACCCGGAAGCCAACATTATTTTCGGTACGGTTATCGACTCCAACCTGGGCGACGAATGCCGCATCACCGTGATCGCTGCAGGCTTCGACGTCCCAGTGAGCGAAACTCAGGCGGCAGCCCCGGCGGTTGCGTCGCAGGAGGCGACTCCTGCTTCGGAGGCCCCTGCTGAGGAAGCGGAAGAGCGCCCAGCTCCCGCTCAGCCAGAGGCCCCTGCCGAGGCGCCTCCAGTTCTGGAGTCCCTTCCGGAAGAACGCACCAAGAGCTTCGATAACAACATCGAGATTCCCGACTTCCTGAAGTAATCGTGCTCTACAGCCGTTTCGTCCTCCCCAGTAGTCAGGCGCGCGCACATGTCGCCGTCACCGACCGCTGGGGAGGTTTCAGTTCAACCCCTTTTAGTAGCCTGAACCTGGCATTGCATGTGGGGGATGACGAAACCGTGGTGGCAGCCAACCGAGGAATCGTGGCGAACACGCTGGGGCTCAACCCGGAGGCATTGCGGTTTGTGGACCAAGTTCACGGAAACCGCGTCATTGCGTGGGATGAAGATGGCGCATATGACCCGCTGACGGGGGAGCGCACGGATTCGGTGGCCGCGGATGCACACGTGACAAGAACCCCTGGGTTGGGATTGGTCGTCATGGTCGCTGATTGCGTTCCAGTGATGTTCGCTGATCCCGAGGCGGGAGTTATTGGGGCTGCGCACGCGGGGCGGGCTGGAATGGTCGACGGAGTCGTGTCCGCGACTGTGGCCGCGATGCGTGAGTTGGGTGCGTCCCAGATCCAGGTGGCTATTGGGCCGTCGATTTGCCCACGTTGTTATGAAGTACCGGCTGCGATGCGTGATCAAGTTGCGAGCGTTGAGCCGGTGACGGCCTCCGTATCACGAGACGGCACTCCGGCGATCGATGTGGCCGCGGGAGTCGCGGAACAAGCGACCCGAGAAGGTTGTGAAGTTGTCGACTTCTCCAGTACATGCACACGAGAGTCCTCCGACCTGTTTTCATACAGAAAAGATGCCGTGACTGGGCGGTTCGGGGCACTTGTGTGGTTAGAAGAAATAGCGACACACCCACTCAAAGACGCGTAACTACGCATGAGCTCCGGTACCTTCAAAAGGTGAGGGAACTTAACCACGAGGAGGGCCAATGTCCACCCTGAAGAAAATCAGCAACTACTTTGGCTTCGGTGAAGAAGAAGCTTACGACACTGAACCACGTCACGAACGCAACTCTCAGTACGAAGCAAGCGAGTACGAAGCTCCTGTGTACGAAGAGGAAGAGCAGGAAGAGCCGGCTGACGTGACGCCCATCCGTTCTTCTGTCCGCCCAGTAGAAACGGCATCACCTGCGAACATGTCTAACATTCACGTGATCCACCCACGCAGCTACAACGACGCAAAAGCGATCGGAACGGCTTTCCGCGACGGGATTCCTGTCGTCATGAACTTGACCGCAATGGACGAAGCCAACGCAAAGCGACTTGTTGACTTCTCCGCAGGTTTGATTTTTGGTTTGCACGGATCGATTTCCAAAGTTACCAACAACGTGTTCTTGCTGACTCCTGCCAATGTTGAAGTTGGCGAAGAAACTGATTCGGTAGCAAAAACACAGGCGAGCTTTTTTAACCAGAGCTAATTCGTGATTGTTCCCTCTGACGGGCTACCGTATACGGTGGTCCGTCAATTTTTTCTGAAAGAGGTCTCGTGGCGATAGTCCTACAGATTCTTGCGTGGCTTTTGTCTCTGTACGTGTATGTACTGATCGGGCGCGTCATTATCGATCTCATTCAAGTCTTTGCCCGGGACTGGCGCCCAACCGGTGTGGTGCTGGTGCTGTGTGAAACGATCTACACCCTCACTGATCCTCCAGTTCAGGCGATTCGCAAGGTTATTCCTCCCCTTCGCCTGGGAAATATGGCGATTGACCTGGGCTTTATCCTCTTATTTATTGGGGTTCAGATGCTTTCGAGATTTCTCTTCGTGCTCTCGACTCAGGTAGGTTAAACTGACTTCATATGATGACTTGACACATTCATGCTGGTGGTGCGGTATTGTGGCAGTGATCATCGAAATAAGTATTTGTACGCACAACCGAAGGTGGCCACATGGCTCTTACGCCTGAAGACGTAGTCAACAAACAGTTCCAGCACGTTAAATTCCGTGAGGGATATGACGTAGACCAGGTCGACGACTTCCTCGACGAGGTAGTTGTTGAACTGCGTCGCTTGAACGAAGAGAACGATTCACTTCGTCAGAAACTGTCTGTGGCTGAGCAACGTGTAGCTGAACTCGAAGCCAAGGGCCCACAGGGTGAAGACGCGGACGCTACCCAGGCTATGCCAGCTGCTGTGGGTGCTCCTAAGAAGGAAGAAGCTAAGCCTGTTGTCGCTCCTCAGCAGCCAGCCGCTCAGGCTGAACCTGCTCAGGCCGAGGCTCCGAAGGAAGAAACACCTAAGGAAGACGCTGCCAAGGCTGAAGCGCCTAAGGCTGATGTTGCAGATGCCGCTAAGGCAGGCGAAGAAACTCAGGTCGCACCTGCAGTTGCGACTCCTGCTGCTAAGCCAGTAGCCGCTCCGGCTGCACCTGCTGCAAGCGCTACCGCACCCGCCGCAGCCCCAGTATCTAGCGACAAGGACGCTCACGGCCTGATTGCGCTGGCACAGCGCGTTCACGACGAGCACGTTGCTGAAGGTGAGAAGACCCGTGACCGCTTGATCGGTGATGCGAAGAAGAAGGCTGCCGACATCGTTTCCGAAGCTCAGAAGAAGCGTGACGAAACCCTGCAGCAGCTCGAATCGCAGAAGGTCAGCCTGGAAAAGGACATCGACGGTCTGCAGAACTTCGAGCGCCAGTACCGTACCCGTCTCAAGAGCTACCTCACCGACCAGCTGCGTGACCTCGAAAGCTCCGGATCACTTGCACCGGAAACCCTTTCGAAGAACACCAACCAGTCCCTGTAACGTCAGGGTCCGTGTGTAGTCTTTGACACAAACACGTTAAACGCACCGCACGTTCCGGCGTGCGGTGCGTTTGTATATTCTAAGATCGAACCGAACCAAGAACCCTGAGGAGAACTACGTGAGCACTCGAGCTGTGACGCTGTATGCACTCGCACTAGGTGTCATTGCAATCGATCAGCTCACGAAGGTTCTCGCAGTCAACTTCCTGCAAGGCCAGCCACGTATCGCCATTGTGGGTGATTTTGTTGGACTCACGTTCCTCCGCAACCCCGGAGCGGCCTTTGGTCTTGGTTCGGGAGCCACCTGGGTGTTTTCCGTCATCGCGATCGCGGTGTTTGCCGTCATCGTGTTTATTTCGCGAAAACTCGCTTCGACGTGGTGGGCGATCGGTCTGGGATTGCTGTTAGGCGGTCTGACCGGAAACCTTCTCGACAGGTTTTTCCGCATGCCAGCCAACGGGGAAGTTCCGCAGTTCATGCACGGAGCGGTTGTCGATTTCATTGATTTGTACTTTTTTGTGTGCAACATTGCTGATATCGCAATTAGCGGCGCAGCTGTTCTCATCGCATTCCTGACACTCAAAGGAACCAGTATCGACGGGAGGGAAGAATAGTGGAACGCTCAATTCTGGTGCCCGAAGGGCTTGAAGGCGAGCGCGTCGACACCGCACTGTCGCGCCTTCTTGGCCTCTCCCGTTCGGTCGCTGCTGCAATGGCCGAAAGTGGCGACGTTGAAGTCGACGGAGTCAAAGTTCCCAAATCGATGCGCGTAACGGCGGGTGCACGCATCGACGTGACCATGCCCAAACCCAAAGAACCGCTCTCAATCGTGGCAGAACCAGTCCCGGGAATGAACGTCATCTACGACGACGACGCTTTTGTGGTTGTCGACAAACCCGTGGGCGTTGCAGCACACGCGGCAGCTGGGTGGTCCGGCCCCACTGTGATAGGCGGACTTGCCGCCGCCGGATACCAGATTGCCACCTCGGGAGCGGCAGAACGACAGGGGATCGTACACCGCTTGGACGTGGGCACCTCGGGTGTCATGGTGGTCGCCAAGGGCGAACACGCCTACTCCGTTCTCAAACGGGCCTTTAAGAACCGGACCGTCGACAAGACCTACCACGCGCTCGTTCAGGGTCTCCCAGACCCCGTCGTGGGCACAATCGAAGCGCCGATTGGGCGCCACCCGCGCAAAGACGGCCTCTACGCAGTCCGCACAGACGGCAAGCACGCGGTCACTCACTACGAAGTGCTGGAAGCATACAGATCGGCCTCGCTAGTCGAGGTCAAGCTTGAAACCGGACGTACCCACCAAATCCGTGTACACATGTCCGCAACCAAGCGGCCCTGCTGCGGCGACCTGCCCTACGGGGCAGACCCAGTGCTGGCGCAAAAACTCGGACTCAACCGCCAGTGGCTCCACGCTGTCAAACTCGGTTTCGAACACCCCGAAACCGGAGAGTATGTTGAGTTCGAATCGGACTACCCAGAGGATTTAGCAACCGCGCTCGAACGTTTACGAGCAGCACAGTGGTGAGGTAATTGGCTGACGACTTCGTACATCTGCACGTTCACACCGAGTACTCCATGCTCGACGGGGCGGCCCGCCTGGGCGACCTCATGGCTGCGACCAACGAATTGGGCATGCGAGCGTTGGCCACCACTGACCACGGCTACCTGTTTGGCGCCTTCGACTTCTGGAACCAAGCAACCAAAGCCGGTATCAAACCCATTATTGGTGTCGAAGCCTATGTGACTCCTGGAACCGCCAGGAACGACAAAACGGTCGTCAAATGGCGCACCGACGAATCACAGCGCTCCGACGACGTGTCAGGAGGTGGGCGCTATACGCATATGACCCTCCTGTCGCGCAATAACCGAGGCATGCAGAACCTGTTCAAAGCATCCTCACTGGCCTCCTTGGACTCCGCATTGGGGAACCGTCCGCGTTTAGACCGGGAACTCTTGCAGAACTATTCGGAAGGCCTCATCGCAACCACGGGGTGCCCGTCGGGTGAAGTTCAGACGCGTCTGCGACTGGGCCAGTATGAAGAAGCTCGAAAAGCAGCGGGGGAGTACCGCGAAATCTTTGGAGCAGACTACTACTTCTGCGAACTCATGGACCACGGACTCGAAATTGAACGCCGAGTCACCAAGGACCTTTTGCGTCTGGCTAAAGAACTCAACCTGCCTCTCGTCGCCACGAACGACTTGCACTACACACACGAATCTGACGCCACAGCGCACGAAGCTCTGCTGGCCTTACAGTCCGGGTCCAAGCTGCTCGAACCCACCTATGAACAAGGTGGAAGCAGGTTCGCGTTCTCTGGTACCGGGTACTACCTCAAGTCGCCGGCTGAAATGCGACACCTGTTCAAAGAACTGCCTGAAGCCTGCGACAACACGCTCAAAATTGCGGACATGTGCGAAGTGTCTTTTGACACTAGTGCGAACTACATGCCCAAGTTCCCAACGCCGGAAGGCGAAGACGAAACGTCGTGGCTCATCAAAGAAGTGGACAAAGGACTCCACTACCGGTATCCGCAGGGCATCCCCGATGAGGTGCGCAAACAAGCCGACTACGAACTCGACATCATCATCAAAATGGGCTTCCCGGGCTACTTCTTGGTGGTCGCCGACTTCATCAACTGGTCCAAGGACAACGGAATCCGCGTGGGGCCGGGTCGTGGGTCTGGAGCGGGTTCCATGGTGGCGTACGCGATGCGTATCACCGACCTCGACCCCCTTCAACACGGCCTGATCTTTGAACGGTTCCTTAACCCAGAACGTGTGTCCATGCCGGACTTCGATGTCGACTTCGACGACCGTCGACGCTCCGAAGTCATCGACTATGTGACACAGAAATACGGTTCCGAATACGTCGCCATGATCGTGACGTACGGAACCATCAAGACCAAACAGGCACTCAAAGACGCTGCTCGTGTGCTTGGGCATCCGTTTTCCATGGGTGAAGAACTGACAAAGGCCCTCCCACCTGCCGCAATGGCAAAGGACATTCCCCTTGCCGACATCGAAAACCCGGAAGCACCTCGGTATAACGAAGCCGGCGACTTCCGTAACCTGCTCGCCACCAATGAGCAGGCCCGCGAAGTATTTGAAACCGCCCGAGGTCTCGAAGGGCTGAAACGGCAGTGGGGAGTTCACGCGGCCGGCGTCATCATGTCGTCGGAGCCCATTATTGATGTCATTCCCATCATGCGGCGCTTCCAAGACGGCCAGGTCATCACCCAGTTTGATTACCCCACCTCGGAAGGGTTGGGGCTTATCAAGATGGACTTCTTGGGCCTGCGAAACCTCACCATTATTTCGGACGCTCTTGAGAACATTCAACGCAACCGCGATGTGGAGATCGACCTTGAGCGTTTGGAGCTCGACGACGCCGACACGTATAAGCTACTTGCGCGTGGAGACACACTCGGTGTGTTCCAGCTCGACGGAGGGGGTCTGCAGGGGCTTTTGAGGCTCATGCAACCGGACAACTTCGAAGACATTTCCGCAACCTTGGCGCTGTACCGTCCGGGCCCCATGGGTGCGGACTCGCACACGAACTACGCCAAGCGTAAAAACGGTTTACAAGACATCACGCCGATCCATCCTGAGCTTGCCGAACCGCTCAAGGAAATCCTGGACACTACGTACGGTCTGATCATCTACCAGGAACAGGTGATGGCGATCGCGCAGAAGGTGGCCGGGTACTCGTTGGGCCAGGCAGATATTTTGCGCCGTGCGATGGGTAAGAAGAAAAAGGCTGAACTGGACAAACAGCAGGTCGGGTTCTTCGGGGGCATGAAGGAGCGCGGATACTCCGAAGAGGCCGCTCAGGCTCTATGGGATATCTTGTTGCCGTTCTCCGACTACGCGTTTAACAAGGCCCACTCCGCTGCGTATGGGGTGGTGTCGTACTGGACGGCATACCTGAAAGCCCACTACCCGGCCGAGTACATGGCCGCACTTCTGACGAGTGTGGGTGACAACAAGGACAAACTGGCGGTGTACTTGGGTGAGTGTCGCAAAATGCACATCACGGTTCTGCCACCAGATGTGAACGAATCTGAACTGAACTTCACACCTGTTGGGAATGACATTCGCTTTGGTATGGGAGCAGTGCGCAACGTGGGCCACAATGTGGTTGACGGCATTGTGGAATCGCGTACCGAAAAGGGCGCATTCACGTCGTTCTCTGATTTTCTTGACAAGGTTCCGTCGCATGTATGCAACAAGCGCACGGTGGAGTCTTTGATTAAGTCCGGCGCATTTGACTCCTTGGGGCACACCCGCAGGGCGTTGGTGGAGATCCACGAAGAAGCCGTTGATTCGGTAGTAGGAGTGAAACGCCAGGAAGCAGCCGGTCAGTTCGATCTTTTTGCCGGCTTAGGTGGTGAGGACGCCGCGAGCTTCTCAGTTCCGATCCCTGACCGCGTGGAGTGGGATAAGAAAGAGAAGTTGGCCTTTGAACGCGAAATGATTGGGCTCTACGTTTCCGACCACCCGTTGAACGGACTTGAGGGAGTCATCGCCTCAGAGTCTGACCTGCCTCTTGTAGATCTCATCAGTCACGGACGCCCCGAAGGGTCCACTATCACGGTGTGTGGCATGATCACATCGTTGGTGCGGAAAGTGTCCAAGAATACGGGGCGTCCGTACGCGATTGTCACGATAGAAGACTTGGAAGCCTCAATTGAGGTTCTGTTCTTTGGCGACGTGTACGAACCTGTTGCTGACATTCTTACAAGTGACTTGGTCGTGACGATTCGTGGGCGTGTCAAACAGTCTGAGGACCGGCCCATTAGCTTGATGGCACAGTCCGTGACACTTCCGGACATTTCCAATGCATCTGGCTCTCCGTTGCAGCTGACCATCCCACTAGATCGTGCAACCGAGGGCACCGTTGAAGAACTGGACGAGATCCTGCGTGCGAACCCCGGGCCCACCGAAGTGCGGGTCAACGTGTTGGAACCGGGTAAGCGGACGTTGATTCGCTTGAACCGGCGGGTAGAAACCGGGCCAAGTCTCTTTGGAGATTTAAAGGCGCTGTTGGGGCCCCGCTGTTTGGGGTGACGAACCGTGTGGGAAAGACGGGGCGCCGAGGTGTCGCTACAGTGCCTGAGTAGAATGGCTGTGTGACTGAACTGTTAAGAATCATCAATGTGCCAGCCGGAGTTTCTACTCGTGAGCTTCGCTCACTCGTTCCCCGGGCACATGATTCTTTGGACAAGGCCCGTTCCAGTGTTGCCCCGGTGGTAGAGGATGTCCGGGACCGAGGTCGTGTAGCAGTTCTGGAGGCAACCTCGCGTTTTGACGGGGTTACGGTGGAACAGATTCGGGTGCCACGCGAAGACCTCGCCCGTGCTTGTGACGAGTTGGACTCAAGCGTACGCGCGGCGCTTGAAAAGTCGATTGCGCGGTTGCGCCAGGTGAGTGCCCACGATGTCCCACAGGGTTCGACAACGGAGTTTGACGGTTCTTTTGTCTCAACGCGGTGGACGCCGGTTGACCGTGTTGGCTTGTATGTTCCTGGGGGTCGTGCGGTGTATCCGTCGACGGTTGTCATGAACGCAGTTCCCGCGCAGGTTGCAGGTGTGGAGTCACTGGCTCTCGCGTCACCTCCCGGTCCGTCTGGATTGCCACACCCGGTGGTCATGGCGACAGCTGAACTGTTAGGCGTTGAAGAAGTGTGGGCCATGGGCGGGGCTCAAGCGATCGCTGCGTTTGCTTATGGTTTTGACGACGGCGAAGTGTGCGAACCGGTGGACGTGATCACCGGGCCAGGGAACGCGTATGTGGCAGGTGCTAAGTCGCAAGTCCGGTCATTCGTGGGCGTTGATTCGATCGCTGGCCCCACTGAGATCATTGTGTGCGCTGACGCCCAGGCTAAGCCAGAGCTCGTCGCCGCTGATCTCATCAGCCAAGCTGAGCACGACCCGTTAGCGGCGTCAGTTCTTGTTACGGCTTCGGCTGATCTGGTGACTCGCGTGCAGGACGAACTGGACCGGCAGCTCGAGACGGCGAAACACCGTGAGCGGATTTGCGAAGCTTTCGCAGGACCCCAGTCAGGTATTTTGTTAGTTGAATCGCGCTCAGACATGGTGCGCGTGGCCAACGTGTACGCGGGTGAGCACGTGGAGGTTATGGTTGAGGACCCTCACGAGTTCGCACGCGAACTGCGCCACGGTGGGACAATCTTTATTGGCGACTACTCACCGGTGGCGCTGGGGGATTACTGTTCCGGCTCGAACCACGTGCTACCCACAAGCGGGACGGCGACTCACGCGTCTCCACTGGGGGTTCACAGTTTTATGAAGAGCAGCCAGATCGTGAGTTACACGCGCGACGGTTTACTGGACGTCGCCGATCATATTGAAACACTTGCCGATGCTGAAAACCTTCCCGCACACGGTTATGCTGTGCATTTACGGAGGGAGAGCTAATGCACTGTCCTTTTTGCCGCCACAGTGATTCGCGCGTCGTGGATTCGAGGACCGCTGAAGACGGCGCATCAATCCGGCGTCGTCGCCAGTGCCCCAACTGCTCGCGACGGTTCACCACGATTGAGGCTACGAGCCTGTCTGTGATTAAGCGTTCGGGAGTATCCGAAGAGTTTTCCCGCCAAAAGGTGGTCGCCGGTGTACGAAAAGCGTGCCAAGGACGGCCAGTATCCGAAGACGATTTGGCGAAACTCGCGCAACGTGTCGAGGAAAATATCCGGTCACAAGGCATTGCTGAAATCGACGCGGATGAGGTGGGCCTGGCTATTCTTGACCCCCTACGCGAATTGGACCAAGTCGCATACCTGCGGTTTGCAAGCGTGTACCAAGGATTCGACTCCTTGGAAGACTTTGAAGCCGCTATTTCCTCGCTACGTGCAGAACGCGAAACTGCACGTCGCGAAGAGTGAGCCGAGCATTTTTGTCAACAGAGAACGAATCGATTTGCGCCTTTGCATGGCGTTCTGTGTAAGATAAAAAAGCGCTATGGCGCCCGCCACTGGTGGCTTCGGAGGGGAAGCCGACGCCACCAGTGGCCTTTTCATATTTCTGCAGGTCACTGGGGCTGTTCCTCTAGGCCGCTTGGGCCAACTGGGTCTTGCGCGTAATGGCCCTAATTCCCTGCGCAGTGAGCTGACATTCCACATCTTCCGCTGTTGCGCCGGGGCCCCACTCGTGTGCGATTTCAGCCAAAGTCCGCAGATACGTTCCGTAGGTTGACGCGGTCCACGCTGACCGCTGTTTCATCTTTAAAGCCCGCGCAATTCGACCGTCGAGAATCAATGGCATGTTCTCGCTTTCGTACAACGGGTTACGTCGCGAAAAGTACATGAGCTTAGTGAAATGTGACGGTCCCACGAATGGAATACGCACGTCTGTACTCCATGCCCAGTACGCGTCCTCGGGTTCACATTCGCGTGTGTGCGTGATCGCCTCGAAAAGCCGTTTAGCGAAATCTTCCGTGGCAAGTGGCTTGCACGCTCGGTAAACGGACCGTGGAGCGTTTCCAGCAGCCCACATGCTCACACCGGCGTAGAAATTCAGTGCTGATTGAGGGCCATCAATGTGTGCGCCCAGGTTAAAGAGAGTCCAGCGACTCATGACTTCACTCGCCCCATCGAGAATGGGAGGGCGGTCGCCTGTCCAGTATTTGTCCCAGTGAGCTCTGCGCACGGGGGCCGACAGAGACGGTACGTGTGGGATATGTGGACTAAATGTTTGAATGAGTTGGGTGTACATGTTTCCTCCTGTTTTGTGTTGTGTACACGATCGTGACAGGAGGCACTGACACAGTTTTGGGTTTACAGATACGCGTCTAAGACTGACTCATTCGACGTGACAACGGTGAGACGCGAAGTAGCGCGCGTCAACGCAACGTACAACTCACCCACGCCCTTCTGCGATTGCGCAATAAATGCAGGCTCAAAAATCACAACGTTGTCGAACTCGAGACCCTTGGCTCCAAAGGGGGTGAGAACCGCAACCGTACGGTCGATTCCAGCAGGCCCAACCCCGTAGTCAAGTCCAGTGCTGGTCAGTGTAGCTTCAATGATTTCGCGGTGCTCAACTGCCGTTATCACCGCGCACGTGCCGCCTAAATCTTGCTCGCCCAGTACTGAAGCCAAGCGGTTTGCAGACTCAGAGACAGACGACGTCCGGACGACCTCGGGATCGTGGGTGCCCTCCCTGACCGGAGTGGGAACAGTAAGCGTGGGGAAGTGGTCCATGAGAAGCTGATTGGCAATCGACATGATGCGCCCCGGTGTGCGGTACGAAACCGTGAGCTCTTGCGCGTCAAAGGAGTCGACGTGCGGGGACAACATGGTGTTCCACGTGCGGTCTGAGTCCACTACCGAAGCCTGCGCAAGGTCGCCCACAAGCGTGGCTGACTTGGACGGCACCCGGTTAAACAGAAGTCGTAACTGCATGGGGGTGAGCTCTTGCGCCTCATCGACGATCAGGTGGCCATATGTCCACTCGAGGTCCTCGCTGGCCCGTTCGGCCAAGGTCTGAGCCGAACTCTCATCCGCATACCGCTGAGCCAACTGCTCGGCAGAAATGAGATCACCCGTTCCCGTCATCTCAAGGACACGTTCGGCATATTCGACTTCGTGCGACCCAGCCTGCGTCTGGCCAGGTGCGGTACCCAACAGTTCAGCCAACTCGTCCAAAAGGGGGACGTCCTCAATCGTGATCTCTGAGCCCGCAGGACGACGCAAGCGCGCCATCTCTTCGAAACTCAGAATGTTGTCGGCCGCCGCCACCAGCTTGTGCGGTTTCGAAAACAGGGCGTCCAGGACACCTCGGGGAGTCAGCGGAAGCCAGTGCGTATTGATCGCAACACGCGCGTCGCGGGAGCGCCGCACATCGTCAACGACCTCGGCGATCTGATCTTCGGAGGCGCCCCCTTCACCGTTTTCCACGATTCGCTGCGCCAGGGCGTTCATCAAAGTGGTTGCAAAAACTTCGCGGGCACGGTTGTGCTTATACCCTGACCGGCGTGCCCGTTCGCGTGCGGTCTTGACCATGTCGCGGGTGAGTGTGACCTGCCGTAGCCCCACGTTCAACTCGATGTCTGAGGCCGGGATTCGCTGGTAGTTGCGTACCGCTCGGGACAGCACCTTGACCATGCGTAGGTCGCCTTTGACCGCCGAGGTTGCAAAAGAGTCCCGGAGCGTCGTGTCGATCCCTGGGAACAGTTGGCCCGGAGTTAACAGGACAGCACCGGTTTCGCCCAGGCTTGGCAGGACCTTTTCAATGTATTTGAGGAACACCGGCGACGGTCCAACGATGAGTACCCCCGACTGCGCAATTTTGGTGCGGTGCTTATACAGAAGATATGCCGCGCGGTGGAGGGCAACAGCGGTTTTTCCAGTTCCAGGTCCACCTTGAACGACCACGACACCAGACAGCGGCTTGCGAATAATCGCGTCTTGTTCTGCCTGAATCGTTTCGACAATATTTGACATGCGACCCGTACGGTGCGCGTCGAGTGAGGCGATCAACGCGCCTTCGCCGCGCAAGTGCTTGCGCTTGTCGGAGTCTAGATCGCTCAGGCTCAGGACATCGTCTTCAATAGCCACAACTTCACGCCCGCGCGTTGTGAGATGGCGCCTGAGAACAAGGTTTTCTGGTTGAGCTGCAGTTGCGCGATAAAACGGTTCGCTGGCAGGTGCTCGCCAGTCCATGAGCAACTGAGACCGGTCCTGGTCACTGATGCCGATCCGCCCAATGTACGTGGTGGTGCCGTCGCGGTCGTCAATGCGACCAAAGCACAGGCCTTCTTCCGCGCTGTTGAGGCGAATGAGCTGGTCTTCGTAGACCGTGGCAAAAGCGTCGCGCTCAGACCGGTTCTGGTGGTGGTTTCCCACGTGGGTGAGCCGTACATTTTGGAGTTTTTGAGTGGTTTCGGTACGGAGCTCGTCTAGCCTCGTGTAGACCGCATCGACGTGTTGCTGCTCGATGGAAATTTCGTTCAAATCGTTCACCCTGTACCTTTCCGGCATTCAATTATGCCGGAACCGAACGACCTTGGCGTCGAATTCCATGTGAATTTTGGTGTGTGCGCAGTGAGTTAAATCATGCTTTGGTAATTGTCGCCGGAGCGGGCCCTGTTCGCAGGGTGGCGGCGAGTCTCGTCTTATCGAGGGCACTTGCAGATGCCAATGCCGCGATGACCACGTTTTCACGTTGCCCCCGTGTTCGTCCGCTGGCGTGGATGACGTAGACCTGCGCGAACTGGGAAGAGATTGCGTTGATCTCTTGGCGAGCGTGGCCGGGGGTTCCTGCGATATTGAACAACGCCAGGCCTCCTGGTTTAAGGGCTGAGGCGGTGTGGGCAAAGTAATCGTGGGTTGTGAGTGCCTGGGGAGTGGTGTCTTCTGCGAACGCGTCGCGTACGACGATGTTGATGCTGCCGGGTGCGAACGTTTGGATTTCGCGTGCCCCGTCTCCCACCCGTAGAGCAAGCGCGGGGGAGCGAGGAAGATCGAACCACTCACGGACATATTCCATGAGAAGCGCGTCGACGTCGATGGCTGTCTGGCGGGACCGCGGGTGGGTGGCATGCAAGCGCCGTGCTAGAGAACATCCGGCAGCTCCAATATGGACAGCTCTGACCGAGGTTCCGGGTGGGAACACGTGGTCAATTGTGGTTGCCATCCAGTGGAGGTATGGAAAATCTAAGCGGGTTGGTTCGCCGACCGTGATCGACGAACTGGGTACGGAGTTGACGTAGAGGACCCACGAGTTGGGGTCACCCGGAATGTTTTCCTTGCGCGCAGTTCCTGTGGATATCTCGACCTCGATGCTGGTGTCTTGTGCCCGTTTCCGTCCCATAAGGCCCAAGTGTAATTGTCTTCCCCTGTCACAGCGGTGATGTTAGGGGTACGGGGATGTGCACATTCACTGTGTTGCAGTGGTCCGCAGCTGTGGAGAATACGCCTTTTTCCACAGGGCGAAACGAGTGGGTTACGGGTCAAGCGGATGAGCATGACAGTGAAGTCATGGAAACAATAAACATCAGCACACCAGTCGATATTGTTCATCTCGTCAACATGGCCATGGGGCATGTCCCGCCCGATTCGCTCGTTTTTGTTCTGAAACGAAACGCAACAGGTGTGGGGGCTCTCAGCGGAAGCGTACGTGTCAATTTCGATATGAGAGCCGTCCGCAGGTTCAGCGACGACCTCGCTGAACAAATAGCGCAGGTGGTTCGTCGTTTCGAGCCGTGTGAAGTGGTTCTCCCCGTTTTTTCGTGTGATGAAATCGCCAGAGCTCTTGGACATGCAGGAGAAGAAAAGAACAGCCGGGATGTTCACGCACTTGTGCATGCGTGGATTGCGATCAAACGTGAACTGCTCAAAGTTGGTGTGAGATCAATTCCTCCAGTGTGGACAGGCCACAATAAATGTGGATGGATCCTCGATCCGGAAGAATGCGTACCTGTCCCGAACGTAGAAACCACAACAAACCTGCCACCGTTGTCCGCACTCCCACACGCCAGGGACCACGTGCGTAAGCAACTAGAAAATTGCACCGGTGATAAACGGAGTGATCTCGAAGCGCTCATTAGGGATGCGAGTAAGCTTTGCTCCTTTGCTCTTTCAGAAGCTACCCCGTCCGATTGGGACAGTATCCACGTGAGCCCTGGGGCGGTCCGAGCGATCGAGACGTTGAGCGATAACGGCGTTGGCAGAGACGCTCTTATCACTCTGTTTTCTGCACGGCACCCTAGCTTTAGACCCGATGTAGTGGGGCACTTGAGTCCAGAAGAATTTCTGGAAACAATTTTGGAAATCCTAGAAGGGGACATGGAGCAGCATCTTGCTGGAATGGACGCGATCCGACCTCACATGCCATACACATACTCCGTCCTCATGTATCTCAAACTCATTGCAGTCCACGCATCTGATGAGTACTTTAGTGAACTCTTGGGCGTAATCGCCTGGTTCGAATGGGTCGCCGGACACAACTCCTACGCGCATCATTTCGCACGGTCAGCGCTCGCTGTGGACTCGGCCAATAGTTTCGCTGGCACTGTTGAAGCGTTTGTGGAACGCGGGATCACCGCTGTGTGGACGCGCTGATTTCACTTGCCGGGAATATCGTGCGAAAATTGGGTGTTGACCCAGTTGTATCCGCGAGGATTTGACTTGGGTCTTAGTACTGCCCGCGTGGCAACTTAGGTGAAAGGTGACTTCGTGCCAGCTGTTGAGAAAGAGAAGCAAGCCTCTACTACTGCAAAGAAGAAGGCAACAACATCTAAAGCCTCTACCACCGCAAAGAAGGCTACGTCGACATCTAAGTCAA
This sequence comes from Brevibacterium sp. UMB1308A, assembly GCF_030230605.1. Lineage (GTDB taxonomy): Bacteria > Actinomycetota > Actinomycetes > Actinomycetales > Brevibacteriaceae > Brevibacterium. Next base: position 42,588 of record NZ_JASPDO010000008.1, read on the forward strand.
CAGCTTCCAAGACAACGGGCACAAAGAAGACTGCCACCACGGCGAAAAAGACTTCCTCGACTGCAAAAACTTCCACCGCCAAGAAGACGGCTTCCACAGCTGCTAAGAAGAGTACGACTACTGCTAAGAAGTCCACTGTTGCTCCAAAGAAGACTACAACTGCAGCTAAATCAGCAGCTACCGCTAAGCGTGCGGCCAAGGCAACTGCAGCCAAAGAAGCCGCTAAGAAGACGGCCACCAGACAGAAGGCCCAGGACGCAGAAGACGTTGAGAACGACAAGGTCGAAACCGACGAGGTGGAAGAACTCGCCACAACCGACGAATCGACTGAAACTCGTAACTCTCAAGAAGAGGAAAAGGACGCCCAGATTAAGGAAGCCGGAGGCTTCGTGGTGTCCGATGCCGACGACGAGGACCAGCCTGCACAGCAGGTTGCGACTGCCGGCGCGACCGCTGACCCGGTGAAGGACTACCTCAAGCAGATCGGTAAGGTCGCACTGCTTAACGCTGCCGAAGAAGTCGACCTAGCAAAGCGTATTGAGGCCGGAATGTATGCCGAACACCTTGTCGACGAAGGCAAGGTTACGGATGCGCGGGACCTGCGCGATTACAAGTGGATTATTCACGACGGGCGGATTGCTAAGAACCACTTGCTCGAAGCTAACCTTCGACTCGTGGTGTCGCTCGCAAAGCGCTACACGGGTCGTGGGATGTTGTTCTTGGACCTGATTCAGGAAGGTAACTTGGGTCTGATTCGTGCGGTCGAAAAGTTCGACTACACCAAGGGCTTTAAGTTCTCCACGTATGCAACCTGGTGGATCCGCCAGGCAATTACCCGCGCTATGGCCGACCAGGCACGTACCATTCGTATTCCTGTTCACATGGTGGAAGTCATCAACAAGCTCGCTCGTGTGCAGCGCCAGATGCTTCAAGACTTGGGCCGTGAACCCACACCGGAAGAACTCGCTAAAGAACTCGACATGACACCCGAACGTGTCGTCGAAGTCCAGAAGTATGGACGTGAACCGATTTCTCTGCACACCCCGCTGGGTGAGGACGGAGACTCGGAATTCGGTGACCTCATTGAAGACTCAGAAGCTGTAGTGCCCGCTGACTCCGTCAGCTTCACTTTGCTCCAGGAACAGCTCCACTCGGTTCTCGACACCTTGTCAGAGCGCGAAGCTGGTGTGGTTTCGATGCGCTTTGGGCTCAATGATGGTCAGCCCAAGACTCTTGACGAGATCGGCAAAGTCTACGGTGTGACCCGTGAGCGTATCCGCCAGATCGAATCAAAGACGATGGCTAAGCTCCGCCACCCGTCGCGTTCCCAGGTACTCCGCGACTACCTCGACTGATATTCGAGGTAGCCGCGCCCCACGCAGGTCAGCGAGTTGTGCTCACAATCGCAATAGCGGCATTGTGGCAGTCGATGATCTGCGCGACGCGACCCAAGTGCGTGTCAACGGGCTTCGACAAAATAGCGCCACCGTGTTCCTGAGCACGCTCAAGTGTTGCATCTACGTCACTGACGCGCACATATATTTTCCAGTGCGCAGGAATTGACAGCTCAGAGATGTCAACCATCCCTGCTACGGGGGAGTCCCCAGCAGAAAAGGTGGTGTACTCGTCTGCGCTGGACTGGACGTCCCAGCCGAAAACAGTGGTGTAAAAGTCTGCGACTCCGGTGTCGGTGGTGTGCAGTTCAAACCATGCCGGGGCACCCACGGCGTCTGTGAGCGAGAACCCGCGGTCATCGTCATACGCCAATACGCCAAACCCGGTTTGGGCTGCGTCGGCAACGAGAGCAACCGAAGCATTGTCGTCAAAGTTGGGGATCGCCATGAGCGCCTGTCCCTCGTTTTCAGCGATTTCCTGCAGGAATCCTTCAAAATCTGGGACATGGAAATACAGCGACCAGAACCCCGGCTGACCCTGGGGCGCCTCGGTGGGTTGTTGACTGATACCCGCAACTGACGCACCGTTTACGACGGCGCGTGTTCCGATTCCCATGGGGCCCACGCCGTCAAAATCCCAGCCAAAAACGGCGGAATAGAACGACTGCGATTCTTCAACGTTTGGAGAGCTCAGCTCAATCCAACAAGGGGTTACAGGCTTGTTCTCAGTCACAGCCCCATTGTTGCATAGGACGCAAACGCGTCAATGCCATCGACTAAAGCGCGCGCGTATGCGTCAGGGTCCTTTTGCATGCGTTCGGCTTCTTTAGGGTTGCGCATTTCGCCACATTCAACGATGACGGCAGGGACTGACGCATGGTTTAAGCCAGCTAAGTCGGTGCGCTCCACCATGCCGTCTTTGCCGTATCCGGCGCGGTTGATAGGGAAGTCGTGATCCTTAAACCCCCGCACAATTGCTTCTGCCAGCTTGGTGGACTCTTCCACCTTTTCGCCCGGAGCCAGGATGACTCCGAATCCGCGAATCGACGAGTCTGTTGAGCCGTTGGCGTGAATGCTGACCAAGAAGTCGGCTTCGTCAGCGAACTTCCCGCGTTCATCCACACAGGGTCCGACCCCGTCATTGGAGTCGCGTGACATGATGACGCGAGCGCCACGCTTTTCGAGTTCGTCACGCACCTTTGTTGCGACGTTCCAGTTGAATTCGTGCTCAGGAAAGCCATCGTCGGTTGCTGTGCCCGTGGTGTTGCACGCCTTTTTCCCACCGCGCCCGTCCGGCACCTTTTTGTTAATGCGGGAAAGGTGTGACGCGTTGCCACCGTTATGGCCAGGGTCTAATGCAATGGTCACGCCGTCGAGAGAGTTGGCCGGTTTGTCGGTGCTGTCTGACTCGTCAGGTTTGCGTTGAGGAGTTTCCGACGCCGAGGTGTCCCCGGGATTATGCTCGTGCGTAATGGGCTCCGGTTCGACGGTGGTGCGGGGCTGCGCCGTCTGGGTGCCCCCACAGCCACCCAGAAGGACCATAACTGCACACGCGTATAGCGCAATTGCGTGTTTCACATATGTCAGTCTACTCGACACAAGCCCCGTGAATCCAAGGTTTTGCGCCGGCTTCGGCCTAGACTGGGACGGTGGCAACATCGGATTACGGAGCACGGCAACTGCAGGTCCTCGAAGGTCTCGAGGCGGTGCGTAAGCGTCCCGGAATGTATATCGGATCCACCGACTCGCGTGGCCTTATGCACTGTCTGTGGGAAATTATCGACAACGCTGTCGACGAAGCGTTAGGCGGTTACGGCGAAAACATCACGGTGACCCTCCACGAAGACGGATCTGTCACGGTCGAAGATAACGGGCGTGGAATTCCCGTCGACATTGAACCTCGTACGGGGCTGACTGGTGTTGAACTCGTCATGACGAAGCTCCATGCCGGAGGAAAGTTCGGTGGTGGTTCGTATTCCGCAGTGGGTGGCCTCCACGGTGTGGGCGCGTCGGTTGTCAACGCCCTGTCAAGCCGCTTGGACATCGAAGTGACGCGGTCTTCTAAGGTGTACCGCATGTCCTTTAAGCGGGGAGCGCCCGGAACGTTCACGGATAAGAACGAGCCACACCCGGATAACGACTTCACCCCGTTTAAAAAAGAGTCCAAACTGGAGGTCGTCGGCAAGGCTAAACGAGGTGTCACCGGTACCAAGATTCGCTACTGGGCCGACCCTCAGATCTTTATTCGCGACGCTAAGTTCAACTATGACCGCCTTGTGGATCGCGCACGTCAGACGGCCTTTTTGGTTCCGGGCCTTAAAATCACGCTTGTCGACAATAGGGGAGTAGCAGTCGACGAAACTGGTGCGCCGATTCCTCACCGCGTCGAAGAGTTTCAGTTCGACGGCGGGATCTCCGCATTCGTCGACCACTTGGCACATGATGCCGCGCTGACGGACACGTGGCGTTTTACGACCCAGTCGTCGTTTAAAGAAACAGTTCCGGTTCTTAACTCTTCGGGACACATGGAATCGCAAGAGGTTGAACGCGACATTACGGTCGATGTCGCGCTGCGGTGGGGAAACGGCTACGACACGATGTTGAAGTCGTTCGTGAACATCATCGCGACTCCCAAAGGCGGAACGCACGTCTCTGGTTTTGAACAAGGAATTGTCAAAACGATTCGCAAGGCAGTCGAAAGTAATGCTCGTCGCCTCAAAGTGGGCAAGGACAAGCTAGAGAAAGACGACATCCTTGCTGGCCTCACGGCAGTTGTGACTGTCGCTCTCGCTGAACCACAGTTTGAGGGTCAAACAAAGGAAGTGCTGGGAACGCCTCCTGTGCGAGGAATCGTTTCTCGGGCGGTTGAAAGAGAACTAACATCCATCCTGGAGTCCTCACATCGCGCTACTAAGTCCCAGGTGAATACCTTGTTGGAAAAAGTGGTTGCGGAAATGAAATCGAGGATTTCGGCACGTACGCACCGTGAGAATCAGCGGCGTAAAACCGCATTGGAGAGTTCGTCCCTGCCTGCCAAGCTGTACGACTGCAGGAAGTCCGATGTAGACGAAACAGAACTCTTCATTGTTGAAGGTGATTCGGCGATGGGGACGGCAAAAGCGGCGCGAAACTCAGAAATGCAAGCGCTTTTCCCTATTCGCGGAAAAATCCTCAATGTGCAAAAGGCCTCTGTTGCCGACATGCTCGCCAACGCCGAATGCGCTGCGCTTACACAGGTCATCGGTGCGGGCTCGGGGCGCAGCTTTGATCTAGAACAAGCGCGTTACGGCAAAGTCATCATTATGACCGACGCTGACGTTGACGGCGCGCACATCCGAACATTGCTTCTCACACTGTTCTTCCGCTACATGCGTCCACTTGTCGAAGCCGGCAGGGTGTTTGCCGCGGTTCCACCTCTGCACCGCATTGAAGTGGTCAACCGGGGTAAGGAAAACGATGTCATCTATACGTATTCGGAAGCCGAACTGCACAAGACAATCGCGCGGTTAGACAGGCAGAAAAAGAGCTACAAGACGCCTCAGCGCTACAAAGGGCTGGGAGAGATGGACGCTGACCAGTTGGCGGAAACGACCATGGACCCAGAACACCGGATGCTTCGTCGGGTGACCATGGACGATGTCGCAAAGGCTGATACCACGTTCAACCTCCTGATGGGTTCCGAGGTGGCCCCGCGTAAGCAGTTCATTGTGTCCGGCGCTGCCTCACTTGACGCTCAGCGAATCGACGCGTAAGCCTCACGTTTAACCGCACTGTCCATCAGGCAACTTCCGCTAGCCGAAAAATGAGACCAACCATTTCGAATGCGTCTCACGTAGCCTGAAATCCTGTGAGTATCGTTAAAATTGTGGTGGATTAACCACACTGTTGCGCACGTGGTGTGCACATTTGAGGAGGCGACGTGGACCCGGTACTCATCGGCCGGTGGCAGTTTGGAATTACCACCGTGTACCACTTCTGGATGGTCCCGCTCACCCTCGGGCTTGGACTGCTCGTGGGTATTATGCAGACCCTGTACTACCGCACTGGTGATGAGCGGTGGCTACGCTCCACAAAGTTCTGGGGCAAGCTCTACCTGATTAACTTCATCATGGGTGTTGCGACCGGTATTGTTCAGGAATTTCAGTTCGGAATGGCGTGGAGTGAATACTCACGCTTTGTGGGAGACGTTTTCGGGGCGCCTCTTGCGATGGAAGCACTTATCGCGTTCTTCCTCGAATCGACTTTCTTGGGAATTTGGATCTTCGGTTGGAAGCGACTTTCCAAGCCGTTGCACTTGACTGTTCTGTGGGCCGCCGTGATCGGATCATGGCTGTCGGCCTACTTCATTATTGTGGCCAACTCATGGATGCAACACCCCGTGGGCGTTGAAATGATCGACGGACGTCCAGTGATGGTTGATGTTGTCGCTGTTTTGACCAACAACACGGCCCTGTGGGCTTACGCTCACACACTGGCTGGTGCGGTCGCCGTGGGCGGCGGGTTCCTTGTGGGTATCGCGTGGTACCACCTGTGGCGCCGTCGCAAGGACGGCATCGACACGGTTGATGACAAAGGCAATGTTGTCGTCGGAGACGCTCCAGAAATTGCTGGACGTGACGCAAAAGATCACTCAGTGTGGATCAAATCGCTCCGCATGGGTGCATGGACGGCCATCATCGCGTTTGTGTTCGTAGCAATTACAGGTGACTTCCAAGCGAAGCTCATGTACGAACAGCAACCCATGAAGATGGCGTCGGCAGAAGCTGCGTGCCACGACGGTGGACAGTTCTCGGTTCTGACCATCGGTAAGCCCGACCTCAACTCGTGTGACTCGGTTAAGCCCATTATTGAGATCCCTGGCCTCTTGTCCTTCTTGGCAAAGGGCGACTTCACCAGCGACGTGCCCGGTGTGAACACCCTGATTCCGGAATATGAAGAGAAGTACGGCACCACTCTGCCGGAAGGCGACATGTACGGCGAGTACTCGGGCGCAACCGTGGACTACCAGCCACTCATGATCGTCACGTACTGGGGCTTCCGTATGATGATCGGATTCGGTGTCCTCTCAGCAGCGTTCGCCGCATTGGCATTGGTGCTCACTCGCAAGGGCACTGTGCCACAAGCTAAATGGTTGAACACTCTCGCAGTCTTGTCGATCTTCGCTCCCTTTATCGCGAATACGGCAGGATGGGTGTTCACCGAAATGGGACGCCAGCCGTTCGTGGTGGCCCCCAACCCTGACCCGTCAGGTGTTGACGGCGTGTTCCTTTACACGGCAGCGGCGATTTCACCGTCAGTTACGGCCGCTGAACTCCTGTTCAGTTTGATCACGCTGACACTGTTGTACGGTGCGCTCATGGTGGTTGAGCTTAAGCTCATCATCAAGTACACCCGGGGTGGTGTTGCTTCTGCCATGCCAGAACTCGACACCCGCAACAACAAGCCCACCGTTGATGCGAAGAACGACGACGTCTTGGCGTTCGCTTACTAAGGAGTGGCAATGGAAATTCTGCAGATTATCTGGTTTATTCTCATCGCCGTTCTGTGGTTGGGATACCTTTTCCTCGAAGGCTTTGACCTGGGCGTAGGTGTCCTCATGAAGACACTGGCGAAAAACGAAAAAGAACGTCGCGTTCTTCTCAACTCGATCGGTCCGGTGTGGGACGGAAACGAAGTGTGGCTGCTGACCGCTGGTGGTGCTACCTTCGCGGCCTTCCCCCTGTGGTACGCCTCCCTGTTCTCGGCTCTCTACCTGCCGCTGACGCTCGCTCTCGTTGCACTGATCCTCAGGGCTGTGTCGATCGAGTACCGCGGAAAAGGTCATTCGGATCAGTGGCGTAACTTCTGGACGTGGGCCATGGCTGGAGGCTCAGCCGTAGCCGCCTTCTGCGTGGGGGCCATGCTCGCCCTGACCACGACCGGACTGCCTCTAAACGAAAACGGAGACAATATCGGTGGCCCATTCGCGTGGGTAAACGTGTACGCCATTATCGGCGGTCTGGGAGTCCTTGGATTCTCGATCCTGCACGGTCTGCTTTTCGTCAGCCTCAAGACTGACGGCGACATTCGCCACCGTGCTCACGCGCTAGCCGCGAAGTGGGGTCCTGTGTTCTTGCTTCCGATCGTCGTATGGGTCGTCATCGTTCAGGTGATGCACGGTCCTGCGTGGGGCTGGGCAGTGATCGCGCTTGCCGCAGTGTTCGCAGCAATCAGCTGGGTACGCCTGCGTGCAGGTTCCGAAAAGGGTGGATTTATCTTCCAGGGTCTGTTCCTGGTCGCGGGAGTCGTAAGCGTCTTCGCCTCGATCTTCCCCAACGTTCTGCCATCCACAATCAACCCGGAGTTCTCGCTCACCCTTGCAAACGCATCGTCGTCTAACTACACGTTGGGCGTCATGCTGTGGGTGACGGTGATCTTCGTGCCCATCGTCCTGGCGTACACGGTGTTCTCGTACACGCTGTGGGCTAAGCGTCTGCACGTTGAGCACATTCCGGAAGCACACCAGATTCCGGTGGCTGCTCGCATCAAAGCGTGAGTAAGTCTCCCGTAGCGATAGCGCTCGGTGCACCTCAGGGTGCCCGGGCGCTCGCTTGGTTGGGGCTCGTCGCTGTCCTTAAAGCGGTGGGCCTGGTTCTCATCGCCGAATCCTGCGCGCGTGGCATCGTCGCCCTCATGCACGGCGAACCGTTCGAGTTTGCTCTACTACTCGGGTGCGTTGGCGCGACTATCCGCGGAGTGGCCGTGTGGCTGACAAAAGCCGTGGGAGCACGTGCCTCGGTCGGGTTCAAAACTGAGCTACGGTCGCGGGTTTTGGACCGGGTCACAGCGGGTTCAGGCCGGGACACAGGCGTTTCTGACGGAGCCCTGGCGGTGAGTGTCACGCGCACTCTGGATGAACTCGACGACTATTTTGTCCGCGTCCTACCGGCTCTGTTAACCACCATGTGCGTGCCGGCACTGATCATCGTGCGGATTCTGTTTGCCGATTGGGTTTCGGCCGTCGTCATTGTTGTGACGCTTCCGCTGGTGCCGCTCTTCATGATCCTGATCGGCAAGTACACGCTTGAGCGTGTCAGTGAAGCGACCCAGTCGCTCGATCAACTGTCGAACAATCTTGTGGAGCTGGCCCGAGGCTTACCTGTTCTGGTGGGCTTGGGGCGCGTGTACGCACAGACTGCAGCGTTGAAGTCCATGAGCGAGTCATATCGCACCACCACCTTGCAGACTTTGCGCGTTGCTTTTCTTTCTGCGCTCGCGCTTGAGCTTATTGCGACCCTTTCGGTTGCGGTGGTTGCGGTGTTCATTGGTGTTCGGTTGGTCAGCGGCAGTTTGGATTTACAGGCCGGTCTGCTCGCGTTGATCCTGGCCCCTGAATGCTATTTGCCCCTGCGTCAGTTGGGTGCGGCTTTTCACGCAACAGAAAACGGGATGGCTGCGTATGAGCGGGTTAAAAGTGTGATTTCGCGGCCGGTGAATGCGCCTGTTGAGTGCCGCCCTGGTTCTCTGGCCATCGCCGAGGTGTCCGTCACCTACGCGGGTCGACCTCGGCCGGCGCTGTCCCCAGTGTCAGCGACCTTTTCAGGCCTCACAGTTGTGACGGGTGGCTCTGGAACGGGTAAGTCAACGTTGCTGGGTGTGTTGGCAGGTCTTGTTAGGACAAACGACACGTGTACCGTGAGCGGGCACGTTGTGGGTGTTCCCGAAAGGATCGCGTATGCCGGTCAGGCGCCACGCACGTGCGGAGAAACGTTAGAAGAAGAAGCCCAGTTGTACGGCGCTGAGCTCACGCCTTATCTTCAGCGCGTGGGCCTGGACCTTGACCCACACACCCCTCCGTCTGCGTTGAGCCCGGGGGAGTTGCGCCGTTTTGCGATTGCGCGCGCTCTCATGCGGGTGGACGCAGGAGCAAAACTGCTCATTGTCGATGAGCCAACCGCCCACTTGGACGCGCAGACGGCGCACACGATCCGCACGGAACTTCTCAACATCTCCCAGTCGATTCCCGTGATCGCTGCGACCCACGACCCAGAACTCATCAACCTGGGCACGGAACTTCGCTTAGATGGGGCCTCAAGCTCAACTGAAACAACAACCACGACCACCGCGGACACCCAGCCTGCGCATACACCCAAAGCAGCGCCCACCTCGGCGCCCGAAACCCAGATCAGCACCTGCACGGCTCTTCGCAGGCTGGTGAATGCGATGAACGTGTTTTCTGCGAAGTTCATCGGATCTACCTTGTTCGCGGTGGCTGCGGTTGCGTCGGCGGCGGCGCTTTCGGGTGTGTCCGCGTGGCTCATTGTGCACGCGTCTTTCCAGCCACCCATCATGTATTTGTTGGTGGCGATCGTGGGTGTGCGGTTCTTTGGGCTGTCACGGTCGGTGTTTACGTACGTGAAGCAGCTGTTGCTTCACGATGCGATGCTGACGTCGCTTACGCAGCTGCGCGAACGCGTGTGGTTGGGTTTTGCGCGGGCCGGAACCGCGAACCGCACCTTGCTTCGAGGGGAGTTGGCACTCACCCGGCTGGTTGCTGATGTCGACGATGTGCGTGACGGCGCTCCCCGCGTGGTGCAACCTCCGATTGTCGCCGCCGTCGTTGCGGTGGCTGCGATTGTTGTGATGGCGCTCATTCACCCGTGGGCTGCTGTGTTGACCGCGGTGTGCGCGCTGGTGTGCGTGGTGTGTGCCCCTGCGGTGACGCTTGTGGTGGACGGGCAGGCGAGTTCCGCACGTTTGAGCACGCGCACGCAGGTGTTAGCGCGTATCAGTGCGTTCTTGTGGGCACGTGAGGACGTTCTGGTCAATGGTAGGGCCGCCGAGGTGGTCGACAGTATTCGCGAAACCGACAGGCAGGCTTCGCACGCCGAACTCAGGGTTTTGTGGGCTGCTGGAATTGGTGAGGGAATTGTCACCGTGGCAACGACGCTCAACGCGGTTCTCATGTTGCCGTTGTTAGCGTCTGCAGTGGCCAGTGGAGAGGTGTCGCCCGAACTTCTCGCAGTGACGGTGTTGCTGCCGCTCGCGCTCATTGACTGTTACATTGACTCGTTGACTGCCGTGCAGAACTGGCCGGCTCTCAAGCACAGCCTGGCTCGGGTTCCAGCGCTCGATGAACGTGGCGAGATCCGTAAGGACACTAGCGAACCTGTCGCGGAATTCGACTCTGCAGAACTTGAGAAGGTGGCTGCCCGCTGGCCGGGCATGACCGAGGACGTCTTTAGTGACGTTTCAGCTTCCATTACCCCAGGGTCATGGACAACCGTGACGGGCCGTTCAGGATCAGGAAAGACCACGCTGATAAGCCTCCTGCTGCGTTTCATTGATCCAGTGAGCGGAAAGTACACGCTCAACGGCGGTGACGCACTTAAGCTGACGGCCACACAACTGTCTTCGGTCTTTGCGTGGTGTCCGCAAGAGTCACACGTCTTCGACTCCACGGTGCGCAACAATCTGGCGATTGCACGTGACCGGGACAACGCTCCAACAGATCAAGAGATTCGCGATGTTCTTGTCCGTGTGGGCTTGGAAGAACTGGCAGAAGTCGACTCCAGGATTGGAGCGTCCGGCGCGTATTTGTCGGGTGGTCAGCGTCAGCGATTAGCTGTCGCCAGAACCTTGCTGGCCGGGGCGCAGGTCATCATTCTTGACGAGCCCACCGCCCATTTAGACGAACAGTTAGCGACTTCGCTCATGGACGATCTGCGTGAGATCTTGCACGACAAAGCGGTAGTCGTAGTGACCCACGACCACACGCTTATCCGGCCGAGCGACCGCGTGATTGCCGTGGGTGAGCTACGCCGCTAGTGATCCGTAGAGCCTAGTCCTTTTTCCCAAACATGATTTCGTCCCAGCTGGGAACGGAAGAACGTCCCTTCTTTTTAGGCTGTTCTTCGTGTTGTTCGTCCGCGTCGTCTGTCACGCCTGGCTCGTCCAAAAGCGACGGCTGGTCGTCATCGTGGTAAGCGGGAGCCGCCATAACGGCGTCGTCGTGAGCGTCTTGCGGGCGAGACAGCGCTGAGTGCGCGCCATCTGGTTGCGACTCAGGCGCGTCCGGAACTGAACGCACGATTGGCTGTGTTTCGTTCTTGCGGCGTCGCAGGCTCTCCAAAATGCGCCCGGTTTCGCTTTGTGTGTCACGGGTGTCGCGCTGTGTGTGATCGGCCTCGACGTTGAACACCGAACCGTAGTCGGGGATCGGGCCGGAGTCCGTTGGACCGGTATCGGACAGCCAACGGGCTTCATCGTCAAGTGCTGTGACGGAGCCGGACCGGTATTCCCAGCTTGCGACCGAGGTGGTGTTGCCCGCTGGATAACGCAACTCAACGTGCCACGCTCCGGTTTCGGTACGCCACGCGTCCCACGTCTGGTCCGATTCTTCGATATCGCGTGCCTGAAGGCGTTCGGTGACAACTTCGCTGAGCGGACGCGAACCCGATTCGGAGTACACCGGGCACTGACCAGCGGTGTGCGCGATGTGGCGCCGTTCAGCCAGAATGGGCCCTTCGTACTGCTGGATCTGCGTCAGTGGGGCACCGGTGTCGTGCGCAACGTCTTCGGCCGACATTCCGGAGCGAATCATCGACTGGATCACTTTTGGTCGCACATGACCCGTGCTGTGGCCGGTTACCGTGTGTGTGCGCACTCGACGGATCGCAGCAAAAACGTCCTCGGTAGCGGGCAAAAAATACTCATTACCCTGTTCATCAACGAGTTTGAGCGAGTCATCTTCAATACTTTGAAAAGACAATCTAGTCACAACACACCATCCTTTTAGTCTTTCTAAGCGTGTCACGTCCAGGCGCGTCTCACCGTGATCTTCACGTGGCGAGTCGAAATTCTCTGGGCCATATCCTGCGGGTTAGAGTGGTTGTATGACTGAATCGCCCCTGTCTCCATTCGACGCAGTAGTTCTCATGTCTTTCGGAGGCCCCGAAGGCCCTGACGACGTGGTCCCGTTTCTGAAGAACGTCACCGCCGGTCGCGGAATTCCAGAAGAACGTCTCAAGGAAGTGGGCGAACACTATTACATGTTCGACGGGGTCTCACCCATCAACGAACAGAACATTGCGCTTTTGCAGCAGCTCGAAGGAGAGCTGGAGCGTCGTAGCATAACCACGCCTATCCTGTGGGGTAACCGCAATTGGGACCCGTTCCTCACTGACGTGATCCGCGACCACCACGAACGCACAGGTGCCACGAAGTACTTGGCGATTACGACCTCGGCCTACTCTTCCTATTCTTCTTGCCGGCAGTATAGGGAAGACTTTGGGGCAACCGTAGAAACCCTCAAGGGCGAAGGTATTGACGTGACCATTAACAAGGTGCGTCAGTACTACAACCACCCAGGATTCGTGAACGCGCAAGTGCAGATCATGCGGCACGCGCTGGTTGACTTCGAAGCGAAAGTGGGCGAACTCGACCCGCAGAAGCACCGCATTCTGTACGTCACCCACTCGATTCCCACGACGATGCAAGAGGCGTCCGAGGTGGCAACCGCTGGGTACGCAGACCAGCACCTGCAGCTGATGAACGCAATCGATCAGCAGTTAGACGACTCGCTTCCGCACGAACTTGTGTTCTGCTCCAGGTCAGGGCCTCCGCAGATTCCGTGGCTCGAACCAGATGTGAACGACCGGATGGAAAAGCTCGCTTCGCAGGGAATCACCGGGGTGATTGTGGCGCCAATCGGGTTCGTATCAGACCACATGGAAGTGAAGTTCGACCTCGATGTCGAAGCCGCTGAAACAGCTGAACGTGTGGGCTTGGACTATGTGCGGGCTGCAACGGTTGGAACCAACCCGGCCTTTGTCATGGGCCTTGTGGACTTGCTTGAAGAGAAAGCCGCTCAGGTTCGTGGTGAAGAGCCTGAACAGCCGGCACTCACCCCAGAAGGTCCGGTCGACGGATGTACTTTGGCTCAGTCAGGTCAGTGCTGTAAGGGCAGAACTGACAAGCCAGTCATGCCATAAAGCGCGGTGGGGGATTAGGGTTCTTTGTTAATAACGGGGAGCTGGCCAGTTTCGGTGGCAATAACCTGTCTGATCTCCGAGGTGTCGAGGTCGTGCTCGCGGGCGATCAACTCGATGTTGCGGAGTTCGTCAATGAGCTGTTCTGCGAGGAACTCGTTATCGTTTTCGCGAGCCTCGTTGATTTTCTCCCGCAACAGATCAGCTTTGCGGTCGATCTCGTCGGTAAATTCGCTCATGCGTTTCCCCTCTGCATCAGTGCGTGACTGCGTCTGCGTTATGTAGACAACGTACATGACGAACAGTACCCGTGCCGTCACAGGGTGTCTTTTTATCGCAGAAAGACCAGTTATTGACGTGAGTTCATCTACTGTTTACTCTTATGCGGTAAATCACATGCACAGTCGCTTCTGGATTCTTGCCAAAAGCTACTTGAGAATGCAAAATGCTTTAGACATTGCGCAAACCATGTGTGCATCTGACACTTTTACAGGAGTGTGATTAGGGTTCATGGCCACCGACTACGACGTTCCACGTAAACAGGACGAGGATCTTTCGAGCGATTCGATCGAGGAACTGAAGGCCCAACGCAATCAGCAGCAGGCAAGTCAGGTTGATGAGGACGAAACTGCGGCTGCCGAAGGCTTCGAACTTCCTGGTGCAGACCTCTCCAACGAAGAACTGTCGGTGCGCGTTTTGCCTAAACAGAACGACGAATTCACCTGCACAGAGTGCTTCCTGGTTCGTCACCGTTCACAGATGTCCGACGAATCAGAAGAAGGTAGCCCAGTCTGCACAGACTGCGCTGACTAGTAGCTGACCAGCGGGTGTTTAACCCTGCTGGGTGAGTACCCGAGCGAGTTCGTCTGGATTGTTCGTCGACACAATCCAATAGGGCGTGGGATCGTTCGGGTCCTCAATGTCGACTTTCACAACGTCTTTAGCCCACGGGCGGGTGACCAGGAATGCCCGCGCGTCGAGCTTTTGACCACGTGCCTTAAACGCGTCCTCGCCCTTCAGCGGTGTTGCCTCGGTGATAAATGACCGCTCAATATGAGCGGGGCCAGCGAACAACACGTCCTGTGTCACCGTCACGCGAGGGATAAGCGAACGCAGGGTTAAAGCGACCGCGATGAAAACGACAATCGGGACGATAATCCCTGCGATCCAGGACAGCGGGATCACCATAAGCGACGTCATCGCGGAGAGAACGAGCGCAACAACCCACCACCAGATCGATGGCGTGACGCGTTCGGAATAAAGCGAAGAAGGTGCAGTCATAGGGGCTATTCTTTCACGTCCCCTACGTTTCTTTTGTCGCCGGGCTTTTATTACGATTCCTAGATCGATAGAGTCAAGGGCGTGGAAATCTTACCCATTCAACTCATGCGCGTACATGAAAGCGCCCAGGTCCCCACATATGGTCATCCGGGGGACGCCGGTGCGGACCTGCGCGCACGTATCGATGTGACGGTCCAACCCTTTGAACGCGTTACCGTTCCCACGGGCATTGCGCTAGCGATCCCCATGGGGTATGTGGGGCTTGTGCACCCGCGATCGGGATTGAGCACCAAACACGGCCTCACGGTTGTCAACGCTCCGGGCACGATCGACGCGGGCTACCGTGGGGAAATCAAGGTGGCGCTCATCAACCTGGACCCGCACGAGCCAGTGGAAATCTCGGCAGGCGACAGGATCGCCCAACTTCTCATTCAAAAGGTTGAACGTGCAGACTTTGAAATTGTCGATTCACTCGACGAAACCAGGCGCGGTGACGCTGGGTTTGGATCAACGGGAAAGTAGACACCATGGGATTGTTTAGTAGTTTTTTTGGTCGTAAGGACAAGGCAGAGGACATTGTTGACGACGTCGACGATGTCGAAGAAGTCGAAGATGTCGACAACGAGCCAGAAGACGACGACCGTGCGGACGAAGAGTCACGTGAGAGCGACGTCGCTGAGAACAACGATGATGACGTTGATGATGAACCGCAAAAAGAAGCGCCTCGGGACCGTGTAAAGAACGGCCCCTGGGACGAATCTGAAGACGCGGGGGAAGCTAACCGGATCGACCTCGGAGCCCTGCGCATTCCCGTTATCGACGGAATGCAGGTTCAGCTCGAATCGCAAGAAGAAAACGGGTCAATCCTCGCTGTGTCGCTCATCCACAAGGGCGGTGCACTGCGCGTTCAGGCAATGGCGGCTCCCAAGACCGAAGGCCTGTGGGCCCAAGTGCGCAAGCAGGTTTCAGCAAGCGTCACGGCCGCCGGCGGAACCGCGAAAGAAGTCTTCACCGACATGGGCTACGGATTGTCAGCCGTCATTCCTCATAAGATCGACGAAGACCACGTAACGGTACAGAACCACGAATACATGGGGGTTGACGGGCCACGCTGGTTTCTCATGGGAATTATCGCCCAGACTGATGGCGTGCCAGAGGAAGTTCGCACGGAACTGGTAGAGGTATTCCGGGGAATTATTGTGGACCGTGGCGACGGTCCAATGCCTCCCGGTCAGGTTCTTGAACTCACCCCACCCAATTTGCAGTCAGACGCAGACTCAGCTGATTCCTCTGACGACGATATCGACCCGTTTGAACGCGGGCCCGAAATCGCAGAAGTGCGCTAGAGGCGGTTACGCTGAACACAATCTCGAACTTCGCGGACGTTAAAGCCCGCGATCAGTTGTGTGCTCGCGGGGTGGTGTCCTCGGTGACACGATCCACTCCGCTGGAACCACCTCGGCTAGAAATCACCGTGTCAGACGGGCGTGCGGAACTTCACGCCGTTTTCATGGGAAGGCGTGAAGTTTCCGGCCTCACCGTGGGCCGGCCCGTCATTTTGTGCGGGTGTTTTACAACCGTTGATGGTGACTTGGTGACACTTAACCCGGAATATGAACTGCTCACCACCGTGGACAGTGCGCCGAGCTAACCGGAACGACTAGCTGAACAGTTCACGCAAGCGCGGCTTCACCGAGGCATCGGCAAGGAAGAAGAGTTCGTCCCCATCTACCAGGGTGTCGTCTTGTTGAGGCGCGAAAGCTCTGCCCGAACGCACAACAGCAACAAGAACAGTGTCCTGGGGGAGTTCGATGTCGCCCACGCGCTTACCCAAGACCTCCGAGGCTTCGTGAAGAGTCATCTCCATGAGCGTGGTTCCAGCCTGTTGCAACGTGAGCAGCTGTACCAGGTTCCCCACCTCAACAGCTTCTTCTACCAGTGCGGTCATGAGGCGTGGCGTGGACACGGCTACGTCGACGCCCCAGTTGGAATCAAAGAGCCATTCGTTGCGCGGATTGTTCACACGACCCACCGTGCGAGGAACCCCAAATTCGGTTTTGGCGAGCAAACTCAACACCAAGTTTGTCTTGTCATCACCCGTTGCTGCGACAACTACATCGGAATCTTCTAACTGGGCGTCAGCGAGGCCGTCTAGTTCACACGCATCCGTGTGAACCCACCTGGCATCGGGGACCAGATCACGCCGAATCGCCTGTTTGTCATTGTCAATCATGACGATGGTGTGGCCTTTGTCGATGAGTTCCCGCGCAACCGAACGTCCTACTGACCCGGCGCCTGCAATCACGACCTTCATCGGTTATCCCCTTCTTTGATTGGGCCGTCAAGTGAGCGGACGACGTCGTCAAGAGACTCTGCGCGACACATCACGTGCACCAAGTCTCCGTCTTGGAGGAGGGTGTCTGGCGTGACTTCAATGCCTTCGCCCATCCGTGTGAAATACGCGACGCGAGCTTTGCTGTGGGCTTCAATTTCGCTGACGGAATGGGCCACCCAGTCGGGGTGAACATGGACCTCCGACAGCACCATGCGTCCAGATGGGTCGCGGAATTCGTTGACTGCCCCGGATGGAATGAGCCGGCGCATCATTTGGTCAGCTGTCCACCGCACGGTTGCGACGGTGGGCACGCCTAAACGTTCAAACACTTGGGCGCGTCGCGGGTCATAAATCCTGGCGGCAACGTGTTTGACTCCGAAGGTTTCCCGGGCAACCCTGGCTGCCAGAATATTGGAGTTGTCTCCCGAGGAGACGGCGGCGAAAGCGTATGCGTCCGAGGTGCGTGCCCGCACGAGTGTGTCGCGGTCAAAGCCAATACCGGTCACGGTTGTTCCCGTAAAGTTTTTGCCCAGCTTCACAAACGCGTCGGCGTTCTTATCGATCACCGCAACCGTGTGGCCTTTAGCATCGAGCCCGCGGGCCAGTTGGGCCCCTACGCGTCCACATCCCATGATGACGAAGTGCACGATCCAAACTCCCTTTGACGTACCATTGGTGCCCGTGGCAAACAATTTTGCTCTTCTTAAGCGAATGATTGTTGGGCGACCTTTCCGCAGTGATCACTTTAGACGTGAAGCTCTCCCAAAACGTTTCGCCATGCCAATTTTCGCATCAGATATGTTGTCGTCTGTTGCGTATGCGCCTGACGCGATTCTTCTAGCCTTATCCCTTTCAGGTTTTGTCGCCATGTCGACGGCCCCGTGGATCGGGATCGCAGTGGGTGTTCTCATCCTCATTTTGGTGGGAAGTTACCGACTGAATCTGAAGGCCTACCCAGGCGGGGGAGCCGACTATGATGTGGCCACTCGCAATCTGGGGAATCGTCCCGGGCGGGCAGTCGCGGCGGCCCTGTTAGTTGACTATGTCCTCACGCTGTCTGTCTCCATGGCAGTCCTCGCTAGCTATCTCGCGTCATCCTTCAACGTGCTCGAAGGCTATCTCACGCTTATCACCACGATTGGGATCGCAGTGGTGACCTTGTTTGGCTTGCGCGGTGGACGAGCCATGCCGTTGCTCTTGGCTATTCCGACCTATCTGTTCGTGGGAGCTGTGCTTGTCACAGTGGGTTACGGGGCGATTCGGATTGCGCGTGGTGATGAGATCGAGGCCGCAACCGCCCACCTTTCGGTCGTCCCACTCGACGGTGACATGAAATGGCACGGGGCGGTTGTCACTATCATTATTCTTCGCGCGTTTTCCTCTGGTCTGGTCGCCGTAGCGGGAATCGAAACCGTGGGAACAGCGGTTCCCAAGTTCGCGAAGCCACGTGGCGCCAACGCAGGTAACACCCTGGTGTTCGCCGGCCTTTTGAGCGCCACGATGTTGATTGGTCTCACGTGGCTGGCCACTCAAGTGGGCGTCAAATACGTAAGCGACCCGTCAACTCAGCTCTTCGAACACAGCCAGCCAGTCGGAGACACCTTCCACCAAGTGCCGGTTCTGGCGCAGTGTGCAGACGCAGTCTTTGACCACATGCCAGCAGTTGCCACGGCGATCACCCTCATCACTGCGCTTGTTCTGCTGGTCGCAGCAAACACATCCATGGAGGGGTTCCCTGGACTTGCCTCTAAACTGGCCCGCGACTCATTCTTGCCCAAACAGTTAGCTTCTCTGGGCGACCGCATGACGTTCTCTAACGGCGTGGTGGTGCTGTCGGTGAGTTCGATCGTGCTGGTTGTCCTCACAGGCGCTAACGCTGAACGGCTTATTGATATGTACCTGGTGGGAGTTTTCGCGTCCTTGGCCCTGGGACAGTGGGGCATGGTCAAGCACTGGAACAACCGGATCAGGGCGATCGTGTCGGGTCCTGTGCGCACCCGTATGATGTTCAACCGGGTCGTCAACACTGTTGGCGCGGTGACCGCTTCAGGGATCCTGGCTGTTGTCTTGGTATCCAAGTTCCTGTTAGGCGCGTGGCTAGCACTGGCTCTGATGTTCGTGGCCTATGTGGCCATGGGGCTCATTCACCGGCACTACACCAGGGTCTCGCGGGAACTGAACGTCAACCCCAAAGACGGCAGCGTCAAGGCGCTACCACCTCGGACCCGGGCCGTGGTTGTGGTTTCCGAGATCAACAAACCGACCATGCGGGCGGTTGCTTTTGCCCGCGCTACCCGGCCCAATTTCCTCAGCGCCGTCGCCATCGCGGTTGATGAAGACCAGGCCGCCCTGGTCCAAAAGCAGTGGGACGAACTTAAACTGCCCATCCGGCTCACCCTCTTGGATTCGCCCTACCGCGAACTCATCCGACCAGTCATGAACTACATTGCGCACATGCACGCCAAATCGCCAGACGACCTCATCACGGTGTACGTTCCGCAGTACATTGTGGGACGCTGGTGGGAACAGCTCTTGCACAACCAGGCGCTCTTGGGGCTGCGCAAACGGCTACTGTTTTTGCCCAATGTGCAGGTGGTCACCGTGCCGTGGCGGCTCAAGTCCTTTAACCGCAACCGTGAACTGCTCATGGGTAGAGGCGGGCACGTCGATGAGCGCGTCATGAGGATGTACGAATGAACCACGTAGAACTCACGGTTGATGCACCGGCGGCCGGCGGAGAGTCTGTTGCGCGTACCGCCGGCGGCGTGATTTTTGTCTCCGGTGCGATCCCGGGCGAGCGCGTCCGTGTTGAGATCACCGAAACGAAGAAGTCATTTTCCCGTGGCCGGGTGGCCGAGGTGTGTGAGCCGTCCCCACACCGTGTGCCCGATAGGCGGATTGCGTGGGGGTGCCCGGACGTGGGTGGGGTCGAGTACGCTCACGTCTCATTGGATCATTCGCGCGAACTCAAACGTGTCGCCGCACTTGACCAGTTCGCCCGCATCGGGAAGTTCGACCGCGAACTCATGGACCAACTTGAGCGCGAGTTTCGCGTGACGCCTCCAGTGAATGACGGGGAAGAGTGGCGTACCCGTGTTCAACTCGCCGTCACTGGTGGGTGTGTTGGCATGTACCGGGCGGGTAGCCATGACATTGTTCCCGTGACTCACGTGCCGCTCGCGGTTCCGGGTATCAATGACCTGAATCTGCACCAGGTGGACCTCACGGGCGCTGAACGCGTTGAGATCGCCGTGGGTGAAGCCGGGGGAGCGGTGACCGTGGTAGGGCGTGAAGAGATAGCGCACAGGCTCGCCGAGGTCGTTCCTGAAGGGTGGTCGCTCATGAGTCGTGCGGCCGGAAGGCGGAACCGGTCAAGTGCGGTAACGACGCTCCTTGCGGGGCCTGGGCGCGTGAGCCACACGGTGCGCGGGGTGACCTTTGACCTCGACGCTGAAGGGTTCTGGCAGGTGCACCCGGACGCGGCTGACATTTTGAGCCGAGGTGTCGTGGAGCGGGTGCGTGGCGATGTAGCTGATCTGTTTTGTGGTGCGGGTTTGCTCGCCATTATGGTCGCCCGGGAAACCGGGGCTCGCGTGTGGGGCGTGGAGGGATCTGCGCTCGCGATTGAGAGTGCGCGTTCTAACGCGAAGCGCGCCGGAGTAGATGCCACCTTCGATGTGGGCCGGGTCGAAAAGCTGGGCGCACTCACAGGCGCTGACACGGTCGTGGTGGACCCACCTCGGGCGGGTCTTGATCCTGCCGTTATCCGTTTAATTGCGTCGTCGACGTGTGGGCGTGTGGTGTATGTGTCGTGTGACGGGGCCACATTTTCGCGTGACGCACAACGTCTTCAAAACTCCGGTTTCCAGTGTCGTGACATTCAAGCGTTCGATCTGTTTCCGCTCACTGCCCACGTCGAA
Organism: Brevibacterium sp. UMB1308A; assembly: GCF_030230605.1. Classification (GTDB taxonomy): domain Bacteria; phylum Actinomycetota; class Actinomycetes; order Actinomycetales; family Brevibacteriaceae; genus Brevibacterium. Next base: position 63,487 of record NZ_JASPDO010000008.1, read on the forward strand.
TTTATTGGGACGTTCGACCGGGTGTGAAGGTAGAGAACTACTGGGATATGCGATAAGATTTATCTTGATGTCAAGATACTTTAGGTAACAGATGTGTGCCCTAAATGGATCGTCTGACGGTTCCGGGTGCGCGTTGGGACAGACCCGCGGTTGCCGGTATCTTCGCAACTAAAAGAGGAGACCATGAGTACTGTCGACAGCTTTAAGTCGAAGAGCACCCTGGACGTAGGTGCTCAGTCGTACGAAATCTACCGTCTAGACGCCGTTAAAGGTTCCGAAAAGCTTCCTTTCAGCCTGAAGGTGCTTCTGGAAAACCTGCTCCGCACTGAAGACGGCGCCAACATCACCAAGAAGCACATCGAAGCGCTCGCTCAGTGGGACGCTAAGGCTGAACCAAGCACGGAAATCCAGTACACTCCAGCTCGCGTGGTCATGCAGGACTTCACCGGTGTTCCTTGCATCGTGGACTTGGCAACCATGCGTGAAGCTGTGAAGGAACTTGGCGGAGACCCTTCGAAGATCAACCCACTGGCTCCTGCTGAACTTGTGATCGACCACTCTGTTCAGATTGACGCGTTCGGAACCGAGCAGGCAATCGAACGCAACATGGACATCGAATACCAGCGTAACGGTGAACGCTACCAGTTCCTGCGCTGGGGCCAGACCGCATTCGACGACTTCAAGGTCGTTCCTCCAGGCATGGGTATTGTCCACCAGGTCAACATTGAGCACTTGGCTCGTGTCGTGATGGCCCGTGAGGTCGACGGTGTGAAGCGTGCATACCCTGACACCTTGGTTGGTACCGACTCGCACACCACCATGGTGAACGGTCTTGGTGTCCTGGGATGGGGCGTTGGAGGTATCGAAGCTGAAGCAGCGATGCTGGGTCAGCCGGTTTCCATGCTCATCCCTCGTGTTGTCGGCTTCAAGCTCACCGGTGAGATTCCTTCCGGTGTCACCGCAACCGACGTTGTTCTGACCATCACCGACATGCTGCGTCAGCACGGTGTGGTTGGAAAGTTCGTGGAGTTCTACGGTGAAGGTGTGACCGCTGTTCCTCTCGCGAACCGCGCCACGATCGGTAACATGAGCCCCGAATTCGGTTCCACCGCAGCGATCTTCCCGATCGACGATGTGACGCTTGACTACCTCAAGCTCACCGGTCGTAGCGAAGAGCAGATCGCCCTGGTTGAGGCATACTGCAAGGAACAGGGCCTATGGCACGACCCTAAGAACGAAGTCGAATACTCCGAGTACCTCGAACTCGACCTCTCCACGGTTGTTCCTTCGATTGCCGGACCTAAGCGTCCTCAGGACCGTATTGAACTTTCCGACGCTAAGTCGCAGTTCGCTAAGGACCTGCCTAACTACACCAAGCCAGGTGAAGAAGCGAAGTCGGTTCCGGTGAAGATGGGCGATGGACGTGAGTTCGAGCTGACCAACGGAAGCGTTGCAATCGCATCGATCACCTCATGTACCAACACCTCGAACCCATCGGTCATGATGGCTGCTGGTCTGTTGGCACGTAACGCTCGCAAGCGTGGCCTGAACTCCAAGCCATGGGTCAAGACCTCGATCGCTCCCGGTTCGCGTGTCGTGACCGACTACTACGAAAAGTCGGGACTGCTCGAAGACCTCGAAGCTCTCAACTTCTTCGTCGTTGGTTACGGATGTGCGACCTGTATTGGTAACTCCGGTCCACTGGAGCCTGAAATCTCGCAGACGATCCAGGACAACGACCTCGCGGTGACCGCCGTTCTCTCTGGTAACCGTAACTTCGAAGGACGCATCAGCCCTGACGTCAAGATGAACTACTTGGCATCACCTCCGCTGGTCATCGCATACGCTCTTGCGGGAAGCATGGACTTCGACTTCGAGTCCCAGCCTCTGGGCAAGGACGCTGACGGTGTTGACGTGTACCTCAAGGACATTTGGCCTACACCTGAAGAAGTCGAATCAGTCATCGAAACCTCGATTGACACCGAAATGTTCGACAGCAAGTACTCCACCATCTTCGATGGTGACGAACGCTGGCAGGCAATCGAGACCCCAGAAGGCAACCTGTTCGCATGGGACGAGAACTCGACCTATGTGCGCAAGCCAAACTACTTCGAAGGCATGTCGCTTGAACCGGACGCAGTTGCCGATGTTAAGGGCGCACGTGTTCTTGCGAAGCTGGGCGACTCGGTGACCACCGACCACATTTCACCTGCTGGTTCCTTCAAGGCTGACACTCCTGCAGGTCAGTACCTGGTGGCTAACGGTGTCGAACGCAAGGACTTCAACTCCTACGGTTCGCGCCGCGGTAACCACGAAGTCATGGTACGCGGTACGTTCGCAAACATTCGCCTTCAGAACCAGTTGCTCGACGGTGTTCAGGGTGGCTTCACGCGTGACTTCACGCAGGAAGGCGCTCCTCAGACCACCATTTACGATGCAGCGATGAACTACCAGAAGGCTGGCACGCCGCTGGTCGTTCTGGGTGGTAAGGAATACGGTTCAGGTTCCTCGCGTGACTGGGCAGCCAAGGGTACCAAGCTCCTGGGTGTTGCTGCTGTTATCGCGGAGTCCTTCGAACGTATCCACCGTTCAAACCTGATCGGTATGGGTGTTCTTCCACTGCAGTTCCCTGCAGGCGAAAACGCTGAATCGCTGGGTCTGGACGGCACGGAAGTCTTCGACATCGAAGGCATCACCGAACTTAACTCGGGCACCACGCCTAAGACCCTTCACGTTACGGCGACCAAGGAAGACGGCCAGAAGGTCGAATTCGACGCAGTTGTACGTATCGACACACCAGGTGAAGCAGACTACTACCGCAACGGCGGTATCTTGCAGTACGTTCTGCGCCAGCTGGTCAAGAAGGACTAACAGCCTCACATAAAAGCGCTCCGGGTGTTTACCCGGAGCGCTTTTGTGTGTGCCAAACGCTGGGGGAGTCGTTGCTCCTCCAACGTGTGCGGATGTGTCTAGAACCGTGAAGAGCTTCCGGCCCCGGAGAACCCGCCTCCGCTGCTGCCGTAGCCAGTGGTGGTTCCGCCACCGCCGCCGCTGTTACCCGACTCTTTGTAACTCTGGTAGTCGCGTAGACCTCTGTTGTATCCAATGGAGAACGCGGCGGGGGTGTAGAAGGAACGCATGTCGAAGTATCCGGTGAGCGATCGTGAACGTGCCCGGTTGCTTCGAAGGGTTTGTTCTGTTGCGTCCCGGATGAATCGTTGCTGTTTGCCCGAACGTGCCAGAACATCGTCCTGAATATGCGTCATGCGGGACGTGAGTTCTTCCCTGATGTTTGCAATCTGTTCCAGGTACGCCGAGGTGTTGGTTCCGTCATCGTGCATCGCACCGTATTCGATCTGGTCGAGTTTTTGGATGCTTTCTTTCGCGAATTCGCATAGCGACTGGTACAGGGACGAGTCCGCCTTGGTTGCGAGTGTGCGGTCGCTCAGCACTGTTTGCAGGTGTGAGCGGGTGTCGTCGATCTCTTCTTTCCACACGGCTTGCCAGTTCTGCTCGTCACGCGAATACAAGGCGGTGGCCCGGTCCACCATGTCGGTGGCGTTCTCGATCTGGTCTGTTTTGTCAGAAAATTCGTCGATGCGCTTCTTCAGTGGCACGTTGAGTGCATGTAGCGCGAAAAAGGACGTGGACTTAATGGAGTCGCGGAGGTCCAGGGCATCCGTGTAGTTACGCAAAAGTGTTGCCGACGCATTGTGGATCTTGGCTCCGAAACCTTCGTCGAGAATGAAGTCCGTGCCTGCGACGCGTTCGTTGACGTTCACGGTGACGGAGTCGAAAACCTCGGCGTCAGATTCGAACCGTCTGACACGCCTGAACACGGCAACGAAGTTCACAAGGCTCAACACGGCAACTGCAACCGTGGTTCCTTGTAACACGATGGGGTTGCGCAGGGCTGGGCGTGCCATGCGTTTCGCGTTAGCTTCAGTAATCGCAATGACCCCTTGAGACCAGTTGCGTTGTTTGAAGTACTCGTAGCCGGGCTCACGCAGTTCCGTCTGTTCTTCCGCGCTGGAAATTTTAATGTCCTCGCCAAAGTACGTGCCCACTTGGCCAGAGCCTCGGGCTGAGTTGTCCTCAACGGAGACGGTGATGATGAACGTACCGTTGGACCAGGCATTGCCGGAGATCAGATTGAGTTCCTGATGCTGGCGCGCTCAGTTGAGGGTTTCTGCATTGATGTTGTCCTGGGGCGAGCCGGTACGGGTCCAGACGATGACGCGCGTGTCTTTGAAGGTGCGTACCTGTTTCAGCTCGTTTTCGACAAGAGTGGAGTCGAGCACCTGGGCATCGTCGAAGACTTCAATATCCTGCACCTGGTGTGAAGGCCCGGTGAACAGATAGAACGCAAGGCAACCAACCGCAACGAGAACTGTGACGACAAAACTGGAGACAGCCACAAAAATGAGATTCAAACGTAGTTTCGTCATGCGCAGACCTTAAGAGTTACTGTGAGGGAAGGCGTCTACTCCATCGTACATTTGACTACCACTAGACATGGCTGTGTGGCACGTGCAGTCCGCTTTCTGCAGGCGTTAGGATAGTGACTCGACTATATGGACTACAACACGAGGTAAGTTTGTGACGTTTCTTGAACGCATCGCATCTCCTGCTGATGTGCGAGCACTTTCTGCGGCAGAATGCCAGGTTCTCGCAAAAGAGATTCGCGACTACCTCATTTCAATTGTGTCGACAACGGGTGGACACTTGGGGCCCAACTTGGGTGTTGTCGAGCTGACAACGGCGATCCACCGTGTCTTTGAGTCGCCCCACGACACGATCTTGTTCGATGTGGGCCACCAGGCGTATGTCCACAAGTTACTCACCGGCCGGTACAACGACTTTCCTACCCTGCGTCAGCGCCACGGCATGTCAGGTTATCCGTCGCGAGCTGAAAGCGAACACGATGTCATCGAGAACTCGCACGCCTCAGCCGCGCTGTCATGGGCCGATGGAATCGCGAAAGCGTACCAGTTACGCGGCGAGCTCGACCGGCATGTCGTCACCGTGATCGGAGACGGTGCGCTGACTGGCGGGATGGCGTGGGAAGCACTCAACAATATTGGTGCTGACAAGTCGGAACCACCTCGGAAAATGGTCATCGTTGTTAACGACAACGGACGCTCATACGCGCCTACGGTAGGTGGATTTGCGCAACACCTCGACCACCTGCGCACCATGGGAAGCTACGAAAAGATCCTGTCGTGGGGCAAAGAGCAGCTCCAAGAGTCCGGGCCCCCGGGCCGAGCCGTGTACTCAGCGATTCACGGAATGAAACGTGGGCTCAAAGACATGGTGTCCTCGCGTGAAGCCGGCATGTTCGACGAACTCGGAATCAAATACATTGGCCCGGTAGACGGACACGACCTCGAAGCGATGGAACGTGCGCTTCACCGGGCCAAAAAGTACGAGTACGGGCCTGTCATTGTGCACGCCATCACCCAAAAAGGTCGCGGGTACGCCCCAGCGATTCAGGACGAAGACGACCAGTTCCACGCGGTAGGTGTCATCGACCCGGCAACCGGGAAAGCGACAACAAAGTCCTCAACCTCGTGGACCCAAGTCTTTGGTGAAGAGATTGTTAAAGCTGCACGCAAACGTACAGACATCGTGGCGATCACCGCAGCCATGCTCAAACCCGTGGGCTTGGATAAGTTTGCCCACGAATTCCCCGAACGCGTTTTCGACGTGGGAATCGCCGAGCAACACGCCGTGACCTCGGCAGCTGGTTTGTCCTACGGCGGGTTACACCCCGTGGTGTGCCTGTACGCCACCTTTTTTGGACGGGCATTCGACCAGTTGCTCATGGACGTCTCCCTCCACAATCAGGGCGTCACATTCGTTTTGGACCGCGCAGGTGTCACAGGACCCGACGGAGCTTCCCACCACGGAATCTGGGACATGGCAATGTTGCAGATCGTGCCCAATTTGCGACTGGCTGCCCCACGCGACGCCAAACGCCTGGCAGAAGAGTTCAACGAAGCGATCGAAATCCGTGATATTCCAACCGTTGTGCGCTTCTCCAGGGGCAAGGTCGGGTCAGACATCGACGCACTCACCCGCACCTCGGATGGCGTGGACATCCTCGCCGTTCCACAAGGCACGGACGTTGACAATCTCGAAAGCGCCGACATCCTCATCGTGTCAGTGGGAGCGCTCGCAGACCGTGCCTTGGCCGTGAAAGAGGCTTTGGCGAAGAAGGGCTTGAGTGCAACCGTTGTGGACCCCCGCTGGGTGCTTCCCGTTCCGCAGTCGGTCTTGGACATGGCCGCTGAACACGCGCTGGTCGCGGTCATTGAAGACGGGGTCAAAGTTGGCGGGATCGGCTCACAGATCCGTCAGGACCTACGTGATGAACTTGTGCGCACCGGGGTTGTTGAACTGGGTGTCCCCGATTCGTTCTTGCCCCATGGAACCCGTGAAGAGATCCTGTCCTACGCCGGCCTCGACATCGACGACATGGTCGAAAAAATCATGGACATGCTTCCGCCTGAACTACTCAAGCGGGTCAGCGAGTAGCGTCCTATGAGCCCGCTGCGTGGGCAGCCTTGGCGAGTGGCCGTGCCACCAGCTCTATCTGCCACGGCCTGGCGCCTTGTTCCCGCAAGAAGTCAGCGATGTCACCTTCGTCGCCAACCGTGGTGAGTGCTGCGAGTCGTTTCACATACCGAGGAGTCACCACCAGGTCGTGTGGCATATCCAACTCCTCAGCAATCTGAGCAATTGCCGGTTTCATGTGCTCTAAACGCTGTTTTGACGTCTCCCGATCCGCACGCTTGACTCTGGGTGCGTTCCGTAGCGGGGGCATGAAGGAGTCTGGCAGACGGTCAGCTGCCTTGATGACGCGGAAGAACTCGCCAGCGTCCTCGGCGGTTATGCGTGAAAACTGACGCTTAACGTCTTTGTCTGACTTCACCGACTCCGTAGCGAGCGCGATCATTGCGCGGTCGGGAAGGATCCGAGACGGGGCCACGTCGCGGTCTTCCCCCAGATCATCGCGCAGGGCCCACATTGCGCGGACGCGACCCAGACCTCGGGCGGTTTTGACCCGTCCCAAACCGTGGGTGCGTCGCCAGGGTTCGTCGTGAACGGGAGGAGCAAACGACAGAAGGTGGTCAAACTCCTGCCTTGCGTATTCCCATTTGCCTTGCGCATGTAAACGGTCAGCGAGTTCGGTGCGCAGTTGGCCTAGGACTTCGACGTCGAGAGCAGCATAGGCAAGCCATTCGTGGGGGAGCGGCCGGGTGGACCAGTCGACCGCCGAGTGTTCTTTTGCCAAGGTCACGCCCATGATCTCTTCTGTCAGTGAGGCGAGACCGAAGCGCTCAAAATTGAGCAGGCGTGCGGCGAGCTCGGTGTCGAAGAGGGCGTCGGGGCGCATCCCTTTTTCGGCCAGGCACCCCAGGTCTTGCGTTGCCGCATGGAGGATCCATTCGACCCCGTGCAGGGCGGCGTTGACGGACGACAGGACGGGGAGTGCCTCTGAGTCGATCAGGACAATTCCTGCGCCTTCGCGTTTGAGCTGAACGAGGAATGCCCGGTTGCCGTATCTGATGCCCGAGGCGCGTTCCGTGTCGATCCCTACCGGACCGTGTCCGTGGGCCAGTTGGGTAGCAACAGTGTGGAGGGCCTCCGGTGAGTCGGTGACGGGAGGGACTCCGTGTTCTGGTTCTGACAGCAAAGTTAGCGAAGGCGACCCGGAAATGCCGAGACTCCTTCCGGAAGCGGGGGAACTCCGGCCACAGTGGACAGGAGGTGCGCCCACGCGTGCACGTGAGCCTCAAGCTCTTTAGGCTGTTTTACCACGGGCGTCCAGGACGCGCGCATTTCTAAATCGATCGTGGCGGGCCGTGCTGCCAGGGTGCCAAAAGACTCACTGAGAGCCCGGGTTGTGGTACCTCCCACCTCGGACACGTCACAATCGTAGGTTTCGAGTGCATCTGTGAGCCACGACCACGCGACGGGACCTAGAAGAGCTTCTTGACCGAGTTCGTGTTCGAGTTCAGCGCGGATATAAGTGACCATCCGGAACTGCCCGTTCCACGCCTCTGGTTCGGACGGGTCGTAGAGGAGGACAACCCTGCCGGTTGCGACTTCGTCTTCGCAACTGGGCGTGTGGGGGACAGCCGAAGCATCGACGTCGCCGTTGAGGGCGAACGCCCAGGGAGCCAAACGCCCTGGGGCAGGGATTTCTTCCAGGCTGATGTGTGGCGTAGCGCCTGACGAGCAAAACCTGCGCAGCGCATCTGAGGCCTGCGCAAAAGGCTCTGGGGTAAAAGGGACTGGAGCAACCACGCTTCCAATGTACGTATTGCGGGCAAGGGAATGAAGTTCCCACGCGGAGGTTACGTGAGACTTCGCATATTGAACAGTGAGCGTGTAGCGATAGGCCGGCCAAGTCTGAAAAGATGAAGGCATGGTGACCCTTACTCGTGCTGCATTGTCTGAGCCTGTCGAACGTACCCCCGTGTGGTTTATGCGGCAGGCTGGCCGGTCTCTTCCGGAATATAAAAAGGCACGCGAAGGCATTGCGATGCTCGACGCGTGTCTCATGCCGGAACTCACCGCTGAGATCACGTTGCAGCCAGTGCGCAGGCACGGCGTGGACGCCGCTATTTTCTTCTCCGATATTGTGGTGCCCTTAAAAATCGCGGGGATGGATGTGGAAATCCAGCCAGGTGTAGGGCCGGTGTTCGCCCAGCCCGTGCGCACACGTGAAGATCTGGCCCGGATCCCAGACCTCACGGCAGACATGTGCGAAGCAATCGCCCAAGCGGTGACCCTCACCTGTCAAGGTCTCCCTGAAGACACAGCGCTGATCGGGTTCGCGGGTGCGCCGTTTACGGTTGCCAGCTACCTCATTGAGGGTGGCCCCAGTAAGAACCATGAGAAGACCAAGGCCATGATGCTGGGGGATCCGGAACTGTTTTCGGCGATCCTCGGCAAACTCGCCCACATGTCCGCGACGTTCATCCAGGCTCAACTTGACGCGGGGGCGCACGCATTCCAGCTGTTCGACTCATGGGCTGGATATCTGAACCGTGCTGACTATGAGCGCTATGTTCTCCCTCATTCGCGCACAGTCTTTGACGCGCTCGCTCACAACAACGTCCCGTCCATCCACTTTGGGGTCACCACCGGGGAGCTTTTGGGGTCGATGTCCACAGCAGGGTCCTCAGTGATGGGTGTTGACTTCCGGGTAGATCTGGATGACGCTTCGCAGCGCGTCCAACCTGGCCAGGCACTCCAGGGGAACCTGGACCCGGCTTTGGTGTTTGCTCCGTGGGACGTGATTGCTCCCCGGATCGAAGACATTGTGCGGGCGGGTCTGCGTCACGGCGGCCACATTTTCAACCTGGGCCACGGGGTGCTCCCAACTTCTGACCCAACCGTGCTCACGCGCATTGTGGAGGAAGTCCACACGGTGTCGTCCCGGCTCATCGCATCGGGTGAGTTCGAGTGACCACAGCCGTTCTTGGCGCAGGTATCTCCGGTCTGACCGCCGCGTTTGAGCTCGCTCAAGCCGGTGAACAGGTGACTGTGTATGAGGCGAATGACCGAATAGGCGGAAGCCTCGTGGGATCTGATCTTGGCGGTTATGCCCACGGCGATGTGGGTGCTGAAGCGAGTTTGTACGCCCGCCCTGAGACCCGGGAACTTATGCAACAGCTGGGCCTTGAACCTCAGTACCCGTCGACAGAACACAAGTCGCAGCTCTTGGTGGGCGGCCAGTTGATGAAGATTCCCGCGGGCACTCTTATGGGCGTGCCCGGCCGTCGTACGGATGTGACTGGTGTGGTGAGCCCAGCTGGGGTTGAGCGTCTACAACAGGAACAGCTGAACGGGTCGCAGAACGACCCGTCTGTGGGAGAGTTCATTGCCCAGCGCTTGGGTGCCGAGGTCGTTGACACTCTGGTGGACCCCCTCCTGGCCGGGGTATATGCGGGGTCGGCGTACCACTTGTCGTTACGCTCCACCCTGCCAGCCTTGCTTGAAGCGGCACGGGAGAACACCTCGGTCTTGGACGCTGTCGATCAGATTCTGGCCTCCCGGAAAGTGACCCAGGGTGCGAACATTCCTGGCACCACCTCCCGCCCAGTTTTTGTGAGCCTCGACGGTGGTATGAACGGCTTAGCGCGCGCCCTGTATGAGCGCTGTCGCGAGCTGGGCGTGACGTTCCGGTTGGGGGAGCAGGTGAGCCGTGTGCGGGCTGGGTATTCGCTCACGGTAAGTGGTCCGCAGGGGGAACGCGCCGAGGCGGCAGACCGTGTGTTGATAGCGACACCTGCCCCTGTTGCGGGGCGGTTGCTTGGGTCCTTGGGTGAGGACCTGGGCAGTTCTGAGCTATCTGGTGCTGGCGCGTCGCTTGCGCAGGTGGAGACGGCGGATTCGGCCGTGGTCACGGCTGTTCTGGAATGTGCGTCGGAGCTTAACGGTTCGGGTTTTTTGATTCCGCCCAAGGAGCCCACGTTCATCAAGGCGTCCACGTTCGCGTCGAACAAATGGCCGTGGTTGCATGCACGTATTCCAGAAGGAACGGCTGTTGTGCGTATGAGCGTTGGCCGGTATCGCAGTACGGAACTTGCGACGCACACAGATGAAGAACTCGCCCAGAAGTCCGTGGCTGATTGGATGTCGATTACTGGGCGCAGCGACCGGGTGCTGCACACTGAAGTGAGGCGCCACATGGGGGCGTTGCCGCAGTATCAACCTGGACATGCAGACATGGTTTCACGAGTAGATTTAGTTGTAAGCACAATTCCCACGTTGGGGCTTGTGGGTAACGCGTTCGAAGGCGTCGGTATCCCAGCCTGTATCAATCGTGCCCGTCATGAAGCACAGCGTCTCATAACAGAAAGGACATCATGAAAGACTATGAAGCGCCCTCGAGGCAAGAGGCTGAAGAGCTCAACCAGCAGATCCGTTACTTGTCATATTCGGTGTTCCGTGTCGCAGATGACTTGGGTGATTTAAACCGTGAAGATTTGGCCAAGGAACTCACGGAGGCCATTTCGCAGGTGGACAACGTGGTTGTGCGCGGAATCTACGACGTGTCGGTGTTCCGTGCCGACGCTGACATCATGTTCTGGTACCACGCACCAACAGTAGAAGACCTGCAGAAGGTGTACGCGGCGATCCGGACGTCAGCGCTGGGGTCGGTTCTGGAACCCGTGTGGTCGGTTGTGGGTATTCACCGCCCGGCCGAATTTAACCGTTCGCACGTTCCTGCGTTCCTCACCGACGACGACCCGGGCGAATACCTGTGCGTGTACCCATTCGTCCGTTCGTACGAGTGGTATCTGCTGGAGCCGCGTGAGCGTGGCAAGATGCTCCACGACCACGGAAAGGCCGCAGCAGGGTACAAGGACATTAAAGCCAACACCGTGTCAGGCTTTGCCTTGGGAGATTACGAATGGTTGCTCGCGTTTGAGGCCCAGCACCTTGAGCGTATCGTTGACCTCATGCGCGACCTGCGGAACACGGAAGCACGGATGCACGTGCGTAAGGAGATCCCGTTCTTCACTGGTCCACGTAAGGAACTGGTCGACATCATTTCCGGCTGGCGCTAAACGCCACTTGAGCCGTCCAGGCGCCCAGCCACGCACCCACAGACGCCCGCTACTCCTCGAATGTCAGGCACACCGAGTTGATGCAATAGCGGGCGTCTGTGGGTGTATCGAAGCCTTCGCCGTAGAACACGTGGCCCAAGTGGGAGTCACATGCCGTGCACCGCACTTCCACGCGTTCCATGCCAAGGGATGTATCGCGGATGTAGCGCACGCGGTCTTCTGCCAGCGGGGCGAAGAACGCTGGCCAGCCACACATTGCGTCGAACTTGGTGTCTGAACTGAAGAGCTCAGCCCCGCAGGCGCGACACGAATATGTGCCCGTGCGCGTTTCATTCACATACTCACCCGTGTGGGGTCGTTCGGTTCCGGCTTGGCGCAGAACATAAAACTCTTCTGGGCTTAGGATTTCCCGCCACTCTGCCTCTGAACGTTCCATGTTTTTCCTCCTTTATCCCCTTTATGTGAACTTTATGCCTTTCTGGTTTGGCGTGACATGTTTAGGATTGACAAGGAGGTTCTTATGACATCGCACGTGCCACGCGGTTGGCGGTACGCCCTGACTGGAATTGGGATCGGTGTTGGAGCGAGCTTGCTCGTTTCAGCCGCGTCTTCAGGGTTGGCCGTGTATTTTGCCCGCCGCCTGATTGTCCCAGAGACAGCTCCAGAAGATGTTGAGATCTTGCACGTCGAAGGTTTCGATGACAACATGATTGTGCACTTGAGTGCAGACGAAGATGTTCTGGTCAACGGGACATATGGCCTGTTTTTCAACTCTGGTCAAGGTCACGCTCAGATCGGCGACATCATTGAATATGACCCGGTTTCCCAAACTGTGTCGCGCGAAGTCATCTCAGTCACCCGAGGTGATTTGCGCACCGCCCGCTGGGGCAGAATTACCGGGGTTGTCTACCCGCACCCCAGCTCAACAGGACTTCCATACCAAGACATCACACTCCGATCGGACGCAGGCGAACTGCCCGCGTGGTTCCTTCCCACAACTGATCCCAACCCGTCGGACACGTGGGCGATCCTGGTCCACGGCCGTGCAGGCACCCGCGCGGAAGGCCTGCGGGCAGCGGGCGTCCTGAACGACCTCGGCGTGCCTTCTTTAGCGATTGCATACCGCAACGACACTGAGGTTCCCCGCGAAAGCACGTCCCGGTACGGCCTGGGGGACACCGAATGGCTCGACGTGGATGTTGCGATCGACTGGGCGCTGGCCAATGGCGCTAAGAACGTGGTGCTGTTCGGCTGGTCAATGGGCGGTGCGATTGTCTTCCAGGCTGCGTCCCGAGGTCGTCACATCGACCGCGTAAAAGGCATGGTTTTGGACGGCCCGGTTGTCGATTGGTACAACGTTTTAGACCACCAGGCCCGCAAGAATTTCTTGCCCACGCCGGTTGCGCGTTTGACCTTGGATATGATCACTCGTCCGTGGGCGCGTCCGTTTACCGGCCTTGAAACCCCGCTGGACCTGGACCGGATGGACTGGGTGCGCAGGGCAGCAGAACTGGCCGTGCCCGTTCTTTTGATCCACTCCGAAGACGACGAATTTGTGCCGGTGGGGCCGTCGCGCGCTTTGGCTGCTGTGCGCAACGACCTGGTGACCATGCCACCGTGGAGCAAAGCGCGTCACACAAAAGAATGGAACGTGGACCCCGTGCAGTGGAATGACGACGTCGCTAACTGGATGACCCGGTTGCTCAGCGACTAGAGTCGCGGGTCTGCACTTTGAGCCGGTACATCATGGAGTTCCCATCGGTGACCAGGCTCAAAACCTCCACGTCGCGCGCAGTCGCAATACCCTCACCGAACAGCCGTGGCGCCCCCGGGGCACTGAGCAGTTTAGGCGAAACCGTGAGGCACATTTCGTCAATGAGGCCGGTATCCATCCACTGCGCTAACACGCTGGGGCCACCTTCGCACACAATGCGGCGCAGACCTCGGGCAACGAGGGCGTCTTTCACCGCCTGCGGGCTTTCAATACCAGCGAGAACTTCGTCAGCGTGGCGGCGTAGCTCCGCAAGAACCTGCGGGTCTGAAGTGTTCGTGGCCACCCAAACAGGCGAAGTTCCGCGCTCATTGATGCGATCCCACGGAAGGTCTCCACTGGACGTCACAATGACCAAGACGGGCACATCAGCCTGCCCACGTGCGTGACGCTGGTTGAGGTGGGCTGGTTTGGGGGACATGCGCGTGAGTCGCTCAGAGCGTACGGTCTGAGCGCCTACCACTACGGCGTCGGCAAGGGACCGGACAACGGAAAAGACCCGCATGTCAGCTGGAGTGGAGACGGAACGAGACAGTCCATCGGCTCCCGCGACCGCACCGTCGACACTGATGACCATGTTCGACTGCACGCGCACACCGCCAGGAGGCATGTGGGAGTCGTAGAGTTCAACAAGATCGGGTTCGCCCGAGGTGTCAGGCAGTGCGCGGTGCTGGGGGAGGACCGCCCAGAGTTCGGTGCTTGGCTTGGCCGAGGTCACTGGGAGATAAACGCCTGGTCGCCCATGATGATGTGGGGGTTCTTGTCCGGGTCAAGGCTGCGCAGAAGCCAGGCCATTTCATTCTTTTGCACAGTCACACACCCGTTGGTGCCCTTTCCGTGGTCCACGTGCAACCAGATACCCCCACCGATTTTCTTGCCCTGCGGGCGTTCGGTGTTGGTGGGTGCGGTGCCAGTGACACGGTTGAAGTCGATCGCGATGACGTAGTCAAAAACCTGGGCGTAGTCTGGTCCGTACACGTTTTGTGCGGTTGCGGACAGGTTCACGTCTTGCGAATACGGCAGTTTGGAACCGGGGTCCTTGAGCGTTCCGCCCGCATCAGAGAGAGAAAACACGCCAGCTGGGGTCGTTTCATCACCTTCGGTGCGGTTCTCCCGCCATCCGGCCCGACCGTTGTGGGATGCGAAAGACTTGACCTGCTTCCACTCGTTGTCGCGGTATTCGTACATGTTGAGGGTCGACGTGTTATCGGCAGCTCGAGGCGAAGTCGCGACCAACACTTGGCGTGCGTCAGAGGGAAGCTTCGCCATGGTATCGGGGCCAACACCCGGGATGAGTCCCTGCGTGACACGGTCTGTTCCCAGGCTTACCCGAGGTGCTTCAAGGTGCGTGCTTTGAGAAGGGCTGTCGTTGGTGGCAGGGGACGGGGTCCGCACTACCGGCGGTTGGAGATTCTGCTGTTCGTCCGAAACCGCGGGGTATGCAGTGAGGGCGGCGAGAACACCGCCTGTGCATAGCGCTAGGGCCACAGTCTTCTTTGCGAACATGCGCTCATTATGTCATGTTCGTACTTTGCGCATGAGGTAAGCCACGCGGGAAAAGGGTTCTGCAGTCTGTAGACTTAAGGGTTATGAGCAACCGTGACCACGAGCGTGAATCTCTCACTCGGCAGATTTTTGTGCGTCCCCAAACTTCGGACGAGCCGGGCGACAGCTCTCAGGAAGCTACGCGTAGTCTCAGCCTTGAAGAACTGCAAGAAATGGGCCGTCAGAGCAAAACAGACGACTATTCTGCACCCACCACACAGTTCACCCCCTCCGGGCCCGGCGCATACGGTCCTTCCATTCAGTCACAGCGCTCACAACAGCAACAGGGGACACCCCAACACTCTTTCCCTTCACCTCCGGTGCAACCACCTCCGGCTCAACCCCAACACCCCCAACCCCAACAATCACAACCACAACCCCACCAACCTCAACCCCAGGCGTACCCTCACGCTGAGCCCACGAAACCCAAGCGGAAGGTGCCAGGAGTTGCGATTGCCATGGTGGTGATTGCGGTTGTCGTAGCGCTGGGAATTTGCGGATACATTGTGGTCGACCAGCTGCAGCGTTCAGACGGGAACACGCAGTCTGCGAACCAGCCCGGCGGAGACAGTGGAAGTATTGGCGAAGACGAATCTGGCGACACTGGGAGTGAGGAAGAGGCCGGTGAAAAATCCGGTGACTCCGAAGAAGGTCAGGACGCCGAAGCGAAAGACGTGAAAGCGTTCATGGCGCCGTCGAGCAACATCGTGTGCACGATCGACGCAGACCGGGCGCGTTGCACCATACGCGAATTTGACTTTGACCCCGGGGATGCACCGAACGAATGCGATGTTGACCCATTCGGCTCAGTGGTCGTCGTGGAAAAGGACGGTGCAGGCTTCTCGTGTGTGAACCGTGGCCTGCCCACAGAGGCAAACGTCTTGGACTATGGGGAATCGATCAGTGCGCACGGGTTCACCTGCCGGTCCGGTGAAGACGGAATGACCTGCGAATCTTCCGAAGGTCACAAGTTTCGAGTAGCGCGAGCTGCTGCCGAGTTTGACTAGCAACTGTGGTGAGCAATGGACAAGATCTCACATGGTGTCATGGCTATGAAACGCGAGCGTAGCGTGCATAACATGGCCACATGTTCAGTCTCCTCCTTATCAGCCGCGACGAGCTTTCTTAGGCCAATCCTCGTCGCGGAGTTTGTCGTGGCCCCAAACTTCACAACGAGGAGAGACACGTGAACAACCAAAAACCAAGCCCCATGCCCTTCCACAAATACAAGTCGTTCTTTGATCGCATTCAGATCGACCTGAAAGACCGCACCTGGCCAGACCAGCGGATCACGAAGGCACCTCGGTGGCTCTCAACGGACCTGCGCGACGGTAACCAAGCGCTCATCGACCCCATGACGCCGGAGCGGAAACGTCAGATGTTTGACCTGCTGGTCAAGCTCGGTTTCAAAGAGATCGAGGTAGGGTTCCCGGCAGCCAGCCAGCACGACTTTGACTTTGTGCGCCAGATCATTGAAGAAGACGCAATTCCAGACGACGTGCGCATTTCGGTTCTGACACAAGCGCGTGAAGACCTCATCGAACGTACGGTCGAATCGCTCGTGGGGGCCAAGAAACCAACAGTCCACATGTATAACGCCACCGCGCCGGTTTTCCGCAAAGTCGTGTTTGGTTTCAAAGGCAACGGGTACGCAGAAACCACAGACATTGCGGTGCGAGGCACGCAGGCCGTGATGAAGTACGCCGAGTCGATGCTGGGGGATGCTGACTTTGGCTACCAGTACTCGCCGGAAATTTTCGTTGACACGGAACCGCAGTTCGCCGTGGACATCGTGGGAGCCGTCATGGATCAGTGGGGTCCTGACGGAGAGCGCGACACTGTGGTGAATCTGCCTGCAACCGTAGAACGTGGAACCCCTAACACGTACGCAGATCAGATTGAATGGTTCTGTCGCAACATCGACAACCGCGACAAGATCGCGATCTCGCTCCACCCGCACAACGACCGTGGAACCGGAGTCGCTGCGGCCGAAATGGGACTCATGGCAGGAGCCGACCGTGTAGAAGGCTGCCTGTTCGGGAACGGTGAACGGACCGGAAACCTCGACCTGGTGACGGTTGCGATGAACCTGTACACGCAAGGTGTTGACCCTGAACTCGACTTCTCGAACATCGACGAAGTCATTCACACGGTTGAACACTGCAATCAGATCGGAGTTCACGAACGCCACCCCTACGGCGGAGACTTGGTGTTCACCTCGTTCTCGGGGTCGCACCAGGACGCCATTAACAAAGCGTTTAAAGACCGTGAAAAGAAAGCCCAGGAAGCCGGCATCGCGGTCGACAACATGGAATGGGACATGCCGTACCTGCCGGTGGACCCCAAGGACTTGGGCCGTTCGTACGAAGCAGTTATTCGCGTGAACTCGCAGTCGGGCAAGGGCGGAGTCACCTACCTGCTCAAGAGCGAATACGGGCTGGACTTGCCCCGTCGCATGCAGGTCGAATTCTCGAAAGTCGTGCAAAACCGCACAGAAGAAGGTGGAGAAGTTTCGGCTCGCGACATGTGGCAACTGTTCCGGGACGAATACCTGCCAGCCGAAGCCTCAGACATGCAGTGGGGACGATTCCGCCCCTTGAGCTTCAAGACCGAATCGCAGTCGGAAGAATTCGATTCGCGCATGACCGAACGCATTGAGCTAGCGTTTTTGGTCGACGGCCAGGAACGCTCATATGTGGGGTATGGCAACGGTCCACTGGACGCAACCGTGAACGTCCTCAACGAGCACTTTGGCCTGGACATTCGCGTTCAGGACTACACCGAACACGCCATTGGGGCCGGTGCCGACACTATGGCGGCAGCCTATGTTGAACTTTCCGTGGGCGACCGAGTGCTGTGGGGTGCCGGAATGCACCCGAACATCACACGGGCATCGATCCGCGCTCTCATTTCCGCTGTTAACCGGGCAGTTCGCGACAACGCGTGAGGTTTTATCGGGATACGGGCATTGTGGTTGGCCACACCAAATTAGGTGAGGCCGACCTCATTGTCTCGATCCTGACCCGCGATCACGGTCTGATCCGTGCTGTCGCCAAAGGAGTACGGCGCACCAAAAGTCGCTTCGGGTCACGGCTCGATCTGTTCATGATGGTCGACTTCCAGGCCCATATTGGGCGCAATCTGGACATCGTCACGCAAGTGGAGCTCGTTGAACCCTTTGGGCATGGGATCGTAGGCGACTACGACGTGTTTGCCGCAGCTGCCGCCATGGCCGAAACCGCGGCGAAACTGACCGAAAACGAACCCAATACGCGCGATCAGTACCTGCTGCTGTCAGCAGCGTTACGGTCGTTGTGCAACCGGGAGCACCCACCTCGGCTAGCCCTCAACGCCTACCTGCTGCGCGCCATGCGCACAGCCGGCTGGGAGCCGGGACTCGACGCGTGCGTGAGCTGCGGGGCGCCGGGGCCTCACCGCGCGTTCTCATTCAACAGCGGGGGAGTTGTGTGCGTGGCATGCCGCACAGCAGCCGACACCAATGCGGGGGAAGACGCGACCGTGCTTCTGCACAACCTGCTCAACGCGAACTGGGCTCAGGCGCATGTTGCACAAGCACACGCGGTCAACCGGGCATCCCGTATTGTGTATGACTACGTCCAGTGGCACTTGGAACGTCGCGTGAAATCCCTCAACCTTGTGGAGGTCCAATGAGCCAAGCAATTCCGCGCCACCCTAGCGGGGCGACCCCACCGGACATCCCGGCTGACATCCTTCCCACGCACGTTGCAGTGGTGATGGACGGCAACGGTCGCTGGGCGAACGAACGCGGACTTCCTCGAACCGAAGGCCACAAGGCAGGCGAAGCGTCCCTGCTCGACGTGATTTACGGGGCCATGGAAATCGGCGTGAAGTATTTGAGCGCCTACGCTTTCTCCACTGAAAATTGGAAACGGTCCCCAGAAGAAGTCCGGTTCCTCATGGGTTTTAACCGCGACGTGATCCGCAGGCGTAAAGAAGAACTCCACACCGCCGGGGTCCGCATCGTGTGGGCGGGACGACGAGGCCGCCTCTGGCGCTCGGTGATTAAAGAACTCGAAGACGCGCAGGAACTCACCAAGAACAACACGGCACTCACCCTCCAGTTCTGTGTCAACTACGGTGGGCGAGCGGAACTCGTCGACGCCATGAACGCGGCTGTTGAAGACGCAATTACAGGCAAGATCAAGCCCGGCAAGCTCACGGAACGTAGCCTGCACAGCAGACTCTACAACCCCGACATTCCGGACGTTGACCTGTTCCTGAGGTCATCGGGGGAGCAACGCACCTCGAACTTCCTCATATGGCAGTCCGCGTATGCGGAAATGGTGTTCCAAAACGTGCTGTGGCCCGATGTCGACCGGCGGACCCTGTGGGACGCGATCCTCGAGTACGCTCAGCGTGACCGGCGTTTCGGCGGGGCCGTGGATAAGCCCCAGAACACTTAGGCGAGGGTGTCCCTCCACGCGCTGTGGAGCTGCGAGAAGCGCCCGCGGGCGTGAATGAGCTCATCGGGTGTACCGTCCTCAACCACCCGACCGGCGTCGATGACTAAGACTCGGTCGGCGATCGCGACCGTGGAGAGACGGTGCGCGATGATGATCGCCGTGCGGTCAGCAAGAACCGATTCGAGCGCTTTTTGCACGAGCCGCTCGGTGGGAATGTCCAGATGCGCTGTGGCCTCATCTAGCACGATTACTCGCGGATCGGCCAGGAACACTCGCGCAAACGACACGAGTTGTCGCTGCCCGCAGCTTAACCGACCGCCACGTTTTTTCACATCGGTGTTGTAACCGTCCGGGAGCCCAGCCACATAGTCGTGCAGGCCCACAGCACGCGCGGCATCTTCCACCTCGGCGTCCGTGGCGTCCGGTTTACCCACGCGAATGTTGTCGGCAATCGACCCAGAAAAGAGGTACGACTCCTGCGTCACCATGACGATATTGCGGCGTAATTCAGCATCGCTGATATCGCGTATATCCACACCGTCGACGCTCACGAACCCCGCCTTGGGGTCGTAAAACCGGGCGATGAGTTTGACCAAGGTGGACTTTCCCGCACCCGTCGCACCCACCAGGGCCACCGTCTGTCCCGCGCCCACAGTGAGATTCATACGAGGAAGAACGGTCGCGCCGTCGGCATACGCGAACTCGACACCGGTCAACTCAATCCGGCGTCCCGAGGTCGTCTCCGGCAGTTCTTTCTCCGAACCCGGTCGGGTGGTCACGGTGGGGGACACGGCGAGGACCGCGGCGACCTTTTCCAACGCGGCTTTGGCCGACTGGTACAGGTTGAAGTTCTGGATCAGCTCATTCAGCGGCCCGTAAAAACGGCGAAGAGACATGAGGAATGCGGTCAGAACGCCCACCTCAGTGTGTCCCTTTATCACCATGAACGCACCCACGAGAATCACGGCGATCTGGCACGCGTTGGTCACCAGACGGGTGAGGCCCGAGAAGGCGGCCACAGTGCGCAGAGCGTGCGCATTGGCGTCTCGGTAGCCACTGTCTTCGGTAGTGAACTTGGCCCTGCCCGCCGGTCGGCGCGCACCGGACGCAACGTCGGTGAAGACCCGTTCGCCCCCTTCCGCTTCGAGCGCGACAGATTGCGCCTTGAGCGACTCCGCTTGTGACGAGGCGGAGACACGGGTGCAGCCGATCCCCGTGGGAACCGTGCGCGTTTGTTACACATCGTCATCGTCGCTCTCAAGGGGGTCCGCACTGCGGACCATTCTCGGCTTGTCAGGCTCGAACCCAGACAGCCAACTCGTTGCCGCCGGGCTCTCGGAAGTGCATACGTCGTCCGCCTGGGAAGTCGAAGGGTTCGACAGTAATCGTCCCACCCGCGGCTTCGATGTCGGCCCGGACGGTCGTCAGGTCATCTACCTCGAGAACCACCAGCGGCGCTGCGGGTGCCTCGCCCGCATCACCCTGGAAACCGAGCGTTTGCTCTGCTCCCAACTGCACGTCTGTGTATTGGGGCCCGTACGCCAGATGCTCCAAGGTGAACGCGTCTTTGAAAAACTGGGCGGACGCGTTTGCGTCGTTGGAAGGGAACTCGATCATGGTGAGCCTCGTCAGGCCCCTTATGCTATGGGCGGAGTCAGAAGAAGTTCAAGTCCCTTTGCGTGGTGTAACGGTTCTTCGGGCTGCTTGTAAGGGGGGTGTCCCTATGGTGTTTGTCAAGCCGCGGTCGGGGTGCGGGGTTCGTATAGCGTACCTGTTTTCATCATCGCGTACATGACGTTTAGTCGGCGCCGGGCTAGGCACATGATCGCTGCGTTATGGCGCTTCCC
>NZ_JASPDO010000009.1 GCF_030230605.1 Brevibacterium sp. UMB1308A
ATGACAGGGCAAAAAAGCCATACCAGGACCAGCGACCAGATCCTCTGATGAGGACCTACAAATGAATGTAACGGGCTCATCCCCACGGGCGTGGGGAACACGTTGTTGAGTTTCGCGAATGGCCCGTAGTAAAGGGCTCATCCCCACGGGCGTGGGGAACACACGACATCACCACGCGCACCGCGCTTGACATTCGGCTCATCCCCACGGGCGTGGGGAACACGTGAAGCGTATCTGGCAGGGTATCGTCTGGGCGGGCTCATCCCCACGGGCGTGGGGAACACCACAAGCAACGATGCGAGGCATCCGTCGTGGCCGGCTCATCCCCACGGGCGTGGGGAACACGGCTTCAAGCACCTTAACAGCGTCGCTAATGCCGGCTCATCCCCACGGGCGTGGGGAACACTTGCAACGAAACCCCCGTGTAATGGGACCACGCGGCTCATCCCCACGGGCGTGGGGAACACTGGGACGGTCGAGCGGGGATTCCCAGTAGAGCGGGCTCATCCCCACGGGCGTGGGGAACACAGCTTGTCCGTGCCGTCTTTCGCCAGCTGGGCCGGCTCATCCCCACGGGCGTGGGGAACACGGAAGCTACGCGCTGAGCTTAAGCGGGCCGGTAGGCTCATCCCCACGGGCGTGGGGAACACTACCCAGTCATAGAGCGTTACGCTGTTGTTGAGGGCTCATCCCCACGGGCGTGGGGAACACCTTGGCGTACTGAGGGAGACGAGATAGCGCGTGGGCTCATCCCCACGGGCGTGGGGAACACGTCAGAAAACCTGGCCGACCCTTCGTAACCGACGGGCTCATCCCCACGGGCGTGGGGAACACCAACCCCGGCAAGAATCTACATTCACGGCCCAGGGCTCATCCCCACGGGCGTGGGGAACACTGAAATCTAGGGTCTGAACGTCGATGTCTGTCGGGCTCATCCCCACGGGCGTGGGGAACACAGCTTCACGGACAGCCCTAGCGATAGCGGTGTCGGCTCATCCCCACGGGCGTGGGGAACACTCTAGCCCGCTTGCCGAGGTGTTCAAACCTCACGGCTCATCCCCACGGGCGTGGGGAACACTTGTGGCGCAGAGTCGACTCTAACGGGCACGTGGGCTCATCCCCACGGGCGTGGGGAACACTCGTCCATCCGGTCCGGGAAACGGGCCACCGCGGGCTCATCCCCACGGGCGTGGGGAACACATCAAGCTCGGCTAGCTCTTCGAGGGCTTTCTGGGCTCATCCCCACGGGCGTGGGGAACACCGACTTCGTACATACCGGCCTCGGAAACGATGGGGCTCATCCCCACGGGCGTGGGGAACACGAGCGTGTCGATGGCCTCGTTGATGCTGGCGAGGGCTCATCCCCACGGGCGTGGGGAACACCGTGGATAGCGCCGATCACCGGGGCGAAACGTGGGCTCATCCCCACGGGCGTGGGGAACACCATAATGATCACTGGTTGGATAGTCGAGTGTTGGGCTCATCCCCACGGGCGTGGGGAACACCTGAGGTGACAGCGCTCCGTGATAGTGCTGATTGGCTCATCCCCACGGGCGTGGGGAACACATAAACCAGGGTTTTAACAAGAAGAAAGCGAAGGGCTCATCCCCACGGGCGTGGGGAACACCGGCTAATCGCACGTCCATGTTGTCGAACGCGGGGCTCATCCCCACGGGCGTGGGGAACACTACCAAAAGTGAACCTGGTCGTGTCACCAACTGGGCTCATCCCCACGGGCGTGGGGAACACTCTAATTGATCAGCAACGATACCAGGATTGCATACCTAGCTCATTCACTTTTCGGCTGAAGAAAAACCTACCTATACTTGGAGTACTTAGACGCGTTTCTAATGGCACGCGCTTTGCTCCAACCGCCTTGCATGGTTTTTCGCCCGTATCCGGACTCTGGTGCGGGTCGTCTCATAAAAGTGAGCCCGTCTAAGTCGACAGGTTCCCATTTGTGTTCTTTTGTTCTGAATTGCAACCGTTGCTCGTTTTGCGCTGGCCACACCATGAGAGCTTGCCCGGTGCCCGCTGTTTCTTCGATCCGCTGCCACAGCAGCTCCCTGACTCGCGCACTCACGTTGCCAACGAAAACGCCTGCTGAAACTTCAAGCGCCCACTTGGTTAAATCGCCTCGTAATCCGGTTGGGCATGACGACAACACAATGACAATCATGAGAACCGCTCCCAATGATTCTCGCCACTGGGCAAACGCTGTTCGCCTCGCCCAGACCATATCGACAGCTCATCGTTGTAGAAGTACTCTGGCTCGTCTTCGACTTCACCGGCCTCTAAAAACAACAGCTGCAAAGTTTTAACGAGCCTGTCCATCACTCCAGCCCGCACCAAACGGTCCCGAAGCAACGCCCTTACTGTGCGGTCGGGTTGACCGTCGCCAAGCGCGACAGCATCAAATGCAGCAGGAATGCTTGTCTCAGCTTTCACTAGGTCAGCCACGTCATAAGTAAAACTCTGCGTGTTACCTACATGAACAAAACCCAGCCCAGGCGTCATACCCAACGCGTTTATGACAGCCGTAACTGTCCCGTATAAACATGCATTCGCAGCCGAAAGTGCGCGGTTAATGTCGTCCCCAGCGTCGAATGCTGTGGGGTCGAAGTCGCGCCTATCCCACTCAACACCGGTCCGAGCGGACTCCTGGCGGTACAGTGCACGGACTCGAGCACCTTCACGCCCTCGCAATTGTTGCATAGTGAGTCCCGAGACGTCTTCGCCGGGAAACCGCAACTCGTACATTTGTCGCGCGATCCGCAAACGTTCTGACTGGTTTGAAAAAGCTCGTGCTTGAGCCTCAAGCATCCGCGATGACCGGGCAAGAGGCCGGCCGGTGGCATAGCACCGGACCGCCCCTTCCCCAATCCACGCCACAGTGACACCGCAACTACCCAACAACGCCACAGCTGCATGGGACGCTCGAACCCCAGGTCCGATCAACAGCGCCCCCACCATTGCAGCCGGTATGTGTACGGTGCCTTGCTGATTTGTTGCAGTAACTGCGTTCGAGTCACGATGTAAAACACACCGCTCGACATACACAAACGACAACCGATCACGAACTCTGCCAAGCTCCTTGACTGTAGGCGGAACAATCTCAGCCATTGCTACTCGCTGCCAATGTCATAAGACCACACCCGTACGCCTTAGCTCGCCCCATCCCGTGACAAAGTGCGTGCCTCAACTGTTCGGCATCAGTGACTTCAAGAAGACCCTCAAACGTCGCTACCCGATGCACAACGCGATCACGGCCGTTCTCCCCGTTCTTCCGGTTAAATCGCAGTTCTTCACGACGCACAATGTTCACATTCGCAGGGATGCCGCTCAGCGACGACTCTTCTCTCACCGCGGTGTCCTGATCGTCATCGGCAGAATTTGCGATTCGAAAACCCCACCCGTCAACACGTTCGAGAAACCACTGCATCTGGTGCTTCACTGAAACATGCGGAACCTTGTGGCGTTGGCCCTGCTCGTCCCTGATCGCTTTCACCGGATTCAATGTCACTTTAAAAGCAAACTCCTGACCACGCGTCAGACTGTCAAGGAACCGGACGTAATCCGTCGTCTGGGCAGGGGCTGAAGGCCACCCAACTTGCTCCACAATGTGGTCAAGCCTGGGCTGTACCGGGGTAACTAAATACAGTGCCGTCTCGGTGTCATTGCGGTCAATTCTCCACAAGATTCGACCACCGTCAGAGCTCTGTAAGTGTGGTGGAACCGCTTTGGTCGCCATCCCGTGAGTGATATGTGGATCGGCCAGCATAGCGCGACTCTTCCGCAGCTCAGGATTAATCAGTACTTTGCTGAAATACATCACGCCTCCTGCACTGTCTGGAAAAACGGATCTGCGTACTTCACGCCTACGTCGTTGCGTACGAGCACTGGCTCCGGTCGCACCACTATTCGCGCGTCATACTTGCGATGGCGCGGATCAAAACTCACTGGAACGTCGTAAACTGACTCACCGATCTCACCCGGACGAGCATCACGAGCAATCGGCAATCGAACCTCCATAGGAGCATTCTTGCGGTACTGCTCAGAGGCTTGCCACGGAGCCGTGGAAAGGTCACGCAAGACCTCCTCGGCATTTCCGTTGTCCACGATTCCACCTACCAGGTTTATGGGTGCGGGGCATGAACGCCGGCCCATATAAAGCGGAAACTTGGGTTCTCTGAGCGCATCTGAAAGGCCGTGTATAAGTTCGTCGTTACCCGTAACAGCTGCCACATAAGCGGCATCAGAACGGTAGTGACGCCGCGAAACGTTCGAGTCCTGGGAGCGCGGTGCGCGTGCCGTGTGGAAGTCTTCGACTAGCTCACCAGGCATGTCGACACGTACCGCCAGAGAAAGCGCTGCCAAGTCGTTAAGAGATGCTTCCCGGGGGCGCCCTTGGGCCGCCGCCAGCAGCCCAAGCACACCTGATTTGCTGGGCTCTGTTTGGGTCGAACGTCGACTAAACCGTGATCCCACCCCCCACGACTGCAGTGGACCACTAAGGTTGAGAACAAGAGTTTTCATCTTACTCACCAGCGCGGTCGTTAAGGACCTCAGCAACCGTTTGTGAAACGTCAGCGATAAGTGCTTCAAAGTTCGTTGATTCGCCGAGGTCGTTCAGGCTTTCGTTGGTTGCGTCAGGTGCGATGTACCACGAGTGGCTTGGCACGTAACCGTATAGGTCAGAGACCTGTTGTGCTTCTTTGGCCATTGCACGACCAGCCTTTGTCGCGGTGCTTTCGTCTCCGTCGGGTTTGATTGCAAGTTCGAAAGCGTTGACATAACTGACCGGACGCTTTCGCACGGCTACGCTCACAACATCCGGAAGTGTGTGTGCAGCAAAGGAATTCTGGTAACCAGCTGGAAGGGACTGGATGAAGGTGTGGGCGTACGCTTCCACTGCGCGCAGTGTCGCCTCGACGTCCCCGAGGTTGTGCACGAGCTGGTCAATATTCAATGTTGAATAACGGTAGAACGTTGACGACATCATTTCGATGGTGCCCATCATGCCTGCGCCGGTTTCTTCTTCTCGCTCGCTTACGTCATCGACCGCAATGAAGAAGTCGAAGTCTGGCTGAGCTTCGGTAACCCCAATCGCGTGTGCCGTCTGGACAGCAGCATCAACGTTAAGCGAAGCGTCTTCAGCGAGCATGCGGCCAAACAAGGACACGTCGACGGCGTGCTCTGTGTTAATGATTTCCACAACCTCTTTTTTGCTGAATGCTTCCCCATTTTTCTTCACAATGGCATCTGCGAGGCGGTCGAGCTGGTGATTGCCGATGAAAACGAGGTAACCAGTTTGTTCGGCGGTAGGAGCGCTGCCTTCGTCGTCGCTCTTCGCGTTTGGTTTGGGAACCGTTAGCTTCAACCCTGCTTTTTTGAATGCGTCGGCTGCCCGTTTCTGTGCATCTTTCAGACTCACATCTGGATTGAGTTTAGTAACTCGGTCTGCCACCTCAGCGGCAATTTGCTTAGTGCGGATGCCCAGCTGTGAATCGTCGAGCAAGTCTTTGAAATCACGGCGTTGTGCTGATTTTAGTGCTTGTGAAGAGATCCTTTGGCGGCGTTTTCCACCAAAAACAGCGCTCTTGGGGGCGCCGTCTTCTCCACGGTTGATGTTTGAAGGTGGGAGGGTTTGGAGTGCGTGAAAGTCGATAAAAGTAGTCATTTTTGAGGTACCTTTCTTTTCTTCTGTTATTTAGATTCGTTCTTTGGAGTAAATGCGTAGGACTGGTAGAACTGTCGTCCCCATTCGCGCTGAACACCTGGTCGGCTGTCTGTGCGCTGTAGGTGTACGAGGTCGTTAGCGAAACGCCCGTAGTCGAAGCCGATGCCGTCACTGCTGAGAAGGCCAACGAGCGAGCGAAGGTGATAGCGCTGGGCATCAAATGTTGTGGCTGTGAGAACGGCATCAAACCGCCTCTTCATGGATGCCGTTCGCTGACGAACAAGCTCTCCCGTGGCCTTTGCGAACGGTGTTCCTGGCACATGCATGGGAGCGTTCTTTCCACGCTGATGCACGGCATAAAGCGTTAGTGCAGTGAACGCGGCCAGCTCGCTGTAGGTGGGTGTATCAGAAGTCCCGGCCCACCGCTCTGGTACAGCTTCCATAGTCATAAACCAGACGTGTGGATTTATACCCGGCTCTTCGTCTACGGCTTTGCGAAGCTCGGCAAGTGAACCGCGTGCGCTGGGGACTCCTGCCAGATATTGCGACTGTAACTTGTAGATCTGTTCGCTGACACGTGACTGCAAAGAGTCATCTTTATCCTGGTGCTGCATTCTCATCAGTCCTCATTCTTTTGCGTTAGAGGTTTTTCAACTTGTGTAAGCTCTCGGATTCTTGCGCGAATCCACAGTTCGTACCGTGCGGCATTGTGAAGTGTTTCGTTGCCGTTTTCATCGGTAACAACTACTCCAATAGCTGCTCTTGGGCCGGTTTCCTCAATTGCGGTTCGGACAGTTTGAAGCGTCACTGTTCTAACAATTTCAAGCCACCGTTTGAGTGCTTCTTCCGCGTCAAAACCAAGATTGAGGGTCGAAAGCCAGTGCGTGAACTCAGTTTCCAGTCGCGATATCCACGCCCCTAGCGGAGCTTCGACATCGTTGTTACGAGAGCCACCCAGGCTACGCTTCAAACCGCGGTAGAACCGCCTCAAATTGCCACGAAGCTTGAAGACGACGTCGATCGCTTCAAGTGCACTTTGGCGCAGGCGTTGCCCGTCGTGTGTGAGCAATCCCAGGTGTATAGGCAAAATTTCTGAAATCTCATCTGTAAACAGCGAACGGTTCGTTCCATACGTCATCCCCACTAGCCAGAGTCCCACGATTTTGCCGACATATGCCTCACCTATCGCAGCTCCGACCTCGCCTCTCAACTGTTCAACGACAGGCGCCACCTTGTCATTCTGCTGTTGCCCGCCACTCATCAAGGTCGCTTGTACTCCGCTCCACACGGTTAAAACGGGGTCCAAGTCTCGCGCGAAGTAGACATCGACACCCTTTTTTGACTTATTCGCTGAGTACCGCTGGGCGGAGTACGGTTCAGGAAAACAGTTTTGCGGATTAATGCGGTCACCATTTGCGATGATTACCTCATGCACAGTGGTGCCTTCCATAGACAGAAAAAGACGGATGCGACGCTGTTGCCACGTGAGAATGTCCACGACTCCGTTGGGTTCAATGAAACCCTCTGTGCGGGGGCAGGCCGTATCTGGTTCTCTTTCCCACGGTGCTAAATCTTGCGTAATAGCGGATGTGTTATCGGTGAAAATTGCGCTAACTGGCAGGTTAAGAAGTAAAAGGTCCTTGAGCGTAGCCCCAGTGAGCAAGGTATGGCCTAAATTCCCAGCCCACCCGGGGCCAATGGGGTAACCTCTTCCGCCCTTAACCCGGGGGTCACCCTCGACGCCTGTCTTGATTCCAGAAAAGTCATAAGCCTGCCGGTGTACTAACCAACGTGCTGCTAAATCAAGGGGGAGCTGATTGGCGGTTTCACGTGTTTGAGTGGAAAAAAGAGAAGGACCAGCGTCAGGCACGAGCTCTGCTGCTGACTTGTACTCTCCCTTTTTCGTGTGGAGGTCAGCTACTTGGTAGAACGGGGTGTCTGGCGAAATCAGCCAGAACCTGTTGCGGTGTTCTTCTAGGTATGCGCAAACTTCGTCACCCATTTCGTCGTCGTCATAGACCGCTTCCCACAGTTCTTTTTCGGAAAGGTCTGCCCATCCGTCGAACTGCCGGATCGTTTGAATGTAAATGGCCATGAGAAGACGGAAAATAGCGACGTTTTGAGTTGGCGTCTCTCCATCGAACGTCGCGAACTGGTCGCAACGCTTAAAGAACTTTTTAAGGCCCACGACCTCGGAGTCTCCGTGCAGGGTTCTCACTTTTATCCACGGCTCATCCAGCAGGTTAAACGTCGGTTTCATGAAAAATCGCCTCCGCAGTCGTAGGGATAGTCAAGGTGCTCGTCATCGAAATCTCCTTCGGGTGCTCGCGTTACACAATCAAACTCATGAACGTGATCAGGTTGGACAAATCCAATAGCAGGTAGATAAAAGAAGCTTCGGCCCAAGAGTTGTCCGCTGAAATCATGTCCGACGCGCAGTAATAGCTGGCCTCTCAGACGAAAATCGTCTTGCCACGCCGCAATGCCTTGTGCCTCTAATTCGTCAATCGCAGGATCTATCGACCACTCGGGTACAAGCCAGTACGGAATCTTGACTACTGATTCGGCGAGCAGACGGGATATTTTCCGGGGTGGCAGTTGGGTTTCGCTTAGTGGCACCAGTTCTGTTTCGTCGTCGAGCAGCCATGGCAACGGGTAGATGTATCCGTCGTTTTCCCAAAGCAGGATTGCTTCCAGCGTGGGCTGGATATCGCGCACACTTGCGACGGCTTTACGTTGATCTCGATCAGCATCGAGCTTGCTAGCAGAGCCAAGCGCTTGTGTCAGGTCGGCCCCAGCTTTCCGCGGAGTCGGCATCTGAAACTTTTCCGCGCGTACTCGTGCTGCCTTCTTATCGTGGTCGTACGCTTTCTTGGCTTCTTCAAAACGAGTGGCCCACACTTCTGGAATGTCTGGTGTATGCGTATAGACAGCTTCAATTTTCGGATAAAGGTCGTGCCTAATGCACCAAGGGGAGCCATTAACGTGAGTACGCAGAACAGCGGCCGTGGCGAGGAGCAAATACTGCCCATAAATTTTCTCTGCACCTGATTCGAAATCTGGAACGATGGCAGACGAAATTCCACCGCGGTTGAGCCCTCGTACTAGCATTTCGGGTTCTCGCAAGGCCGGGGGCCGGTCGTGCGCAGGTCTCCCATGACGATGGAGTCGTCCAGCACGTTGGGCTAACAGATCAACCGGCGCGAAGTCTGAAACGAGCAGGTCGAAGTCGACGTCAAGAGACTGCTCTAACACCTGTGTGCCAACCACGAGGCGCCGGAAAGGCCGTTGAGTTTGTGCGTCAGAAGGTTGCCTGCGCCCGTTTTTACCGAGGTCGTTTACAAGTTGGCGTTCAAGGCTCGATCTTTCGGCGACGGTAAGTTGCGAATGAAGCAATACGACATCTTCGCCGTATTCCTTCCTGAGCGCAGAGAACGCTTGTTGTGCCCTAGAGACGGTGTTGCACACAACTCCCACAACACCTCCGTCTCTTAGCCGGGTGGAAAGCGCAGACTGCAAATCCGCCAATGAGTCTTCAACGCTCGTCAGGCGTACCTCTCTCGACTTCTTTTCAGCCTCGACGGGCATACGTTTTGTGCCAGCCTGTGAGGTGACGGAAACTGATGGGAAAGTGAACGTTTCAGTCGGTTGGGGCAGTTCAACCTTTCGTTTGACCCGTTTGCCCTGCGTGGGCTTTTTCTGTGCGACTCCTTCCGCATAAGCTTTCTCAAATTCAGACTGAACTGACGACGCGAGGGTCGCCGATAACAAGATGACGCTGGTTCCGTGAGCTGCGAGCCATGTGAGGGTTTTCTCCAGGTATGAGCGCGTGTAGTGGTCATACGAGTGAACCTCGTCAATGATGACGACTTTTCCTGCAAGTCCAAAATGCCTGAGTGCGACGTACCTGCTTTGGAGCGCCAGCATGAGGACTTGATCTACCGTCGAAACAGTAAATTCAGAAAGTAGCCCTTTACGCCCGCTGAACCATTGATGGGCAATCACGTCATCATGGTCGGTCCCGTCGCTAATCGCACGTGTGCGATGGATGAGCGACTCAAACTCAGGGCTCAAATGTGCGTTTGAGTGCATGAGGCGAAGAGAATGTGGTGACTCTTGATCCAGCGACTCCACCCAGTGAGTAATGCGGGGCAACATTGCATTTGAGGTCACTTGGCTAGGCAAAGCGAAGGCAGTTCCACCTGCGCCCGTACGCCCCGCTGAAATTTCAGCTACGAGTAGCGCGGCCTCAGTCTTCCCTCGCCCCATTTCGTCACAAATGATGAATAGCGCGGGTCCCGTTTGTTCCATCGCTGCTTCAACTGCGACCTGCTGACACGCACGCAGACGAGAGCCTTGGGGCCACCCAAACCGTCGTTCAAATGGTGGCACGGCGTCGCGTTTTGCTCTCCACGGCGGAGTTAACGCAAGCTGTTCCAGAGCATCGCCTGCGCGTGACTGGTCTGATGTGTGACACCCACTTTCGGTAAGTTCGAACAGCTCTTGGTTCGACGCGATCCAGTCTGCAATGCTTACAAGCCCGGCCAAAAGCATCTGGTCGGTGATGTCTAAACCGCCTTGGTTCAGGACCTGTGAAAGCGTCGAAGTTGCCTGTGTGCGTTCGAGGATGTCCACGACGAGTTCGCTCCACGCCTGTGCCCACACTGGGCCATGACGGTCAAGGTACTGGTTAACGGTAGTGAGGCGTTCACCACCTAGCGGGCCGTCATGCATGGGTAGTTCGCTGGGGCGGCCATGATGAGCGCCAGCTGCAGAGGTGAGAGTGCAGATCGCTGTGTACTCAGCCTCAGGGAAAATGCGGGCGAGCTCCCGTCTGAGAATGGCGTCAGAAGCCAAACTGTGTGGTGGTTTAAAGGCAGGGTTCACAAAAGGGGCGGAACCGTCGTGTGACATAGCGCGCCGAGCTTGGTTTGCTAACCACTCAAGTTCGGGGACGTTCGCAATCTGGTCGCTGAATGCTGTTGTCGCTTTACCGGCATCGTGCGTTCCAGTTAGAAACCCGATCAGGGATGTAAGTTGCTTTTGAGTGAGACGGTTTTTTCTGCAAAGGCGCTCACATACTGACTCCGGAATCCAAGAAGTAGACAGGGTCATGCCACGTGCGTGGCAAAAGAAACTCGTTGTTCCAAAGAAACAACAGCCATGCTTCCCCAGCGTCTCAAACGTTCTTTGCTCAACACAAGTAGAGTTACACCCGTGAACACTTCCATGACTCAGCCACGCTCCAATGACGGAAGTCAGGGCAACGAGATCTCGGCGCAGACCATCCGCGAACAAGTCGACCGGGCCCTGACCGCGGCCGCGCACAACGACGGCGTCATTCCCATCGTCACTGCAGGTGACCCTGTTCTGCGCGCCACCACCGCGCGCTTCGACGGCCAGATCGACGACTCCACCTTGCTGGAACTGCTCACCGCCATGCGCACCACCATGCTCGCAGCCCCCGGTGTGGGGCTCGCCGCCCCGCAAATCGGCATCAGCCTCAGGCTGGCCGTGTGCGAAGACCCGGGCACCACCTCGGCCGAACATGCGGCAGCCCGCGAACGCACACCCCTGCCGTTCACCGCACTTATCAACCCCACCTACCAGCCGGCCACCGACCAACTCGTCGCCTTCTACGAAGGGTGCCTCTCCATCCCCGGCTACCAAGCCGTCGTGGCCCGCCCGCGCACCATCACCCTCACCGCGCACGACCACCAAGGCACCACCATCACCAAGGACATCACCGGCTGGGCCGGGCGCATCATCGCGCACGAAACCGACCACCTCGACGGCATCCTCTACCTCGACAAAGCCGAAATGCGCTCCCTGGCCACCCACGAACAAGTCGCCCGCTGGTGGAACCAACCCACCACACAACAGGCAGCCGCCGCTCTGGGCTTCGAGCTGCCAGCCCCGCCAGCCCTGTAAGCCGCCAGCCTGCCGCCCCACCAGCCCTGTAAGCCGAAAGACACTCCATGACCACATACATTCCCGACAACGTTCCGCCGTCGCGCGCACTCGGTCGCGTTCTAGACCTCGCCACCGCGGGGCTGTCCGCGGTCCGCACTCATCACGTGCCCGCCAAGTACCAGCCCGCGCTGCGGTTAGGCACGTCACTGGCTACAGGGCTCGTAGCCGCCGGTTACGCGCTCAACACCCGGGATGTCTGCCGCATCTCAGGTGGCACCATCGCAGGTCTTGGCACAGCCACGGCCACCCTCACCTACGCCACCTGGGGGCTCTCCGACCGCCTCGACAAGGCTGTGGACCGGCGCCTGCGCGCGTGGGGTATCCCCGCTCCCGAGGTGGCAACCGGCCTGGCAGCGTTCATTGCGCTGCGAGCGTTTGCGGCGTGGGAAGAACGGCAAGAGAGTGACTTCGGATGGATGGCCGTCGCAGGCGAGGGCTACGAACGTGACTTACCCAGTGATCTCCGCGACTTTCTCACCGGTTTTGCCCACCCTGAACTCAACCTCACACCGGGCGCAGCCCAGGCGCTTGCCACTCAGATCCCGGTCTTGCGTGCGACCATCTATGCCTCGTCGGACCAAGACCCGCTAAAGTTCCTCGACGACTGCTGTATTGAACTCACACTTCCATCAGATGCAGACGTCAGTGTGATTACCCCGCGCACACAGACCTACCCCGTCTACGCCCGCGCCAGCTTCAGCGGTGTTGAACACCGTCTGAACCTTGAGGTGCACGAAGGCCACGCATCCGCCTTGTCACTCGCCGAATTTGACGAAGAATCGCCCACGCTGTCCGAATGGATAAGCGCATACCGTGCTGGCGTAGTTGAGTTCATCAGCGAATTCGATGAGGAGCGCACCCAATGACCCAAGCTCAACCGCAGAACCAACAGAAGTCTCAGCCACACACCCACCACCGCACCATCACCTTGGCGAACGGATGTTTCTGGTGCTTCGACGCCGTGGTGCGCCGCGCCCGTGGCGTCATCGATGCGGTATCCGGGTACATCGGCGGTCACGTGGACAACCCCACCTATCATCAGGTGTGCTCAGGCACCACGGGCCACGCTGAGGCCGTCGCAGTCACCTACGACCCAGACACGATTCCCGAACACGTCATCTTGGGCATGTTTTTCACCACTCACGACCCCACCAGCCTCAACCGGCAGGGCCACGACGTGGGCACCCAGTACCGGTCTGCCATGTTCTACCAGGATCAGGAACAAAAAGAGCGCTTCCAGCACGCTATCGACCAGGCCCAACAGTTTTACGACCGACCAATCGTGACCACACTCGAACCACTGAGCACGTTCTTCCCTGCAGACAACGTTCACCAGGACTTCTACACCCGTAACCCCGGTAACGGGTACTGCTCATTCGTCATCGATCCTAAATTGGCGCAGGCACGCAAACAGTGGGCAGATTGGATCCAATGACACAGAAGCAACCCAAAACTGCCATCCCAGCTGACATCTGGGTCATGGTCATTGCCGCGTTCATCGTGGCTATTGGTTACGGAATCATCGCGCCGGTCTTGCCGCAGTTTGCAAGCTCGTTCAACGTGGGCGAAACTGCCGCCGCCGTTGTTGTCAGCGCGTTCGCATTCTTCCGCTTAGTGTCCGCCCCGGCCGGCGGTTCCCTGGTAAACCGCCTGGGCGAACGCCCCATCTACGTCACCGGCCTGCTCATTGTGGCCGCCTCAACCTACGCCGTAGCGTTTGCGCAGACCTACTGGCAACTCCTCATCTTCCGCGGCCTGGGTGGACTGGGCTCCACCATGTTCACGGTGTCGGCCATGGCCATCATCGTGAAACTCGCCCCGCCTCACGCCCGCGCCCGAGCCACTGGCCTCTACGCCACTTCGTTCCTTATCGGCAACATCGCCGGGCCCATTGTGGGCGGTCTGTTGGCCGGTTTTGGGCTCAAGGTTCCCTTCATCATTTACGGCACCGGGCTCGTGATTGCGGCCGCCGTCGTGCATGTAAAGCTGGCGAGTTCTACCCGGGTTGCCCGTGCCGAGGTGCGCGCCACTGTGTCCCCAGACGACACCTCCCAGCGTGACACCTCCAGCCCCACTTTGGCACCCATGCGTGTACGCGAAGCGTGGCAGGTGCCGGCCTACCGCGCCGCCCTCCTCGGTGCCACTGTCTCCGGGTGGTCAGCCATGGGGATCCGCGTTGCGATCTACCCGCTGTTCGCCCTGAGCGTTCTCAACGTGGGCCCTGAGGCAGCCGGGCTAGCTCTCACGTTCTTCGCGCTGGGCAACGCAATCGCCATCAACGCCTCATCCCGATTCGCCGACACCTACGGCCGCGTCCCATTTGTATCCGCCGGTTTCGCCGTCATGGGAATCGCCACCCTGCTACTAGGTGTCTGGCCCAACCTGCCCATGTTCCTGGCCCTGTCCACGGTTGCCGGTATGGGTGCCGGACTCATCATGCCCGCTCAGCAAGCCGCAATCGCCGATGTCGTCGGCAGTGAACGCCCGTCCGGCAAAGTGCTTTCACGTTTCCAAATGGCCATGGACTTCGGTTCAATCGTGGGTCCAATCGCCACCGCTGCTCTTGCCCAAAACGTGTCTTACGCGGTGGCTTTCGCCGTGGCTGGCGCGTTCTGTCTGCTGGCAAGTGTTGTGTGGTTGTTCACGCCAGAACCCATGAACAAACCGCCAGCTCGCAGCCAGCAGCAGAACTAAACACTGACGGGATATCTCCACGCACACTGTGGGGAAAACCGCACCACGTCACGCCCGTCCCAAAAGTAGGATTGAGCAGTAGCCCAGACCTGAAAGAGGAACTTGTGAAACATCTTGTGAGACTGAGCCTGCGAAACCGCTCACTCATCGCACTTGTGACCGTCGTCGCCATCATCTTTGGGACCATAGCCACGTTCAGTCTCAAGAAGGAGCTGTTTCCTTCTTTTGACGTTCCTCAGGCCATTGTGATTAGCCAGTACCCAGGGGCCGCCCCCGAGGCGGTCGAACGGGAAGTGACTGACCCCCTTGAGTCCGCGCTGGCTGGCGTGCAGTCGGTGGACGAGGTGTCTTCGTCCTCCTCAACGGGAAACAGCCAGATCACTGTCACAACGAAGTACGGCACCTCTTCGGACGACGTTGTTCGCGAACTTCAACGCGCCGTGTCACAAGTTGAAAGCCAGCTCCCTGACGGTGTGACCCCAACGGTGATCGCAGGGTCCGTTGACGACTTCCCAGTCCTCGTGATGTCCGTATCCGGTGACGACATCGAAAAGCTGTCAAAGGACCTCGAAGACATCGCGGTCCCTGAAATGAAGAAGATCGACGGCGTTCGCGACGCGTCTGTTTCAGGCCAAACACAAAAACAAATTGAGATCCGGGTCAAGAAAAAGCGCATGGAAGACAAGGGTGTGCAACTTGACGAACTTGCCCAGATCCTCAAGACCAACGGTGTCCCGGTTTCCGCAGGTGAACTTAAAGCATCGAACGGTGCCGCCCCCGTCGAAGTGGGAAAGCGTCTGACCACTGTTGAGGACATCAAAAACCTCTATGTCACAGGAGAAAAGAACGGCAAACCAAAGCCGGTCAAGGTGGGCGATGTCGCTGACATTGAACTTAAAGACGAACCCATCACATCGATTTCACGGTCGAACGGCAAAGATGCCCTGACTATCCAAGTCCTTAAGAAACCTGATTCCAACACGGTGGATGTGGCGGAAGGCGTCAAAGACGTATTGCCTGAACTGGAAAAGAAAATCGGCAACAATGCCGAGTTCACCACGGTCTTCGACCAGTCTCCTTACATCAACCAGTCAATCGAAGATCTGGTGCGTGAAGGTGGCTTGGGTCTGATCTTCGCCGTCTTGGTCATCCTGGTGTTCTTGCTGTCATTCCGCGCAACCGCAATTACAGCGATCTCCATTCCGCTGTCCTTGCTGATCACCATGATCGCGATCTGGCGTACCGGTTACTCGCTGAACATGCTCACCTTGGCGGCGTTGACCATGTCTATTGGGCGCGTTGTGGACGACTCGATCGTGGTCATCGAATCGATCCGCCGTCGCCAAACCTTGGGCGGCACCAAGTTCGCGAACATCTTCGCCGCCGTATCCGAAGTCGCCGGGGCGATCACCTCGTCCACTCTGACCACGGTTGCGGTGTTCATTCCGCTCGCGTTCATCACGGGACAGACGGGTGAGTTGTTCCGCCCATTTGCGCTCACCACTTCGATCGCGCTTTTGTCCTCGCTGCTGGTGTCGCTCACTATCGTTCCGGTATTGGCGTACTGGTTCCTGCGTGCACGTGAATCGCGTGTCAAGCTCACCAGATCGGACAAGCAAGAAATTCGTACCCTGCGCAAGGAAAACCTCAAGCAGTGGAAGAAGGAACGCAAAGAGAGCCGCAAGCGTGCGCGCGCCGGAGGAACCGGGCCACGCAGGGCCACCTCGGAAATGCCTGTGGTTGGCAAAACCGCAGCCTCTGTGCTGGGTGAGGATGAAGGTTCCGCGGCCGAGGTCGACGAACTTGCCAGCCTCAAGTCACCTGAGACTCGCTTGCAAAAGACCTACACCCCCGTAGTGCGGTGGGCTACGCGTCATCCTGTTGTCACGATTGTGGTCAGTGTGGTCTTGCTCGTGGGAACCTTGGCCATGACTCCGTTGCTGAAGACTGAATTCTTGGGTGACACCGGCGAAGAAACTGTTCAGGCTCAACAGACCTTCGAACCTGGGGTTGGTCTAGAAGAAGCCGGAAAACAAGCTGAAAAGGTCGAAGAAGTGCTTTCGAAGACCCCCGGTGTGGAGTCCTACCAGTTCTCCATCGGCGACGCAGGTCTCTCATTCGGAAGTGACGGAGGTGGACTTTCCGGCGACTACTTCATCAACCTCGAAACGGGGGCAAGCACCTCGGAGGTGTCTGCCGACATCCAAAAACGCTTTGACGAACTTGATGGTGTAGGCGAACTTGAAGTGATGTCAGCAACTTCAAGCCCCGGTGGTGACTCCATCGACCTGACACTCACCTCTAACGACACCAAGGCCTTGGAAGATGGTGTCAAGAAGCTAACAGAAGAGCTGAAGGACGTCGACGGCGTGCAAACCGTTACCAATGACCTGCAGGCCGTGCAACCGATTGTTCAAGTTTCGGTTGACGCAAAGAAAGTCAAAGAAAAGGGCCTGACTGAAGCTCAAGTCAGTGAGTATGTGCAACGCGCGATCGAAGGTCAGGACATTGGTGACCTCATCGTTGACTCATCGACACGTAGCGTGAAATTGTTCGATGGATCTGCCGATACCGTCAAGAAGCTGGAAGACCTCAAGATCCCGTACACGGAACAGACTGTTCAGGCTTCTCCAATTCCGGGAATGCCCGGCACGCCAACGACGGAAGAGAAAACTGTTCGCCTGTCCAAGATCGCGAAGGTTGAAGAAATCAAAACCGCGCCCGTTATTCGGCACTCGGGAGGTCTCCGCTCCGCACAGATCAGCGTGACACCTTCAGGGGACAACCTGGGCCAAGTGGTACAAGCGGTGAACAACAAGGTTGACGAAACCGAACTGCCAAGCGGCGTGTCTCAGGACACGTCTGGTGTGGGTGCCGAACAGGCCGATGCGTTCAAGCAGATGGGTCTGGCCATGCTTGCCGCGATCCTGATCGTGTTCGTGATCCTGGTTGCCACGTTTAAGAGTCTGATCCAGCCGCTCATTCTCCTGGTGTCGATCCCATTCGCTGCCACCGGGTCGATTGGGCTTCTGCTGCTGACAGACACCCCACTAGGACTGGCCTCGTTGATTGGTCTTCTCATGCTGATCGGTGTTGTAGTCACTAACGCGATCGTGCTGATTGACCTCATCAACCATTTCCGTGCTCACGGTGTGGACCTGCGTACCGCGGTGATCAACGGCGCTCGTTTGAGGTTCCGACCCATCATCATGACCGCAGCTGCCACGATCTTCGCGCTGATTCCGATGGCACTTGGCCTCACTGGTGGAGGCGGTGTGTTCATCTCCAAGCCACTGGCCATTGTGGTGATCGGTGGACTTGTGAGCTCAACCCTGCTGACCCTGATCCTGGTGCCCGTTCTGTACCAGCTGATCGAAGGCTTCAAGGAACGTCGCCGCGAAAAGAAAATCATCAAGGAAATGGCACGGTCAAGCGTGATCGACAAGGCCGAAGCACGCAGTGAAAGCTGACCGTTCCCGCTGGGGAGCTGAACTCGCACTGATCGCGGCTGTCTCACTGGGGCAGTCCGCGATCTACGCGATTGTGCGCCTCGTTGACATTTCCACCCGTGGACCCATCTCTGACGCACAGGCCAAACTCAACACCTCGGAGTCCATCCGTCCGCTCTTTGACCTGCTGTACCAGCTGTTAGGGATTGGGTTTGCGGTGGTCCCGGTGGCCCTTGCTATGTGGCTCATGGCCCGTGACAAGGACACCGCCCCATCCACCCCGTCACTGCGCACACGCATGGGGTGGCCCGGCAACCTGCGTGGCTGGCTGGTTCACATCTTGTGGGGTGCGGGCCTATTCGCGGTGATCGGTGTAGGCACTTTGGGGGTCTACTTCCTGGGGCGCACGCTGGGGATCACAGCACAGATCATGCCCAATAACCTAAACGCCTACTGGTGGACCGTTCCCGTGCTCATCCTGCACGCCATCAAGAACGGGGTCTTAGAGGAAGTCTTGCTTCTGGGCTACGCCACCGACCGGTTACACAAAATGCGCATCAGCCCATGGGTGGCAATCATTAGCCTGGCGCTATTTCGTGGCTCTTACCACTTGTACCAGGGGATCGGGCCGTTTGTGGGCAACGTGCTCATGGGCCTGCTCTTTGGCTACCTATACTTCTTTGGCCCGCGTTCTATCCGCGGTTCAGTCATGCCGTTTGTGTGGGCGCACACGTTCATTGACGTGGTGGGGTTCACCGCACCTGGAATCCTTCACGCTGTAGACGCATAAGACGTGTCGCTGTAAACAGCGCTGGCCTAAAACAGTGCCAGGCTTAAATCACAACCTCGCCCTGAGGCGTGGTGAATGTGGCCGAAATAAGGCCAGGCGCCGCATTGGGTGCCGTCCAGTCGATCCCAATTTCTGGAATCGGCTTAGGGTCGTCAGTTCCCAGCCATTCGCGCACCCTGTCGCGGTTACCTGCTATCTGCAAGGACTTGATCGCAACGTCACTACTTGGTGACTTCCAGTGCCCCGGCTGATCCGCAACGGGTGACAGCCAGTGAATGAAGTACGGCAACTGAGGGTCTGCCATGAGCCCCTTGACGCCGATCTGCTTCCATTCGAGTTCCGGGCCATCCACGGCCTGTCGGTTACCGTCAACAGCCTTGCGCCCCAGGCGCTCCTCTACGCTAGTCAGATTGTCGGTGCGCACGCACCAACCCATCCAGCCGCCACCCAGCTCGGACCGTGCACGCACCGCCTGGCCATAGGGGGTTGCAAAAGCTGCCGGGTGTTCAAGCGCCTCGACGACCTCAACATAGTGGCCACCCGTAAGAGGGAAAATCAGGTTGCGGGTTCCGAAGCGTGGATGCACTCCACCATCGTAAAAAGACAAGCCGAGTTTCTCAGCCAGGCGTTCTGCTGTTGCCTGGTATCCATCTGGCTGTGCCGCAAACGAAAGATGATCCAAGTGCATGTGTGTACTGTGACACACGGCACTTGGATCATCTTGTTAGGTCAACCTAACTATGAGATGGCTCGTTGGCACTTCAGATCGCTGAAGCACAAACGATCAGCTCAGTGTCCTTCGGACTTGAAGCGCTCGATCGACTCGTTCACGATGCGCTCGGCTTCTTCACGGCCAGCCCATTCGGAACCCTTGACGTACTTGCCTGGCTCCAGGTCCTTGTAGTGAACAAAGAAGTGCTCAATCGCATCGAGCTGGAACTTCGAAATGTCTTTCACATCAGTGATGTCGTCGAAGCGTGGGTCATCGGCGAGAACAGCCAGAACCTTGTCGTCACCACCAGCTTCGTCAACCATCTTGAAAACACCAATAGGGCGAGCGTCAAGCTGGCAACCAGGGAACACTGATTCGTGGAGCAGAACCAGAACGTCCAGTGGGTCACCGTCTTCACCCAAGGTGTCTTCGAAGTACCCGTAGTCGGTGGGGTAAGCCATCGAGGTGAACAGGTAGCGGTCCAGTTTGACGCGCCCGGTTTCGTGGTCCACTTCGTACTTGTTGCGCGAACCGGCAGGAATTTCGATTGTGGCCAAAAGCTCCATGAATGCTCCATTTCTGGCTAGTGCTGGCTAGTAGGCACGCACGGAAAACGCGCCTGAGAGATACCTCCCTTAGCATAGAGAATAATAAGCGGAGTGCACTGGTGAAAGCACCACCCCTCACCCACAATCTCAATTGGAAGAGTATGACCAGTCGAAAAGCCCGTCGTCGTCAAGAACGCAACCGAAAAAACGGTCTAATGATCACCAGTGCGGGAGTGATCGTAGCGCTCGCAGGTTATGTAGCTCTTGACGTAGCGGACATCGCTCCTGGTTTCCTCACCACCAAGCCACCCATCGAAGTGCAAGCACTTCCGCAGCCCGCGCCTGAATCGCACAGCTCTGTCGACATGCCCGCGCTGGCAGATGACGCGCCTGTGCCACACGATCTGAAACATCGGCTCGACCCAGTCTTCGACTCCGCAAAAGACCCGTCCGCGTTCTCTGCCGAAGTCCGGGACGCCAAAACAGGCGACACACTCTATGACAAGGACGCCAACCGAGCCCGGACACCCGCCTCGGTCACCAAAGTTCTCACCGCCACCGCAGCCCTGGACGCGCTGGGACCTTCCAGCCGGTTCACAACAGAAGCCCTCCTTGACGGCGACACCCTGTTTCTCAAAGGTGGGGGAGACGTGTTACTTGGCGCCGGCGAGTCCGACCCCAACTCAATCATTGGGCACGCAGGGCTAGGAACACTGGCAGAAACCACCTCGGCGTTCTTAAAGGACCGAGGTCGCACCTCCGTGACGCTGCGCGCGGACGTCTCCCGGTATGAAGGCGCCGACTTTCGCAAGAAATGGGACCGGGCAGACATTGGCAACGGCTATATCGCGCCCGTCAAACCACTCATGGTGGACGCCGGGTTGGTGAAGCGCGCACGCTTTTCTTCGCGTGAACAAGACCCCGTGAACCGTGCCGTCAAAGACTTTGAGAAGGCGCTCAAAGACCGCGGGATCGACGTAAAGGTGGAAAAGCCCCAAGCGACGCCGGAGTCTGCTGAGAAAGCAGCTCAAGTGGAATCTGCCCCGGTCAGCAGCGTGATCCGATACATGCTCTTGCACTCCGACAACGTGGTTGCGGAAAACTTGGGTGTCGAAGTGGCCATCAAACGTGGCGACAAACCAGGGCTTGAGGCGTCCCCGCAAGCTGTGCTCAATCAGCTTAAGGACATGAAACTCGACACCGCGTCGATCACTCTGGGCGACACGTCAGGGCTTAACTACGACAACCGGATTTCGCCCAACGAACTCACCCAGATCATCACCAGTGTCGCCCAACGTGAAGAACTAGCAGAGCTTCTCCCCAACATGCCGGTGGGAGGGCTTTCGGGCACGCTCGTCAAACGCTATGACGACCCAGAAACTGAGTCAGCTGCCGGAGTCGTCAGCGCCAAAACCGGAACCTTGGCAACCGTGACCAGCCTGTCCGGTGTAGTCACCACCAAGGACGGTCGCCTCCTCACCTTCACCATCATGGCCGACGGTCTAGAACGCGGCGGGGCAGGCGAAGCGCGTCAAATCGTAGACAAAGCAGTTACTGCGTTAGCAGAATGTGGGTGCTCAGGGTGACCGAACAACCTTTTCACGTGCCCACGGTTGTGCGCACCGGACGTGAACTCGTAGCCCCTGGACCCATTCCTGACGCGGACACTGCCCGCACCCTGGTGCAGGATCTGCGCGAAGCTGCGGACACCTCGGTCGATTTGGTCCTCCGCACCGTCAACCTGCCACGGGAATGGGAAGACAACGTCCGCAACACTGTCACCGGCGACACCGTCTTAGTGGTCGACCGGATGGGGTGGCTCACCGCTAACGCCCAGACATTCGCAGAGCTAGGCGCCAGTTTCATGACCCCGCCCAAACCGTCCATCTTCCGCATCAACCCAGTGGTTCGCGTGGGTTCCGCGCAACTGGGCACCGTGCTTGCCGTCCTGGCCGGGCGGGTCCTAGGCCAGTTCGACCCGCTGGGCTCCCACCGCAGGCTCATGCTGGTCGCACCCAATGTGTTAGAAACTGAGCGGCGGCTTGAAGTGAATCCCCGCGACTTCCGCCTGTGGGTGACCCTCCACGAAACAACCCACCGCGTGCAGTTCGCCATGGCCCCGTGGCTGCGGGACTACATGATTGAGCGAGTGAGCATCCTGGTACAAAAGTCCACGCAAGACGAAAACTGGATTGAAGCGCTCAAAGGCGGGTCTCTGCTCGACGCCATCACCACCCCCG
The DNA here is from genome assembly GCF_030230605.1 of Brevibacterium sp. UMB1308A. GTDB lineage: Bacteria > Actinomycetota > Actinomycetes > Actinomycetales > Brevibacteriaceae > Brevibacterium. The sequence continues at coordinate 22,087 of NZ_JASPDO010000009.1, forward strand.
ACAAACGTCAAGCAGTCAACGAAATCACCGCGGTCATGAGCGTGCTCGAAGGCCACGCGGACGTCGTCATGGACTCGTGCGGGCCATCCGTGATCCCCACTGTTGCCAGAATCCGCCGCGCATTCGACCGCAGGCGAGCCACCAGCGTCAACGGGCTGAACCGACTCTTGGGATTCCAAAACAAAATGGATCAGTACACCACCGGCGCCGCGTTTATCCGCGGAGTCGTCAAGCACCGTGGCCATGCCGGATTGCACCCACTGTGGCAAGCGCCTGAAAACCTGCCAACTAAGGCGGAACTGGGCAACCCCGAACTCTGGCTGGAGCGCATCCGTGCCTAGACGACCCAGGCTGGATCCCGCCTCGGCGAAAATCCGCAAAGCTGTCGAAGACGCGCTGGAACCCGGTCACACATACCTCATTGCGGTATCCGGGGGAGCGGACTCCATGAGCCTGGCCGCCGCATGCGCGTTCCTCACCCGCAAGGACTATGAGTTTGTAGCGGTCACCGTTGACCACGGGTTACAGGAAGGAAGCGCCGAGGTCGCAGCCCGCACCCAGCGGGCGCTGACCGACCTGGGACTCACCACAACCGTTGAAACAGCGGAGGTGACGGCGACCTCGGACGGCCTTGAAGCCGACGCGCGCACGGCCCGGTACGCGGCCCTCGACCGGGTAGCCAAGGAGAGGGGAGCTGCGGGCGTTCTGCTGGCCCACACACAAAACGACCAGGCCGAAACCGTGCTGTTGGGGCTCCTACGGGGCTCCGGCGCGCGATCCCTTGCCGGCATGAGGCCCCGCGCCGGCCGGTATATCCGCCCACTGTTGGGCATCACCCGGGCCGAAACCGAATCCGCCACCACCGCGCAAAACATTCCCGTGTGGAACGACCCCATGAACTCAGACCCCAGCTTCACACGGGTCAAAGTGCGCACCCAGCTGATGCCCGCGCTCGCCGAGGTCGCAGGCCCCGGCGTGTACGCCAACCTGGCACGTACCGCCCGCCTTCTGGCCATGGACTCCGACCAACTGGAATCCCAAACCGACGCCCAGGCGCACATCCGCGGTGACACACTTCTGCACACCGCCGCTGAGTTGCCTGTCGCGTTGCGCACGCGCGTGATCCGGGACTGGCTGTGGCAATTCTCGCCCACCAACGAAGCGGGCTTCCATCACGTCACCGCAATTGATGACCTGCTGACAGGAGTGCGGACAGGTGCGGTGTCGTGTCCTCCCGCCGCCGAGGTGGTCCGCACCCGCGCCGGTGACGTCCAGTTCCGCAGGCGTGACGGGCAAGCACCCATTTACAGGTAAGCTAAAACGAGCAGCGAAAACAAGAAAGGACGCAACGTGGATCAGCGCGACCTGGGCGATGACATTGAAGAGATCTTGGTAACCGAAACACAGATCAAACACCGACTCACTGAACTCGCAGCCGACATCGACCGGGACTACGAAGGTAAAGACCTTCTGGTAGTGGGAGTCCTCAAGGGCGCTGTCATGGTGATGGCTGATCTGGCCCGTGCCCTGCACTCGCACGTTCGCATGGACTGGATGGCTGTATCTTCCTACGGCTCCGGCACCAAGTCTTCTGGTGTTGTCCGGATTCTTAAAGACCTCGACACGGACCTCAAAGACCAGCACGTCCTGATTGTGGAGGACATTATTGACTCTGGTCTGACGCTTTCGTGGCTTCTGTCTAACCTTAAGTCCCGCGGTGCGGCTTCGGTGGAGATTTGCACCATGTTGCGCAAACCCGAAGCCCTTAAGGTCGACATTGATGTGCGTTATGTAGGCTTTGACGTTCCTAACAAGTTTGTTGTGGGATACGGGCTAGACTACGCCGAGAAGTACCGCAACGTACCGTTTGTCGCGACTCTAGCGCCACACGTTTACAGTTAGTAGTCCTGCAAGAACGACCCGCAAGCACGTACAGAGAGAATTAATGGCCAACAACAACAACGATCTGAAACGTCGGGAACCTAAAGGGCCCGACAATAAGGATTCCAGCAAGTCCGGCGTGAAGAAGTTGACGCGTGGACCCGTCCTGTGGATCGTGCTCGCAATTGTCATCGTTTCTATTGGGATGATGTGGCTGTCCGGGGGTGGCTACCAGCGCATCGACACCAAACAGGGACTTGAACTGCTCAACGGCAAGACCGTGGAACAGATCAAGGTTGTTGACGGTGACCAGCGTGTAGACATGGTGTTGACCGAAGATTACAAGGTCGACGACCGGAACTACGGCAAGCGCGTGCAATTCTTCTACGTGGAGCCACGTGGAGATCAGGTCATCAAGGCGATCAACGACGCTGACATTAAAAAGGGCTACACCGACGAAGTTCCTAAGCGGTCGTTCCTCACCTCTCTGCTTCTCAACGTCATCCCGTTCGTCATCATCTTGGCCATTTTCTGGTTCCTGCTCTCGCAGATGTCCGGGGGCGCCAAGGGGATCATGAACTTTGGTAAATCCAAAGCAAAAATGGTCAACAAAGAACACCCTGACGTCACGTTTAAGGACGTTGCGGGTGTAGACGAAGCGCTGGAAGAGCTCCAGGAAATTAAGGAGTTCCTGGCTGAACCAAAGAAGTTCACGGACTTGGGAGCCAAGATCCCTAAGGGTGTCATGCTCTACGGCCCTCCCGGAACCGGTAAAACCCTATTGGCCCGTGCTGTTGCTGGAGAAGCGGGCGTGCCGTTCTTCTCTATTTCTGGTTCCGACTTTGTTGAAATGTACGTGGGTGTGGGTGCTTCACGTGTCCGCGACCTGTTCGAACAGGCTAAGAACAACTCACCGGCCATCATCTTTATTGACGAAATCGACGCAGTTGGTCGTCAGCGTGGAGCCGGAATGGGTGGCGGTAACGACGAACGCGAACAGACGCTCAACCAGTTGCTCGTTGAGATGGACGGTTTTGACGCCACCACCAACGTGATCCTCATTGCGGCAACCAACCGCCCCGATGTTCTGGACCCCGCTCTTTTGCGTCCTGGACGTTTCGACCGCCAGGTCAACGTGGAAGTCCCCGACATGAAGGGACGCCAACACATTCTGGGAGTCCACGCGCGCAACAAACCGCTTGCGCCTGAAGTGGACCTTGGGCAAATCGCTAAACGCACCCCAGGTTTCTCTGGTGCAGACTTGGCGAACGTCCTCAATGAAGCTGCTTTGCTTACTGCACGTTCGGGTCGCACGCAGATCGACAACCGAATCCTGGACGAAGCGATTGACCGCGTGATCGCAGGGCCACAGAAGCGTACCCGCCTCATGAACGATAAAGAACGTTTGGTCACCGCGTACCACGAAGGTGGGCACGCGCTTGTTGCCGCTGCCATGAACCACACCGACCCGGTGACAAAGGTGACCATCCTCCCACGTGGTCGCGCGCTGGGATACACCATGGTTCTTCCAAGCGAAGACAAGTACTCCACCACGCGCAATGAACTCTTAGACCAGCTTGCTTATGCGATGGGTGGGCGCGTTGCTGAAGAAATCGTGTTCCACGACCCCACAACGGGTGCCAGCAACGACATTGAAAAAGCCACCAGCACGGCCAAGAAGATGGTCACGCAGTACGGCATGACGCAAAGCGTTGGAATGGTCAAGATTGGTGACGTTTCCTCTGAGCCGTTTGCCGGACGTGGGCAAGGTGCAGAAGCTCACGCATCTGACGAAACCTACCGTCAGATCGACCTGGAGATTCGCGCACTCGTTGACGCGGCGCACGCCGACGCCTACCGCGCGCTGAATGAAAACCGCGACATCCTGGACCGCTTAGCCCACGAACTCCTCGAAAAAGAAACCTTGGATCAGGCGGAGCTTGCCCAGATCTTTGCCGAGGTTAAGAAGGCTCCGAAGCGTGATGTGTGGCTGGCTGACCCGTCGCGTCCTGTTTCCAACATTCCGCCTATCGCGGTTCCGGAACGTGTGCGTCCTGAAAGCCCCGAGGTGTGGGAAGCGCCACTTGACGCGCCCCAAACGCAACCAGGGGAGTCGGGACAGCCGCCCATCGACACGCACCCAAACCCCGGTAACCAGCCACCTCAGGCAGGCCCTGGGGTGCCGGAACCTGGAACACCGGGTGACCAGCAACCACCGTGGACTGAACGCTAATGGTGGATCAGCCGCGCATTGAGGCAGCGGTCCGCGAAATCCTGTACGCGATTGGTGAAGACCCCAACCGCGACGGACTACAGGAAACACCCGGGCGAGTAGCCCGTGCGTATGCGGAACTGTTCGCCGGAATGGGGCAAGACCCGGCAGAAGTGTTGTCGACCACGTTCGAAATCGGGCACGACGAAATGGTGTTGGTGCGCAACATCGAAATGTTCTCCACGTGTGAACATCACTTGTTGCCGTTCCACGGGGTTGCGCACGTGGGTTACATCCCCAACACCTCGGGACGTGTGACCGGGCTTTCGAAGCTGGCTCGCTTAGTCGAGCTGTACGCGCGCAGGCCACAGGTCCAGGAACGGCTCACCGGCCAGATCGCCGACGCGCTCATGGAACACCTGGAGCCCCGGGGCGCAATCGTGGTGATCGAAGCCGAACACCTGTGCATGTCCATGCGCGGTGTGGACAAGGCCGGCGCGTCAACAATTACGTCAGCTGTACGCGGTAGCTTGCGCAAACCAACATCGCGTGCCGAAGCTATGAGTTTGATCCGAGGCACAACATGAAAATCATGGGGATTTTGAACGTCACCCCAGATTCCTTTTCTGACGGCGGGCGCTACTTCGACACCACGAGTGCGCTCGACCACGCACACCAAATGGTCGAAGACGGCGCCCACATCATTGACGTGGGAGGCGAATCGACGCGCCCCGGTTCAGCCCGGGTGGGTGAAGAAGAGGAGCAACGCCGCGTGCTCCCCGTGGTGACAGAGCTTGCCAAACAGGGGATCGCGGTGAGCGTGGACACCATGAACGCGTCCACCATGCGCGCTTGCTTAGAGGCGGGGGCGCAGTACATCAATGACGTGTCAGCAGGGCAAATGGACCCCGACATGCTACGACTGGCGGCTGAAACGCACAGCGAAATCATCCTCATGCACTGGCGTGGCCTGCTGTCTGACGCGGGCGCCGTATTCCACTACGACAACGTAGTAGAAGAAGTGCGCGAAGAACTGAGCCAGCGAGTCGACGCCGCCGTGGACGCGGGCGTGAACCCCGGTCGCATCATCGTGGACCCAGGGCTGGGATTTTCGAAGAACGCGCAACACAACTGGACACTCATGTCCCACCTGGACCGGCTGGCCAGTTTGGGTCCCCGGCTGCTGGTGGCAGGTTCGCGCAAAAGGTTCCTGTCCTCGCATCTGGAGGAAACCGGCGCCGAGGTGGACGAACGCAATTTGGATATTGCCACCTCGGCGTTGACCGCCCTTGCCTGCCACGCGCGCGCCTGGGGCGTGCGCGTCCACGATGTGCGCACCTCGGCAGTGGTCGCCAGCGTCACCGAACGGGCCCTCCATGGGTGACGACCGGATCACTCTGACCGGGTTGAAAGCGCGTGGTTTTCACGGGGTTTTTGACTTTGAAAAACGCGAGGGTCAAGATTTTGTGGTCGACGTGGTGTTGCATGCCGACCACGCGCAGGCTGGGGCGTCAGACCGGTTAGAAGACACCATCAACTATGCGGATGTCGCGCAGATTGTGGCGGACCGCGTCACGGGTGAGCCCTTTGACTTGATTGAAGCTCTGGCGTGGGCAATTGCGGGCGATTTGTTGCGTGTGGCGGGTTCGGTGGAAGTCACAGTCCACAAGCCACAGGCGCCCATTGATCAGGACTTCCAAGATGTTTCGGTGACCGTGCGCAGGTCTGGTGCCCAGGGCCAGTCGGAGCGTTTGGTGCAGGACTTGGTGCGCGGCGGGCAGGCTGTAATCGGTGTGGGTGCCAACATGGGCAACCCCGCTGAAACGGTCCAAAGCGCCATGGACGCGCTTGACCTGCACCCGCACATCACGGTCTTGCAAAGGTCCTCGCTGTATAGGTCCGCGCCCGTCGGAGGAGTCGAACAAGACGACTTCATCAACGCGGTGATGACGGTTGAAACTACGCTGTCCGCGTATGAACTGTTGGGCGTGTGCCAAGGTGTTGAGTTGGCGCACGGCCGCACACGTGACGTGCGGTGGGGGCCACGCACGTTGGATCTGGACCTCATCCGGTTCACTTCGCATGAGGGGCTGGGCCGGGGTGCGGACATAGGCGATGCGACCGCCGAACTGACACTCACCGATCCGGTGCTTACACTGCCTCACCCGGAAGCGGGCAACCGAGCGTTTGTGCTCGTACCCTGGCATGAAATTGATCCCAGCGCGACAATAGACGTAGACGGCACAACGCTGACGCTTCGTGAACGACTGGAAGAACTTGGCGACCAGGGGGTTGAACGAGCATGAGCCAGACCAAACCCAAGACGCTTGCGACTGCAGGTTTACTTGGGCTGGCACTTGCCTACGTGTTCAACTTCATGTGGGAATCCTACGGGCAAGTGTTGCCAGGAATCCCGTGGCTGGCAATCGTGGGAATGTTGATCCTTTCGGTTGTTCTTCTGGTTGTTGGCCTTCCCATTAAAAAGTGGAACGAAGGCGACCGTACCCGCGTCCTCGACCCGCTGAAAGCCGCTCGCGTGGCAATCATGGCTAAAGCCGCCGCGCTTGCCGGCGCGAGCCTCACCGGGTGGTACGCAGGAAGCGCGGTGTATTTGCTCACAACCGGCGGTGGCGCACGCAGTTCTACCGGGGCTGGAATGCTTTTGGCAGTAGCCTCCGCAGCGGTTTTGATGATTGTGGGCCTTATCGTAGAGTCATACTGCCAATTGCCTCCCGATGACCCAGAAGGAACCGAACCGGCATGAATGATCAAATCGTTCAAGTAGACAGCAAACTGTTCTACGTGTGGCTGGTGAACGGTTTGTGGTTCGTTGTTGTTGCTGTTGTCGCGTGCGTGGTGGCAGCAGTTTTTCTTCCTTGGTGGGTTCCAGTCGCAGTTGGTGCTGCCGCTGTCATAGGAATTGTCTGGTGGGTTATCGTTGCTTACCGTCAGGTGAAGAACTTGGGGTACGCAATCCGGGAAAATGACCTGCTCATCCAGCGAGGGATCATGTTCCGGAGCACCACGGTCGTGCCCTTTGGGCGCATGCAGTTCGTCGACGTTTCCTCCGGGCCTGTGAGCCGTTTCTTTGGGTTGGCAACAGTGGAACTGCACACCGCCTCGGCGTCCTCAGACGCAACCATTCCAGGGTTGCCCGCTCAAGACGCAGACCACCTGCGCGAACTTCTGGCGCAGCGCGGTGAAACTCACCTGGCCGGATTGTGAGGCCGCCGGTGTCACAGGAAAACCCAGACGCACAGAACGCCCCGGCCACAGAGAGAGACGCGCAGCCAGACCAGCTTGACTGGCGCCGAGTCCACCCCGCCACCCCGTTCCTCGACGTGGGATTGGGGCTGATCGCGCTCGTCGTGGCATTCGTGTCCTTCTCGTTCAACCAAGTTCAAGACCTTATTCAGCTTGTGGTCTTTGCGGTCGAACACGGAACGCTCGACTTTATTCTCAAGAACCTCGCCTGGTTGCTGGTAGGTGTGGCAGTTTTTGCTGGAGTTATTGCCCTCAACTGGTGGTCGTGGCGGGTGCGTGCATACGCGATTGACCACAACGCGGTGTACTCGCGCTGGGGGATCCTTAACAAACAGTTGCGTAAAGCGCGCTTAGACCGTGTGCAGTCGATCGATATCCGGCAGCGGTTCATGGCACGGATCTTCGGAATGGCGGAACTCACTTTCGACGTCGCCGGTGGAGAAGGCTCGGAAGTCACTATCAAGTTCCTCACCAAGAAGCAGGCCGAAGACCTGCGCGAAGACATGCTCGCGCAAGTCCGTGCCGTGAAGAATGAGAAACGTGCGCCTGCGGAACCAACGGCCGAGGTCGCCCCGACTGGCCTCGCCCCCGAAGATATCCCCGCGCACAGTCCGCACACTGAGGCCCCGGAAACGACCTCGGCGGACCATGCAAAAGCCCATCGCCACGGTGCGCCTGCCGGAAGTCGCATCACGACAAGTCTGAGCACCGGGATTAGCACAGTTGCAGAAGACTTTACGGAAACCGTGGATTCCGTGCTCATGCCGTACCGCATTAAATCCAATGTGAGTGCCGACGGCCGGTTGCTCATGGTTCCGGCGCACCGCGTGATTCTTTCGCGGCTAGTTTCCGGGACGACGCTTGCGTTGGTTCTCAGCGCGCTGGTGATCCTCGTGGCCATGGCCGTGATTGCGTTACTGCCCAACGCATCGTTCAGCTTCGGTGGGCTGGCCGGTTTTGTTGGTATCATCGCAGGTCTTGCCTCAGTGGTGAAAAAGGGTTTTGCTGAATCCAACTTTGCTGTGTCGATCACTGGTGACGGCCTGGCGATCACCTCCGGGCTGCTGGATACGCGCCGGAGCATGATCCCTTTGGACCGTATCCAGGCTGTCGAACTGACCCAGAGTATCTTGTGGCGACCATTTGGGTGGTGGCGTGCCACGTTCAACCTGGCCGGAACGTCTGAGGGCGACAAAGGCTCTGTTCTTCTTCCCGTGGGGACGCTCGATGAGGTGATGGTGCTTTTGGGGTTGGTGCTTCCCGACCCTGGAGTTCCTGAGGACATCCACGGTGGTGACCTGATCCGTGAAGCGGCGCTGAAGAAGTCCAAGGGTGAGCCGGTGGGGCCGGCCGCGCGCATGTTCACACACCAGCCTGCGTCGTCTAAGTGGCTGGACCCGATTTCATGGAAATCCAACGTGTTTGCTTTCACCGACACCATGCTTGTGGTGCGTAGGGGAGTGCTAGAGCGAACGGTTCAGCTGGTTCCGCACGCCCGTGTGCAGTCACTGGCGTTAGAGGAAGGGCCCCTCCAATCTGCCCTGGGGCTCAAGTCGATCAGCATCCATTCCACCAGCGGGCCCGTTCACCCTCACATTTACCACTTCGATGGCGCTGATGGGCATGCACTGCTGAACGACTACGCAGAACGTACCGTGCGCGCGCGTCGTGTACTTGACGGAGTCGAAGCCTAGGAGGACATATGGACCAGACTCGCTTGGGCGTTGGCATCGTGGGGACCGGGCGCGTGGGTGCCGTGATGGGGCGCGCACTGCGCGAAGCCGGGCACGCGATCGTGGGGTGTACCGCCAGTTCTGAAGCCAGCCGTGACCGTGCTTCTGCCATGTTGCCTGACGTCCCCATTCTGGACGTAGAAACGGTGGTTGAGCGCAGCGAACTGGTGTTGTTCACGGTTCCAGATGACATCCTCCCGGAATTGGTGGCGGGGCTGGCTAAGTTGGGGAAGTTCAACTCGGGTCAGATTGTGGCCCACTGCGCGGGCCGGTATGGGACCGAGGTGTTAGAACCTTCCGGAGCCATCCCCCTTGCGTTGCACCCGTCTTTGTCGTTTACCGGAACGAGCATCGACTTACCACGTCTGCGCCAGGCAACGATCGCGGTAACGGCCCCCAAACCTGTTTTGCCGATTGGTCAGGCTCTGGTGGTGGAAATTGGGGCCGAGCCAGTGATCGTCGCCCCTGCGGACAGGCCGTTGTACCACGCAGCTATTTCACACGCGGCCAATCACACGGTAGTGATCCTCAGCCAGGCGCTGGAACTGTTGGCCAGCGTGGGCCTAGAGAACCCGGCTCAGGTTCTGCACTCGCTTGTCGACGCGAGCGTGAACAACACTCTGCAGTCTGGTCCCAGTGCGCTCACCGGCCCGGTGTCTCGTGGAGACATCGGTACAGTCGAAGCACACCTGGGAGCCTTGGCCGAATTCAGCCTTGCACAGGAAGGCGTGGCGACCCGTGACACCTATGTGGCCTTGGCGCGCGCAACCGTTGCTCGTGCTCTCACAAACGGCACGATCACTGACACGCAAGCCACCGCCCTGTTGGACGTGCTGCAGGCGTCGAGCACAGATCCCAAATAGGAGCTGAACATATAAACGCGGTAGCCTAAGACCATGCCTACCGATCACGAAGAACACCTCGACCCTGAACAGTTGCGCATCCGCAAAGAAAAGCGTCAGCGCATGCTCGACGCAGGCGGTGAAGCGTACCCCGTTTCCGTTCCGCGCACTCACACTCTGCAGGAAATCCGCGAGGCGTATCCGCACCTGGAAGCCGGAGAAGAAACTGACGACCGCGCTGGCGTCGTTGGTCGCGTTGTGTTCTTCCGCAACACCGGAAAGCTCTGCTTTGTGACCCTGCAGTCTGGTGACGGCACCCGCTTGCAGGGAATGCTGTCCCTCGCCGAGGTGGGACAAGAAGCGCTGGACGCGTGGAAAGCTGATGTCGACTTAGGTGACATTGTTTTCTTGGAAGGGCGCGTGATTTGCTCTAAGCGCGGCGAGCTTTCGATCTTTGCTTCCCGTTGGGAAATGGCGGCCAAAGCGATCCGTCCGTTGCCACCGCAGCACACTGAGCTGGGCGACGAAGGCCGTATGCGTCAGCGGTATTTGGACCTGATCATGCGCGAGGACGCACGCAAGACGGTCCACATTCGTTCCGACGTGATGAAGTCGCTACGCAAAACATTCGACGAACGCGGGTTCCTTGAAATTGAAACCCCTATGTTGCAGACAATTCCATCTGGTGCTGCCGCACGCCCATTCTCTACGCACATGAATGCGTACGACATGGAACTGTATTTGCGTATTGCTCCTGAACTTTTCCTCAAGCGCGCTGTTGTTGGCGGGTTGGAAAAGGTCTTTGAAATTAACCGCAACTTCCGAAATGAAGGTGCGGACTCTACACACTCTCCGGAATTCGCAATGCTTGAAGCATATGAAGCATATGGTGATTATTCGACAATCGGAGAATTGACGAAAAAGCTTATTCAAAATGCTGCGGTAGAAGCCACTGGCTCGCTGCAAGTGACTCTGGCTGACGGGACCGAATACGACTTCGGTGGCGAATGGGCCACGGTGAGCATGTACGAAACCCTGTCTGAAGAGTGCGGGGAAACCGTTACACCTGAAACCACAGTTGACGAACTTCTGGCGATTGCCAAAAAGTGCAACATCGACGTGGAAGGTGTTTTCCGAGGGCACGGGAAGCTCGTGGAAGAAATGTGGGAGCACTTCTACCAAGATAAGCTGTGGGAGCCCACCTTTGTCACAGACTTCCCGGTTGACACCTCGCCCTTGGTCCGTGAACACCGCTCAAAGCCTGGGGTTGTTGAGAAATGGGACCTCTACGTGCGTGGGTTCGAGCTGGCTACCGGATACTCAGAGTTGGTAGACCCCGTTATCCAGCGGGAACGCTTTGAAGTGCAGACGCGTAACGCCGCAAAGGGTGACGACGAAGCGATGCCTTTGGACGAAGACTTCCTCACCGCGATGGAGTTTGGAATGCCCCCATCAGGTGGAATGGGAATGGGAATCGACCGGCTTCTCATGGCTCTTACTGGATTGGGAATTCGTGAAACAATTCTTTTCCCGCTTGTGAAGCCAATTGAAAATTAATGATTACTGAAAGTAATGACATTAGCCCGAACGCTAGGATAGATAGTGGAATACGTTAAAGTATTGCTTCCTTCGATCGTTGTCGGATTGATTTTTTGGTATGTGCTTCGTGCCATTATTCGATCAGACAGCATCGAACGTAAACAAATGGACAAGTATTACGCTCAGCTAGCTGAATCCGAAGGGGCTTCGACGGCGCGGCCGGGATCCCACAACGATCAGGTTGACCAAGCGGAAGGTGGCTCACATGGCACGCACGATGAAGGTCGTTCTCACTGACGACATCGACGGAACTCCCGCAGACGAAACCATCGAATTTTCGATTGACGGAAATCACTACGAGATTGAACTGAACAGCGACAACGCGGCTAAGTTCCGCGGTGCTTTTGAACCGTATGTTTCTAAGGCCCGTCGCGTCGCTGGTTCACGCACTCCTAAGAAGAAGGCATCGTCCAGCCGCGTCGATGCGACCAAGGTCAGGGACTGGGCACGCGACAACGGGTTCGAAGTTTCAGCGCGCGGTCGTCTATCGAGTGAAGTGATCGAAGCATACGAGAAGTCACTGGCCTAACAACCTCATAAGCCGTCTAGGATCCACAGAATTTCGCCATCAGCCGAACTGTTTCGGCTGATGGCGAAACTGCAAATAAAACACTGGCCCGCATGGTTACAGTCTTAGAAATCCAGAAATAGGAGGGCAAATGTTTGAACGGTTTACAGATCGTGCCCGTCGAGTCATCGTGCTGGCACAGGAAGAAGCCAAGCTTCTTAAGCACAACTACATCGGAACCGAACACATTCTTTTGGGGCTCATCCACGAAGGTGAAGGGATCGCTGCCAAAGCGCTCGAAGGAATGGACATTTCCCTCGAGGGTGTACGTGAACAGGTAGTCGACATCATTGGTGAGGGCCAGCAGGCTCCTACCGGTCACATTCCTTTTACCCCGCGTGCAAAGAAAGTGTTGGAGCTCAGCCTGCGGGAAGCCCTGCAGTTGGGACACACCTACATCGGTACCGAGCACATTCTTTTGGGCCTCATTCGCGAAGGTGAAGGCGTTGCCGCTCAGGTACTCGTGAAGCTGGGCGCCGACCTCGGCCGTGTGCGCCAGGAAGTTATCAAGCTCATTTCCGGTTACCAGGGCAAGGAACCCGCTTCCACCGGTGCGCGTGAAGAAGGCACGCCGTCTGGTTCGCTGGTGCTTGACCAGTTTGGGCGCAACCTCACCGCCGCTGCACGGGAAGGCAAGCTGGACCCGGTCATTGGGCGTGAAGAGCAGATGGAACGCGTCATGCAGGTGCTGTCGCGTAGGACCAAGAACAACCCGGTTCTCATCGGTGAACCCGGTGTAGGTAAGACGGCGGTTGTCGAAGGTCTCGCGCAGGCGATCGTGGCCGGTGACGTTCCTGAAACACTCAAAGACAAGCAGCTGTACACCTTGGACCTCGGTTCACTGGTGGCTGGTTCGCGTTACCGCGGTGACTTTGAAGAGCGCCTGAAGAAGGTCCTCAAGGAAATCCGTACTCGCGGGGACATCGTCCTGTTCATTGACGAAATCCACACCCTGGTGGGTGCGGGTGCAGCCGAAGGTGCGATTGACGCCGCCTCGATCCTGAAGCCCATGTTGGCCCGTGGGGAACTCCAAACAATTGGTGCCACCACGTTGGACGAGTACCGCAAGAACATCGAGAAGGACGCGGCTCTGGAACGTCGTTTCCAGCCTATCCAGGTGCCAGAACCTACGCTCGATATCGCAGTTCAGATTCTGCGTGGTCTGCGTGACCAGTACGAAAACCACCACAAGGTGACCATCACCGACGGTGCGTTGGAAGCTGCAGTCAACCTTTCTGACCGCTACATCAACGACCGCTACCTGCCGGACAAGGCGATTGACCTCATTGACGAAGCTGGTGCCAAACTGCGCATCACCCGCATGAGTGAACCGCAGGAAATCAAGGATCTCAACGAGAAGATCGCACAAGCTCGCAAGCGTAAAGAAGTTGCGATCGACAAGCAGAACTTTGAGCTTGCAGCTGATGAGCGCAACACGGAAATGGAGCTCACTAAGGAACGCGACAAGGCCGAAAAAGCGTGGCGTTCAGGTGCTAAGGGTGGCGGAGCGATCGTTGACGAAGAGCTGATCGCTGAAGTTCTGGCTAAGGCCACCGGCATCCCTGTGTTCAAGTTGACGGAAGAAGAGTCGTCGCGTCTTCTGCGCATGGAAGACGAACTGCACAAGCGCATTATTGGTCAGAACGATGCGATCAAGTCGGTGTCGCGGGCAATCCGCCGTACGCGTGCTGGGCTGAAAGACCCCAAGCGTCCGTCCGGTTCGTTCATCTTCGCCGGTCCTACCGGTGTGGGTAAGACGGAGCTCGCTAAGGCACTCGCTGAGTTCTTGTTCGGTGACGAGTCCGCGCTCATCAGCCTGGACATGAGTGAGTTCTCTGAGAAGCACACTGTGTCGCGTCTGTTCGGTTCGCCTCCGGGATACGTGGGATACGAAGAAGGTGGGCAGCTCACAGAGAAGGTGCGCCGCCGTCCATTCTCAATCGTGCTGTTTGACGAGGTTGAAAAGGCCCACGCGGACATCTTCAACTCGTTGCTACAGATCCTGGAAGACGGTCGTTTGACCGACTCGCAGGGTCGTGAGGTGGACTTCAAGAACACCATCATCATCATGACCACGAACCTGGGTACGCGCGACATCAACCGTGGAACCCCCATGGGCTTCCAGGCTGACAACGACACGTCAACCAGCTACGACCGTATGAAGCAAAAGGTCAACGAAGAGCTCAAGCAGCACTTCCGTCCTGAGTTCCTCAACCGTGTCGACGACACGATTGTGTTCCCACAGCTCCAGAAGGACGAAATCGTCAAGATTGTGGACCTGTTCCTGACTCGCCTGGACACGCGTCTGGCCGATCAGGGCATGAGCATCGAGGTGTCTGCCGACGCCAAGAACGCTCTTGCGGACCGTGGGTTCGACCCAGTTCTGGGTGCACGTCCTCTGCGTCGCACCATCCAACAGGACATCGAAGATCCACTGTCGGAAAAGATCCTGTTCAACGAGTTGCACTCGGGACAGCGCATCTACGTGGATGTGGAAGGCGAAGGGCCTCTGGCCACGTTCACCTTCCGCGGTGAAATGGATGACCGTGTGCTGACACGTTCCAAGGACGAAGAAGACAACACGGGCGCGATTCCGGAAGCTGGTCTTGCGAACGAAGAGGCTGGCAAACCGGACGTCACGGACGACACTGACGGTGCAGGTGGAAAAGCGGTAGCACAGGCTAACCAAACCACCGAAGAGTAAGAGGATCTAGCATTGGTGTGTGACTTCTTCTGAACCCACCAAGCTAGAACCTCACGGTGCGGGCGACGGCCAACGATGCCAGCAACTGGAGTCCGGTTTGCTCATCAGGCCGGCCCGCACCTCGGACGTGGCCGCTATCCGGGCACTGTGCCAGCCGCTCATTGACGAACGGATCCTGGTGCCCAAAGACCACGTGAACTACTTCGAGAACATTCAAGAGTTCATGGTGGTGACAGACCCCGACGGCACTTTGGCCGGCTGTGCCGCACTCCACGTGTTCTGGGAAGACTTGGCAGAGGTGAGGACAGTGGCAACCAGCGCTCAGTTCCGCCGCCGAGGTGTGGGTCGCGCGCTCATTGAGAGTCTCCTTCAGCGGGCAAAAGACCTGGGCGTCGACCGGGTGTTTTGTTTAACGTTCGAACGCGATTTCTTTGCTTCCGTGGGGTTTGAGCAGATCACGGGAACCCCAGTGTCTCCTGAAGTGTTCGCTGAACTGTTGCGTTCACAGGACGAAGGTACGGCCGAATTCCTGGACTTGGCCCGGGTGAAACCCAACACGTTGGGCAACTACCGGATGATGATTTCACTGGGGCAGGCTGAGAACGCCTGAGTTGCGGGCTGCTAGGCCGTCGCTCACCAGGTCATCGATGAGCCGGGCGATCCGGTCGTGTGTCCCCAAAGCTCGCACGCGGGTCAGGGACGAACCCACAGGCTCTGGAAGCTCTGTGATGACGCTGTCCTCAAAATCAGCGGCCGGAGCCGTAAAGTAGTCTTCTTGCAGTGCACAGCCTTGCACCGCGGACTCTTTAAGTACGGTCATGATGGCCCCGCGAAGCTGCCGGTCGGTGCCGTGCCACGCTTGGGTTTTGGGTCGGGCGCCGCTTTTTGGTTGCCCAGCTTTGAGCCATGCGCAGTGCTCCGCTAGTGGGCACTCGTGACACGAGGGGTTGCGGGACGTGCACACCAAAGCACCCAACTCCATGGCCGCGGCGTTGAACTCAACGTGGTGGTCCTTGGGGACGAACTGCCTGGCCCATGCGTGTTCTTTTTTGCTCAAGGCTGGTTTGGGGTGGTCAACGCCGGCGAACACCCGCGACAACACCCGCCGCACGTTCACGTCGAGCACAATCGTGCGCTGACCAAAAGCAAACGACGCAACCGCGGCCGCCGTGTACGGTCCCACCCCGGGTAGGGCCAACAAGCCTTCTTCGGTGCGCGGAACCTCGCCGTCCCCAATCGCTCGGGCGCATTCCTGCAACCGCAATGCGCGCCGGGGGTAACCGAGCGAGCCCCAGGCGACTAACACCTCGGCGGTGGGGGCGTCAGCCAGCGCGCGGGGAGTGGGCCAGCGCTCCATCCACGCCCGCCACACCGGTTCCACTCGGCTCATGGGGGTCTGGTGGGACATGATTTCAGAGACGAGCACCGCCCAGGCCGAGGTGTCCGCGGCTCTCCAGGGGAGGGGCCGCTGTGCGCTGGCGAACCAGTGAGTGAGCGCGCGAGCGACTTTTTGGTGTGTCAAGGTTTAACATCTCCGGCTGGCGGTCTAGGCTTCAAGTGATGTCTCAGAATAACAACTCTCGTCCTGGTCGATTGCCCGCCTCCGTGTACCGCAGGCGGCGCATTACCGTGCTGGGGTTGGCGGTTGTTGTTCTGGCCCTGTTTACCGTGGGCATTGTGCTGTTGGCGCAAGGGCTCACAAAGAACACGGCTGGGCCGGGGGAGTCGCAGGTGCAAGCTGGGTCTGGTAATGAGCAGGGCCAAGACGGTTCGCAGGGCGGCGCAGGTGAGTCTGATGGGACCAATGGTGCTGGTGGGGAGCCTGCGGAACCAGGGCCTGATGAGGCGTCGGGTAAGTGCCCTACTGAAGCTGTTGAGATTTCAGCCAAGACCGACAAGCCCAGCTACAAGCCCAATTCGGTCATCAAACTAGAGCTGGGCGTGACGAATAAGCACAACGCGTCGTGCGCAATCGACGTGGGGCCGCAGAAACAGACGTTCACGGTGAAAAAGGACAAGGACACCGTGTGGAGTTCCGCGTTCTGTGTGAGTGGCGAGCAGAAGGACCAAACGCAGGTGTTTGTGGCTGGTGCAAACAAGAAATCGGTTCTGCCGTGGGACATGATCCCCACGGACGACAAGTGCAACCGCACAAAAGACACACTTGACCCGGGCGAATACACGCTAGTGACCAAGCTGGGCGACATCGAGAGCCAGCCGGCTAAGTTCGTGGTCGAAAAGCCAGAAGAGAAGAAACCTGAGGGCGAGGACAAGCCTGCAGGCGAGGAAAAGACTCAGGACAAGGAACAGAACTAAGGCCCGGAGTAAGGCTGAGGTTAGAGCTAGGAGTAGGGCTGGCGGGGAAAGTTTTCGTCGCCGTGGGAGAATAGCCCGCCCTTTCGTAGCCCCCCACTTCCCGGTAATCCAGCATTAGTCCCGGCCGTGACCCGGCGGTCTGGCCCTCGTCGTAGTCAGAAAGACCGAGGTTAGAGCGACCCTGTTTATAGCGGCCAAGTTTAGGCATTCCCTGGTCAGAATGGTGGTGGTTCTTCGCTGGGTTCCCAGGGGCGGGTGTCCCCGTTGAACACTTCCGCTGCGATTGCGTACTCGTCTGCAACCTCACGGGGGAACTCCTGGGCCCACCCTGGACTTTCAGCAGTCCCTGGTTCAAAGCGGTTCGCGGCCGTGGACTCAGGGCTGCCTGCCTCCGTGGGTTCTGCACCATGACCAGTCCCGGATTGAGAGCGGTGCGTGGTTTCGTGTTCTGTTGCTAGGTATTCGTTGATGGTGTGGCTGATGTCTTGGTCACCGGTGTCGAAGTACTCAAGTAACCGTTCGTACTGGAGTTGGTTAATCCGTGATTCTGGCGGGTAGACCAGCATGGCACCAATCCTGGGCAACACCCACGCCAGGGAACCGTCATCCATCTTGTCGACGCGGAGTCGTTTCTGGGTTTTCTCTTGATGATGCCGCTTACACAACGGGTGCAGATTCTCCATCACCGTCAACCCACCCGACTCGGGGTCTTCATGGTTGAACGGTTCGATGTGGTCTTTTTCGCACACCCGGGCAGGTGTGGCACACCACGGGGCACTGCAATCAGGATGCCTAGCTTCCACCATGCGTTTCAAAGCTGCTGGTATGTAATACTTCGTCGGTGTGGATTCCAGGACTACCCCGGTTTCGGGGTCTGTGAACATCCGGTACACCCACTTCGCCTGCACGATCACCTCATCAGCAGTCTTTACGTCTAATGGCACCCGGCCATTCATCATCACCGGAACCCGCGCACCTGGATCCACCTCAACTGGCAACCCAAAATCAAGCTCACTACCCGTAGCACTATCAGCACCCAGGGTCTCACCGACATTCAGGCGTTCCGCGGTGTTCAAGAACTCTTCCGGATTTAGAGTTTCTTCACTACCCGGCGGCACATTAGTCCCTGTTGGCGCACTGCTCCCTTGGTTCTCATGTATTCGTTCGTCGGTTTGGTTTCTTCCGGGGTCTTGGTTTTCGGGTCTGTGTTTGTCTGCCCCGGGGTCTTTTCCTGAACCATCGCTCCGGTATTTGTCTCTGTGTTTGTTTGGTGGTGGGTTGTGCGTGAGGAAGTGCAGGACTGGGACTGTGACGGTGATACCGGCTTGGGCTTTTAACCATTCTTCTTTTTCAGGCATCGACACGCACAACTCAAGCTCGTACACGCCTTCAGCCTGCCGAGCTTCACGTTTCTCAGCCCACACAGAACCAGACCCACCCACACCAGGGCCACCCACATCACGGGCATCGCCACGGGCGTTTTCCTCACCTGGACCGCCGACTTCGAAAACGCCATCGGCTTCCGCGCCAGGAACACCTGGGTCGAAGGTGTCTTTGGTGTAGGTGGCTTTGATGGGGGCGTGTTTACCTGTCGGGGTCACGCGGACACGCAGGGTTGTTGAGGGTTTAGCCCCGGTAATCAAATCCAGAGTCAACTGATCCATGAGCCGGTCATCATCAACCTCAACCCGACCCAAATCGCCTACGCGTATTTCTGTTGTGTCTCCGTTGGTTTCGGTAATAAACAAGGCTTGTTGTTCATCTGTCAGCCTGGCGGTAAAGGGTTCTATGTGGTTTGCCAGGATCGCCCTGGCAGTCCCACGCACTCGCTGATAAAACGCTTCCATCTCCAACACCGGCCCCGTCAGCGACAGCGTGGCTGTCCCATCATCATTCACCCAATACGACACGCCCCGGTTACGCTTCGCGTTCTCCACCTGGGTTTCAGGAGTCGTAAGCATGGCGAGGACCTCGTTGACGTGCCGCCTAAACGTTTTCCAGGGCACGTTCACGGGTTTGTTGGTGAGCATGTCATCAAACACCGGGATACACACCCCAGCACGACTCACTCTGCCAACCGTATACAAGACCCGGTCAAACCCAACCACACCAGCCTTAGCAAGTGACCACAACTTGGGCATGAGCACGACCGCTGTCATCATCTTCCGCACCCGGGTAATGAGTTGGGACCGTGTGCAATCCAACAGTTTCGCTAACACCCCTTCGGTCGGGGTCGGCAACTCATCCGGCACACGTTCCACACTAGCCACTGTGGCCACCTCACCCGAGGGCAACACCACACACGCCACCACATCATCCACACCCACAGAAGCCGTGTGAGAAGAAGTCGCGCCGAAGGAAGAGCCAGCAACTGCTCCCGCATTTGAGCTTTCCCCTGCCGTGCCGCCTGTGACGAGTGGGCCAGCCCCGGGATTAGAGGTAAACACTGCGTGTAAACCATGAGTGAACTCATCGACTGGGGTGATGTGGGCGCTAATCACGGCAGCTACGGCTTCGGCTTGTTTCACACTCACTTCGTCCATCATCCGTGTGGTGTTTTTGACTGTTTCGAATAGTTCAGCAGCCGGGCCGTCGTGCATGCCGTTGCGCGTATCCGCGTGTGTTGTGGTCATGTGGGTTCACCTCCTTGCTTTCTTCTATTCTATTTGCGTTCGATTGGCGGGTCAAGAGTTTTGTTCATTTTGTTTCTATTTGTGTTCGAACGAGCGTTCAGTCGCACACACAAAAAAACCTTCCACAACGGAAGAAACCGGTGCTGATAGGAGGACATGCGGACGCCAGCAAGCGCACCGCGAGCCAACTTCGGAAGTGAAAGCAAAGGCACGTAGCTAAACAAGCCAGGCGCACGGACAAGAAACAGCCCCTGGCGAGCAACGAAACGGCGCAAAGCGAACAAAACCACGCAATATAACGCGCCGTCTCGCTCACCTTGCGCCACCTGGACATGAAAGATAACCAAGAACGTAAACACTCGGCTAGCCACAACCCCACTCGGAAGCGAGTACCCGTCTAGCGTTCCTTACCGCGGGCTACCCCGACAGAACAAAGAGGCTGAACTTCCGCCCACGCACACTCTCGAGCTACTAATCAGCCAGCAGTCAACCAAGTGACAGCAATGAGCCACCTCGGCAATGTGAGGAACTACCCGACAGTCCCCTAAGTCCAGTCACCACCCACCTCGGGCATACGAGCGGCGATGCCAGACAAACCCAAACACCAGCTTCGGAAGTGAAAGCAAAGGCACGTAGCTAAACAAGCCAGGCGCCCGGACAAGAAACAGCCCCCCCACCCAGACACGAAACGGCGCAAAGCGAGCAAGACTGCGCAATATAATGCGCCGTCTCGCTCACTTAGCGCGATCTGGTCGCGAAAGGTCGTTAACCACGCAGGAGGACGCGCCGTACTTAATCAACACTCCAGCGAGCGGAAGATGACAACCGGAAACTCGAAAACAAGGCCTAGCTACGGCCTCGGCGACAATACGCCCTAAACGGCCTCTACCAGCTCGCCCGCAACCGAAGGGAACAAGAAACGCAAGAGCACAGCAACTGCACAACTACAGTTGACTGGACCACCCCCAACAACCCACAGGCACACAAACTACTTGTCGTACAGCGCGGCATATTCCCGGGCGAAGTGCTTCAGGACAACTGGGCGCCGCACCTTCAGCGACGCCGAAAGCTCGTCCTTTGTCTGCTCGAGATCCCGCGGCAGCACCACGTACTTGCGAATCGACTGCGCGCGGTTAACGTTCTCGTTCGCATACTTCACGGCAGTGTCGATAGCCTCGCGCACCTTGGGGTGGCGCCCAGCCTCTTCAACGCTCATGGAAGGCAAACCATTAGTCTTGAGCCAGCCGGGAAGCATTTCACCGTCGAGCGTAATCATGGCTCCCACGAACCGCTCCCGGTCCCCCACGACAACCACTTCAGAGATGAGCGTGTGCCTGCGAAGTGCATCTTCAAGAACTGCCGGTTGCACGTTTTCGCCACCAGCCGTCACGAGCAGCTCCTTCACGCGCCCCGTCACCGTGAGATAACCTTCGTCGTCCAACTTCCCGAGGTCGCCCGTCTTGTACCAGCCGTCGTCAAAGGCTTCCTTGGTCGCCTCAGGGTTATCCAGGTAGCCACGGAAAACGTGCGGCCCCTTAATCTGAATTTCGCCGGATTCCACTACTCGCAAAGAAGCACCAGGAAACGCTGTCCCCACCGTGCCAACCTTCAAATGCCCGGGAAGATTCACAGATGTGGGAGCGGCTGTCTCCGTCGCCCCGTAGCCTTCAAGAATCTGAATCCCAAGCCCGCGGTAGAAATGCCCTAACCACTGCCCCAGCGGCGCGCCACCGCAAATCGCGTACGCAACATCGCCACCCAGGGCCTTGCGCAGTTTCGAGAACACCACCGCGTCCGCCGCTGCATGCTGGGCTTTCAGAGCCAACCCGGGGCCACCTCGGTCTTGGGCCACCGAGTACGCGTACGCGACGCGGGACGCCCAATCGAAAATCATCTTCTGCAGCTTGCCCGCGTTGCGTGCCTTGTTAAACACGGTCTCAAAGACCCGAGGCACAGCCAGGAGCCAGGTTGGTTTGAAATCGCCGAGGTCGTCAACGACCGTTTTCATCGACGGCGTGTACCCCACAACGCACCGGCTGTACAGGCACACGAACTCGATGAACCGTCCAAACACGTGCGACAGCGGCAAGAACATGAGGATCCGGCTGTCTTGACCAGCCAGAACTGTCCCGCCCAGCGCCGGGTTTTCCACACCGTTGACGGCGTGGTGCATGAAGTTGGCGTGGCTCAGTAGCGCGCCTTTGGGGTTTCCCGTGGTTCCCGAGGTGTACACGATGGTTGCGATGTCATCGGGCTGGAGTGCGTGGATGCGGGTATCGACTTCGTCCTGCGGGGTCTCATTTGCGGCATCCTGGAGACGTTTCACATCTCCCCTGTCGATCACGTGAAGATCCAGGGACATCTGCTCCACAACAGGAGCGGTGACCTTCTCATACTCTTCTGACTCCACGATCAGCGTGGTCAGGTCCGAGTTTTCTGCGATCCATTCCACTTGCTTCGTGGAGCTCGTTTGATAGATGGGGACCACCACCCCACCGGCGCACATGACAGCCAAGTCGCACACGACCCAGTCATAACTGGTGTTGCCCATAAGACCCACACGGTCGCCGGGCTTCAACCCGTGGGCGATCAACCCACGCGCCATGGTGAACACGTCACGAGCGTAGTCACGCACGGTGATCTGCTCAAACATGCCCGATGCGCCGCGGCGCTCACAGTAAACGTCGTTCGGGTAGTCCCGTAGACGTTCGACAAGGACCGCCGGAATACTCGCCGGGTAGGACAGATTTTCTTCGACAGGCGTCGACGCTTCGCGAACTGACACGTAGACCTTCAGGGGTTGGAGAGACTTTACAACCGTTCAGTTTACGTTTGAAAGCGCGTATATACGAACCGCGTGGCGCATCAATTTTGAGTTCGTTTAAAAAGCTGTTACTGTTAATTCTCGTGCTCAGCACGATATTCCTCCGTAGCTCAGTTGGCAGAGCATTCGACTGTTAATCGAAGGGTCGCTGGTTCGAGCCCAGCCGGGGGAGCATAAATAAAGCGGGACGCGCAGTGCGTGTCCCGCTTTTTAGTGCCCTGACCTGGGGAAACGTTTGCTTATCAGACGTGCAGGCAGATGTCGACTCGAACGTGCAATGCAAAAGTGGCACACAGCAAAAGTGGTTCAGTGTGCCACTTTTGCTATTCATCTCAGGACTCTCGCACTAGCCGAGATCACTATCCGATGGCGCACCAATTCGCAGGGCGTAGCGCACGAAAAGCTATACGCAACGTACGGCCACTGTTTCAAGTCATACCAAGCTATTGACATGTGACATGTGATATGTGTCACCATAAACTGCAGTGAACGTAAAAAGTGGCATGCACAGCCACCACCACGATGGGAAGTGAACAAGAGCAAGTCCTTGGATAGGAGGCGCAAACCCAACCGAGACCGTTAAGGGATCGAGTGCGATCGACTGAAACCAGCATGCTGAAGCGGTTATAGGACGAGGTGAGTTGAAATAGAACTGGCACTTTTTACGGCTTATGCCTTCATATCGAGTGTGACTCCAGGTCCTGCCAATGTAGCCATTTTCGGCCGAGCGTCGCAGAAGGGGCTTAGATCCGTTCTCCCGTTTGTGATCGGGGTCGTGAGCGGATTTCTTGTAGTACTTGCCACCAGCGAAGTTCTTGTGCGCTGGGGAGTTGAACTAGCAGGCCCGTTTTATCTGGCTCTAAAGATAGTCGGTTCGCTGTATCTTCTGTACCTTGCGTACCGACTGTGGCGGGAAGCTGGAGTAGAAACGACACCCTCAACAAGTATTGTGACGGGCCTCGGTGCCGGGTTTCTTGTCCACGTCACTTCATTGAAGGCCTGGCTGTTTCCATTTATTGCCTTTACAGTCTTGGTTCCGCATGAAAACCGAGCAATCACACCGATCGCCGTGTTCTGGGTTTGCGCAGTCGTGTCTCATCTCCTCTGGGCTTGGCTTGGCGGCGCCGCTCACACCTATTTAAGCTCACGGCGGATAAAACTGATTAATCAGTTGTCAGCGGTTATGCTCGCAATTCTCGTCGTCTATACGTTGATCTCCTAGTTCCTGCGACTTACCTTTTGCACAGGCGGTACCTCAGGAAAATTTCGCTCCCCTGGCGAAGCACCGAGGTGAGGGTCATCCTGGTTGGATGTTCGGCCTCGGAGTGCGCAATGCGAGGTGCCTCACCGGCCACAATCCACGGCGCCACCGTCACACACAGCTCGTTCACCACACCCGCACCAACGAACTCGCCAAACACCTGCGGACCACCTTCACCGTGAACGTGCGTCAACCCCCGGGCCTTCAACTCCTCAACCACCCTGACAGGAGACACGGAATGCTCGCCCGCGACAACGACCTCGGCGACATCTGCCAACCGCTCCCGCCTCCCAGCCGGAGCAGCCTCACTCGTCACCACCACGGGCCGCACAGGCGCTTCAACAAACATCGCCTCCTCAGGTTCCACACTGAGCCTGTTAGACACGACAACCAACGTGGGGTGGGCCGCAAGCCCATGACGCACCCGCCACTCCTGGTCCGCCTGCGACATCCGCATAGCCCCGTACCCTTCAGCTTTCAACGTGCCGGACCCCACCATGACACAATGCGCAGGCAAACGTTGCAACCGCAACAGCCGCTGATCGTGCTCATCACCCAACCCGCCGGAAAGCCCGTCAACCGTGGCCGCACCGTCAATGGAGCTTATGAAGTTCATCCGCACCCACGGTCCAGACGGAAACGCATACATGTCCAACAACTCATCGTCGGTCAGCTGGTCCAATTCGTGAATTTCCATCCCACTCCCCTAGCCAAGCAATCCCCTAGCCCCTAAACGTTATGCGTGGGATGCGTGTTGTGGATCAGTTCAAACGGTTCACGCAAGCCCAAAATCGCCTCGGTCATATGCACCGCATCCACCGTCGCATCAATGTCATGCATGCGCACAATCCGTGCACCAGACATCACACACGCCGTCATCGCGGCAAGCGAACCGGCCAACCTCTGACCCTGCTCCCGCTTCGTACACTCGCCAATGAAGTCTTTATTCGACACCGCCACCATCACCGGGAACCCCAGGTCCACCATCTCATCCAACCTGCGAGTCAACTCCAAAGAGTGCAGCGTGTTCTTATCCAAATCGTGCCCGGGATCCACAATGATCCGGTCACTCGCCACCCCGGCCTGTTGCAAACGCTCAACGCGCTCCCGCACAAACGCCACAACCTCGGCCACCACATCGTCGTAGTACGCCGCCGACTTCTCTTCACGCGGCTTACCGGCCGAATGACACACAATCGCATACGCACCCGCCTGCGCAATGACGTCGATCATGTCGGCGTCCACAAAACCCGACGTGTCGTTAATGATCTGCGCCCCAGCCTCAAGCGCTTCACGCGCAACCTGCGACCGGTACGTATCCACGGAAATCACCGCCTCTGGCCGCTCCCGCAACAGCGCACGCACAAACGGCACCACCCGCTCGCACTCCTCCTCTGCGCTCACGTACGGCCCGCGCCCAAATGGCACTCCCCCAATGTCAATCCAGTGAGCACCCGCGTCCAACGCACCCACCGCCGCCCGCACCGAGGCGTCCAAACCGAAAGTGGCACCCTTGTCATAGAAGGAATCGGGAGTTCGATTCACGACCGCCATAATCGCGACTTTTTCATTCTTCCCCAGCCCCGTGGGCCCTATACTCCCTCGCATACACACATAGTACTTCCACGTCTCAACACCACCAGGACCGGCAATTTTGTGTTTCGCGTCACTACAGCGTACACATATACATGTGCTCTTATCCGAACCTTCCACTCCCGCCATCCTCGATGTTGACACCGGACTCGACGACGCCTACGCCCTCATGTTCGCCGCCCGCTGCCCCAGCATCGACCTACTAGGTGTGACGTGCGTGGCTGGCAACGTGGGTGTGGGTCAGGTTGTTCGCAACACCTTGGACGTTTTGGACATGAGTGGGGCGGCCGAGGTGCCCGTCGCCTCAGGCGCGACCGGCCCCCTGGCAGATGACCACCGTAGTGCGGACCATTATCACGGCGAAAACGGTGTGGGCGGAGTACAGCTCCCCCGCTCCCCACGACAACCCGTGGAGGAACCTGCCACTGAGTTTCTTTACCGCGTACTTTCTGAGTCGTCGCGCCCGGTCACTCTCATCGCTCTGGCACCATTGACGAACATTGCCCTGCTTCTTCGCGCATACCCACAGGCACGCACACACATTGACAGGATCGTCTGGATGGGTGGGGCACGCCGGTACGGTAACGTCACTGCATCTGCCGAATTCAACGCATGGAGCGACCCTGAGGCTGCCCACGAAGTACTCCACAGCGGAATCCCCATCACGCTATACCCCCTGGAACCCTTCTACACGGTCACTGTCAGCAGCCAGCAAGTAGCCGAGTACACCTCGGCGGAGGATGCGCGGATCCGCACCATTGGACAGATGCTGGCATACTCCCAAACCCGCAACGCAGGTGAAACCCGTATCCCTGACCACGCGGCTTCATGCCTGGGCGATGCAGGTGCCGTTATGAGTGTTGCCGCACCAGAACTCACTACTCATGCGCGGTTTGCTGTAGACATTGAACTCGACGGCACTCTCACACGCGGACGCACGGTGATGGACGAACGGACCTCGCACACGGACACACACCCAGATGATGAGCCATTCCACACGCAGGTCATCACAGAAGTCGACTACGAAGCTATGGAACAGCTTTTTATCAACACCGTCATTGCAGGAGAAGATACATGGGCAAAGTAATCGTCGTCGGATCCGTCAACGTCGACACCGTCCTCATGGTTAACCGGCACCCGCGCGTCGGCGAAACAATCTTTACGAACAAACTGGTCATCCAGCCAGGCGGCAAAGGCGCGAACCAGGCCGTCGCAGCTGCACGAGCAGGCGCAAAGACCTACCTGGTGGGTCTCACAGGAAGTGACAACGACGGCAAAAGGTATCGCAAGCACCTAGTCAATTGCGATGTCGATGTCAGCCACTTAGGACAAGTCGACGGCTACACAGGCTCTGCATATATTGTGGTGGATTCACGCGGCGAAAACTCGATCGTAGTGGACCCCGGCGCGAATCAGCACGTGGGCGACGATCAGATCGAAGCCGTTCGACAACTGGTAGAACCCGGTGACGTTGTGACCAGCATGAACGAAGTCCCCACCCCAGCGATTATTGGTGCACTGGAAGTGGCAAAAGAGGGCGGGGCTACCACCGTGTTCAACCCGTCCCCGTGGGAAGAGGACATGCGCAGACTCGTGGAGATGTGCGACATTGTGGTTGCTAACGAGTTCGAGTCACAACAGTTAGGAAGCGAAAACCACTCGATTGCCATGACTTTCGGGGCTCGTGGAGCATTGTGGGACGGCATTTTCGCACCCGCCCCAGAAGTTGAAGCGTTCGATTCGACCGGCGCAGGAGATGTTTTCACCGGCACCTTGTGTGCCATGCTCGCCCAGGGCGCGTCAAAGGAAGACGCACTCACGGTTGCGGTGCACAAAGGGTCGCACTCTGTGACCCATCAGGGCGCACAAATCTGGACGGTGTGAGCCACGTCAACACCGTTCATTGACCCACGTCACTGAGTGTGTTATTCATCACCATTGCACCAAATCCGCCCGTTGAAGTGGCTTTCGTTCATTCTGAACCCTTAAGGTTTGGCTCTGCATACATTGTCGTAACCTAAGGATTCGCATGGCTTCAGCAGCCACACACACGGGAGAACACTCTCAGACGAGGGACACTCGCTTTTTCGGCCATCCACTTCCTCTCGCCCAACTGTTTGGGCTCGAAATGTGGGAGCGTTTTTCCTACTACGGAATGACCGGGCTTCTGGCCCTCTACCTGTACACGGCCGTGGACCTGGGCGGTGTTGGCCTGGAAGAACCTACAGCGCTGGCAATTGTTGGCGCCTATGGTGGTGCAGTGTTCTTAGCGACCGTGCTGGGAGCATGGATTGCTGACCGCCTGATGGGCGCTGAACCTGTTCTCTTCTGGTCAGCTGTCATCATCATGACTGGGCACATTGCTCTTGCTTTGCTCCCTGGTTTAGGCGGTGTCGCCGTTGGTCTGATCCTGGTTGCTTTGGGGTCTGGAGGCCTTAAAGCTAACGCATCAGCTCTTGTGGGAAGCCTCTACGACGAAAAGGACTCCCGCCGTGAAGCCGGTTTCTCGATCTTCTACATGGGCGTGAACTTGGGCGCCTTACTGGGGCCTCTTCTTACAGGTATTTTGCAGCAGCGTATTGGCTTCCATATTGCTTTCGGTGCAGCAGCGGCAGGAATGGCGTTGGGTCTTGTCATCTACCTGACTGGTCGCCACAAGATGCCTGTTGAAGCCCGCCACGTCCCGGAACCACTCCCCCGCAAGAAGATGTGGGTTCTACCAGCCTCGATCATTGGAACTGTGCTCGCGATCTTCGCGCTGTGGACGAGCGGTCTGATGAACAAGGAGAATTTGGCGACGTGGACTGCTCTTGTTTCCTTGGGTGCCGCGGTGATTTATTTTACCGTCATGCTCGCTTCCAAGGACGTCAACAGCACAGAGCGCAGTCGTGTGTTGTCGTTTATTCCCTACTTCATTGCGTCCATTGCTTTTTGGTCGCTGTACCAGCAGATCTTCAACGTCATGACCAGTTACTCGCAAAACCAGCTGGACCGCACCCTGTTCGGCTGGGAAATGCCAATCAACTGGATCCAGCTGATCCCACCGATCTTCGTTATCGCACTCGCACCGGTTTTCTCCGCTATCTGGCTCAAAATGGGTGACCGTCAACCTTCAGCCCCTGTCAAAGCCGGTCTGGCACTGATCATCATTGGTGGCGCCTTCCTCATGTTCCTGGTGTACGCGAATGCAGAAAAGAACACCGTCCCACTCCTGTGGGTCACCCTCATCTTCATGCTGTTCGTGATCGCTGAACTCTTGATTTCGCCTATCGGTTTGAGCCTCTCGACCCGTTTGGCGCCCAAGGCTTACACATCCCAAATGATTGCTGTGTTCTTCTTGTCCTCTGGTGTAGGAACTGCCCTGTCTGGAGTCTTCTCTGAGTACTATGACGCTGCTAACCAAGTTCCTTATTGGTCTGCTCTTGGTGCCGGATCCATCGTAGTGGGAATTGTGGTCTTGGCAGTTGCTAAACCAGTTGTGAAGCTCATGAAGGGTGTCCGGTAAGCATCTACATTGCGCTGACATGATGTTCGAATCAACTCAGCTTGAACACTACTTAGACGGCAAAGCCCACGCTTGGCTATACAAACACCGTCACGCTTCGGGACTCACACGTTGGGTCGTGGAGTTCACGGTGTTTGTTCTTAAGCAGGCGTGGGCTTGCATCTTTGGCGCAAGCTTCCTTGTTGTTCTTATTGCGTTTCGACTCTGGTGGCCAGAAAGCGCAATCGTCAGCCGTAACGACGCACTTGTTATCGCTGCAGTGATCATCCAAATCCTCATGATCACTCTGAAGCTCGAGACGGGCAAAGAGCTGTGGATCATCATGCTGTTTCACGTCGTTGGTACCGGCATGGAAGTGTTCAAAACCGCCGTGGGTTCGTGGAGTTACGGCGATCACGGCGTGCTTCGTATTGGGCACGTTCCCCTCTACTCAGGGTTCATGTACGCCGCCGTCGGTTCATACATGGTGCGCGTCTATAAGCTGTTCGACCTTCGGTTTAACCGCTATCCCCCACGCTGGCTCACCGCGGTGATCGCACTGGCCATTTACATCAACTTCTTTACCCACCACTACATCTTCGATTTCCGCTGGATCCTTACTTTTGCAGTGATCGCATGTTTCGCCCCGTGCGTCATGCTGTTTAAAAATCACCGTAGCCGCCCCTACCGGCATCTTCCGCTTCTTCTCCCTTTTATAGGCACAGCATTCTTCATCTGGTTAGCCGAAAACATTGCCACCTGGGCAGGTGCCTGGATCTACCCCTCCCAACAAAACGGCTGGGAACTCGTGTCTATCCAGAAACTTGTCGCGTGGTTCCTGCTCATGATTATCTCCGTAGTGCTCGTAACCTTTGTCTACCCGCCACGGCCCTACAAGAAAGTCTGAACCTGTCGCCCTATACAATTACGCATAACGAAATAGCGTGGGTTGGGAAGAGAACGGGGTGTGGCGATGAGCGCCAACTTCAATCCGCAGAAGGTTGCGCAATTCAAGTCGAAATTCAAAAAGGCCTCAAACACGACACAACCGCCACATCCTGCACAGCTACCTCAACCCGGTCAGGCTGCACAACCGCCTCAACCCGGCCAGCCTGCCCCGGCCATGCCTTCCCAGCAACCAGCGCACCCCGCTCAGTCAGCGCAACCCACGCACTCTGCGGAGCCAGCAACCACCTCGGCGTAGGGATCCCAAACGTCCCGAATCCTCATAGGTGTAAGCGCGCTCATTCTTGTCGCGGCCCTTGCGGTGGGTGGCACCTACCTGTTTATGCGCGACGACAACGCTACAGTGTCCTCCCCCGAACCTGTGGCTGAAGACCAGCAGGACGCCGAGCCAGACCAGTCAGGCGTAGGCAGCAACGAAGAGGAACCGGCGGTGTCAGACGACGCTGAAGGCTCAGACACCTCTGACGACACCAGCCTCAGCAGTGCAGAAAAGCTCGACCAGAAAGTTGAAGAAGACAAAGTTGTCGTCGATCAGAATCTGATTGGGAAATGGGTCCCTCAGATCTCGTCAAAGAAAGTCGGTATGGAAGCCGACGGCCAGGTGTGGGACGAAGACGCTATCTACGAAGAACACCAGGAACTCGCAAACGAGTATGGCGCCTCGCAAGTGCTACTGCTGAAGTCGGAAGACTATGCCTCGTATCGCCAGCCGGGCTACTACGTCACGGTCATCGATTCGTCGTACGACGATCCCGACGACGCCCTCCAGTGGTGCCGCTTCTACTCCTTAGACGCTGACCACTGTTACGCAAAGCAAATCAACACCACCGGCGGACCAGACGGCACCACGCGTCTGCAAGAGTAAACGCCCGGCTCATGATGCCGTCCCGGCCCCCGGCCGAGGTGGTTGCTAGCTTTCCGTGTCCACCCGCGGGGCGAACTGACGTGGCTCAGTGGGAACTGTTTCGCCACGAACGAATGCACGGTAAGCGGGGTCATGGGCTTCAAGAACGCGGAGCACGTTCTTATTTCCGAGCCCTTCGAGCTCCTGGTGTGTCCACCCGCGTGACTCAAGT
The DNA here is from genome assembly GCF_030230605.1 of Brevibacterium sp. UMB1308A. GTDB lineage: Bacteria > Actinomycetota > Actinomycetes > Actinomycetales > Brevibacteriaceae > Brevibacterium. Next base: position 53,043 of record NZ_JASPDO010000009.1, read on the forward strand.
TCTGCGAACAGGTCTTGGTACGTTCCCACGTGGCCAAGGCCGTCAATCGTTGCGTCGATGCCGTCGAAGTCCGCCCCGATTCCCACGGAGTCGACCCCGGCGAGTTCGCGCACGTGGTCCACGTGATCGGCAACCTGTTTGAGGGTCACCGCAGGTGCGGGTGTTGACTGGTCGCTTTCTTCCCACTCATAGCGTTCTTGCGAAATGAACTTGGGAACGAACGGAACCATCACGGTTCCATCGGCGTCACCAATGCGTGCCAACACGTCGTCGGGTACGTTGCGCGGGTGTTCACACAGCGCTCGTGCACCTGAGTGTGTGACCAGAACAGGCGTGTCTACCAAGTCAAGGGTTTGGCGCATCACACTGGGGGCGACGTGAGCCAGATCAGGAATCATGCCGATCCGCTCCATCTCTTTCACAACCTCATGCCCAAAGTCGGTGAGTCCGCCATGACGCGCGTCATCGGTTGCGGAATCGGCCCATTCGGTGGTCTTTGACCACGTGAGTGTCATGTACCGAGCGCCCAAGCGCGCATACTGGCGCAACGCTGCTAGGGACCCGTCGATCTGTGCCCCACCTTCTACACCAATGAGCGACGCGATCACACCGGCTTTCATCGACGCACGCACGTCATCAGCAGTCAAAGCCAGCTGGAAGTGTTCAGGGTACGACGCGATGAGCCGGTGAACAAAGTCAATCTGTTCAAGCGTGGCAGTGACTTGTTGCGCACCTTCCAACACAGGATCGATCCATACCGACCAGAACTGCCCGGCTACCCCACCGGCGCGCAGACGCGGAATATCAGTGTGGAGAACCGGAACTTCGCCATCCAGCCCTTCTGTGCGGTACTGGCGTTCCACGCGGCTCTTCCAAGCCAGGTCGTTGTGTCCGTCGATTACGGGGTACATGAATCGCTCCTTTCGTGGCTTCTATCATGTCAGAAGAGAGTAGGACTGCGACATGGGCATCCAAGCATGCGGACACCCCCAGTTGTTCGTCGCAAACGCACAAAGGAGATTGGTTGTGGACACTGTTCGTTGGAGTATCGACATCAGGGACATCGACGCTCCAGTACTACATGAAGAAGGTGCCGATCTTCTGTGCGAAACCGCCAGCATCGGCAAAATCTTCCTTCTCGTAGAGGTCGCACGCCGAATCCTGAACGGCGACCTGGATCCCACGTCCCCCATCGACATTCCGCAAGACCACTTAGTTGAAGAATCGGGAATCCTATACAGGTTCGTCAATCAAAACATTGCAGTTGCTGACGCGGCTTTGCTCGTGGGCGCGTTCTCAGATAACTTGGCAACCAACGCCCTCATTCACATGTGCGGGTTGGATACTGTGCGTTCCGTTTCCCGCGAACTAGGATATAAGCACACGGCACTTTTGGACTTCATTCGCGACGAAGAACGCACACCTGACCTCCCCTGGGCATCTTCAGCTGGAACTGCCCGGGAACTTTCGCACGTCATGGAACAGCTGCACCATGGCACTGTTGTCTCTCCCGAGGTGAGCGCTCAAGTGTTGTCGTGGCTTGCCTCCGATGCGGACACGTCTATGTTCGCTGACGCCTTTTACCTTGACCCTCTGGCGCACATTCATGAAGACGGAGTGCTGTTGCGTCATAAGACAGGAACCACCGAGGTCGTCCGGGCTGATGTGGGTATCGTCACCGGCCCAAAGGCCACAGTGTCATACGCGGTACTTGCGAACTGGAAAGGGATGGACGATCAACGTGAACCAGTCATGCAGAGAATGCGTGCGCTGGGTGCTCAGGTGCGCGCGTATGTCACGGGTAGATCTGCGCATGTAGGCTAAAACCTATGCAACCTGTTGAAATCGAAACTGAACGTTTGGTGCTACGTCCGCTGCAACCCGGTGATGCACAGGCCATCTGCGACATTTGCCAGGACCCACTGATCCAAAAGTGGACCATGGTCCCTTCACCGTATCTGCTCAGTGATGCGGAATCGTTCATCTCTTTGACAACCCAATGGTGGGAATCCGACCAGCCCACCTGGATCATGCTCCTCAAGGAGGCACTCACGGAAGGCTCCCCAGACGCGGACGCCGATACCGCCTCGGCGCAGGTTGCCGGCATGATTTCGTACAACAACCCACTCATCGCAGGAGACCGCGGCGAGGTTGGCTACTGGGCCAACCCCGAACACCGCGGCAAGGACTACACCAGCGAGGCACTCAACGCGATCATCGACTGGGGTTTTGAGCTGGGGCTAGGCGCGATCGGTTGGCGTTGCGAAGTCCACGACGGTGTGCCTAACTACGCGAGTGCTCGTGTGGCGCAAAAGTGTGGCTTTGTCTACGACGGCACGATCCGCTTAGAACACACCAACAAAGGCAAGCTCTACGACTCGCGAATCGCAACCCTCACACCCAAAGACCCGCGCACCGACACCGGCCCGTGGCCAGATTAAAGCCCACAGGCCGGGTGTAGCGGAACCGCTGAGGCCCACGTTAAGACGCCTTCGACTCCGCAACGATCGACAGCACCTTTTGGTATCCGGTTGGAAGGTTTACACCAGCCACACCGGATGCCTCGGTCATGGGAACCACGTGGATTTGGTTGTTCTTCACGGCAGGAATCTGCGCAACGGCCGGGTTGTTGAGAAGCGACTCGAACGGCTCCTTGCCCTTGCCCATAAAGTCTTCGAGCAAAATGATGTCCGGTTGAGCTTTGACCAGCTTTTCTACGTCAATCGGTGAGGTGTTCTCAATACCCAGCGTTTCGGTTGCGTCCTTCGCACCAGCACGGATCGCAAGCCCGGGAAGCATCTGGTCTGAGTCCATCACCATGATCTTGTCACCGCGCGCCATGAGAGCGAGCGCAGACGGTTCATGGTCAGCGTCCATGCGCTTGTCGTCGATCTCCTTGATCTTTTTCATAAGCGCATCTGATTCGGATGTTGCTTTGTCTTCTTCGTGGAGTGCTTCACCCACCCGTTTGAGCGTTTCCGCGTACTTCTCTGGGGTGCTGAAGTCCTCGGTGTGCAACTGCAGCACCGGCACGTTCGCCTTCTGTAGCTGCTCCGCTGCGGACTTTTCTCCCCCGTGACGCGCGGTGGTGAGCACCAGGTCAGGCTTGAACGCCAGAATCTGTTCAGCGTCTGGGTTCACGCCCGGTGGCAAAGTGTTTTCGACCTTCCTGGCTTCCAATGGCACCATGCCCATTTGAGGGTTCTTCGAGCTTGCGCTCACGGCTGCCATGTTGTCAGCACCTGTGAGCAAGAGAGCCATATCGGATATTTCAGAGCTGGTTGCAACGACGCGAGTGGGCTTCTCTTTTGGAACAACGAACTCACTAGCACCGGTGTCACCGTTGCCCTCAGAGTTTCCAGCACCTCCAGCGTCTTCAGACTGACCGTTCGAACATCCCGTCAACGCCAGAACGCCAATCATTCCCACCGCACACGTGCGGACAGCGGATCGGACAACCTTCTTCAGCATTTTTCTCCTTCTAGACCCCTAACGGGCCAGCTCAAGGATAGTCGGCGCACACGTGCATGCACCTATTCGCATGTGCACATATGCGCAATCTCACAGTCGCATCAGTCTAAAGGTGTGACGGTTAGCATCCCAGTGACCTCTGAGCGACGCACATCCACTTTGACCCCGTACGCGCTTTCTAAGAAAGCGGGGGTGAGAACGACCTCGGGCGGGCCCTGCGCCACCACCTGGGAACCCGCCGAGGTGGGAGCCAGCAGCACGAGTTCGTCGCAGTACCGTGCGGCTTGAGTGATGTCGTGGAGGACCGCGATCACGGTGCGGTGTCCGCTGGCCCACGGGCGTAGCAACTGCAGCACCCGCTGTTCGTGGTTGAGATCCAAGGCCGAGGTGGGTTCGTCAAGGACCAGAGTGGGCGCTTCCTGCGCGATCGCGCGGGCCAGCGAAGTGAGTTGGCGCTCGCCTCCACTGGTTTGGCGTACGGGCCGGTCAGCCCAGTCCGTGGCCCCCACCTGCTCTAACGCGGCGTCAATCACCTCGACGTCGTGGGCAGATTTCAGAGTGAACCGATCTTGGCGCACGTACCGGCCCATCGAAACGAGCTCACGGCCGGTGAAGTCGTCCGGAGGTGGCGTGTCTTAAGCGACAAACGCGACGTGTTCGGCGCGTTCCCGAGCGCTCATGTGCGCTATTTCATGACCGTCCACTCGTACAGAACCCGTGTAGGCACGAACACCAAGGATCGCGTGCAGAAGCGTTGATTTACCCGCCCCGTTGGGTCCAATAATGCCGTGAACATGACCTGGTTCGAACGTCGCAGACACATCGCTCAGTACAGTGCGTTTGCCGTACGCAACCGCCACGTTTTCCAGAGTGACGCCGGTACTCATCGCCTGTTCCCCGTTTGTCGTCACCGTGCCCTCCGCATCACCAGGAACAGCAAGAATGGTGCGCCCACCAGTGCTGTTACGGTTCCGGTTTGGAGCACAACAGGGTTAAAGATCATCCGCGCGCACGTGTCGGCGACAACCAGGAACGTTCCTCCTAGAAAGAACGAGGCTGGGAGCAAGAACGTGTGGTCGGAACGGAACATCAAACGCACCAAGTGCGGAACCACCAAACCAACAAACGCAATGATTCCCGTGATCGCCACACCAGCGGCGGTGGTGAGAGCTGCGGCTGCCAACACCAGCTGCGAGACCCGGCGCACTTCAACCCCAGAGGACTGAGCGGTGGTCTCCCCCAGAGCGAACATGTTGAGTTCACGCGCAAAGAACAGCACACCGGCCGCACCAACAAACAGCGGAATGATCGCAACACCCAGATCGCTCATGGTGCGGCCTGTCAGATCACCGTTGAGCCAAAACAACGCAGAACGCGCGTCCTCAGCGTTCGTCGCATTCGCAATCACCGCTGAAATTACGGCACCCAAAAACGCGTTCATCGACATACCCACCAACAACAGGGTTGCCGGGGAACCACCTCGGCGGAATCCAATCGCTTGGACAACAAACGTGGCAACCAACGCTCCCACAAAAGCGCCCACGGGCAAAACCCACGGGTTCGCAACACCGCACACGATGCACAAAACCGCCACGGTAGCCGCGCCACTGGACACTCCTGTGATGCCAGGTTCTGCTAACGGATTGCGGAACACCGCCTGCATTGCCGCGCCCGCGATACTGAGTGAGCCACCCACCAAAGCCGCCGTGAGAACCCGTGGCAGGCGCACCTCGGTCACCAACAGATCAGGGCCTTGTGGCTCCACACCGCCCGGCATTAACCGTGCCAAAGCGCCAACGACCTCGGGAAGGGTCAGCGTCACAGGGCCAACCGCAACAGCAACAAAACTGGCGACAAGCAACACCACAGCAAGCACACCGAGCCACACGAACCGGGTCGGCAAGGTGGTAGAGCGCATCACGGCTGGGCGGGTGCGCTGAGGAACTTCACGTTTGGGCATGTCTCCTACAAGAATACGGATACGATACATGTATGGCGGTAGACCCAGCGGTGTTGCGTGAATTTGCGTCCGAACTAGGAATACGAACTGAGTACTACGGCAGTGACGGTGCTTTCAAAAGCGTGCCGCACGAAACCTTGCAAGCGGTCGTGGCGTCGTTTGGGTATCCGGTTGAGTCGAACCAGGACGTTGACGCGGCCCGCACAGAACGCACCCTCGCATACTGGCAACGGACCTTGCCTCCCATCACCGTGACACGCGACGACCGGGAGGACACAATCCCGGTTCATGTCCCCCATGGGACGTCCGTGACCGTGGACATGCTTTTTGAAGACGGCGGGGGTCAGGCGCTCACCCAGGTTGAGGACAATACGCCGCCTTTTGATACCGGCGCCGAGGTCGTTGGCCAGGCCCGCTTTTTACTTCCGGCAGGGCTGCCGTTGGGGTGGCACACGCTGGTGGCACACACGGAAAAAGGCGAGGCACACGCGCAAGCGGTGGTGACACCGGCGCGGTTGACCACCTCAGACGTGGTGAGTAGACGACGTGCCGTGGGCGTTCACGCGCAGCTGTACTCAGTGCGGTCGGAACGGTCCTGGGGTATGGGCGATATCGCTGATCTTCGTGATGTGAGCGCGATCCTGGGGGCGCGCTTCAACGCTGATTTTGTGCAGATCAACCCGTTGCACGCCACTGCGCCCGCTCCCCCGGTTGAAGCGTCGCCGTATTTGCCGTCATCGCGGCGTTTTTTCGCTGCCTTGTATGTGCGGGTGGAGGACATTCCGGAGTTTGCGCAGGCGCCTGAGTCTGTTCGGCAACGTGTGCGCGAATTGCACCAGCAGTTTGCGTCGGTTAACCGGCTGAATACGTTGCTTGATAGGAACCGGGTGTTGACGGCGAAGCTCGAAGCGCTGGAGCTGTTGTTTGCGGTTCCGCGCACCCCGGCGCGGAAGGCGCTGTTCGATGCGTATCGCAGGGCGGAAGGTTCCGGACTGTCCGAGTTTGCTCAGTGGTGCGCGGATGAGGCGGGACGATGCCGGCCTGGGGACGCGGTGATGGCTGATCCTGAGTTTCACGCTTGGGTGCAGTGGATCATCGACGAGCAACTTATGCATGCTCAGTCTGCTGCGACGGCTGCGGGTATGCGTATTGGCATCATGCATGACCTGGCTGTGGGAGTCGAAGAGAACGGTGCCGATGCATGGATGCACAGGACCGTTTTAGCTGAGGGCGTGTCGGTTGGTGCTCCGGCTGATCAGTACAACGAGCATGGTCAGGATTGGTCGCAATCCCCGTGGCACCCCGAACGCATGGTCCAGCACTGCTACCGGCCGTGGCGTGACATGCTGCGTACGCTCATGCGTCATGCCGGGGGCTTACGGGTTGACCACATTCTGGGGCTGTTCCGTTTGTGGTGGATTCCACGTGGCAACACCGCGCTCAACGGCGCATATGTGACGTATGTCCACGAGGCGTTTGTAGGGATTCTGGCGTTGGAGGCGCAGAGGTCCGGCACCGTTGTGGTGGGTGAGGACTTGGGAACGTTCGAACCGTGGATCCAGGACTATTTGCAGGAGCGTGGGATCCTGGGCACCTCGGTACTGTGGTTCGAGCGGGACGGTGGGACACCTCGGGCCCCGCAACGATACCGACGCGCGTGCCTAGCAACGGTCAACACGCACGATTTGGCGCCGGTGCGTGGGTATGTGGACTGTTCGCATGTCAAGGTGCGTGAACAGTTGGGGTTGCTCACCCGGCCGGTGACCCAGGAGTTTGCTGACGAGAAGCGGGCGATTGATGCGGTCGTTGAGGCGGCGGATGTGGCGGGATGCTTCGGCCCTGAGGGCTCGAGCGACACGGATGATTTGGTTGTGGGGTTGCACCGGTATATCGCGCAGACGCCAGCAGTTCTGGTTGCGGCGGGGCTTGCCGATTGTGTGGGTGAACGGCGCATGCAGAATCAGCCGGGGACAAACACGGAGTACCCGAACTGGAAACTGCCGCTTGCTGATTCGAAAGGTCGTGTGGTGTTGGTCGACGATCTGGTTGGGCAGCCTCTGCTTGCTCGCATTATGGATGCGCTTTCCGAATAATTTTTTATACGATGAGCCCGTGACTGACTCATATAGCGTGAACGCGGAATGGTATGCGGCCCTGGTTATACCGTGGCAAGACGGGATGGACAGTGCGGTCCGAACGCTTTTAGGACCGATCGACGGTGGTGCTGTTGTCGACATCGCAAGTGGCGTGGGCACGGGTTTGCCACTGTTGCATGAACTGGGTGCGGAGCGCCTGTACGCGGTTGAACCGTCTGAAGCGATGCGGATTGGGCTGGTGACAACGGTGGCGCGCGATCCGAAGCTCATGAGTGTCACCACCGTTGTTCCGCATGCGTTTCCGCAGGCCAGCGAGCTATTGCCGGCGGAGTGGTCGGCGGGCGTGATGTTGAATGCGCTTGGTCACCTGGACGATACTGACCGGGAAGAGTTGTGGGCTACTGTTGCGAAGCGGCTGGTACCTGGCGGGAGATTTGTTCTTTCACTGCAACCACCTGAAACGGTCACGGAGATTCCGTGGGCCGACTTTGGATCTGTGCAGATTGGTGATCATGTATTGCAGACGCGAGGCAAGGCGGAACCGCTGAGTGACACGCATGTGGAGTGGACCATGGAGTGGACGCTCATGGACCAGGACCGTGCCGTAATTGACGCTCGCACAACCACCTACCCGTGGCGGGTGCTCAGTCACGACCAGGTGGTTGACGAAGCGTCCCGGCACGGGCTCGTGGAAGTGCATGGCGAGGCGATTCCCACGTTTGTTGCGTTGGAAAAGCCTGTCTAGACGGAAAGCAACTACTTCGTAAAGAAGTCGTTTGGACCGGTGATGTTTCCGTCCTTGTCGTACAAGTAGAAACCTTTGCCGTCAGCAATACCGCTGAAGCCAGCGTCGATCGCCTCTTGTAGCTTTGCGGCAAAACGTTGTTCGGTTTCGTCTTCAGAGTTACGTGAAATGTTTGCTGCAACGTTGAAGCCGACTACGTCGTACACCTCAAACGGGCCGCGTCCAAAATGGGTTCCGGCCTTCCATGCGTTGTCGATTGCTTCAGGTTCTCCAACCCCATTGATGTAGAGGGCTGATCCGGCACGCAACCATGGGATTAGCAACGAGTTTAGGAAGTACCCTGGCGTTTCTTTTTCTACTCGAGCAGGGACCATGCCAGTTTCTTCCGCAAATGTAACTGCTTTGTCAACGGTCGAAGGGTCCGTTTTGGACGTACCCATGACTTCTGCGAGGTTCTGGGACCAGATACGGTTGGCGTAGTGGATTGCGACAAATCGTTCCGGTGCTCCGCTTGAGTCAGCGAAAAGCGAAGGCAGGAGCGATGAGGTGTTGGTGGCAAGCACTGTGCGTGCGTCAGCCAGTTTTCCTACTTTTTCCCATGTTTCGCGTTTCAGGTCCAAGTTTTCAGGTACCGCTTCAATAATGATGTCAACGTCACTCACGGCTTTTGCAAGTTCAGTAGTGGTTGAAATTCGCGACAGCGCTTCATCGAACTTAGGTTCACTGAAGTCGCTGAGATCTTCCGAGTAGCCGCGACGCATCCAGTCCCAGCGAGCCGGCAGTTTGTCGAGTGATTCCTGGAACGGATCAAAAATTGTGACGTCTTTTCCGTGGTATGCCGCTTGCATAGCAATTTGGGATCCCAAAACGCCACCACCCAAGATTGTTACGGTCTTAAAGATTGTCATTGTATGCCCCTCCTAAAGAGTCGAATGCCTGTGGTTCGAATGCTACTCCTGTCAGGAGACTGGGCGGGGTCATCGCGAAGCAAAATGTCTGTGAACTCTACTTGGACAAGCGGTCTTTACGACGTAGTTGACCTGCGAGGATAGGGGCAACGAGGGACGTGAGGACAACCAGGATCCAGAAATCGCCGTTGCGCACATCGAAGGTGGCGAGGAACTGCCCGATTGTTGCTCCTTCAAGGAACATGGGCACAGCGTCGAAAACGTTAGTGAGAATGAACCAGCCAATTCCCATGATGACGTAGTCCGCGGGTTTGCAGTCCCGAATCTTGGGAATAAAGATGAAGGCCATCCCTAAAATCAGAATCGATAAGATGATCCCGCTTACCGGACGTGCTGCATCTCCGATCGCGTCAACTAGCACGTTTTCGCGAAAGCCACCGTTCAAAATGGCCAGCGGAATGATGCCCAACCAGACGGCAAACGCCTTCAAGAACTTCATGGCTCAATTATCTCAAACGTGCTTGCGCGCTTACGTCGCAGGGCAGTCGCCTGAAGAGGTGACTGCCCTGTGTCATGCGCGCTTGCTAGCGCCTGTTAGCGCACAGCCGAGCTAGTGCCGTCCACTGCGACGTGTGCTTGTCAGCGCCACACTTCCAACACCAACTCCTGCCAACGCAAACAGCAACAGAACTGACACTTCAGTTCCCGTGCGTGGAAGCGTGCTTCCTTCGTTGTTCACCTCCGAAGCGTCTGTCTGTGATTCCGAGCCTTCGGAGTCAGGAGAAGGTTCCTCGCGGTCACCTGGTTGGTCCCCGGGGTTCTCAGGTTCCTCACTATCTCCCGGTGTCTCCGGTTCCTCGCGATCTTCATCCCCAGGTTTTTCAGGCTCGTCAGGCTGTTCCTTGTCAGCAGCCGGCACTGTCACTTCCTGAGTTGCGGTGCGGCCGTTGACCGTCACGCTCAGCTTTGCGGTGCCCGGACGTAGCGCCGTGATCTCCCCACTCACGGGGTTGTACCGGATGACAGCGTTTTCATCAGCGGCGTCCTCGGACTGCTCGCTACCGTCAACGATGTGGACACCTTCGCCACCCCACTGCGCGGTGACCGGCCACGCCACTGGAACAGTCCTTCCGTCCTGCACGAACGAAGCAGTGACCTGGCTGCTCTCGCCCAGCGGAACAGCGCGCGAGGTCTCGAGCGAAATCTCGTCAACCCAGGGTCGGGTTTCTGCGGCCAACCAGTCCACTCGGTCTTGCGGAGACGGGTTCTTTCCAACCTTGCCCTTTGCCGGGTCGATACCCAGCATCGTCCAACCGGTGAAGCCTCCTGTCTCCGGGGTTCCCGCCGGGCTCTTACCAGAGTTACCGTTCACCAGATAGGTCACGCCCTCCACTGGAGACCCATGGAATGCCCCCACGTGCGCGTTGATCACTGCAGCCGACTTGCCTGATGTGCGTTTGAAATCAGCCATGAGCTTCTCAAAAGCGCGGGCCTCGCGCTGGTCTGCCAGCTGGCTGTTCTTCGTTGGCAACGGATCGTTAGGCGGGTGGTGGAAAAACACCGTCACGCCAGTCAGGTTCGAATCACGTGCAACTTCGTCCAGCTGCTTTTCTAGCTTCGCGATCTGGTCGATTCCACCACTGCGTAGCGAACCACCCGCCGTGTTAAGGGTAATCACTCGAGTCCCGTCAACGTCCTGCGAAGTGGTGGCAGGCCCGATCTCTTGTTCGAACACACCAATATCGCTACCCATGATTTCGTGGTTACCGGGCACGTAAATGTGCGGAATGCTTGTGTCCCACTCCTCGTCGATGATCTTCTTCGCAAGAGCGAAGTCTTCTTTGGATCCTTCGTCCACGAAGTCACCATCGATGATCAGCAGATCGGGCTTTGCCTCACGGATCTCACGCAGGGTGCGACGAGCACCTGCCACCGCCTCGGAATCGGGTTGGGCGGCAATGAACTGAGCGTCACTCATCACCGCGATCTTCTGCGGGCGGTCTCCCACATCACCGTGTGTGAGCAGCGCTGGGTCGTGGATTGCGGGCTCCTTCTCACCCTCCGCGGTGGGCACGGTGGTCACTTGAAGGTTCGATACCGCGATGTCGCCTGTGTACTGGGCATCCGGGCGGGTTTCCATCATGCGAATGCGGTCGACCGTCAGCGGTTGTGCAAGCCCTTCGGGAACAGCGAACTTGACTGTTTGCCACCCTTCTTTCTCGAGGTGGTCGCCGTCGATGTTGGTGACGGTCCCGTTCGCGTCGGTCACCTGCAAGCGTGGCCAGGTGCCGTTTCCGTCGCTCTTAACATCCAGGCTGAATCCGATTGCAGTGCCCTCCACGGGCTCGGTTTTCTTGGCCCCCAGGTAGAAGCCGCGAGTGGCGCTCGAGGTGGTGAAGTCGTACTTCATGCCAATCGCTGGCTTGCCGTCTTGGCCTTCAGCCTTGGCGATCTCTCCGGAGGCGCGGGCACTGTCGGTTTCAAAGTCGTCCGGGTTGGAGAAGTCCCACAGGGCTGTGTCTTTTGTGCCGAAGGTCACCGGCACCGAGGTGGTGAGGTCTCCCACGGTAAACGTGACTTTTCCTGTGGTGGTCTTTCCGGTGGCGCGCACCGTCCAGGTGCCCAGGCCGTCGTCGTCGACTTCGACTCCGCCGGTGGTAGTGACTTTGACATCGGCAGTCTCGATGCGGGCCTGCTGACCGTCACCGTCGAGTCCGCTGAGGGTCAGTTTGGCCCGCGTGTCAGTGTTTGGCAGACTGAGTGACTTTTCAGAAGCGCGCAGTGCAATTGCTTTGCCCAGCACGCGCAGTTTGGTTTCGTCACTCATGTTGCCGGCACTGTAGGTGACCGTGCCGGATCCACGTTCTTCACCAGTAATACGAGCGGTGTTCTTCTTCACCGATGCGACCTTCAAAGGCGCGTCTGCACTGAAAGTCCCATCGACCTCGGCCGGGTCTAGGTTGGAGGCGAGCCCGGTGCCTTTCACGGTGCGGGTCAGCCCGGGGAACACTGCGTCTTCCCCTTCGAGTCCCAGGCTCAGTTGAACGCCCGAGGTGTCATCCGACTTCGCAGAAGAGTAGAAGACGAGCGCGTTGGGGACTTCCCGCACTTTTCCATCGGAAGGGGTGTTCCAGATCTTCTGCCCGTCATCGCCGGCAACGCGGGCGGACATGGCAGACGACCCTCCACCGTCAAGGTTGAGCGCGTTGTGCGCACCCATGTTGCGTAGCAGTTCTCCTGCTTCGGGCAGCGTCATTCCGCGGGATTCATTCGACCGCCCATCGATCACCATGACGAACAGTCGAGTGCCGTCTTTGCTGATTCCTACGGCTGTGCGCGGGTGCGTGCCTGTTGCGAGGTCGTCCTGCATGTTCGGAACTTCGCCGTTAGTGAGGATCTGGTGTGACCCGGCAATACCGAGGTCCACGTCCTCAGACGGTCCCACTTCGATGTCTACGTTGTCGCCTTTGGACAGCTGGGCGATTGTTTCTGCCCCGGCTTCACGGCCAATGAGCACCTGCGTACCGTCAGCAACCCGGCGTTCGCCGAGGCTGTCGACAACGCCGGTAGTTTCCGTGACGGTGCCGTCTTTGACGACAGCGGCGGCGACCTGTTCCGCCTTTTCGTCTGGCGCGCCTACCGGGCGGTCAAGGGTGTAGTCTCCCCAGGCCGAGGTGTACACACCAATACCATCTGTTTCCAACCTCGGGGTGTTCATTCCGGAGAGGTCGTGCTTCTTGTTCCCGGGCAGTGTGGCTGACCCGGTGGCTGAAAGTTCCTTCACCGCGGCGCGTCCTTGCGCGATGGTCAGTGAGGGTTGGGGTTTCGAGTTTCCGGCGCGCAGACCGTCGCTGCTGACCGAGGTGTAGATCGGCGCGTCCGAGTGGTTGATGTCGAAGAACGTGCCGTTGACCGCGGCGACGGCTTCTTTGCCGCGTGGGCCTTGGTGCATGACGTCATCCAGTGGAGCGCGTCCCGTGACAGTGCCGGTGTCCCGCAGGTCGGTGGAAAGAGTTGATTCGCCGAGGTCGGCGGTGAGAACGCTGCCCTCGTTCCAGCCTGGCTGTTCGAGGCGGGAGAAGGTTGTCAGGTCCAGTCCGGGTGCGACTGGTTTGGTTTCCGAGGTGCGTAGCACACCACCTTTGGACAGCTGCTCGTCAGTGACCTGCGCGGCAGCTGGGGTGGCCTGCCATACGTCAAGCGCTGTCAGGCCTGGGGTGAGAAGCGCAAAAACTGCGAGTAACGCAAACAGGCGCGTGCGGAATGAGGCGCGTTGTCGGGGATTCTTGTGAACGGATTCGGGGTACTCGGTAGGTGCGGGCTGCATGCTGTCCTATCGGGGATACGTTTTTTGCGAACGCCAGAACGCTAACAGCGGGACACTACGCGCAGATATCTGTGAAGTGAATCTCAGGTGTACCGCGATAAGTTGCCTGACACATGGCCGATAAATTGCCTGGTATCGAGCCGATAAATCGGCGGTTATCTCCTAGATAAATCGGCGGTTAGCCTGCTAATGTTCAGATTATGGCCATCGACTACCCAACGGACAACCCCTCTTACCTTCCGCGCTACATCGACCTTGAACTTGATGAGCTGGCGGGCGCGTCTGCTATCGCTATCGACGGACCAAAAGCAGTCGGCAAGTCCGAGACGGCCACAAGACGAGCGGACCGCACATACTTCCTCGACCGCGACAGCGAAAGGGAACTCCTCCGGGCTGACATGGACGCGCGGCTAGTCGCAGAAGACACACTGTGCATCGATGAATGGCAACACTTGCCTCAAGTGTGGGATGCGGTAAGGAGGAACGTCGACAAACAGGTACCCACACGCTATCTATTGACCGGAAGTGCCACACCCAAACAAGGCATAGATACACATTCCGGCGCAGGACGTGTGATCAGCCTACGCATGCGTCCACTCGCTCTTTCAGAACGTGTTGGCACCACACCAAGTGTGAAGATTGCCGATCTGTTTAATGGAGAACCCAGAATCTCGGACTCCACGGACTTTTCACTCGCAGACTACGCAGACTCCATCTGTGCGACCGGCCTGCCGGGCGTCTGCCAACAGCCAGACCGACTTCGCCGACAACTCATCGACGCCTATGTCCAGCGCGTCATCGACCGAGACGTCCCAGATCAGGGGCTTATGGTACGCAAGCCAGAATCGCTGCGTGCATGGTGGGCAGCGTACGCGGCCGCCTCCTCGACCACCACCTCGTATACCAAAATCTTGAACGCGGCTTCTCCGGGCGATTCTGCCAAAATTTCCAAAGATTCGGCTCTTGGCTACCGCGACATCCTCAGCAAACTGTGGCTGCTGGATCCAGTACCGGCTTGGTTCCCCAATCCCTCACCTTTCAAAAAACTCACTGCTGCTCCGAAGCACCAAATCTTTGACCCCGGCATTGCGGCCGCTCTGCTGGGTCTTACACCGAACATGCTTACATCCGGGGAGCCCGGCTCGTGGGAGATGTTTGGCCAGCTCTTCGAATCGCTGGTCACGCTCACTGTCCGCGCGGCCGGTCAGGCTGCCGAGGCGAAGGTCTCACATCTGCGCACACAAGGCGGAGCGCAAGAAATCGACCTGATTCTCGAACGCTACGACGGAAAAGTCATCGCCTTCGAAGTAAAGCTGAAACCTACGCCTACGGACAAGGACGTTCGCCATTTGCATTGGCTGGGTGAGCACATCGGTCCGCGTTTGGCGGACAAGGTCGTGGTCACAACGGGTACAAATGCTTACAGGAGGCCAGACGGCGTGGCTGTGGTCCCACTCGCACTACTGTGTTGAACCCCCAGGTTCACAGCACGTGGACTCGCTTTCGTTCACGCAGTCTGAAGACGATTAACCGCGATTCCCCGCCAATGCGGTGCGGATGCCAAGGAAAACCAGAACTGCTCCGCCCGCAGTGTCAATCCGTCGTTTCCAGTCAGCCAGGTTGAACTTCTCGGAAATCTTGCTGAGGCCTGTAGACCAAAGCCCAAGCCAGACGGCCATCCCACAGACGTGCACGGTAGCAAGAGTCAGCATTGACGACACTCCCATTAGCTGCGCCGGAACAAATTGCGGCGCCAGTGTTAGATACACGGTGGCGGCTTTCACGTTGAGCACGTTTGCCAGATATGCCTGCCCCACCTCGTGGACGACGGGCTTCGAGGGACTGTGTGCATATTCAAGCGATGACGAAACGCTCATCCGACGCCCACGCCATATAAGAAACACACCGAGACCCACCAAATAGATCGCGCCAACGAACCTAAGAACCTGGTACACCTCCGCTGAGCGCATCACAACCGCCGCAAGTCCGAGGCCCGCAAGAAGCCCGTGAGTAATGATTCCGAGGGCTGTCCCTACGATGACGGCCCAAGCGCCACGCCTATCGCCCACTAGGCCACGTGAACTCACCAAAGTGAAACTGGCACCGGGAGTGACGACAAGTGGAGTAACTGCGATGCCAAAGCCAATGAGCGAAGCAATTGAAAGCATTCAATCAGTATGCCATCGCCTCGTAAAGAAGCTTACAAGGACGCAGATTTAACAGCGCATGAGGCCATCTACATATAAATATGAAGAGAAGACGTATACCGTTGAGGCCGTTTAAGCCAACGAGGGGAAAGAGGAACAGTCATGAGCGAGTTAAATAGCAAGGCACGACTGGCTCAGGAGATCAAGGCATCGCCACATGACAGTTTTTCTGATGCACTCAAGGTTGCAGACGACATGTCAATTTCTCTCGTTAGAGAAGTTCTGGAGGAGGAAATCGCGTCTAACGATGCCGTGCTCTGCCACTGTTTCATTGAGCAATGGCTTGAGCGATTCGAACCTCTGCAGAAGCTCGCGGCCACTATTGAGGTGTCTCATCTGTACCTATTGGACCTGGTAGATGTACCGCACGCTGAAGACCTCATACTTTTGCGCACATTGGACAATGGCGCGGATGCAGTTGCGGCCCTCCGATCCGAAGTCCTTTCAAATCGAGATTTGGGACGAAATCCAGACGCTAGTTTTGGGTTGAAGTTTGTTAAAACAATCGAAGCCGAGGTTTGTGATCCGTTGGAGACAGCCATCGAGAGATTGCACGAAAACTCTGAGCGACTTGGTGTACTGATTCAGCGTGCGGACGATGAAGTGAAAGACCAAGGGTAGCCGGATTACCTCTCAGCCGGATTACCTCTCAGCCGAAGTTACTTATCGCGTGAGCCACGTCGTTTCATAACGACCACGGCAACGACGGCCACAAGGGCTGCTGTAACACCCAAAATCACCAGCTCAACACCAGCTGAAGAATTTTGAAGCACCCAACCTTCGATGCGTGCCTGGGTGCTTGCCCCAAGGAACCCAGATAGTTCAGCTGTGCCGCTTGTGAAGAACAGAAGCGCCGCCAGTGCAATCATGAGCAGACCACCCACAAGGTTCATCCAGGTGGTTGTCACCGGACCAAAAGAAACTGGGCGTGGACGAACAAGTTTCTGAACAACGGGTAGACGTGTCCACAGCGCTGAAAGGATTACAAGAGGAAGTGCCATACCAGCCGCAAAGAACACCAGGATCAGACCACCCCACAAGGCAGACGCGCTTGCTGCCGCGACAGTCAGAACGGCTCCCAGAATTGGACCGGCACACACTCCAGCCAACCCATAGACAGCGCCAAGCAGGTACACCGATGCGGTTGAGCGACCCGCGCTCTGCACACCAGAGGGCATGAACGGAAGGTTGATATTGAGCGCGGTCATAACACCCATCACACTGATAATCACTGCAACGACAGCCACGACAGCCTCCCGGTGCACAGTGACGAAAGCACCCACCGAACCCGCCAAAATGCCCAGCGGAACGAGCGTTGTAACCAGTCCCAAATAGAAGATGAACGTACGGCCTAACAGTTCTTTTGGCGAGGTAAAAGCGTAAGAAAAGAAAGCAGGCAGAAGCATGGCAGAGCACGGACTTAAAAGTGTGAGCACTCCCCCTGCAAAAGCTCCGAGAAGCCCTAAACTCATTGAGCTCCGGCCTTAGTCAGCTGTTCGTCTATAAACTTCGAGAAGTTTTCAACCGGCTGAGCACCTCGCATTGCGCTTTCGCCATCAGACGCCGCGAAGAACGGAACAGCCTGGATTCCGTAGTACTGTTGCGCTTTTGCCGTTGCGTCATTGACTGTGTCAATGAGTGTTTGATCGTTCATGTCTTTACGGAACTGCTCAATGTCTTCAACACCGGCGGTTTTGGCGAACTTCACAAGGGTTTCCTCGGGAAGATCAGGGTGGCCCTTTTCAGGAGCTGCCGCGTAGAGCGCGTCGGAGAATTCGCGGTACTTACCCTGTTTACCTGCTGCTTCCATAGCCGCCCCGGCTGCCGCTGACTGTTCACCGAAGAACGCAACAGTGATGAATTCGAAGCGCACCTTTCCGGTGTCAACATACTTCTTCTTCAGCTCCGGAAGGATGTCATTGTGAAAGTGGGCGCAGAAAGGGCAACGGGGATCAGTCCACTCTGTGATGACAACGGGAGCGTTTACGTCACCAATGGCCGCGGAGTCGTCGGCATCTCGTCTGACCCATTCGCCTTCGTTGCCAGATGCCTGCGCACCGTTGTTTGCATGGTCTTCAGACGACGCACTGGACGTTGCACCACTTTGTGCTGGATCTTTACCGGAAGCGTTTTTGTTACCCGATGTGAGCTGAGCAATTCCCACAACCGCGATAAAGGCAAGAGCCGCGACAATCGCGATGATGGCGTACGCTCTTCGACTACGCCCCTGTTTTGGAGATGAGTGACCGGCCATATACCTCACCATATCGACCCATTAACAAAAAGTCTCGGGACATCGAGTGAACGATGTCCCGAGTACTTCACATTGTGGACCAAGCAGAAGGCTTGTCGAAACTTGCACCGCCGGAGCCAGCTGGTGGATCCGGCGGTAGACGTCATTCATGCGGTCAGTTGCTAAGAGCGGTGAGCTGTTGCGTGCCGACGGGTTCGCGGATCTGGGTGGGGATTACGGCCATGCGGCTGGTAGTGGCGGCCACCGCGTCCAGTTGCGGTTGCTCGGAGCGTGCCCGGGTGGCCAGCAGTGGGCTGGTGGGGTGGGCCGCCGCGAGCGAGTTGTTCACCACCCACGCCCACGGGTAGATGCTGGCGCGTTCCAAGTCACTGGCCAGAGCCTGCGCCTCGGTGACGGGCGTCGTCTCAGGCAAGGTGACCACGATGATCTTGGTGTGGTCCGAATCCTGGAGCCGCATCAGCGGGGTGGTGACGTGGCCGCGCTGGTCGTCGTCGAGGTGGCGGGTGATGTCGCGGTGGTAGGAACCGGTGGTGTCTATCAGGAGCAGGGTGTGGCCGGTGGGGGCGGTATCCATGACGACGAACTGGTGCCGGGCCTTGTTCACGGCGCGACTGAACTGCTTGAAGACGGCGATCTCCTCGGTGCAGGGGCTCATGAGATCTTCGGCGAGGGCGGCGCGGCCGGCGTCGTCGAGCTTGGCGCCCTTGGAGGCCATGACGTGGTCGCGGTATTCCTGGATAGCTTTCTCAGGGTCGATGGCGCTGACCTCGAGCCCGTCGACGTCGTTGCCGAGGGTGGACGACAGGTGCGCGGCGGGGTCGGTGGTGGTGAGCAGGACTTTCTTGCCGCGCTGAACCAGGGCGATGGCGATGGCGGCTGCGACGGTGGTCTTGCCGACACCGCCCTTGCCCATCGTCATCACGAGCCCATGGTCGGCGTCGGCGAGCTGGTCGACCAGGCCGGCGAGGTGCGCTTGCTCGCCGATTCCCTGCCCGCTGGTGTCCTGCGCGTCGGCCTTCGGGTCGTCCTTGTCGTGAAACAGGGTGGCGAGTGCCTCGAGGCCGACCATGTTGACGCTCTTGAGGCTCACCGTGTCGCAGGGCAGGGCTGCCAGGGCGGCGGGCATAGCAGCGAGCGCGGCCTGTTCGCGGTCGTGGATGGCGCGGGACAGGTCGTCGGTGGCAGCTGCGGCGGGCAAGACGCCGTTAACGACCAGGTTGGTGGCATGGATGTCGAGCTCGGCGAGCTCGTCCAGGGTGCGGGCAACCTCGCGCAGCGTGGACTGCTGGGCCCGGGCGACGAGCACCAGGCGGGTGCGGGTGGGGTCGGTGAGGGCTTCGACGGCGGCGAGGTAGATGGCGCGATTCGTCTCGAGTCCGCTCATGGGCCCCAAGCAGGTCGCGTCGCCCTTGCCGTTGTCGAGGTAGCTGGTCCAGCTGCCGGGCAGCTGCAGCAGGCGGATAGTGTGGCCGGTGGGGGCGGTGTCGAAAATGACGTGGTCGTAGCCCACGGTGGCCTGGGTGTCGGCGAGAAGGTCGGTGAACTCGTTGAACGAGGCGATCTCTGTGGTGCAGGAGCCCGACAGCTGCTCGGTGATGGCCTCGACCTCCTTGACGGGCAGGACCGCGCGCACTGGTTCCAGGATCTTGTTGCGGTAGGCCTCAGTGGCCTCGTCGGGGTCGATCTCCAGCGCGTCGAGGCCGGGCACCTGCGGAATCGGGGTGATCTTGTTGCCGATGGTGGCACCAAACACTTGGGCGATGTTGCTCGCCGGGTCGGTGCTGACCAGCAGCACCCGTTTGCCCTGGCGGGCGAGATGCACGGTCGTGGCGCACGCGATGCTGGTCTTACCGACACCGCCCTTGCCAGTGAAGAAAAGGTGCCGGGGCGGCTTGTCGAGAAACTGGGTCATCACAATCTCCTGGAAGTTCGAGTCGGGGTCAGCAACAGCCAGTGGACGTGGCGGGGGGCTTCCTGCTGCGGGCCGCAGCATCCGCCCTGGGGCTGGGTGTCCTTCGTCGGGTTCAAACCGGCGTAGCGCTCCAGCTCGTCGCGACGCGGGTGGCGGCCGGCCAGCACTGTGACGTCGTCGACCAGCGTCAGGGGGCAGCCCCTCCGAGCCGGCGGCCTGCAAGAACTTGACAACCACGGGGTGCTCCGCGAACTGCGCTGGCTAGATTGGCGCGGTGGATGTCCACTCCCTGCACCTTGAGGGCGTTGACCGCGGCGGTGAAGTTGACCAGCTCCTAGTCGAGGTCGGGGCCACAAACCCCGGTGTTCCAACAAAGTGCAGGTTCGAAGACACGAATGACGGGCATGAGAAACCTCCGGCTCGGGTGAAGAACGACCATCACGTATTGATGACCGTCAATATGAGTGAGCTTGCCACACGTATCGACAAGTGTCAATATGAGCGGGTAACATGTCTGCATGACCGAACTACTGGAAGCCCCGATGGCCGGCGCCGAGGCCTGCACGCCGGGTGGTGGCATAATCTCGATGGAGCAAGCGGAACGAGTTGCGCTCGTCGCCAAGGCGCTTGCCGACCCGGTACGGTTGCGGATCCTGCACCACATCGCGGCCAGCCGGTGCTCCAGCGTGTGCGCGTGCCACATGCCCGAGGTGTTCGGCGTGACCCAGCCGACCCTGTCACACCACCTGAAGAAGCTGGTCGAAGCCGGGCTGGTAGACAAGGAAATGCGCGGCAAGTGGGCGCACTTCACCCCGCGACCCGAAGGGCTGGCCGCGTTGCACGAGTACCTCGCCATGCTGGGCTGAGGCCTGGCGACCCGAAAGGACATCGACGCCCCGGCCAGAGTCACGAGAGAAAGAAAACTGCCCCGCCTAATGGCGGGGCAAGTTTCGATGTTCTCATCTTATGTGGACGCCGGTGGACTCAGCCCGAACACGTGGGAGCGGATCGAACGGCTGAGTTCCATGTGGGAGCAGGCGAAGCAAGGCGTCGGAAGTGAGGAACCACGAGCGGGGGAACCTGATTTTGGGGTGGTGTTCAACCCAACGAGACGGTCTCGAACACCACTTACCGAGAACGAGGTGGACGCGATCCGAGCGGCGCGGGAGGCTGGCGAGACCGTGACGTCAATCGCGAGGCGTTTCGAGGTGCACCGGTTGACGGTTTGGGAACGTACAAGAGACTTGCCCGTTTCGAAGTAGTCCTTTCAGCCGAAACACCTGCGTCCTTCGTTGGCGGCGTTCCAACACCGCGCACGACAGGCCGGCGCTCTAGAGGTTGCCCTCGCACAGAGATATGAACATATTCCTTCGATAGCGCGAAGTAGCGGGAGGCGGCGCCACCTGGCACACCGGCCACGAGAGAGCACCCGAGCCGAAGACTAGTATTGCCGGGTTAAGCAACAGGAAGTAGCGCCTCCGCAGCGGTGACACCGGGGGGCAGAAGTCGTACTGTCCGCGCCACCGTGTCATATTCGATGAGACGGCTCTGGTGTAGTTGTTTCAGGACATCTTTGCGGAAAGACGGAAGCCCGGGATGCTCAAGCCAGCGGAACAGGTCGCTTTCTTCGACGTCACCCATTTCGGTCAACAGCAACAAAAGGGTTTGTTGCTTCCAAGTGAGGCCCGTCCGCAGAACCCGCCTGATATTGTCGTGCGTCCACACCCACGCCACCTCACGCTGGATCAAGCCCTCCACCACGGCGGTGGCTTCATCCGTCGTCAGAGCGTGAAGCAGCCGCACCAACTCAGCAACGAGCCACTTGGCCGTGTAGAGCACTACGGTTGCGTCCATTTGGTTCGGGTCAACCTCGGAACCGGCGTGCCCCACGCCTCGGTTGTTCCGAACGTCGTAGAGCCCGATCATCATCCGCGGGATAAGAATGCGTGCAGAGCGGCTATTGGGAACTTGCTGATAGATTCTCTCCAACTCCCAACACTTTTGTGCAAAACGACTCGGTTTCTCTGCGCGCGCGGGATAAACCCCGCCCTCCAGCCAACCCTTGCAAATGGTGTATACGACTTCGCAGAGCTTGCCACCGTTGAGCTCTGACGGTTCCCACCGATGCTCTCGATAGTTCTTGATGATCTCATTGAAGGCGGTGAGCAAGTCGTCGCGTAGAGTGTCAGGCAAGGCAGTCAACGCATCCCGTGGGGCGAGCCCCATTTCACTCGTTACTCTCGCTGTGCAACATGCCCTGAACATACGCAAGACCTTCGTGAGTCACTTTGTAGGTCTTGTTTGCCTGTCGACTATTGCCAGACTTCTTCAACTGAATCACGCGCTGCGGCTTCTTTCTCATGTTGCTGCTCAGCGCATCAGTAATATTGGGAATGGAGTGGCCTAGATTCTTGAGCTCAGCGTTGAGCAGGCGCGAGGCCCACGATTCACGAGCCTCATAGACCTGAATCCAGTAGGCGGCGACGAGAGCCTTGTCCTCATTAGACTTGGGCGACGCCGCAGCAAACAACTCCGCGAAGTGCTGGTAGTCGGGCACCTCTCCCGCGATCTCCTCTGTCGCCACGCGCGGGGAGCCTCCGTTGACACCACCCCCGACAGCTTGACGGCCGCCAGTAGAAATGGTCACTCCGTAGCGGTCGGCAGCCCACCGCAGAACACGGTCGCGCGACTCCTCCTCCAGATCTGCGAGCGCGTTGGCAACTGCCGCCATCGCGTCGATCTCAGGGTCTCCCATTGACTCTCCTATTACTCAATGCGCATCAAGAACTATGCCAATAGTAGCATCAGTGTCCTTCTTCAAGTCGACACAAGGGCTCCCGTGCTGCCGGGCATCCCCTGGATTCAACGCTAGGTCGGTCACTGGGGTCGGCCCCACGCGGCCGGGCCTCGACCAGGTCGGCCCTCAACGATTCAACCGGTCCGCCAAGTCCACGAAGGCTGAATCGCGCATCCACTTAGCGGATCCTCCTTCCTGACAAGCACACCAGCGTCCGCTCACCCTCGATCTGCAAGACGCGTGGCAGATCTGTCGAGGTCTCTCACGGAACGAATCTCGATGATGCCGAGGCTCTGCGGCCTTGGGTTAGCTCGGGATTCGTACTGGCCAGCATTGATACGGATCTCCGCGTCTTTGGGCAGAGACGGGATATTGAGTCGCTGAATGGCGACGGGATCGCCTACACTCGGTGACATGTTGTACGGCACTGCTTCGCTGCGTCTGCGCAGCCGCTAACAGCGGCGAGCACCCTCCACAGGTTGTTGCTCCCGCACCCGGTGATCACGGCCGGGCGGCTCTTTCAGCGTGCCCGGCTCCGCAACAACCACGGAGTAAACAGTGCCTACCTATCGAGGTGGCCGTCATGAGCACGGCCAAAACTTCCTGACTGACCCATCCATCATTGCCACGATCACACGGCTCGTGGCTGCCACCGAGGGCCCGATCATCGAGATCGGCCCCGGTGACGGAGCACTCACCACCCCGCTGGCCCAGCTCGGGCGACCTGTAACAGCCGTCGAGATCGACACCCGGCTCGCCCGACGCTTGACCCAACGACTCCCGTCGCACGTGGAGGTCGTCGCCGACGACTTCCTGACCTACCGGCTTCCAACATCTGCGCATGTGCTCGTCGGCAACCTGCCGTTTCACCAGACCACGGCCATACTGCGCCGCATCCTGCATTCCCCGGCATGGACCGATGCAATCGTGCTCGTGCAATGGGAAGTCGCGCGGCGCAGAGCGGGCGTCGGCGGTGCCACGATGATGACGGCGCAATGGGCGCCTTGGTTCGAGTTCACGCTGCACCGTCGTGTTCCCGCTCGCGCGTTCACCCCGCGTCCGGGAGTCGACGGCGGAATCCTCACCATCCACCGTCGCGAACATCCGCTGCTGTCCCCGACACGGCGACGCCAGTTCCATGCCCTAGTCCACCGCGTCTACACCGGCCCCGGCCGCGGGCTGGCCCAGATCCTCGCGCGCACCACCTCACTCGGGTCACCACAGATCGCACGAGCGTGGCTAACACGCCACGGCATGACCTCTGCAGGACTCCCGAAGGACATGCCCGTCGAGGCATGGGTGGACTTGTTCAAGACCACCGATTCTTCACCGCCTGCACACCGTGCGCAGACGCAGCAGGTGAAGTCGAGGAGGCGCCGTCGATGACCATCGCAGCGCGGCACCAGGCCTGCCGCTACACGTCAACAGCTAGGAGTGCCACGGAGCGCCGTTCCGGTGAAACATCCACAGAACTGGCAGCGCGGCTGCTCGCAGAAGCACCTCACCGGGATTGGCTACTCCGTGACCTTGCCGCGCTGGTTCACCTCTCGGTGTCACAGCTGGGCAGAGCGTTCACACAACGATTCGGGATGCCGCCCATGCGGTACCTGGCTCACATTCGGGCCCATCGGCTGGCTCATCTTCTGGTCGAGACTGATCTTCCCATCGGCGTCGCCATGACAAAAGTCGGGTGGCGCAGCCGTGGACATGCCGCACGGCAGTTCACCGCCATCGTCGGGATCAGCCCGTCCGAATATCGGCGCACTGCGATTGGGCGCACTCTCACGGAGACCAGCCCGTGGCCATCAGCAACGCAGGGCAGTCCTCAATCAAAAGGCCACCTCACGACAGGAGTGCCATGATGCCGTCGGTGAGAATCTCGCGTGGACTGGTGTGGTGCGTCGCGTGGAGCCGCGCATAGGTAGGAGCTTGGTCAGGGTCAATGGCGACGCGTTTCTCGTCAGACGCCATGGGAGCGGTCAGCGAGGCGCCAATCACCAGGTTGGACAATCGGTAGGCAGTTCCCAGCGGATCCGGGGTACCCGCTTGTTCGAGCAGGACGCACATCCGCTCGGAAAGGGCCAGGTACGCCGGGCCCCTGGGAGCGCGCATACCGATCACCAGGCCGGCCCACCGGTGGGTCGTGAGGTGCTCAAGAAGGCGTGTATCAGGGCAGGCAGGTCGGCGTTGCGGATCGACTCGGACATCACGGGATCGTCTGCAAGCGCTGTGTCGAGGGCGAGGTCGAACAGATCGTCGACGGATTCGACGCGGGAGTACAGGCTGGCTGGAGCGACACCCACCTGTTGCGCCACAGATCGCAGGGTGAGGGCCCTCAACCCGCCTTCGTCCAGCAGCCTCACCGATGCCCTCGCAACCTCCCCGATGTCCACTGCGCGGAGGCGTCGCACAGGTTTGCGGTGTTCCCAGTAGCTCACCCCACCAGCCTAACCAAACACGCTTCAGTTAGCTATCCATTCTATGTTAGGTTTAGCGCGTGCTGGATGCCACCACCCTCCCGATCACCTTTGAGAACACTCGCCTACGCCCCCCTCTCTGAGCTGGACGCAGACGCGTATGCAGCCGGCACCAAGGATGAAGCTGTGCGGCGCTTCGGCCACCTGCCCGAGTCCGACTACACCCCCGAGTCCGTGCGACGGATGATCCGTGACGAGGTTGCTGAGGGTCTGTCGTCCGGCACGCTGGCAGTCCTCGCACTTGCCGACGCCGAGACGGACCGGTTTGTGGGCTCCTTGGTGCTCTTCGACGTCAGCTGCGAGGCTGCCGAGGTCGGGTTCTGGATTCATCCGGATGCGCGGGGAGCAGGGCACGCTCGTCGGGGCCTGGAGTTGGCATCGTGCTTCGCACGCAACAGTGGACTGCGAACCTTGACAGCACGCACGCTCCTGGAGAACAAGCCCTCCCAGCGGTGCTTGACGAACGCAGGGTTCATCGAGGTCGAGCGAGCCGTCGGGACCACGCCCGCAGGACAGTGCGAGGAACTATTCCATTACCGGCGCGACCTCAAGCCCACCGCCCAGTGGCCGTTGGCGACGGAGCGGCTTCGGCTCCGTCCACATAACGCCGACGATGCCGAATGGCTTCACGAGCTGTACTCGCGACCCGACGTTGCCCGCTACCTGCTGGACGAGCCATGGACTGCGGAAGTCACCCACGACAAGCTCACCGAACGCCTAGCGAAGACTGACATCGATGGCGAGACTGGCGCGCTTGCGCTGGTCATCGAGCATGACGGCGTCCCGATCGGAGACGTCGCGTTGTGGCTCACCGATCACGAGCACCGTCAAGGCGAGATCGGGTGGGTTCTCGACCCGGCGCACGGTGGGCAAGGTTTCGCCATCGAAGCCGTCCGAGCAGTGCTCGCCCTCGGGTTTGACCACTACCAGCTCCACCGCATCTCCGCACAGATGGATGCCCGCAACAGTGCATCCGCGGCACTTGCCCGCCGCGTCGGCCTCCGGCTCGAAGCACATCACGTCCAGGACTGGTTCTGCAAAGGCGAATGGACCGACACCCTCGTTTACGCGCGACTTGCCTCCGAAGAATGGGCGAGGCGTGAACTACGCGGAAGATTCTAATCAGCATTCATGAGCGTCACGCCCTCGGCGAATCGCGGTCAGCACCAAGACTATGGCGCAGGACAACCTCATTGTGATCGCCTTCTCGACGCACCTCGGCATCAACGAAACCCAAACGACGGGCAAGGTTCAGCGACCTCACATTATGTTCGTGAATCTCGACTTGAGCCTCAGTGACCCCGTAATCATCATGCAAACAGCCTAAAAGCCACTCTGTCGACCTCGAGGCGATCCCTTTGCCCCACATCTTGGGCAACAACACGTAGGCGATGGAAGCACGATGAGCCTCCTCGTCGATCGTTGCCTGAAGTGTGCCCAGTGGTTCATCGTCTCTGTCGTTCAAGATGATCCAGTTGAGCCATCTCACACCAAGACCCTGCGGTGCTCCCCCACAGAGGACCCTATAACGCTCTTGCAACTGTTCGAGGTTCTCAGGCGGTCGCTCATCAATAAAGGTATAGATGCGCATGTCTTGGAGCTCTTCAAACATCGACCGAGCATCAGATACCGCGAGGGGCCTGATCTTAATCTCGAACTCGTCAGTCATCAGACCATCCTAAAGCCAAATCAAGCGCCTTCTATCGGAGCCCAGGCAACACCCAAGCCAACTGGGCGACAACCCTTATGAGCATCGATATACCTGCCCACGTCACCGAAACCCACTTGGACCCACCGAAACCACACACACCACCGCAGCCCGGAGAGGGGATACCGTGTCCTTAAGAAGTCCTTAAGAGGTTCTATAGATCGGCGCAAAGGGGGATGCGGACGGATTCTTGGAGGATTCCGTTATGTCGTATACCAAGGAGCAGCGGCGTGTGGCTTTGCGGGTTTTT
>NZ_JASPDO010000010.1 GCF_030230605.1 Brevibacterium sp. UMB1308A
AGCACCATGCATGATACATGCTTACAAAGCATGTATAACCGCCTGAAGCCCTACGGAACACTGGGCAAGAAGCCCCTGCCGTACACACATTTTGAGCATTAACCCGAAGTGGCTACCCCTTGATGAGCAGGTGGAACGGCTAGTGAAGCGTGGCCTAGAGGTCGAGGACCCGACGAGGGCAATCCGGGTGATTGAGTCCGTGGGCTACTACCGATTGACCGGCTACCTATATCCCTTTCTTGAATCCGAGGAGCACGTGGATGACAAGGGCCGCAAGACCATTCGAGTACTGAATACATACCGGCTGGGTACAACGTTGCATCATGCTGAATCGATCATCGGCTTTGACCGGCGACTGCGCACGCTGGTCATGGAAGGTGTTGAGCGCGTTGAAATAGCTGTACGTATGCGTATCGCATATGTTCTGGGTCAGGTCTCGCCGTTCGCGCACGAGAACCCACTTTGTTTCGACAACTCGTTTACAACGCCGGGCACCGACAGTCGTTATCCGAGCCCGAGCAAGCAGGTGACATGGCTTGCGCAGGTTAAAGAACGCAGAGACTCCTCGGATGAACAGTTCGCCGCCCATTTTCGTAGTAAGTATGACGATCGAATGCCGATTTGGGCGCTGACTGAGCTGTTGGAGCTTGGGCACTTGTCGAGCCTTTATCGGGGTATGCGTCAGGGGGACGCTGAGGAAGTGGCAGTGAGCTTTGGTGTCCCACACAAAAAACTGATGGCAAGTTGGCTGGCTAGTCTGAACTATGTACGCAACGTTGCCGCTCATCACGCGCGACTTTTCAACCGTAAACTCCAGAACGCCCCCAAGCGACCTAAAGTCGGCCAAGTGCCACTTCTTGACCATCTGCGCGATCCTTCTGTGCCCAAGAAGGACTTCGGCACATACAATGCCTTGGCAGTGATCGCATATATGCTACGTTCCATCGAGCTAGAGCGCTCCTGGGCGCCGCGGCTAGTCGAACTACTCCGCTCCTTCCCTACTTCGCATGCACTCTCCATTGAATCGGTCGGAGCGCCGCCGGACTGGAACAAGCTTGACCTTTGGCGATAGTTACCCACCACACGTCAGCTGTTTGGGCTTGCTGTGTTGGGTAACGTGCCGATTTTGGGCCAAAAACGTGAACAAAACGAACAAAAAGGGGGTGTAGTCAACACACTGGATTGAGCTGTGGTGGGTAAGTGGTGTGTCGATGCACGGAGGTGGTCCCACATCTATTGCAAATCTACGTACAGATGTAACCTGCTCGCCACACACAGAGCGAGTTCAGCCCGTACATTTAAGACATGAACCTGTTGATGACCAATGTGCCGGGGCCGCTGTTTCTGGCCTTTTATGCGGTGCTCATAGTGATATGCATTGTCTTGCTCATTGTGGGACGGGTGACATCAGGCGGGCCGTTGCGCAAAACCCCTAACGTGCTTGAACTGGCTTACGCGTCAGGTGGCCGCGTGAGTCTGGTGGCCACAGTCGTTGCTCTGCTCGACCCTCCACAACGCTTGGAGTACCTGGAGCGTCACGGCAATCCAGACCTGTACCGCAACATCAGCGCGCACCCCATTGTTGGGCGAATCCGCCAACTCATGGAAGCGTCTGACCTTCAGCACTTGCCCATTTCCAAGCGCGCGGAAGAAGACCACCAGCTCAAGGAGCTGGAAAAAGACCTTGCCGCAGACATGCGCCACAACCGGTTACTGTCAGACAACAAGACGTTCCTGCGTAGACTGGCCGGCTGGTTCACGCTGGCAGTGTTTCTATTCGGGCTTTACCGCATCGTAGTGGGCCTGATCAACGACAGGCCCGTGGGCTTCCTTGTGGCCATGACCTGCAGCCTCATTTTCTTGATCGGGTTTCTTGTGTACTCCGGCCCAACGCGCCCAATGAAGCGTACGCAGGGGGCGGCGTACGTGGACACCATGAAGCAGATGAAGGAACTCGAGCCACAGTCACAAGCGTTTTCCCTTGGACTCCCGCTGGCATTGGCAGTGGGCGGAGTCACGGCGGCCTGGCAACTGGACCCAACGTTCGCCTCGGTCTGGGCTTTGCCAACAGTGCCAAGTCCTTCTGGCGGGGGCGGGGGCTCCTCATGCAGTTCAGGATCCTCCTGCAGTTCGTGCGGCGGCGGTGGCGGATGCGGTGGTTGCGGAGGTGGCGACTAGTCTGGTGTGTGGCTACCGTGTGCACGAACGGGGTAGCCACAGAGGAGGAGACTGATGTTCAGCCACATTGCGGGAAACGCTTTCCTGTGGTTCTACGGCGCCTTGGTGGTGCTTCTGTTCTTCATTGTGTGGGGCGCTCGCGTGATGGTGAGTCGCGAGTATGCACGTACCCCCAACATTTTGGAGCTGGCGTATTCCAAGGACCGTCGTGCAGGCGTGTTCACTACCGTGTCCACTCTGGTGTGTCCTCCCGCTCGGGCCGAATACTTCGCGCGCAACGGTGACGTCAAAATTTTTGGTGGGCTCATGCAGCAGCCGCTCATTCAACGCGCCCTGGAGATCACCGACAAGCAGGAAGTCCCTGAGCACGTGTACGAAAAGCTCGCACATGACGACTACTCGCGTGCCTTGGTGGAGGATCTTCGCCGTGGCATGCGCGAAACTGGCATGCTCATTAGCCCTAAGCATCCGGCTTTGTTGGTCGCGCAGGCTGCAGGGTTGGCGCTGTTTATGCTGGGGGTTGCGCGCCTGGGCGTGCTGATTTTCGCCCACGAACCGGTGTGGGGCCTGCTGATCGAAGTACTGGTGGTTGTTGGGATTCTGGCCTGGGCTTTCCGCGAAAAGGTCTCCAACCCCACCAAGAAGTTCCGTTCGCGTAACTACAAGCAGCTGACCAATGAGATCCGGTCTTTGGATGTATCGTCCCGAGGTCGTTCGTGAGTAGTCTCCCCGCGGGCTTAGGCGTGGGGTGGCGTTGGGAAATGCGCCAGTCGCAGGCCAAGTTGACGCCTGCATTTGTTGAGGTGCTGGCTGAGAACCACAACCCGCGCGACCTGGACGAACACCTGCAGGTGTTGGTGGATTCGGATGTCCCGGTGGTCACTCACGGGGTGTCGCTGTCGCTGGGGTCTGCTGAACCACCGGATGCGGACACGTTGAACATGCTTAATGCGGTTGCAGAGGCGTGTCGTTCCCCGCTGATCAGTGAGCACATAGCGCTTGTGCGAGCCCAGGAGCTAGACGGTTACGATTCCCCTCACGCCCAGGTGTTGGAAGCTGGGCACTTATTACCCGTCCCACTCACACGCGACCAGCTGGCCGTCATGGTGGACAACGTGAACCGCACGCAAGACGTGTTGCAGCGTCCCCTCGCCCTCGAGCCGATTGCCACCTTGGTGGAATGGCCGGACCCACAGATGCCAGAAGGCGAATTCGTCACTGCACTTTTAGAGGAAACCGGAGCTGGGCTTGTTCTGGACATTGCGAACGTGTGGGCGAACGCTACCAACCATGGGCGTGACCCGCTCACCGATGTGCTGGCCATGCCGTTAGACCGGATCGCGTATTGCCACATTGCGGGCGGTTCGTGGCGAGGCGACATGTACCACGACACCCACGCGAGTCCCGTGGTGCAAGAAGTCATGGTGCTAGCCCATGAGGTGGTGGAGCGAACCGGCCCAGTTCCACTCATGCTGGAACGTGACTCAGCGTTCCCACCTGAAGACGAGATGTTCGCCGAACTCAACGCACTGGCCGATATCGCAGGCGTGGACAGGATTACCCCGTGACGGACCGCGACCTCGGCGCGATTCGCGCACAGTTGGCGCAGGACCAAGCCCAGTTTGTGGCCATCATGGTGGGTGGTGCCGAGAACACCATGGGCTTGGACCAGAAAAAACTTGACGCGGCTCGAAGCAGCCTGTTTTCCAAACGCTTGAGCACTTTAGGCGGGCACTACCGGGGCCTTGCCGTGGGCCTGAAACGTGCGCGTTTACAAGGCGAACCAGCGTGGGAAACGGCACAGGAGTGGCACACAACGCACCCACCTGCTGATCACGATACAGACGGGGCCAGCCTCCTGTTCTGCCTGGCTGAGGCGCACCAGTTACCGCCCGAGGCGCGAGCGGATTTCGTGAGCGCGCGCATCCGCTATCGACGAGTGAAAGACGCGACCGGCCCCAGGGCTGGGAACCGCGCTGGTGACACAGGCGGCACCCGGACCGGCACCAGGGCGAAAGGCCTGCCTGACGTCAAACCGCGAGTTGGCCCGTTTGTCGTGTCAGAAGACGGACTCGTGGCGTTCGGCTGGGGCCGGTGGGCGTGGATTTTTCGCCGCGGAATGCGATGATGGTGCCAACTACGCTTTGGAGGAGTCACTATGGCTAACGCACACGCCCATTCGACAAGCGCTTTGCCCATCAGCGATCAGATTGTCCTCATCACTGGAGGCGCCCGGGGCCTGGGTGCTGCTCTGACCAAAACCTTTGTGGCTGAAGGCGCCAGCGTCGTCATCAACTACCGCACCAGCGAAGACGCTGCAGGCGAACTTGTTAAGTCGATCCAGGGACAAGGCGGCCGGGCGCTCGCCGTGCAGGCCGATGTCACCGACTTCCGCGCTGTTCTTGCCATGTTCAAGTACGTGCAGGAGGAATGGAACGCTCCAGTGTCTACCGTGGTGAACAACGCGCTGGTGGACTTTTCCTTCAACGGCGACGAACGCCCTCACGCCGATGAAATCGACTACGAACACTTCGACGCACAGTTCCGCGGCTCCGTGGGTGGCGCGGTAAACACCATTCAGTCGGCCCTGCCAGGATTCCGCGAACTGGGGTCCGGGCGCGTGATCAACATCGGCACGAACTTATTCCAGAACCCGGTGGTTCCGTACCACGACTACACCGCTTCCAAGGCCGCGCTTCTCTCTGTGACCAGGACTTTTGCTAAGGACCTGGGGCCTCTGGGGGTCCGGGTGAACATGGTGTCCGGCGGTCTGTTGCGTACCACGGATGCGTCTTCGGCTACCCCGCCCGAGGTGTTTGACGCTATCGCTTCCACCACCCCTTTGGGGCACGTGACGACCCCCGAAGAGTTCGCGGCGGCAGCCACGTTTTTCGCGTCCCCGGCTTCGCGTGCTGTGACGGGTCAGAACTTGGTGGTCGACAACGGTCTGGTGTTCGACTGAGTTTCACCCCAGCTGGTCTTCAGCCCATTCGCGTAGCTGTTCGCGGTTGATCTTGGAGTTGTGGCGGATGTCGGTGAGGAAGTCCTTGGCCACAAGAACAGCCGCCACGTCCAGGTCGCACTTTTCAAGCACGGTTTCCCGGATCTGCGCGGTGATGTCGAGGCCAGCCAGGCCGGGTTTCATCTCATCTGTACGCTCCAAGACAACAACGAGTGCTTGGTTACCGTGAGGCCCAACACCCACTACGGCACTGCGCGAAACCCCAGGCACTGTGTCCACAACGGCTTCGACGCCGCCGGGCGCCACGGGGCCATAAGGCGTGGTCACAATGTGTTGCGTGCGCCCTTCAACCCAGATGCGCCCCTGCGCGTCCACGTGACCAATGTCGTTGGTGCGGTGCCACGTGTGGCCACCTGCGGTGTCGCGTTTTGATTCGACATCGGTGAGCCACAGACGGTCGTAACCAGACTTGATGTGATCGGCTGACACCACGAACTCACCCAAGACCCCCACGGCGTCAGAGCTCACAACGTCAGAACCGCCAGACGAAGACAGCTCGATGAGTTCCTCAGACGAGGAACCGTCAGGAAGGATCGGTGCGATCGCAAAACGCACGCCTTCGATCGGGCGGCCCACGCACACGCCATGATCACTAGCCGCTTCCATCGCTTCTGCAACACCCTCGGCAGTGATGTCGGCAAGCAACAGTCCTTCCGTCATGCCGTACGGCGAGTGAACAGAAGCGTTGGGGAAGACGGACTTAATCTTCCGCATAAGCTCAAGCGGAACCGGCGCACCGGCAGACAGTGCCATCTCGACACCGGCGCACGCTGCCCGCTGTTCGTCAGTGAGCTCATCAGCGGTAGCCGCAACGTTGGTGTAGGCAGCCGGGGAAGCGAAAACCATGGTGCAGGATCCGGCGGCGACCGCCTCGGCCAGGGCGCGCGCCGTGAGCGTGCGCGGCTTTGTCACCGACATATTCGGAGTTACGGAGCTGGCACCAATTCCCGGTCCCAACAGGGCAAACGGCGGGAACCCAGCCACCAGGCCGGTACCAGGTTTGACGTCGAAATGACGTTGGAGGACCGTGGCCAAGGCACCCAGTGCTCGGTGCGTGTAGCGCACACCCTTGGCCGGGCCGGTGGAGCCGGAGGTAAACAGCACGGCTGCGTCGTCGTCCAGCTGCGGGGTGTCGATCTTTTCGTGCGATTTGACCCAGCGACGCGACATTTCAGTCATCGACGTCTCAACCCCCAACAGGCGGCGCGTGAGTGCGTTGAGCGGGGTCACTGAAATTCGGCGCCCAGGCCAGCCGGCACCTCGGGCTAGGGTCAGACCGGGCACCTCACCAATAATCCACTGCGGGTCCGAGGCTTTAATCGCCCGCGTCATGCCCGCAGCCCCAAGACCGGCGTCGGCAACAACCACGACACCTCCGGCCTTGAGCACCGCGTACGCGGCGGCGGTGAGGTTGTTGCCGGGAGGCACCAGAAGGCTCACACGGTCACCGCGCTTGAGTCCCTTTTCCTGCAGGCTCAACGCAATCGCGTCAACCACGTGGCTCAGCTGCGCCCAGCTGATCGCCTGGTCCTTGCTCATGTCCACGCTGGCCACGGACGGGTCGGTGTGGCGGGCGTCCAGGGCGTCGAAGATCATGGGGAGGTCGTCGTTGGCGCCGGTGGCGGCATCGGGGCCAGTCTCACCAGCAACCGTCCTGGCTGAATCAGCCGTCCCACCGGCCGCAGCCACCTGCGCCCCATCAACCGGAAGTGAGGCCGCCAGCCACTGCAGAATCGTCGAAGCGTAGTCCACGTCCTCAGCGAACAAGTGGCTGGTGCGCTCGAACCGGTGAATATCAGCCTGAGGGAGTCGCTTACGCAAATCGCGCAAGTACCGCTCCTGGAAGACCGGGTCCTTTGGGCCCCACAGGATCAACGCCGGCGTTTCAATCGTTGCGATGTCGCGGGCCAGCTGCTGCAGTTCATCGTGCGACGGGTGGTCCGAGGTAGCCGGAATATCCGCGACGAACTGCCCAATTCCGTGTCGCTGGGCGGCCGTCTGATACGGCGAGCGGTAGGCGTTTGCGACCTCGGCCGGCATGGAATTCGACAACGCCAAGGTGGCGCGCAGGAAGGCATCCGTGCGCACGGTGGAGTACGGCAAAACCGGGCCGGTGAGTGCCGCGCGCAGGGCCGCGGGAATGTTTTCGTTGTCGTCGTGCCACACCGCGGTGTTGAGCGTCATGACGGCGGCGACGCGGTCCTGGTTGCGGGCCGCCCAGGTCAGCGACAGCACCCCGCCCCAGTCGTGTCCCAGCGTGACTAGGGGGTGGTCCGCGCCTGAGGTGGCGGACACCTCGGCGGTCAACTCTGAGATGACAGCGTCAAAGTCTGTGACACGCTGCGCGATGCGGCGCTGCGTGGGGTCGTCACCCAGGGGTGTGGGCAAGTTGGAATGTTCAACCCGTTCCGAGTACCCCATTTCCAGCTGGTCAGGCGCGATGACCCTCCAGGTGCGGGTTCCGGGTTCGCCCGCTGCGTCCACAGTGGCCTGGGCCAGGCGCCGCCACAGGTACGACCACGTGGGGTTTCCGTGCAGAGCGACGATCGTGCCGGTGGGCTCGAGGCCACGTTCGCGCAACGCGGGCAGGGTGTCGAGGACGTGGAAGGAACGCTCGCCGTCGAAGGTGGGAATCGTGACGATGCGCGACCACTGTGGGTCCCATTCCGCGAGGTCAGGTGGGGTGGTTGCCGGTGCGGCTCCGAACGCCGCCTGTGAAGGATGGGACACGTTCTGCCTTTCGACGGTTGTGCTTAGACGGTGGTGTTTACCAGACGATTTCAGTCATTGCGGTGTTGAGGCCAGAGCCAACGCCCATGGCCAGGATCCGGTCACCGGATTTGAGCGAGTCGGCGTTGCGGGCCAGCGTGATGGGCAGTGAGGCGGGCCCCACATTGCCCAGTTCCGGGAATGTGACGGGCATGCGGTCAAGGTCCAGGCTGGCGGTTTTGGCCATTTCGTTGGTGTGGATCTTGGACACCTGGTGGGTGACGTACATGGTCATGTCGTTCCAGTCCCAGCCGTCTTCGTGGGCCTCGTTCCACGCGTTGATGACCAGTTCCATACCGTTGGTGAGCAGGCCGGTGGCGTCGGTGAACATGCCGTTGTGGTCGCCTACGCACAGTTCGTGGTTCCACGTGCCCGCCCGGGTGACTCCGCCCAGGATTTTGTGGCCTTCTGGGTGGCGGTCGGCTGGTCCTAGCACGGCGGCAGCGGCGCCACATCCCAGGGTGAGTGAGGCGAATTCGTTGAGGTATTCCGCGCGTGTGATGTCGTCTTGGGACAGGCGGTTCAGGGTTGCTTGTTGGACGCGGGTGGCGTCTTCACCGGCCACGACCAGGCCGTAGTCGATCTGGCCCGAGTCAATCATGGTGGACACCACGGTCATACCGTTGACGAACCCTAGGCACGCGTTGGCAATGTCGAAGTTCATGGCCGAGGTGGGTAATCCGATTCCGTGGTGAATGGACACGGCGACGGACGGTTCGAGGGTTTCGCGGGTCACGGAGGTGTTGATCATGACGCCGATCTGGTCTGCGTCCACCTGGGCTTGTTCGAGTGCTTGTTTACCGGCGTTGACGGCTCCGGCGATGAAGTCGTGCGGGTTGTCCCAGTTGCGGCGGTAGTCCACTCCGGCGACCCGCCGAATTAGCCCTTGTGGAAGGTGTAAACGCTTAAGAGTTGAAGCCAGCTGTTCGTCGAATGAGTCGGAGGAAACCGGGTTGGGGGCAGTTGTTTCCGCTATCCCCAGAAGCGCTGCGTTGTTGTGCCGGAAAGTCGTATTGCCGGGTGTTCTGCCGTTCAAAAGCGTCCGTTCAATTCGTGCGTCGAGTAGGTTGGCGGTTAACAGGGCTGGTGCGTGCCAGTGCGCACACCTGAGCATGTCACTGCGCGTGCCCTGTTTTCCCTATCCAGTCAATCCTAATGCTCAACGCCAAAATGGCTAAGCGGGGGTGGGCAATCCCACATTTGGTGATCGTTTAGCGCCCCAACTCACGCCTGGTTGACGAACGCGAGGACCCGCTCCCACATGAGGGTGGCGAGTTCTTCGTCGTAGTCGCCTTTTGTGGGATCAGCGAATAAGTGCGCTTTGCCGGGGTACATGAAATGGCTGGCCTGAGCACCGGCTTCTGCCGCGCACCGCGCTAACAGTTCGGGTTGGCCTTCGTCGTAGAACGGGTCGCCTACCGTGTGGTGGATCTGCAGGGTTGCTGACGCTTGCCAGCTGGTTGGTTTGGGGGTTCCGCCAGCGTGGAACAACAGCGCACCAGCCGCTTGCGGGTGACGCTTCCCAAAGCTCTGCGCCATCGCGGCCCCAAGCGAGAAGCCACCAAAGATGAGCCCCTGCTCAGCAGGTGAACCGGCAACGATCTCGTCCACTGCCGCTGAGGCGCGTTTGGCCAGCTCAGGGAACGTGACGTCGTCGCGGTAGGCAAGCCCGTCTGCCGTTTCTGTGAACACGTTGCTGTCGTAGAAATCCGGAAGGTGGACGGTGTGCCCGGCGTCCTTGAGGACGTCTGCCATTCGGTGCATTCCCTGGTCGAGCCCCAGGGCTGAGTGGAACAGAATAATGGTCGCCATGTGACCAGCTTAACTGGACTGAAAACCGGGCGTATAGGATTCTGCAGAACTATTTCTATGTGTGAAGAGGGTGGAATGAATCAGCCTGCAGCGCCCGCCGAGGTGGCAGACAGAAAAGGTGGAATGTCACCGGGAGCGGTCAAAGCGTTGGTCGCGTCGATCGTGGGAACGTTGATCGAATGGTATGACTACGCGTTGTACGGTGCGGCTGCTGGTGTGGTGATCGCACCTCTGTTTTTCCCCGGGCATTTGAGCGCGGCAGCGGGTCTGAGCACGTTTGCGACGTTTGCGGTTGGGTTCTTGGCCCGTCCGTTGGGTGGCATTGTTATTGGGCATATCGGTGACCGTTATGGCCGTAAACCCGCCATGCTGCTCACCATCATCCTGATGGCAGTGGCAACCGTAGGTATGGGACTCTTGCCTACCGCTCACGCGATTGGGGTGTTTGCTCCTATTCTTCTGGTGCTGTTCCGGTTCATTCAGGGATTTGGCGCCGGGGCCGAACTCACCGGCGCCATCACCGTGGTCGCCGAATACACTTCGCCCAAGCGCCGGGGTTGGTTCACTGGTTTCATTCTGTCCATGCCTCCGCTGGGCATTGTGCTAGCGACTGGTGCGTTCCTGTGGGCGTCTCATCTACCTGAAGAAGCGTTCCTGTCCTGGGGTTGGCGCTTGCCGTTCCTCGCATCAGCGCTTCTGTTCTTTGTGGCGCTCTACATTCGCACGCAACTGGAAGAAACGCCTGAGTACGTAGCGTCCCAAGAAAACGCTGCGAAACAGCAAGCGGAAAGCAAAGTGCCCATTAAGGAGCTTCTGCGTTCGGACTTCAAAGGCGTGCTACTTGGTTTCTTTGGCATGTTCGGCCACAGCGCCCTGGTCTACTTGATTGCGTCCTTCAGCGTGTTCTACCTGACCAGCCCGTACGTGGGCATGAGCCGTTCAGACGCTCTTGTCGCGGTGACCGTGGGTACCGTGGTCGCCGTTGTGACCACGCCCTTTGCAGGGTGGGCCTCGGATAAGTTCGGGGCGGGTACGGTACTGGCGACCGCCTCGGCCCTGGGAATTATCTACGCCTACCCATTCCTCAAACTCCTGCAGATGGGTGCGGTGGCAAGCGCAACGCTGGCGGTGGGAGTCGGGTTCGGCGTGATCATCGCCGGAACGTCCGGTTCGCAGGGCGCGTTCATGGCTAACCTGTTCCCGCCGGAGCACCGATTTTCCGGAATGGCGTTGGCTCGCGAGGCCAACGGCGCGATCGTGGCCGGTTTCTCGCCCATGATCGTGTTGGCGCTCATCAACGCACTCGACGGGGACGTGTGGGCGGCTGCCCTGTTTTTGGCGGTCTGTTCATCCGTGGCGGTCATTGCGATCGTGCTGTCACGTGGGGCCGGCAACAACGACAACGCGCGCGTGACCAACTGGGCGTAAAAGCGTAAGGGGTGTGACCTGCCAGCCTGGACAGTAGGCTACTGGTATGGACGCGAACGCCTTGCACACGTCGACCAGCCCATACCTGCAGTCCCACGCCCACCAACCAGTGAACTGGCACATGTGGGGGCCGGAGGCTTTTGAGCTCGCCCGCGCTCGCAACGTGCCGGTGCTGGTGTCGATCGGCTACTCCACGTGCCACTGGTGTCACGTCATGGCGCGCGAATCCTTTTCTGACCCGGCCGTGGCGAAAGTGCTCAACGACAACTTTGTGGCCATCAAAATCGACCGCGAAGAACTGCCCCATGTGGACGAGTTCTACATGAACGCGCTCCAAGCATTGCGCGGTCAGGGCGGGTGGCCGCTCAACGCGTTCACCGACCACCAGGGCGTCCCGTTTTTCGCAGGCACCTACTTCCCATCCCACACCGGCCGAGGTCTCCCCACCTTCATGCAAGTCCTCCAAGCGGTCACAAACACGTGGCGTGACCAGCAAGAACAGATCAGCGCCATCACCCACCGGCTACGCACCCAGCTGGAGGCGGTCGCGGAGTCGACGACCGCCTCGGTCCCGGAAGGGGAACTTGCCAACCTCACCGCTGACCTCACCGCTGACCGGTCAGCCACCCCACCCGTCCCAGCGGAGGAACTCACCGCGTGGAGCGAACAACTGGCCGACCGCTTCGACCCGGTGTACGGCGGATTCGGCGGGGCGCCCAAGTTCCCGCCATCCATGGTCCTGCAAGCGCTCATGCAACGAGCGGACTTCGATGACAACGCATTGACCATAGTGCGCACCACGCTGCACAACATCGCCGCTGGTGGCATGCGTGATCAGTTGCGCGGTGGGATTGCCCGGTACAGCACGGACGCGAAGTGGCACGTGCCCCACTTCGAAAAGATGCTCAACGACAATGCCACGTACCTTTCGGCGACGACCGCGTGG
The DNA here is from genome assembly GCF_030230605.1 of Brevibacterium sp. UMB1308A. Classification (GTDB taxonomy): domain Bacteria; phylum Actinomycetota; class Actinomycetes; order Actinomycetales; family Brevibacteriaceae; genus Brevibacterium. Next base: position 12,156 of record NZ_JASPDO010000010.1, read on the forward strand.
TGGGCGTGGGAGCATGCGCGTGACCCGCACAGTGCGCACGCGCACGTGGCCCGCGCCGAGGTCGTTGCCACCGCCCGTTTCCTCCTGGCTGATATGCGCCTGCCTGGGGGCGGGTTGGCGACGGCGTTGGACGCGGATTCGCCACTGGGGTCGGTGAGCGTGGAGGGTGCGTACTACACGTTCACGCATTCGGAAGTGGAGCAGGCGTTGGCGGAGTCCGGGGTCGTGAGCGACTACTTCGCCCTGGTGGAATTTCCGGACAGTGGTTTTGAAGGTGGAGAGCCGCGGTGTGCGTTGATAGCACCCGGCCGAGGTGTGAGCGACGTGAATGCCGGAGAGGACGGGGCTGGGGCCGGGTCCGGGAGCGGGGCCGGGATGGTCGCCGACCGCGATGTTCAGCCCGTGATTGAGCATCTGCGAGCGTTGCAGGAAACACGCACGCCACCTAAGCGTGACACCAAACTGATCACGGAGGACGCGTGCCGGGCCGCCGTTGCGCTGGTGCGTGCCGGGCTGGTTTTGGGTGAGTCGGAGCTGGTGGACGCCGGTGCCGCCACGGTGCAGAGCGTGCTGGACAACAACCGGACTGGGGAACAGCTGTTGCGGTCCACCACAGACGGGAAACCGGGCCCCAGTGCTGCTGGACTCGCCGACTATGCGGCCTTGATCCGCGCGCTGCTGGAGCTGCATCAAGTGGTGGGTGTGGGTACGCACGCCCTGACGCGCAACAACTTGATGCCTCTGATCGAGGAGTTGTTCGACACTGCGCGGGGGTTGTTCGTGCGTGACAGGCACGTTCACGATCACGCACCTGACTCGCTGGTGCCCGCCTCGGGTGCGAACCCAGCTGATTCGGTGGTTCCGTGCGGCCGTACCGCGTTCGCCGAGGTGGCCCTCCTTGTGTCTGTCCTGTCGCCGGAGTCTGGGGGAGGGGCAGCCCAGTTGGCGCGGGAGTTGCTGACGGTGGGTCGTCCGTTCATGCAGAGCACGCCTACGGCTGCCGGGTGGCAGGCGTATGTGGCGATGCGGATAAACGTGCCCCGGGTGAGCACCCGGGACCCGGAGTTGGCGCGTATTGCGTATGCGCATCCGTCTCAGCCTGTTGTGGACACCAGTGATGATGCGGGGGCAGACCAGGCCGTGGTGTGCGTGGGCACCCGTTGCCTGCAACCGGCTACGGATGCCCGCACGCTACGGGTTCAGTTGGACGAACTGGGAGTCCAGAACGGTAACTAAGCTCGCACAAACGCAGACAGCACCGCAACGATGTCGGCCACGTCGCTGACTGCGATCATTTCGCGGGCCGAGTGCATACTCCACAGTGGTGCTCCCACATCCACTGTGGTCATACCCAAACGAGTGGCAGTGAGTGGCCCAATCGTGGAACCACACGGCATGTTGTTGTTTGACACGAAGTCCTGGTAGGCAACCCCTGCGTCTTCGCACGCCTGTGCCCACACTGCGGTTCCCACCGCGTCCGAGGCGTAGCGCTGTTGGGCATTGAGCTTCAAGAGTGGACCGCGCCCCAGAAGCGGGGTGATGCGTGGGTCGTGGTGCTCTGGATAGTTTGGGTGCACAGCGTGGCCAGTGTCAGAGCTGACGCACACTGAGCCAGCGAGACTGCGCATGTACGTGTCGCGTTCGTGTCCTTCATAGCCCCAGGCAGAAGCCATGCCGTACACAATGCGTTCGGTGACTTGGGCAAGCATGGGGCCGCACGCACCGGATCGTGTTCCGGACCCCACTTCCTCGTGGTCAAAGGCTGCAAGAACAGCGATGTCGGTGGGGTCGGTGAGTTGTTCAATCGCGCACATTCCTGCGTGAACACTGACCAGGTTGTCCAGACGTGGAGAGGCCAGGAATTCGTCGTGCGCGCCAAATAAGGCGGGCTCCTGGGCGGCACACGTGTAAATGTCGTGGCCCAAAACGTCTTCCGGGTCGACCCCAGCGGACTGGGCCAACAGCTTCTCTAGCTCTACCGGTTCCAAGCCCACCACGGGTTGGGTGTGGCGCTGTTTGTCCAGTTTGAGACCGTCGTTCACCCCACGGTCTAAGTGGATTGCCAGCTGGGGAATACGCCCAACCGGCCCAGTCGATGCCAAAACAGTAGAGCCGTCACGCAAAGCGAGACGTCCCGCGAATACCAGTTCACGGTCCAACCAGGAATTGAGCAGAGGTCCACCGTAGATTTCCACGCCCACCTGTGCTGCACCAGCGTTGGTGAAGTCGGACTTTGGAGCCAGTTTGAACGCCGGTGAGTCCGTGTGTGCGCCGATGACGCGAAAAACGGGCGCATCGCTGGCACTGCCAGCAGTGTCACCATTCCCAGCAGCGGTTTTCGGTAGAACAAACGCCATGACCGCACCGTCGCGGACAACCACGTAGCGTCCTCCCGGAACCAAATCCCAGGCCTGCGCTTCGTCAAGTACCTCAAAGCCCTGGCCAGCCAAGCGATCCCGGACATGAGCGGCTGCGTGATACGACGACGGTGACGCTTTCACCACGCTCATGAGGTCGCGTGCGTAATCCTGTGCGAGTGTTTCAGTTGTTTGAGTCATACGTATAGCCTAGTGAACCGTGATTGCTCAGCTTGTTCGCATCGTGGGGTGGACCTTCTTCCCCCTCGCTCTTTTAGCGAAACTGCCATTCGCCATGTCGGTGGTGGCGGTGATGACGTCCGTGTCAGTGGTGACCCACAGTTACGGGACCGCTGGCTTTGCCGCCGCCCTGGTGGGGCTGGGAACCGCCGTGTCTGGGCCCATTTACGGCATCCTGGCTGACAAATACGGCCAACGTCCGGTCCTGGTTTTCACCGCCGTAACTAATGCGGCCAGTCTGTTGGGCCTGGGATGGGCGTTACGCGCAAGCGACTCCCAGCCCAATGTGCTGCTCATCTGCGCAGCCGCCCTGTGCATTGGGTGCACGCAACCCCAAGCCACGTCGATGGTGCGCTCGCGCTGGCTGCAAGCCCTGCGCCACAACTTCAACGACGACGTTCCCACCCGCGTGACCAACGCGGTCCTGTCCTACGAATCCATGACCGACGAACTCGTGTTCGTCCTGGGCCCCGTGGTCGTGGGGGTTATTGCAACTCTTGCGGGCGTGGTGGTGCCCCTTGATGCCGCCGCGATCTTGACCGCGTTGGGCGTGCTGGGCATCGCTTTCCACCCGTCGTCGGTGTACTCAACGGGACGGGCCAAAGCCAGGGTGGACGACCTCGGCGATGGTACCCCCACCCAGCCCACGACAGCCCCTATGGGAGCGCTCCTGGCGCCGCGCGTGATGGTGCCCGTGGCGGGAATGCTGTCGATTGGGCTGTTCTTTGGGTCCATGCTCACCAGCCTCACCAGTTTCATGGAGACCCTGGGGCGGGCCGATGCCACGGGGCTGCTGTACGGAGTGATGGGCGTGACCTCGGCACTGTTCGCGTTTTCGGTTGTGGCGCTGCCTGACCGTGTCACCTTGGTTTCGCGGTGGATGGTCGCAGGCGCGGTTGCGGTGGCCGGTGCTGTGATTCTGAACCTGGCTCCCGGCATGCCCGGTTTGGTGGTCGCGTTGTTGGTGCTGGGCACTGGAATTGGGCCGGCGTTGGTGACGTTGTATTCCATTGCCGCCGAGGTGGCACCAACTGGCCGCACCACTGCAGTGATGTCGATGATGGCGACCGCGGTCACGGTGGGGCAGGCTACCGCGAGTGCGGTGGTGGGCAATCTGGTTGACGGTTCGGGATACCGTGTGGGGTACGTTGCGGTTGCGGTGGCTACCGGGTGTTTGTTGGCGCTATCGTTTGCGTACGTGGTTGTGCAACGTGGTCGCACTCAATAGCGGTGGGTTCGCGGGTGTACGGCAGGTAGGCTAGAAATGAGTTGCTCCAACACGAGTGAGGTGCCATGGTTTTATCCGCTCAGCTAACGACTGAATGGCACGCGTGGCATGACGCGCGCGTGGCGGATCTGGCTACCCGTTTTGGTCCTTTGAGCATTACCGATATCCAATGGGTGCCACCGGGGCAGTCAGGTCGATGGTTCGACCTTCCCGGGGAGTTCAGTTTTGACGGCACCTGGATGCACTTCAAGGTCGACCCGGGGCACACAGTTGGCCCAACGGCCGCGTCCTTGGAAGTTACGGATGCTCCGAGTTCGTCACTCATGGCAGCAAGGCACTCTAAAGAAGGCACGTTCAGTGCGCGCGTGTCCCTGAACACTGGTTTTAACTGGTTGTTGAGCGGTGACGTGGTGGTTGAGCTTCTCAACCGCGAAGGGTACGTGGCGTTGCGTAAGCGTGACTCGAAAGCCCCTCTTCTTTCGCGGTTTATCGATGTTCCCACGTTCCCGCTGGACAAGTCGTGGACGGTGCAGGGAACCTTTGAGGCGTTCGACCAGCCCCAGCCGCACCGGATTGGGACCGCGACCCCTGGTTTGGACCGCACAGAAACGTTCCCTGGAACGGTCACGTTTGAGTTGGACGGTCAACAACACACGTTTTTGGCATCCGGCTCTGTGAGCGGTGGCCTGTACATTAACTTTTATGACTACACCAATGGAACTACAACACCGGACTGGCGCCGGTTGGACTTGGGAGTTCCAGATCAGTCTGGTGGTGTGATTCTGGACTTCAACCGGACCGTTGTGTGGCCCATGGCGTTTACCCCGTACGTGGCGTGCCCGGCTCCAGTTCCCCAGAATGTGTTGCCTCTGAACGTGGAAGCAGGTGAGCGGAAACCTGCTCAAACGTTGGGCGAATCGGGTGTCAACACTCCTGTGTTGTTGGTGCGCACTGGTGGCGATATTTTTTATGAAAAGTCGCTGGAGCTTCTTCGTCACTTGGGTGTGGATGTCACGGTTGCTGATTCGACCAGCGACGAGCTCCTTCCACCCTTGACGGGGTATGCCGGGCTCGTTGTGGTCGGTTATGACACCCCTGAGGTCACCGGTGTTAACGAACAGGTGATGGAACTGCTCAGTGACGCTACGGGGGCGTCTGTTCCCGTGGTGGCCATCGGTAACGTTTCAACCCTGCTCAGTTCTCAAGAAAAGGTCGCAGAGCACCCGTGGCAGGCATCTTTGGAATCGACGGACTTCTCCGTTGCCAGATTTGATAGCGAACAGCAGGTTTCAGCCGGGCCGGTGTATGACGTGACCGTGAACGATGTGGTTGCACGTGATCGCCTGTTCTCCCAGGTGGTTCGCTATGACGAGGGTGGCACGTCCTACATTCCTGTTCGTGAAATCGAACCCGTTTTGCGTAAACAGCAGACACGAAAAAATGCCGAAGCCGAAGGCCCAGGATCAACTGAACCTTCGACCTCGGCAACGCTTGAGGGCCAGGTGGCTACGAACCAGAGCACTGAGAGTCAGAACCCTGAACCTCAGTGGTCAACGCATGCCACGTGGCAGGACCTCGTTGAGCGTTTTGCGCGACTAGTGCATTCGCAGATTTAACCGCTCTAGTCTTTAGCCGCTTTAGTCTTTGATGACGTCGCCGGAGCGGTGGTGGATCTTAAGCTCCACGGATTCGGTCTTGCCCTTGGGGTAAACGCTTACTTCCCAGTGCACCTCTCCGTCGGATGAAAGCTCTGCTTCGTCAACGGTTCCTGGGGTGTGGCGGGTTGCGGACGCGATCGCTTCCTTGAGGGTCTGGCGGACCTGGGATGCGGCGTTCTTGTCGTCGGAGTCGGCGTCGTCCTCATCGTCCTTCTTTTCAACGGAGGAGCCGTCGGCGGAAACCTTTACTTCGACCTTTTTGTTACCGGCCAGCACGTCGACTTGCCAGGTGCCGTCATCTTCGTGCTCGATGCCAATGGCTTTCGAGTCCTTCACTTCAGCCTCAGCAGTGTCGATTGCTGCGTTGGCTGCCTCAACCGGTCCGCCCTTTTCGTTGTCGTCATCGTCGTCATCGTCGTCAAGAGACGTCACGCCGTTGTCGTCAACAGATTCGTTCGACTCTTCTGTTGCTTGTTCGGCTGGAGCCTGTTCGTCACCGGTGGTCTGCTTTGCGCCCTGGTCATCGCCACCACCGCAACCGGCAAGAGCCAGTGCAGTAGCGATGGGAACGGCCAGGAACGCTTTGCGTAGGTTCATTTTCTTCATATTGCAACCGTAACGAATTACGGCGAGTGACGCCCGTCTGACCCCTGTGATGCCGGTTACGGGCGGGGAGTAATTGCTCCCCTGCAACCCGCGTAGAGCCTTCTCACAGGCGCCGCACGGCTACCACGAGGTCTTCCAACACTGCCGGCTGCCCACTGGGGTCTTCGACGGTGCGGTCCCACACCTCGGCCAGCAAAACCTCACCGGAAAGCAGGGCCGGTTCAGATTCCAGCGTTGGCAGTGCGCGGGTGCGGGCCTCCCACTGCTCGTCCGTGAAGTTCTTCCGCGCCCAGGGTGGCATGTGCGCGTGGGACACGGTGAGGAACACGCCACCAGGGTGTAACAGGGTGCGGGCGGCGCGAAGGAGTTCTTCGCGTTCTTCCACCACGTTGGTGTGGAGGAATGACACGGTGATCAGGTCAAATGTGGTGCCGGTGGCGTGCTGGTGGGCAAGCCAGGATTCGGCGTCCGAGGCGGCAAAAGTCGCCGTGACACCCTGCCTGAGTGCGTGCGACTGGGCGCGTTCGATGGCCGTGGGAGCGATATCAACGCCGGTGACTGCGTAGCCTTGGCTGGCTAGCCACAACGCGTCGCCGCCTTCGCCGCACCCCAGGTCGAGTGCCCGGAGGTTGGGGCGCGGGGCGGGGTTCATGCCCACCCGGGTGAGTGCCTGTTCGAGTGCGTGGTTGACCTTGCCCGACCACATTGAGTCAGACTCCCGGTAGCGCGCATCCCAGTGTTCGCGGGTTTCCTGCAGGCGGTCCGGGGTGGCTGGGGTGTTTCCGCCGAGGTCGTTCACGGTCGCCCTACCAGATGGAGACGCGTTCGGCTGGGTCCAGCCACATGCCGTCACCCGGTTTGGTGCCAAAGGTTTCGTGGAACGCGTCCATGTTCTTCAGCACCTGGTTGCACCTGAACTCTTCAGGGGAGTGCGGGTCAACTGCGAGCCGGCGACGGCGTTCTTCCGCGCGGAACTTAGACTTCCACGCGACCGCCCACGCGGTGAAGAACGCGCGAGCGTCGTCTTGGGACACTTTGCCGTCGGAAGCGATGTTGAGCGCCTTCCACGCGATTCCCAGACCGCCCAGGTCGCCAATGTTTTCGCCTACCGTGAGGGACCCGTTGACGGTATCGGATGGCTCCAGGCCTTCAGGGACCAAAACGTCGTACTGGTCGATGAGGCCCTGAACGCGCTCAGTGAAGCGCTCGCGGTCTTCATCGGTCCACCAGTTGACCAAGTTTCCGGTGCCGTCATAGCGGGAGCCTTGGTCGTCAAAACCGTGGCCAATTTCGTGGCCAATGACCGCACCGATCGCTCCGAAGTTCGAGGCGGGCAGGCCATCTGCGTCGAAGAACGGGGGTTGCAGAATGGCGGCCGGGAACACGATTTCGTTGAGCACGGGGTGGTAGTACGCGTTGACCGTCTGCGGGTTCATGAGCCATTCGTGCGGGTCAATAGGCTGGTTGATTCGGTCGATGTGGCGTTTGGTTTCAGCGACGGTTGCGCGGTCAACGTTGCCGGCGAGGTCGTCTGCCTTCACCTCGAAGTTGTACTCCCGCCACACGTCGGGGTAGCCCACCTTGGGGGTGAACTGGCTGAGTTTGGTGAGTGCTTTTTGTTTGGTTTCTTCACCCATCCAGTCGAGGTTGGTGATCGACTGGCGGTATGCCTCGATGAGAGCGTCGACGAGTTCACGAATCGCGTCTTTGGATTCTGGTGGGAAGTATTTTTCAACGTAGAGCTTGCCTACGACCTCACCCAGGTAACCTTCGACCAGGCTGACGCCACGTTTCCAGCGTTCCCGGATCTGCGGAGTTCCAGACAGGGTGCGGGAGAAGAAGTCAAAGTTCTCATCCACAACGGCTTCGGGCAACGCCCCTGTTCGGCTGTTGAGGATTTGGTAGATCGTCCAGGCCTTGAGCCCTTCCAGATCGGACTGTGCCCACACGTCAGTGTCACCGGTGATTGCGGAAGGCTGGCCCACAATGAAGTGGTCCACGCTGTCGTCAACTCCCAAGGCGTCGAGCCAGGCGTTGATGTCGAAGCCTTCCGTGAGCTCAACGAGTTCAGCACGCGTGACCGGGTTGTAGGTTTTTTGGGCGTCACGGACAGCCACCCGGTCCCAGTGGTGGGAGGCCATGTCGGTTTCGAGTGCGAGCACGTGAGTGGCAAGGTCAGAGCTGGTGAATCCGGTGTGCTTTTCTAAGTCGGTGAGCTGGGCCAGACGCTCGATGTGCTCCACGAACTTGGTGCGGATCTCGCTGTACTGGTCGTCCGAGTAGTACGACTCATCGGGCAGTGTGATGCCGTCTTGCATCATGTACATGGCGTACGTGTCAGACTTCATGGCGTCCGGGGACACGTACGCGGCGATCACGCCGCTCACCCCGTGGCGGTACAGTTCACCGGAAACGCGAGCGAGTTCCTGGTGGTTCTTAGCGTTCTTCACCAGGTCAAACAAAGGCTGGAGTGGTTCTAGGCCCCGATCTTCAATGGTCTGGGTGTCCATGAAGCTGGCGTAGAGGTCGGAAACCATTTGTGCCGCCGAACCCGCTGGTCCAGCCGAACCTGCCTGTGCATCAGCCCCATCCCCGGCCCCAGTGCCAAGCCCGGTAATAATGTCACGGACTGCGACCTCGGCGGCGTCATGCAACTGACGCATCTGACCGTCCCCGGCCCGATCCTGCGGAATTTCAAATGTGTCGAGCCACTGGCCGTTGACGTGACGGAAGAAATCATCAGTTGGAAGAACAGTCATGATTCTACGTTAGCGCCTTGCAGGCATGCACCATAATGAACACATGATCCTCATTGCTAGTGATGCATTTAAGGGGACGATCGGCTCGCTCGAGGTGGCGCAGAGCCTGCGCGGACCGTGCGAAAAGGCCGGTTTCCCGGTGACGGTTTTGCCTCTTGCCGACGGGGGTGAGGGTACCGTGGACGCGTTGGTGACCTGCGGATACGAGGCGCACCAGGTGGAAGTCACCGGGCCGTTGGGCCAGCCGGTGACCGCGCGGTGGGCGTCGCTGCGTGATACGGCCGAGGTCGCGGCAAGTAGCGCGGCCAGTGGCACCCAAGGAGGCACGGCCGTCATCGAAATGGCCCAGGCGTCCGGCCTGCACCTGGTGGACCCGTCGCCACAGACTGCGTGGGACGCGCACACGTACGGCACAGGCGAGCTGATTGCGTACGCGATTGAGAACGGGTGTACGCGGGTCGTGGTTGGCGTGGGTGGGTCGGCCACGAGTGATGGCGGCCGGGGCGCACTCAGGGCGGTGAAAGAGGCCGGGGTGGACACCTCGGGCGTGGCCTTCACGGTGGCGTGCGACGTGGACAATCCTTTGACCGGACCGCGTGGGGCCGCCGAGGTGTTTGGGCCCCAAAAGGGCGCCGACCGAGCGACCGTGGCCAGGTTGGAGGAACGCTTGGCGCGGTGGGCAGACCAGCTGGACCCCACCGGGCGCGTGCGGGACCTGCCGGGTGCGGGAGCCGCGGGCGGGCTTGGGTTCGCGCTCATGGCGGGTTTGGGCGCGGACCGGGTGTCCGGGGCCGAGTTTGTGCTCTCAGCGGTGGGGTTCGACGAACAGCTGGCGCGCGCCAGCGTTGTGGTCACGGGTGAGGGCCAGTTCGACGAGCAGACGCTGGGCGGCAAGGGGCCGGGCACGGTGATTGCGCGCGCCGGGGCTGCGGGGGTTCCTGTGATTGTGGTGTGCGGGCAGGCGAAGTTGCGTGCCGGTGACGTGGGTGCTGGGCTTTCTGGTGCTGGGAGCGCGGGGCAGGCTGGGCCTGTCGGCGCCGAGGTGGCTGAGGTTTTCGCACTCACAGACTTCGCCCCGGTCCAGCAGTGTGTTGCCGAACCGGGGCGAGTGCTTATAGAAGTGGGTTACGCGTTAGCGGCTACTGTTCGAGACCGCGGCTTTTGCGGCGGAACATCACAATGACGAGTGCGACAACGCCTACCGCCCCCAGGGCGATTACCACGTAGGCGATTGGTGAGATGCCACCGTTGTCTTCGTTTGCGGTAGCGGAAGCGTCGGTGTCTGCCGAGGTGTCGGCTGCGTTTTCGCTGTCTGCGTTGTTGTCGCCGGTGCCTTCGGCGGGTTGTTCGTTAGTGGCGTCGTCGCCTTCGTTTTCCGAGGTGGTTCCACCTGCCGCGTTGCTGTCTTTGATGGTGAATGTGAGGTCTCCGCTGATGGGGTGGCCGTCCGAGCTGACCACGCGCCACACGACCTTGTAGTCGCCTGGGCCCAGGTCGTCGGGGAGTGCCGAGGTGACTTTGCGGCCTTCGATTGTGATTTCACCGGCAGATACGTCTTTGCCTTCGTGCATGACCTGGATTTCGGTGCCGATGTCCTGGATGTTTCCGGAAAACTCGAGTTCGAGCCATTCGGGTTGTTTGTCCAGCTTGGCGCCGTTCTTAGGGTTGGAGCCGATCAGCTGGTCGTGGGCGAGGGCTGGCGAAGCGGACATCAGGCCGAACGAACCGATCACCAAGGTCAGAACTGCACTGAGCAGTAGGGAAAGTGCTGACCTGTGTGTCATGTCGAGTCTCCAATCAGATAGACAGTGTATGTCCAGTATGAGGGATGCAGTTGGGAAACTCCTTACGACCCCAGCGGAGTGGCGCAAAGTGAGCGAGACGGCGCGTTATATTGCGCAGTTTCGCTCGCTTTGCGCTGTTTGATCGGGGCCTAATAACCCGGAGCGCTTCACATGCGGGTTAATGCTCACACGGACTGCCCGCCCCGCAGATGCGAAGAACCGTTTACCCAACACAGCTCAATCCAGTGTGTTGACTACACGCCCTTTTTGTTCGTTTTGTTCACATTTTCGGCCAGATTTCGACCAGTTACCCAACACTGCAATCGACGAACAGCCGAATTGTGGTGAGTAACGAGTCGGAGTTCCACAGGGATAGGCAGGAAAGCACCATTGGTGCGCGCTACTGATCAGGCGTTTGGGTAGACGCCTACCAGCTAGGCAATACATGCAAAGCCACGGCAGAAACTAAAGTCCACGCAAATTAAAAACCACGACAGCCATGCATATTTTCAGCCTGACCGCCGCGGTTCTTCCAATATAAACCCAAAAGTCACAAAACGTCACGTGAAGTTACTCACCAGTTTCAACTACTTCTCGCTGGTGACGCCTATACCCCGGATCAAGCATCCGGTTACACACAATCACGACCAGCGCAGCCACCGATGAGCCCAACGCTGGGATCAGTAGCGCAGTCTTTGCGCCGTATGAATCAGCAGCAATTCCAGCTAGCACTGACCCGGCTGCGACCCCCACGCTCATGAGTGTCCCGATCCACGCAAACGCTTCAGTGAGCCGGGACAGGGGAGCAAACTGCTCAATGATGGTCGACGCCGCAATGATCGAAGGTGCAACGGTCAGCCCTACAAAGAAAATGATGATGCACAAGAGCAACTGCGAAGTCGCAAGCTGGAGCGCCCAACCGCCTAGCGCCAACGCGCTCAGTGCAATCGCAAACCGAATCCGCGCCTTGCTCTTCCACGTGATCGCTCCGTACACGATCCCAGCCGACAGTGAACCAATCGCATGCACGCCAAGAGCAACACCGGCAAAGGATTTCAAGCCCTGCTCTTCTGCAAATGCGACCGCCCCAACGTCCAGCGCACCAAAGTTGATTCCTACGAACAGCTGCGACAGCACCACAACAAAAATTGCGGGGTTCGACATCACTTTGCCTTTAGGCGCTGTTGGGTCATGCTTGGCGACCGGCGGTTCGGTGTCTTTTTGGCTGTAGTACAACGCCGCGCCAACGGCCAACGCCACCGACGACCCAATAATCCCCAACGCCGGCTGCACCGCAGTGGCCAACACTGTCACCAACACTGGGCCCACAATGAACAGGAACTCGTCAGCGACAGACTCCCATGACAGTGCCGTTGAAAACTGCCGAGGTGTAGGAGCGACGTGCGACCACCTGGCACGTACCAGCGACCCCACGCTACCCACAGTGGCCCCGGTCATTACCGTGACCGGGTAGACAAGCCACCACAGGTCCGCGTACACAGTAACGATCAGAGCGACCGTGGCCACAAGGTGAACGTAGGTCACCGGCACCATGACTCTTGACTGACCGTGTTTGTCGACAAGTTTGGCCAGAAATGGGGTCGCGATCGCGACCGCCACCATGTACACGGCGGATAAAACTCCAGCCAACGCGTACGACCCCGTGACACCCTGCACAAAAAGCACGATTCCCAAGCCCAAAATGGCCATAGGGAACCGCGCAATGAGCCCAGCGAATGAAAAACGCCAGGCCCCAGGCAGGCTCAGAATGTCACGGTAGGTCGATAGCACCAGATAATTCTAGGCCTCAGTTACCAGTTTCTTAGCATTCCGCGGAGGTGATCTCACCCACCGCACGCCAGGAAAAGTAAAACCTGGTCAGGTACTTTCTCCGCCGGTTGCTATCTTCTCTGCCGGCTGCGTTTGAAACAAACGGGTCTAGACTCGAACCATGAGCTCCTCGCCACCCACCGACACGCTCGCAATCCCCAACCCACACGCACAGCAGCCGGATGACGTCGTCTCCGTTCTTGGCACCTCGGCACACAAGGGACTCACCGAGACCCAGGCAGCCGATCGTCTGAAGTCCCACGGCCGTAACGAACTTGCCCACGCAAAAACCACTCCGCTCTGGCGTCGAGTACTGCGGTTGCTGAACGAACCACTGACCTACCTACTGTTCGTCGCGATCATCGTTTCGAGCTTCGCCTGGGTCGCGGAAGGCAGACAGGGCGCCCCCATCGACGCGATCGTCATCGCTGCAGTCATCATTGTGAACACGGTTATCGGGCTGGTCCAAGAACTCAAAGCCGCTGATGCGGTCGCTTCCCTCAAAGAAATGACCAGCCTGAGCGCAACTGTTACCCGTGACGGCCACACCCAGGTCATCGACGCCACCGACCTGGTTCCCGGCGACATCCTGCAACTTGCCGAAGGCGATGCAGTGCCGGCAGACGCTCGCCTCCTTTCTTGCAACGGCCTCATGGTCGCTGAAAGTGCGCTGACCGGAGAGTCCGTGCCCGTCCACAAGACCGTCGAGGCAGTCGCCCCTGATACACCTCTGGCAGACAGGCTCACGATGGTCTACTCCGGCACCGCCATCACTCAGGGCAGTGCCCGTGCTGTTGTCACTGGTACTGGAGCCACCAGCGAAATCGGCCAGATCGCGGGCATGATCTCGACGGCTGAAACCACCAGCACGCCCCTGCAAAAAGAGATGGCAGCAGTGGGTAAGACACTCACGATCGTCGTCACCGCGATCGCCCTGGCCGTCATGGCCACTCTCTACCTCGTCACCGCTGATCACTCGGTGGCTTCACTGGTCAGCATCCTGCTACTGGGCGTGTCCTTAGCCGTTGCTGCTGTGCCAGAAGGCCTCACCGCGATCGTCTCCGTGATCCTTGCAATGGGTGTGCGGCGGATGGCCGCTCACCAAGCGATCGTCAAGAAGCTCGACGCGGTCGAATCCCTTGGGTCAGCAGGTGTTGTGTGCACGGATAAAACCGGAACGCTCACCCTGAATCAGATGACCATCGACCGTGTCATCACCGCAGACGGCCGCTTCCACATCACTGATGCCCAAGCTGCCGAGACTCTCACACTTGGGTCGATCGCCTCGAATGCCCGGCTCGCCGCCGACGGCCCAATCGGTGACCCGACCGAAGTGGCCTTTCTCATCGGGTGTTCCGACGCTGGACTCGCCGTCCCCAAACCACACCGATTGGACGAACTTCCGTTCTCCTCTGAACGCAAACGCATGTCCGTCCTCATCGTAAAAGACACGAACACTGCTGACCCTGACACCGCGCAACTCGTCATGAAAGGCGCCCCAGATGTGGTGCTCGCCCGCTGTACCCACGTGCACACTGCACACGGGGACATTGAGGCCACTCCCGAGGTGCTCTCCCGCCTGCAAGAAGAAGTCACCTCTTTGGCTGGGGAGGCCTACCGGACACTGGCGGTAGCTGTGCGGGAGGTGTCTGCCACCTCAGGCGGGGACGACACCCCCGCACCTAACCTGGACGCGGAAGCGGAACAGGGACTGACTTTCGTTGGCCTGGTTGCGATGATCGACCCGCCCAGGCCAGAGGCCAAAGAGGCGATCGTTCAAGCGCAACAGGCCGGGATCCGCGTCATCATGATCACCGGCGACCACCCGCTGACAGCCCAAAAGATCGCCACCGACCTGGGCATCAACGAACCGAAAATTCTCACCGGAGCGCAGCTGAACGAACTCGATGATGCGCAGTTCGCCGAGGCCGTCGAAACGACCTCTGTTTTTGCTCGCGTCGACCCCAGCCACAAGCTCCGAATCGTCACAAGCTTGCAAGCCCACGGTCACGTCGTGTCGATGACCGGCGACGGCGTCAACGACGCACCAGCCCTCAAGCGCGCCGACATCGGTGTGGCGATGGGCATCACCGGCACACGAGTCTCACATGATGCGGCGACAATGATTCTTGCCGATGACAACTTCGCCTCGATCATTAAGGCAGTCAAACTGGGGCGCGGCATCTACTCCAACCTCAAGAAAGTGCTGCGCTACCTGCTGTCATCGAACATGGGTGAAGTCCTCACCGTGTTCGGTGGGGTTGTGCTCGCAGGCATGCTGGGCCTGATCCAAGCCGACGGTACGGTGATCCTTCCGCTGGTGGCCACCCAGATCTTGTGGGTGAACCTTGTCACCGACTCTGCCCCCGCACTCGCACTGGGCGTGGACCCTGTTGATGACCACGTGATGACAAAACCCCCACGCCGTCCCGATCAGCGCGCACTCGACGGTCCCGAATGGGCACGCATCCTGGGTACGGGATTCGTCATGGCAGCGCTTTCGCTCCTTGCACTTGACGTGTGCCTGCCCGGCGGGCTCATCGAAGGCAACGACGACGTGGCCACAGGCCGGACGGTCGCCTTCACCGTGCTCGTTATTTTGCAACTGGTGAACACACTGTCGGTCCGGCACGCACACAGATCGATGTTCATTGGTGTGTTTAGCAACCACTGGCTCTGGCTGGCGCTCGCAGTCGGGCTGCTACTGCAAGTCCTTGTCGTTTACGTGCCTATTCTCAACGCAGCATTCTCAACGGTGCCACTTGACGGGCAACACTGGTTGCTGGTGATTGGTTGCGCGGTGGTCTTCGTCATCCTTGAAGAACTGCGCCGGGCAGTCGTGACGATGGTCCGGCGGGGTTAAGGTAGCCCCACCTCGGACGGGGTCGCACACCTCGGCGGGCCACCTGCCGGGCTACCCACCACAATGCCCACTACTTAAGAACGGCCCCCACGACCTCGCGGGCTTGTTCCTGAACCTGCGCCAGGTGCTCGTCACCCTTGAACGACTCAGCGTAAATCTTGTACACGTCTTCCGTGCCAGACGGCCGCGCGGCAAACCACGCGTTATCCGTGGTCACTTTCAGCCCGCCAATAGCGGCACCATTTCCGGGTGCCTCCGTGAACGTGCCCGTGATGGGGTCACCCGCCAACGTGGTGGCCGTGACATCCGATGCGCTGAGTTTCTTCAAAACAGCCTTCTGCTCAGGTGTGGCAGGCGCATCCACGCGGGCATACGAACTCGCGCCCAGTTCTGCGACCAGCTTGGCGTGACGCTGTGAAGGAGTCTCGCCAGTCTTCGCCGTGATCTCGGCAGCTAGCAGGCACAGCAGAATCCCGTCCTTATCCGTGGACCACGCAGAGCCGTCCATCCGCAAGAACGACGCGCCCGCGGACTCTTCGCCGCCGAATCCCAAGGAACCGTCAGCCAGCCCGTCTACGAACCACTTAAACCCAACGGGCACCTCGACCAGCTTCCGACCCAAGCGCGCTGCCACCCGGTCAATGAGACTGGAGGACACCAGCGTCTTCCCAATTGCCACCTCGGCGCCCCAACCGGGACGGTTCTGGAACAGGTAGTCAATTGCCACGGCCAGGTAGTGATTGGGGTTCATGAGTCCGCCATCAGGGGTAACGATCCCGTGCCGGTCAGCATCTGGGTCGTTCCCAAAGCCCAGGTCGTAATCCCCGGCCGACTCAATCAGCGACGCCATGGCATACGGCGAGGAACAGTCCATGCGGATCTTTTCGTCCCAGTCCAGGGTCATGAACGCCCATGCCGGATCCACCTGCGAGTTCACCACGTCCAGGTTGAGGTCGTGGATTTCGCTGATCGAGGACCAGAAGTCAACGCTTGCACCACCTAGCGGGTCAGCGGCCAAGCGCAGACCGGACTGGGCGATCGCCTCCATGTCAATGACCGCGCCGAGGTCGTCAATGTAGTTGTCGACGTAGTTGAAGTTGGTGGTGTTCTCCAGGTGGAAGGCCCGCTGGAACGGGGTGCGTGGGATGTCTCGCCAGCCACCGTCCAGCAGTTCGTTGGCCCGGTTTTCGATCCACGCGGTGATGTCGGCGCCAGCTGGGCCGCCGTGGGGTGGGTTGTATTTGATTCCGCCGTCTCCGGGTGGGTTGTGGGACGGGGTGATGATGATGCCGTCGGCCAGCCCCTGCGCGGTGCCCACACGCGTGTTGTGAGTGATGATCGCGTGGCTGAGCACCGGGGTTGGGGTGTAGCCGTCACGGTCGTCGATCATGGCAGGCACGTTCGCTCCTGCGAGCACTTCTAGCACTGTGAGCAACGCCGGTTCTGACAGGGCGTGCGTGTCGCGCCCTACATAGATGGGGCCGGTGTAGTTTTGGCTCGCCCGGTATTCGATGATGGCCTGGGTGATGGCTACGATGTGAGCTTCGTTGAATGACCCGGTGAGGCTGCTGCCCCTGTGTCCCGAGGTGCCAAAGGACACCCGCTGGGTAGGCTCGCTGGGCGTGGGTACCGTGTCGTGGTACGCATCGAGCAGTTTAGAAATGTCGACGAGGTCTGTTTCCTGGGCTGGTTGTCCTGCTCGGTTGGTCATGTTCACTCACTCCGGTCGTGCTACAAGGTGTGGGCGGGTGCGCGGGCTGTCAGTGGGGGTGGGGTCAGGTCGCGGGGATCAAACTTGGGATCAAACTACGGTGGGTTCTTGACCGTTTTCAGACACGATTGGACGTCCGTGATCAAGGTTCCACGCGCCCATTCCGCCTTCGACAACGATGGCGTCAAATCCGTTGAGGTTGAGCCATGCGGCGGCACGCAAAGCGCGACCGCCTGAACGGCACATCACGTACACGTCAACGTCGACGGGCACGTCGCCGTAGCGTGGTTCAAGTTCACTGAGTGGAATGTGGTGCGCACCTTCAATGTGTCCGGCTTCGAACTCGAAGTCTTCGCGGACATCTAAGAAAACAGCGTCGTCTGGAATTTCTGGAACGGTAACTGTTGGTTCGCTCATATCGTCAGTGTAGCCGTGCCTTTATGAAGGTGGGCTGAATTTTCACTTCGGCATGCTGCCGGTATCACGCAGTGAAACGTGCCAGCTCAAAGCCTCTTCCAGAATGTGCGGCGTGTGGAGTCCGGTTGCGCTCTTGCACGCCCGGTCGTAGTAGTCGCGCAGCGCGTCACGGAAGTCCGGGTGGGCACAGTTGTCGATGATGCGTTCGGCACGTTTGTGTGGCGACAGGCCGCGGAGGTCTGCGATTCCCTGTTCGGTCACAATGACGTGAACATCGTGTTCCGTGTGGTCCACGTGGCTGGCCATGGGCACCACTGTTGAGATCTTGCCACCCTTAGCGATTGACGGTGACACGAAGAAGTTGAGGAACGCGTTGCGGGCGAAGTCACCTGAACCGCCGATCCCGTTGATCATCTTCGAACCCATGACGTGTGTGGAGTTCACGTGCCCGTAAATGTCGGTTTCGACCATGCCGTTGATCGCAATGACACCTAGGCGGCGCACAATTTCTGGGTGGTTCGACATTTCTTGTGGCCGCAACAAGATACGGCCCTTGTAGTTGTCGATGTTCTGGTTGAACTTTTCAGCAACATCCCGCGACAGGCTAAACGAGGTAGCGGAAATGCTGTCCAGCTTGCCCGTGTCTAACAGAGCGAGCAAGTTGTCTTGGATGACCTCGGTGTAGGAAGTCATGTGTTCGAACTCTGAATCAGCCAGGCCTGCCAGCACCGCGTTAGCCACATTGCCCACACCGGATTGCAACGGCAGAAGGTTCCTTGGCATGCGACCGGCTTTGACTTCGTGGCGCAAGAAGTCGATGAGGTATCCGGCCATCGCCTCTGAAGCGTCGTCAACCGGGCTGAACGTGTTGTCGCGGTCAGGCGCGTCGGTTTTCACGATCGCCACGATCTTGTCCGGGTCTACCCGCAGGTATGGGTCGCCAATACGCTGGTCTGGCGAAAGGATCTGGATGGGGTTGCGGTGCGGAGGAATGCGCGTTCCGTAGTACACGTCGTGCATGCCTTCGAACTGGGTGGGCAACCATTCGTTGACTTCTAGAATGACTTTGTCGGCAAGGTCAAGCCAGGTTTTGTTGTTTCCGACCGAGGTGCCCGGCACCAAAAGTCCGTTAGGCAGGATGGCCGCGACTTCAATGACGGCAACGTCGAGGTTGCCGTAGAAACCGAACCACATTTGCTGTGCCAGGTGGCTCAGGTGCTGGTCCATGTATTCGACGCGTCCGTCGTTAATGGCTTTCCGCATGTCCGGGTCGGTGTTGAAAGGCGTGCGCAGATGCACCCCATCGACTTCAGCCAGGGCGCCATCCACCTCGGCCGAGGTGGAAGCACCAGTAAACATACCAATCGAGAATTCGTCGCCAGCGCTGTGCGCGTCACGAATCCGGTTGGCGAGTGCTTGGGGGACTGCTTTAGGGAAACCGGCGCCAGTAAAACCACTCATACCGACGTTGTCGCCGTGGTTGATGAACGTGGCGGCGTCGGTGGCAGACATCACCTTGTGGGTGAGTTCAGGACTCAAAATGCGGGACATGGTCCTCATTCTTTCAAATGGTTCATAGGGGAGGTAACCGGACTCCGTCTACGGCCACATTTTCGTCCCCGTTTGGCTGCTCAGGATCAGGGTCGATGCGTGTGGCCGAGGCGTCAACTCGTCCGTTGAAATACAGTTCGATGTTGCGCGCTTGTTCAGAACCAAGCATACGTAATGTTGCCTGCACGTACTGGTAGGCAAGCGTCTCAGGAGTGTACGTGCCGCCGGGTACGAACCACTGCGGGATTGCATTGCACATCGCGTTCACCGATCGGGTCATCAACGCTGGGTCGTCAACATGGAAGATCCCCTGGGAACGACCTCGGGCAATAATCTTTTCAAATATGGAACTGGATTCGCGCTGCATTTCGTGGGCTTGTGCGTAGCGCGGACCCTCCAATCGGCCGGTTTCTAGCAGAATGACCCGGGAGTACATCACGTTGATGCACCGGTAGCTCACCAGGTGCTGAACGCCGTAGGCGACTTGGGCGTTAACGTCACCTGGGGCTTGCGCGAGGATTTCAGCCGTGCGTTCGTTGTACGTGGAGTAGGCCTTCTCCACCAGTGCAAACAGTGCTTCCTTCTTTGACGAGAAGTAGTAATACAGCGCGGAAAGGCTGAGGTTGGCTCGCTGGGCGATGTCGCGAATGGATGCTCCGTCGAATCCGTTCTGCGCGAACGTCACCAGCGCGGCTTGAAGGATTTGATCCTTGCCGTTGGGCTTTGTCATGTTGGGCTCCTTTTTCGTGAGCTTCTCGTATAGCTAACCAACGCCAAAAATGTGACGCAAGTTATGCCCTGTTAACTGTGCGTCCTAGACTGGGCCTTAGCCTGGTGACATAACCAGGGTTTTGGTTTTACGTGTTAAGTGGCGCTCGCCCTATGTGGGGTGGTGTGCTCCGAACAACCGGAGGTAAAGGTATGAAACTCGACGGTGCAGTAGCACTGGTGACCGGTGGTGCTTCAGGTCTTGGACTTGCAACGACCAAGCGCTTCTTGGAAGCCGGCGCGAAAGTTGTCATGGTCGACTTGAATGAAGAAGTCGGAAATGAAGCAGCAGCGAGCCTGGGCGACAACGCTCACTTTGTGGCTGCTGACGTGCAGAACGAAGAGCAGGTTCAGGCTGCTGTTGACAAGGCCACCAGCCTGGGTGACCTGCGTGTTGTTGTGAACTGTGCAGGTGTTGCAACGCCTGGCAAGTTGGTTGGTAAGAAGGGTGCGCTTCCGCTGGACCAGCTCAAGCTGGTTATTGGCGTGAACCTGATCGGAACCATCAACGTGTGCCGTTTGGCTACCGTTGCGATGCAGCAGAACGAAGAGCTCGACGGTGACCGTGGTGTCATCATCAACACCGCTTCGGTTGCTGCGTTCGACGGTCAGATTGGTCAGATCGCGTACTCCGCGTCTAAGGGTGGTGTCCACGCTGTGACTCTGCCGATGGCGCGTGAATTGGCTGCAAGCAAGATCCGCGTGAACACGATTGCGCCCGGTATCTTCCAGACCCCGATGATGGCTGGTCTGCCACAGGCCGCGCAGGACTCTTTGGCTGCTTCGATTCCGCACCCTGCACGTCTGGGTACGCCGGAAGAATACGCGCAGCTGGCTGACATGCTGGTCACCCACGAATACATCAACGGTGAGACCATCCGCCTGGACGGCGCTATCCGCATGGCTCCGAAATAAGATTTCTGGTTCTTCCAGCGCTTGTGCGGTGTCGGTGATTTCTGGCGCCTCTGCGTAAAACCGGCGCGTGCCCTTCCTAGGGTGCGCGCCGGTTTTGTTTTGCTCACTGTGAGCTGGGTTGCCGTCACTTCAACGCCAACCCAGCTACCACCTCGGGCGTGGGAGCCCTGCACCACCCCCGCCGAGGTGGTTACTTGTGGGCATGCTGTGTTTCGTCTGTGTCGTGGCGGGTGCGGAAACTGTGGACGAGTTGGCGGCGTAGTACGACACCTCGGGCGGTGCCCATGCATATCAGGATCATGGTGAGGCAGAAGGCGCCGAGCGCAATTCGGTAGTCGAAGTCATGCGCGAGCGGGCTGTAGGTGAGTTCGCGTACGACAATCGACAGGATCGAGGCGGCGATTGCGGGAAGTGTCCATGAGGGTGAGAGCCGTGCTGACAAGGAAATGAGCACAACTGCTCCAGCTGGTGCGGCGAGCAGCGTGACGAACCACAGGCACAGGATGACCAGTGAGGCGACGAGTGCTTCGGGTGGTCCCACGTAGGATTTTTCGCGTTCCATGGGGTCGTGGCGGATCGCTGCGGGGAGCAGCGCGAGTGCGAGTACGCCCAGCGCGATCTCGACTCCCATGGTGACAAGCCCAACGGAGTCACCTGTGGGTAGAGGGCGTGGCAAGTCGCCGCGTTCCACCAGGATGAGTTGGGTCACGTACATGGCTACGCCTGTGATTGCCGAAATCCAAAACAGGATGAACGTGCGGTTGCGGGATCGCAGAGGTGTGTGTGACTCATCCATAGCGTTCACTGTAGTGGCGTAGGTTTTGTGCAAGCTTAGAAACCCCCGGACGAACGTGACACGCTCACCCACTTCCACCTCGGGGGTTTTCCCTACCCCGGTTGGCGGTCAGCACCATATTCTTGAACGGTAGGCGAAACCTAGATTGGAAGCATGAAGAAAGAACTGCTCATCCCGAACCCGTGGGGCATGCTCAATGTCTTATTTTCGGGGATCATCGCGACCGTGTTGCTGTGGGTTCAGCTCGTCGTCATCACAACTGGTATCAGCACCGCGTTGGCCGCTGGGTTAGGGCTCATCGTCCTGTTCTTTTGGGTTTTTGTGCAGCGCGGTATCAATGTCCTGGAGCGTCGCCGCTCTGAAGCGATCTACAACACTGAATTCTCGTTCCCGCCTCGACGCCGAGCCAACAGCACAGGCTTCAGAGGCTGGGTAGAAACCAACATTCGCGCCGCCGGTGAAGCGTACTTCTGGCGCGAAACCGCCCTGCACTTCTCCAAGCAGGTGCTGGGGCTCTTCACGCTCATCCTGTGCGCCGTGTGCGCGGTGTTCACCGCTGTCTTCTTCATCGGCGCCATTAACCCGGACGCGCCTGCGATCCTCGCGACCCCTGAGCCTCGGGGCTCAACCCGCGGAATGTTCGTGGTGTTCGGGTGCCTGGCGTTCATCGTGGGGTTTGTGAGTCTGTGGGTGGCCGCGATCGCCGACCGCGCTCTTGACCGCTGGCTCCTAGCGGTGCCCCAGGCAGAAACCTTGAAGCGGGAACTCACCGAGGTTGACCGCGCTCGCATGGGCGCGGTAGATGCGGCCACCACGGAGCGCCTACGTATCGAACGCGACCTGCACGACGGCGTCCAACCCACCCTGGTGGCCCTGTCCATGAAGGTGGGCATGGCTAAGGCGAAGGTGGCTCGTGACCCGGAGGGCGCGCACGCCCTGTTGGAGGAAGCGCACAGTGATTCGAAGGCCGCAATCACTCAGCTACGCGAACTGGTCCGGGGAATCCACCCGGCGGTGCTTACCGACCGCGGTTTGGATGCGGCGGTTTCGGCTTTGGCGGCCCGTTCGGCCGTGCCTGTGACGGTCAACGTCGATGTGCCGCGGGTGGCGCCAAACATCGAGTCGGTCGCGTACTTCGTGGTCGCCGAGGCGCTTTCCAACATGGGCAAGCACGCTCAAGCCACGGAAGGCCACGTGAGTATCACGTACATGGGTGGTCGCATACGGATTGAGGTGCGTGACAACGGCCGAGGTGGTGCCCAGCTTTCGACCGTCGGCTCAACTACCGGGTTGGCTGGGTTGGCCCAGCGCGTGACGGCGGCCAGGGGTACGTTCAATGTTCATTCTCCCGTGGGTGGTCCCACGGTTATCACGGTGGAGTTGCCATGCGAATAGTGATTGCTGAAGATTCGGTTTTGTTGCGTGAAGGTCTTGTCCGTCTGCTTACGGATGCGGGGCACGAGGTGGTCGCCACCCTGTCTGACGCTACTGATCTGCTGTCGTCGGTGACTGACCTCAACCCTGATTTGGTGATTGTGGACGTGCGGATGCCTCCCACATTTACGGATGAGGGTATTCGTGCCGCGGTGTTGATCCGCAGCCAGAACCCGGAGGTGAGCGTGCTGGTGCTCAGCCAGTACGTGGAGGAACGGTACGCGTCTGATCTGATCGCTGAGAACACGGGCAACTTTGGGTATCTGCTCAAGGACCGTGTGGCTGATGTGGATGACTTCCTGGCCGCGGTTGAAGACGTGGCGGGTGGGGGCACGGTTTTGGATCCCGAGGTGGTTGCCCAGATCATGGTCCGTTCCCGGAAGAAGGACGGGCTGGCGGTTCTGAGTGAACGTGAACGCCAAGTGTTGCAGTTGATGGCGGAAGGGAAGTCCAACTCAGCGATTGCGAGCACGCTGTTCTTAAGTAGCGGTGCTGTTGAAAAGCACATTAGTTCGATGTTTACCAAGCTTGGGCTGCTGGCCGATAGCGACGAAAACCGCCGCGTCCTCGCTGTTCTGAAGTTTCTAGGAGTCTGACATGACGATGCCAAAGAAATACACGAAACCTGCCCCACCGCTAAGTTCAACGGGCCGAATCCTGTGGCGCGTTGCCGTGGCCGCGGTGGTGTGCCTGGCGATTGCCGTGCCTGCCAGTTTTGGCGCGGCGGCGGCCGTGCAGCTTCTGAAGGTCGAGGTGGTAGAAAAGAACATGTCGTTCAACCCGGCGGCAGATACCTTGGAGCTGACCGGAGAGAATACTCGACTTCACGTCGTGACCACTAAAGGTGAAGGCTTCATTAAGTACAAGGCCGTTGGGTCGGGGGAGCCGCCAAAGGTGGAAACACGAACATCTGACTCTGCCGACCAGGTCAACGTGACGCACGAGCCAGGCAACTGGACGGCAACCAGAAATACCACGGTTACGATCGGTGTGCCTGAAGGTAAGGCACGCAACATCCAGGCTGAGTGGAAATCCGGTGATGTGAGCATCGACGAAGGCACCTACCAGGACGTGAAAGTGACGAGCGATCGGGGTGTGGTTCACTTCGATGCGAAAGCAAAGAATGTGGAGTTGAGTACCAAGTCAGGTATGGTCTCGGCCTCTGGGGAGGTGAAGAACTTCATGGGGCGCGCTCGCACGGGAAGTGTCACGGTGGATGAACTGAAGGTCACCGGCGCGGTTGCTTTAGAAGCGACAAGCGGGGCGGTGACGTACGAAATGCACGAAGACACGCAGCCTTCAAGCATTCGGGCAGAGGCCAAGACTGGCGCGGTAGACATCGAGGTTCAGGATCCAAAAAACGTGCCGGACGGTCGCCCGTACGCAGTGGAAGCTCAAACCCAGACTGGTTCGAAGACCGTCAATGTAGACTCAACAGATTCCGACCCCTACGCGATCCCGGTCACAGCGTCGACCAAAACTGGAGCAATCTCGATTGACTACACCAACTGACGATTCTGTGCAGGGCGGTTCTGTGCAGGAGCCGGACCAGAGCGGTTCTGGTCAGTGCGAAACGGCACCTGCCCTGTACGGAACGGAGCCGTTCCCGTCGCCAGCCCCGGCCAGCTCCGTTCCGCTCGCCCAGGCCACACGGCTGCAACCGGGTGATGTGGTGCGGTGGCGGTTTCGCCGGCACGACTATGCGGCACACGGTGTGGACGTTGTGCAACCGGTGAGGGTGGTGCGTCATGACGAGCGCGGACTAGTGGTGTGGCTGGCCGGGGGTACGCCGGTGGTGCACGCCCGGTTGGCGGGGTTTGAGAGTGTGAACCCTCACAACGTGCCTGATCATGTGCGGTTTAACCCACGCATGGTGGATCGTGTGGCAGTGGGTGGCCAGTGGTACGGGAGCGGGGTGCTACGGCTGATTCCGGTGGGCATGCCCTTTTCGGTGTGGGTGTTCCGTGAAGCGTCAGGCACAGTGAACGCGCACTACGTCAACCTAGAGGGACATCACCGGTTGGGACCCGCAAGGGACCGGCACGCGGTGGGAGAGTTATACACCTCGGACCATGTGCTTGATCTGGTGATTCGCCCGGGCCAGGTGCCACAGCTCAAAGACGAAGACGAACTTGCCGCGGCCGTGAAGTACGGCCAGTGGGACGCTGCCGTCGCGGCTGCAATTCGCGCCAATGCCTCTGTGGCGTTAGACCAGTGGGAGCAAGGTGCGTGGGCGTTTACCGAGGACTGGTCGGGCTGGCAGGCGCCCAGAAGTTGGGAAACCCCGGGGCGGGAATGTGTGGACCCGCACGGCTCGGTAGAGTGGCATCATGGTGACCATTAGACGCGTTCCGCAGCTCAAGAACTTTTTGCCGCTCATGCAGTTTGACCTCAACCTTGGGGGTCGAAAGTCCCGGTTGGCGCGTGTGGGTGACATTGATGACTTGCGCAGGATCGCTAAGCGACGCACACCTGCGGGGCCGTTCAACTACGTGGACGGTGGCGCGCAGGACGAGTACACGTACCGTGGTAACCGTGAAGCGTTTAGGAACTTAGAGTTTGACCCGGCGATTTTGGCGGGCTCGGCCGATGTGGATTTGTCCATTACGATCGCAGGCGTGGAATCGCGTTTGCCGGTGGGGATTGCTCCTACTGGGTTCACCCGCATGATGCACACAGAAGGCGAAGTGGCTGGTGTGCGTACGGCTGACCGTTTTGGGGTGCCGTTCACCCTGTCCACCATGGGTACACGCAGCATTGAGGACGTGGCGGCGTGTGCGCCCAACGCAACCAAGTGGTTCCAGCTGTACTTGTGGCGTGATCGTGACGCGTCCCGGGATCTGTTGGAACGGGCGTGGAAGAACGGCTTTGAAACTCTGTTAGTCACTGTAGACACTACGGTTGCGGGGCGTCGCTTGCGCGATGTGCGCCACGGGCTCACCATCCCGCCTAAGCTTTCTGCCGGAACGGTGTTGGATGCGTCGTACAGGCCAGAGTGGTGGTTTAACTTCTTGACTACTGATCCGCTGACGTACGCGTCGCTGTCGAACGAGGTGTCGGATCTGGCGAGCCTCACCTCATCCATGTTTGACCCCACGTTGAGTTTTGAGGATTTGAAGTGGATTCGGTCGGTGTGGCCCGGCAAGTTGTTTGTGAAGGGTGTTCTGACCGAGGTGGATGCGTCGAAGTCTTTGGACGCCGGGGCTGACGGGTTGGTGGTGTCCAACCACGGTGGTCGTCAGCTTGACCGCGCGCCTATTACCTTGGAGGCGCTTCCGGTGGTCCGTGAAGCGGTGGGTGAGGATGTGCCGATCATCTTGGATTCGGGCATCATGCGTGGTCAGGACATTATTGGTGCGCTGGCGTTGGGTGCTGATTTCACGTTGATTGGCCGGGCTTACTTGTACGGTCTGATGGCTGCCGGTGAAGCTGGGGTGCGCAAGGTGTTTGAGATTCTGGAAAACGAAATGACCGTCACCATGCAACTCATGGGCGCTGGGTCAATTGCCGACCTCAACCCGGACATGGTGCGCACGTACTCGCGTAACTTGAAGTCATAGGTGACAGAACAACATAGGTAAGTGACACCTCGGGCTGTTGCCGGGGCAACCACAACGGAGGGAACCATGGACGCTTTCGAAGCCGAATACGGAACGGTCACGCTGACGATTGAGGACCGGTTGGCGCATGTGGAGTTCAATCGGCCGGAGACCTTGAATTCGCTGACGCATGAGATGTTTGCGGATTTGGTGGATGCGGGGCGGTTCGTGGAGGCGCGTGACGACGTGGCCGCCGTGGTGTTGACCGGTAAGGGTGCTGGGTTCTGCTCTGGCCTGGACATGAGCGAGTTCAAGAAAATGGCTGGTGGGCAGGCGGAGTTGCCGGAGGCTCGTGAGGGTGTGGGCCCGGCGAAGGCGTTGGCGCAGCAGGCTGTTTTTGTGTGGCAGCAGGTGGAAGCGCCGGTGATTGCTGCGGTGCAGAAGGTGGCGTTTGGCGGTGGTTTGCAGATTGCGTTGGGTGCGGATCTGCGGATTGCTCAGCCGGATACCAAGCTGTCGATGATGGAGATCAACTGGGGGATCGTGCCAGATATGTGCGGTACCCAGCTTCTGCCACGTGTGGTGGGGGCCGGGAACGCCAAGCGCATGATTTTCACCGGTGAGGTGGTCACTGGGCAGCGGGCCTACGAGATGGGCTTGGTTGAGGAGCTGGCCCAGGACGCGAACGCACGTGCCTTGGAGTTGGGGCGTGAGTTGGCGGGGAAGTCTCGGTCGGCGTTGACGCAGGCGAAGATGCTGGTGGATTTGAGTGGCCGCGCGTCGTTGAGTGATGCGTTCGCGGCTGAGCAGCGTGCGATCCGCAGCCTTATTGGTGGCGAAGAGCAGGCCGAGGCGGTCCGCAAGCGGATGCAGGAACTGGGGAAAGGTTAAGGCTGGGTTGGCTCTGGGGTGGTGGCCTGGAGCGGACGCCGGGCTGGTGAGGGTCGCCGGGGTCTGGTGATAATCAGTTACTTACCTCAACTGGTGTGCGAACCTGTTGGGCGACTGCTGCCCAAAGGTCAATGTCAACTCCGGGTGCCTCAATGCTTACCACTAGTGAGTATTTGACGCCCTTGTCACTTTGATCATTGTTGCCACGGTTCTTCCACCATCCGCTGACAGGGTAAACAGCAATGACCCCTTTTTGTGCAAGTTCGGCCGCAGTTCCTTTCCAAATATCCGTGTGCAAAGACCCTGGAGACTGTTGCTGGTTACTTCCAAATAGCCATCCTGTCTCAGTGTTTAGAGTTGGAGGGCGTTTCCCCTCGGGGCGTGCATGTTTGTTGATTCGGTGGCGGAAGGAATCAACGCTTTCTTCTGGTCTTCGTGTAGCGAATCTAAGGCCGTGAGACGGGTAGACGTACCGTCCTGTCCATCCGCGACGTGAAGGGTTAGGCTCCACGAAATAGGAGAGAGTCACTCGCAGCTCGACGGGGGTATCTCCTAGATTTTCCAACTCCTCTTCTGGCCACGGTAACCGGTGCAGATTCATTTCACGAAGTTTTCCGTCGTTGCTGTCATCCCTCCGTTCAAAGGGACGAATCGTGGCCTCTGCAATTAAGGTGAGAGCATCTGAAGCACTTCGCAACGCGCGTTCGGCATCCGGTACTCCCATGCCGTAACGGCGCAACAGGGAGACCCTTTCGCTTTTGTTCTTCGCAGCCGTGAAATGTGACCGCATAGTGTTTGTCCACTGAGCAGAGTGCACTACGAGAGCTCTGACTGTTTCTGGGTGAAGCGTCGGATACGTCGCATAGATATCTGCTGCTAGCGCAGCAACTTGCGCAGTCGCTGCCGAGGTATCCCTAGTTGTTGTGAAAAAACCTTGTCCGAGCTTCTGAAGTCTGGTGGTGAGTAAAGACAAGTTTTCTGGCGTATCCGCTGAAGCATTGCCCGGGATCGCAGCGAAGTTTCCTCCATCAGCCACAACATCTGGTTTGAAGGGCCATTTTTTAGGTTCGAACATCACTGATGTCCTGCTTACAGGCGACAACTCTCCTCGCGAAGCGATTGGGGTGTAACCCGCAAACAAGTGAGGCGCCCCAGACATATCGTCCCGCTCCGAATAGGCCCCAACCGTCAGTGCATTCCACGCTTGCGCAGGGTCCTCGACTGGTTCTAAGTCACTCCGGTCTAAATGGTTGTCCCTTGCATCGATACCCCGAATATTGCCAGCGGAAATTAAAAAGAGCCGTGGATGAGGTTCTTCACTAGGATCCAGATACGTGATTCTAGAACCAACGTTGACGACGGATCGCCCGAAACTTAGTGCGTCGATAGTCGCAGACCAGGACGTAGGCTGCCCAGCTTTAGTGGAAGACCCGTCAGTGCTAGCTTCCGTATCTTCGCCCGGGTCGGACGCAGTGACTGCCATCATAAAAACCCGTGAACGCATTGGGGCTTGAACTTCTGGTCGAGCAACTGAACTAGCAGTAATTGCACCATAAATAGCAGGGGCGTTGTGCCCAACATCGGGCAGGAATTTCACTGATTCCAGTCGATGGTAAAGACGAACTGGACGTGAAGACAGTACGGCGGATTCCAAGTTGCCATAAAGCGCTAGACCTGCCATTTCAGTTCCGTGTGGATGCACAGGCGCAGGTTTCCACCGTGCATCGGCCACGTGTATGTCAGAGCCATGAAGTGAGCCAGAAAGAAGGGGATGCGAGTTTTGTACCCCTGTGTCAAGAATACAGACCGCTGGAGCGTCGTCAGGAGCTTCACTAAGTCTCTTGCGTAGGTCTTCTACCCATTCAGTTTGTTCGGATGCTGAACTTTCCACAAGGACGCTAGAAACATCATGTGGGTGCCTCAGCTCGGCAATGTCGTCGAGTGAACTCATGGTCTCAGCAAGCTTTTCAGCAGAGGCTTTCACAAGAATCACTGTGCGACCACTGAATCCGAGGAAATGATCACTCACGCGTAGCCCGTGTTCGCTGGCATAAGCGGTAAATCGGGCCAGTTCGTGGTCATCTCTTTTACGAAGCCAAACTTCCCACCAGCGAACTTCCGTCACGTCAGTGGGAAACAAACCAACAGGGTCGGTCCATAGTTCTTTAATGGTAGCTCTGCGGATCTCCTGGATACCTTCAATGAGGTTCTCGTGTTTAGCTTTTTCCTGTTCGCAAGTCTTGATGTAGTCCTCAAGTCTTTCAAGGAAGTACTGTTTTTTGCCGTCCGGGATATACACGGTGGCGATCTGAACGTTGCCGTCTGGTGTTTCTCGTGTAGTTACTGAAACCAGTTCTGGCTGCTCACCTTGTCGTTGTACGTCGAGACTTTGCAATGCGAGTTCGAAACCTGCAAATGACAAGAAAGAGATGTGCGTTCCTTTTCTTGCCGACTCTTCTTGGGGAGGCGCGCTTGCTTCTGTGTACTCCTCAAGAAGTTTTGTTCCGTGCGCTCTCCGGTTGCTGATAGCGGCTCTACTGGTCTTGTTGCGCCCACTGCTTGACGGTGTGTATGGCTCGTGCTGTGGTGAGGACGGCACGAATATGTGTTCGCGATTTCGCTTACTCATCGATTGTCACTATCGCTCAACTGAAGTGTTCACGCGCGGGCGGTCTTCCAGTGCAGCGACAAGGTCGTCTGTGAGTATTCGTGTTGTCCCACTGAGAACTGAGCTCTTCGCCGAATTTTCGGCAGCAACTGCGATCTCGGCGTGGCTTAACCCTCTAGCCGCTAGGATTACTCGTCTCCAGCCGAGGTTGCCTATTTGAAATGTGGCGAGCCGGTTTTTGATGACGGACTTGATTCCCTCATCGTCGGGAAGGTCGAACTCGAGGGTAGTGTCGACCCGGCGAAACAGGGCTTTATCGAGTAACTGCGGGTGGTTTGTCGCAGTGATGATGAGGCTGTCAGAAATGTCCTCTTCCAGAAACTGCAGGAACGAGTTGAGAACGCGTCTGATCTCTCCTACATCATTCTCAGCCGCACGATCACCGGCCAGGGCATCCACTTCGTCAAAAAAATACACCCCACGGGTTTCAGCGATCGAATCGAATATCAGCCTTAACTTTGCTGCTGTAGCGCCCATGTACTTAGTGATCATTGAGTCGAGACGAACCGTGAATAGAGGCAAATTGAGTTCCGCGGCGATCACCTGCGCGGTTGTTGTTTTGCCGGTTCCCGGTGGGCCAGTCAAAAGTAAACGCTGAGCAGGACGCAGCCCGTGGCGGACAAGCGTGTCTCGTTGCCGCTGTTCAGTGAGAACACGGACAATACTTGCAGATAGCTTCTCGGAAAGGACTAGGTCGCCTAAATGAGCATTTGGGTAGGTGACAGAGAGCAGGGAAGCGAGCTCGCCCCTGGGCTGGATGACTGGAATTACAGGTGCTACAGAAGGTGCAGTCCTGTTCTCACGGAGATCATCAACGAGATCGCGTAGATCTTTTGCAAGGTTAGTGTGCCCGGACCTCGCTGCCCTAGCCGCAACTTGCATGGCAACAGCGTAAAACTGCGCGTCATCGCCGTCGGCGTGACTTTGCACCAAAGCCTTAAGCTGATCGCTTGTTGCCACGGGCCGCCCCTCCTTTCGATTTATTCTGTCTGTTGAACCTGGCCTCAACACACGTCGTTCATATAGTTCACTTCAGTTTAACCTTCAAAGGTTGCGGGGAGTAGTGTAGCTACGGCTGGGCTGGTGCGGGTCTGATTCCGGCTGTTTACTCTACACTCCTCGAAGCAGTGTGTAGAGTAAACGCTCTTTTTGTTCGTTTTGTTCACGTTTTCGGCCCAAAATCGGCGAGTTACTCACCACAGCAAATCCAAATCCGTTCTCTTGTGTAGAGAAAACGTGTCCGAACTAGAACCTGACTGGTCAGTTTCCGAATAGCCGCTCCGGGGCCGAATACACATTAAACGTCCCCTTTCGGTTGAACCCGATCACCGTCACACCCAGGCTGTTCCCCAACTCCACGGCTGCGGAGCTGGGTGCGCTCACCGCCGAAAGCACCGGCACCCCCGCCATCGCCGCCTTCTGCACCAGTTCAAACGACGCGCGCGAGGACACCTGAAGCACGCAAGAACACAGCGGGAGGAGATCTTCGCGCATCGCCCACCCCAGGACCTTGTCTACGGCGTTGTGACGGCCCACGTCCTCGGCGACGGTGAGTAAGGATGGGGAGGTGGCTGGAGAGCCTGAGCCAGCGCCGGTTCCAGCCCTCGCGCTTGAAGAAGTACCCCAGGTCGTCCCAGCCCCCGCCCCGAACTCAAACAGTCCGGCCGCGTGAATCCCGCCGGTTGTGGCAAACAGGGGTTGTTGGTCGCGCATGATGTTCGGCAGCTCGCAAATAACTGCAGGGTCAAAGAATGGTTCAGGTGGCGGCAGAGGATAGCTCGACACCTTCGTCACTGCTTCCAGCGCAGCCGTGCCACAGACCCCGCACGCCGAACTGGTGTAGATGTTCCGTTCCTGCCCCGCTGGAAGCCCGCCGTTCTGCGCCAGGGCAGCTGACACCTCGGGCGAAAGACGCACCCTAGCCACGTTGTAGTTGCGGGTGCCGTCAGGGTCCAAGCCGGTGGAGAAATCGATCTCCACCACATCACTTGCAGTGCGGATGATCCCTTCGCCCAGAAGCAGGCCCAGCACCAGCTCTGTGTCCATGCCGGGGGTGCGCATCATGACGGTGAACTCCTGGTCGCCTAACCGGATTTCTAGGGGTTCTTCGCCTGCGACTTTGTCGGTTTTAGTGCGGATACAGCCGTTGGGCCCAAACACGTGGACGCGGGTGCGGACGGAACGACGCATGGTGACCTTTCGGCTGGAGGATACGCTGGCCCTATGGTCGAAAACGGTACATCACAAAGCGGGCAGGTGGGAGCCTCGGGGCCGGGAGCAGACCCCGCCCAGGCGCCGAATCCACTGGACGCCATGCGGATCGCGTACGAAAGTGGCGCTCGCCTGCCCGCCCCGCAGGTCACGCGCCCGTTGGCCGAGTGCGTCGGTCAGGTGCTTGCCCAGGACGTGTACGTGGTGAGGGATGTGCCGCATTATGATTCCTCGGCCATGGATGGGTTTGCGGTGCGCGGCCCGGGGCCGTGGATCGTGGGGGAGAATGCGTGGCCGGTGGCGACGGGGTCGCTGGTACCTTCGGAAGCCACCTCGGTGGTGCGGCAAGAGTGGGTGCAGGTTGATGCTGGTGTCGGTGGGGCTAGTGAGGCTGGTGGCGGGGCTGGCGCTGAGCGGATTTCCTTAGCGCCAGGGATGCCACAACGCGATCTGGAACCTGGCCGAAACATCCGCCGAGCCGGTCGCGAAGCCCTCGCAGGAGACTTGGTCGCCCGTGCCGGGGAAGTGCTCACGCCTGCTCAGGTGGCGTTCGCAGCGGTGGCGGGGCATGACGCGTTGCCGGTGCGTGCTCGGCCACGGGTGGGGTTGTTGTTGACCGGCACCGAGGTCGTCGCCTCCGGCCTGCCCCAGCCCGGGTTCG
Organism: Brevibacterium sp. UMB1308A; assembly: GCF_030230605.1. GTDB lineage: Bacteria > Actinomycetota > Actinomycetes > Actinomycetales > Brevibacteriaceae > Brevibacterium. The sequence continues at coordinate 45,043 of NZ_JASPDO010000010.1, forward strand.
TGCGTGATGCGTTTGGCCCGCAGTTGCCTGCGTATGTGCGCATGTTGGGTGCCGAGGTTGTTGCCAGTGTGCGGATCGGCGACGGTGAGGCGGAAACTGTAGCGGCCTTGGATCAGTTGGTGGGCCAGTGTGACGTTGTGGTGTCCACGGGTGGAACTGGGCATTCGCGGGTCGATGAGGTCAGGCGTGCTGCGCTGAGGCGGGTTGAAGGTGGGGATGGCTACGTCCTGTTCCCTGAACTCAACATGCGCCCCGGTCACCCCACGTTTCTCATGGAACATTCGGGGGTGGTGCATGTGGGCCTGCCGGGTAACCCATTGGCAGCGATGGTGGCGTTGCGGCTCGTGCTTACCCACGTAATCCGAGGTGCCTTGGGCCGTAGCGTCGAACAGCCCGGAACTGTGATTCTGGCCCACGATTTCGACCCCGGCCAGGGCCGCTCTGGTGCGGGATCCGCGTGGCGAGTGATGCCCGCCAAGCCGGTAGAAACCTCGGCGGGAGAAGGTAGGCAGCAAAGCACACAACCGCGGGACACCTCGGGCACGGGAGCGAACACGAACCGCTGGGAGCTGTGTGACAAGCGGGGTTCAAACATGTTGCGCGGACTGGCGCAGGCGCGCGGGTTGGTGGTCATCCCACCGGAAGGCGCGGGAGCCGGGGACGCGTTGGTGTGCTTGCCGTTGCCCGTGTGAGGCGCCCTGACCGTTAAGCCACGCCCTGATAAGGCGCCACGACTACCTGGCCTTGCCTAGGTCTTTTGCGTCGGCGGTGGTGGGTCGTACGGGGTCGATGTTGCGTTGGGCGGCCGCGTCGAGGATCGCGTCGACGGTACCCAGTTCGATGATTTCGTTGAGCAGGTGCAGGGTGGGGCGCATCATGTCGAGGCGGTGGGCGTTGTAGTCGGCTAGCAGTGTGTGGGCGGGTGCCCATTCGGAGTTGGTGGCTTCTGTGGTTTGGTGTTGGGCGGCGAGGTTGTGGGCATCGGCGACATAGAAGTACGTGTCGAAGCGGCGTTTGGGGCCCGGTGGGGTGGTCCAGTTGGCCCAGGGGTGCAGTGCTGAGGGGTCGAGGGTGGCGCCGGTTTCTTCGCGGGTTTCGCGTACGGCGGCGGTGAGGAGCGCGTTGATGGTGGGTGTGTCTGTGGCCCAGGTGCGGGCCCATTTTTGGGCGTGAGAGGCCGAGGCGGTGATGGGGGAGTGGTAGTCGGCCTCGTCTACGCGGCCGCCGGGGTAGACGACCATGCCGGCGGCAAAGTCGATGGTGGTCACACGGTGTTGGATGAAGAGTTCGAGGTGCGGGTTGTTGCGGACCATGAGGACACTCACGGCTTTGCGGATGGGCACCTGTAGTGGGTCGAAGTCGCTTGGCGGGTTTGCGGGTGTGTGATCAGCCATGATGCTCCTCTCTGACGCACTGCCCCTTACTGTACCTGGTGATTGTGATCTGAAGCACTTGAACGTACGATAAGTTTGGTGGTCACACCCCATATTTTTGGTTAAACAGTCGTTTCGAAGGAGAAGCAATGGCAGAGCCCCGCGTAATCAATGGTGTTGAAGAACTCGAAGCTTTGGTCGGTCAGCAAGTAGGGACCGGTGAATGGTTTGAAATTACTCAGGAACGTGTTTCTCAGTTCGCAGACGCAACCAACGACCACCAGTGGATTCACATCGATGAAGAACGAGCCAAGGAAGGGCCGTTCGGTTCCACCATTGCGCACGGCTATCTGACCCTGAGCCTGATTGCTGGTCTGAGCCCTGAGATTTTCACCATCACCGGAATGAAGATGATGATCAACTACGGACTCAACAAGGTGCGTTTCCCGCAACCTGTTCCCGTGGGTTCGCGCGTGCGTGACGTTGTGGAAGTGGCCGAGGTGAACCGCAAGTCATCCGGCGTGCAGGTAGTCATGAACCACACTGTCGAAATCGAAGGTTCTGACAAGCCAGCCTGCATCGCACAGACCGTCACACTCATGGTTGAGGCTTAACCAGCTATTCCTCACAGGCGCACGTGCGGGGACTTGAGTTTTCGCACGTGCGCTAAATTGGAATGGTGGATTTGTGGGCAACTCAACTGTTTGAACTCGACTGGCCAGCATGGCTAGTCACGCTGCTGATCATCCCAGATATTCTGATTCGGCTCATTGCCCTGGGGTGGGTTCCGTACAGGCGCAAACCAGCTGTGGGGCTGGGATGGTTGTTAGCCATTTTCTTCATCCCGTATGTGGGGATTATTGCGTTTTTGATCTTTGGTAGTTCAAAGTTGCCGGCAAAACGCCGAAAAGACCAGCAAACAATTAACGACTTAATCAAAGCTCAGACTGGCGCCCAAGCCATTTTGGGCAAATCCGAACACCTATCGGAACCACTTCGCACCTCGGCGCAATTGAATTACTCTTTGGGTGCACTTCCCATGACGCACGGGAACTCTTTTAGCTTGTTGCCGGATAACCACGAAGCTATCCGTTTGATGGCTAAAGAGGTTGAGCAGGCTAAGAAGTTCGTGCACGTGGAGTTTTATATCGCCGCCTACGACTCGACTACCGCCCCGTTCTTTGACGCTTTGAAGGAAGCCGCGGAGCGTGGGGTGCACGTGCGTGTGCTGGTGGACCACATTGGTTGCGTGGGATACCCAGGCTACAAAGAGCTCGTGAAGCTCATGGATAACTCACCTATTGACTGGCGGCGGAGTCTGCCGGTGCGGCCGTGGCGGTTAGAGTATCAGCGTCCTGATTTGCGGAATCACCGCAAAATTGTGGTGATCGACGGTGAGGTTGGGTTCACTGGTTCGCTCAATGCGATTGATAAGACGTACAACAAGCGTGCGAATGTGAAGAAAGGCTTTGAGTGGAAAGACTTGGCCATTAGGTGCACGGGCCCGGTGGTTAACGAGCTAGACGCCGTGTTCGCGACTGACTGGTACTCAGAAACCGGTGACATCATTTCTGACGAGTTGCAACTGACCATGGAGGTCCCGAACGAGGGTGGAATCATGGCGCAAGCGGTGCCCTCAGGGCCGGGTTTTCCGTTAGAAAACAACCTGAGGCTGTTTAATCACTTGGTGTATAACGCGAACAGGCGCGTTGTGATTGTGACTCCGTATTTTGTGCCGAATGAGTCGCTGAAGCAGGCGTTGACGACGGAAGCGCATTCTGGGGTTGATGTTCGGATTTACGTGTCTGAGCAGGGAAACCACGCTGTTTTGCAGTATGCGCAAGAGTCGTTTTATGAAGAGCTGATGGAGAACGGGGTGAAGATCTTCCTTTACCCCAAGCCCACGATCCTGCACTCGAAGTTCATCCTGATCGATGACAACGTCACGGTGATTGGGTCATCGAACATGGACGAGCGGTCGTTTGCCATGAACATGGAGATCAGCCTGCTCATTGTTGATGAAGGTGTGACGTCGTCGCTGTATGACTTGGAAGAAGAAGCGTACGTGCCGGTGGTGAAAGAGCTCAATATCGAGCAGTGGCGTAAGCGTTCGCTGAAGCAGAAGTATCTAGAGAATGTGTGCCGCTTAACGTCGTCGTTGTTGTAAGAGGCGCAGGTTGGGAGGTACATCGCGGGAAATCAGTAACCCCGGTGATGTACGTCTAAAACGCAGGGATCGCTCCGGGGCTTTCACAATTAGTGTAACACTAGTACGTATGATGCCCGATTCAACTGGCGCAAGTAACCTTGAAACATGGTTCTCATCAGAGCGGATGAGTGCGTACAACTTCCACCCAGATCCTGAAGCTCTCTATGTGTGGAACACACGTGTAACCAAGTGTTTCTTGGAAGACATCCAACACGTTGAAGTACTTTTGCGTAACTGCGTTGATAAAGCTGTTTCTCCACGATATGGAGAGCATTGGTACAACAATTCAGCGATCCCTTTTACCCGGGAGGCTAAGCGCGCTGTTGCGAAGGCACTAAAGCGCGTAGGGGCGACTAAAGACAAGATGCCATCCTCGGGGCAGGTTATTGCGGAATTGAGTTTTGATTTCTGGGCGTACCTTTTTACCAGCAATTATTCATCGACAATCTGGCCGTTAGTTCGTAAAACTCTAATAGCCACGCCCACCGCTGGCACACAGAGTTCGCGGTCGAGTATTTCCGTTCCTTCCTTGTCCGACTTTAAAGATGAGGTTGATGTGGCTTACCACTTACGTAACAGATGCGCTCATCATGAGCCCATCATCCGCAAAAACAGGCAGGAAGAAGAATTCATCCTGATCGATGACAACGTCACGGTGATTGGGTCATCGAACATGGACGAACGGTCGTTTGCCATGAATATGGAGATCAGCCTGCTCATTGTTGATGAAGGTGTGACGTCGTCGCTGTATGACTTGGAAGAAGAAGCGTACGTGCCGGTGGTGAAAGAGCTCAACATCGAGCAGTGGCGTAAGCGTTCGCTGAAGCAGAAGTATCTAGAGAACGTGTGTCGCTTAACGTCGTCGTTGTTGTGAAGGCGAAAGGGCGGGGGATCGTGGATCACCCGCCCCTTTCACTAAGCACTTACTTCGTAGGTGCTGGACCTTCTTCGTCCATAGGAGTAGCCGGGTCGGAAACGACGTCGTCAGGAACGTCGGCCTTGGGGTCGTTTTCGACCTTCGCCTTCACATCGTTGGTGGCTTCCTTCGCCTTAGCAACACCAGTGTCTGCGGCTTCCTTCACCTTGTCTACAACAACTGGTGCTTTGTCTTTGACTGCCTGTGCAACAACAGGAGCCTTTTCTTCGATCTGCTCGCGTGCAGTGTCGATACCGTCCTGGACCTTAGGGTCGTTCCACAGGTTTGTTGCCTGGCGCTTGAGGTTTTCGTAGCTCTGGCGTCCGGCGCGCGAACCCAGGACAAATCCGATACCAATTCCGGCAAGAAGGACAAGTCGTTTCTTCATGTGAAGCTCCTAAATTTTAGCTTTGGCGACCAGTTTCATTATGTCAGGTGGCGAGTGTAAGTGAACATTTCGCGTGAACTTCTCATAAAAGGAGGGGTGTGGCCACCAGTTGGCGACCACACCCCTCTTCAGTGTTCAGGCGTTACTTACGTGCGTTAATCGCTTCAGTTGCCTGCGGCAGGACGTTGAACAAGTCGCCAACAACACCGTAGTCTGCGAGCTCAAAGATAGGAGCTTCTGCATCCTTGTTGACAGCAACAATGTTCTTCGAGGTCTGCATGCCAGCACGGTGCTGGATCGCGCCGGAAATACCAGCAGCAACATACAGCTGAGGCGAAACGACCTTACCGGTCTGACCAACCTGGCTTGAGTGTGGGTACCAGCCAGCGTCAACTGCGGCACGTGACGCACCGACGGCAGCGCCGAGCGAGTCCGCAAGAGCTTCGACTGGGCCAAAGTCTCCACCGGTACCGCGTCCACCGGAAACAACAATCGGTGCTTCCGTGAGGTTTGGGCGACCTGAAGACGGCTTTTCTTCAACCGAGACAATGCGTGCAGTCTTTGCCGCGTCGCTTGCGGTGAAGTTAACAGCTTCAACAGCTGCCTGTGCGCCAGCTTCAACCGGTGATACCGAGTTTGGCTTCACGGCAACAATCGGGGTGCCCTTGGTGACCTTACCGGTGATGGTGTAGGCGCCAGCGAATACCGACTGGGTAGCGGTGAAGTCAGCTTCAACTTCTACAGCGTCAGTGATGACACCGGATCCAGACTTGATTGCGGTGCGGCCAGCAATTTCCTTGCCTTCTGCGGTCGAGGAAACCAGGACACCTGCAGGCTGGCGCTCAGAAATGAGTTGTGCGAGCAGTTCAGCCTTAGGAGCAACAAGGTATTCGTTAAGTGCAGGGTCGCTAGCAACAAGAACCTTCGTTGCACCGTACTGGCCCAAGGATGTTGCAGCGTTCTGCGCCTGGTCGTCAGACCCAACGAACACAGCTACAGGTTCGCCAGACTGCTGGGCAATTGCGAGGAGTTCAAATGTGGACTTTTGTACGTTGCCGTCCACGTGGTCTACAAGAACGAGAACTTCAGACATGTTTCGATTCCCTTTGTGTTAGTTGGACGGATTGATTAAACGAGCTTCTTGGAAGCGAGCCACTCAACGAGCTGGTTTCCACCTTCGCCCTCATCGGTGACAATTTCACCAGCGGTGCGTGGAGGACGTTCGGCAATGTTGACCACCTGGGTGGTCGCACCGTCGAACCCAACTTCAGCTTCGTCGAGTTCAATGTCTTCAAGGTCGTAGTAGTCAATTGGCTTCTTCTTAGCCGCCATGATGCCCTTGAAGGATGGGTAGCGAGGTTCGTTGATCTGGTCGGTCACGCTCACAACGGCAGGCAGGCTCACTTCAATGAACTGGCTGGATGTGTCACCGTCGCGACGAATGCGAACGGTGCTTCCTTCAACAGTGACTTCCGAGGCCTGAGTTGCTGCTGGGCGTCCCAGCAGTTCAGCAACCATGGTTGGCATAACGCTCATGCCACCGTCGGTGGAGGAAAGGCCAGTGAGGATGAGGTCAACCTGTTCCTCTTCTTCCTCTTCGTATGCCTTGATCGCTGCAGCCAGAACCTTCGCGGTTCCTACTGCACATGTGCCTTCGATGTCTTCGTCGTCAACGTGAACGCCTGCATCGGCACCCATCTGGAGTGCTTTGCGCACAGCGTCTTCTGCGTCTTCGGGTCCAACTGTGAGTGCGATAACTTCAGCATCGCCTACAGCTTCTTTGATCTTGAGAGCTTCTTCTACCGCGTATTCGTCAAGCTCGGAAAGAATTCCGTCGCTTTCGCGATCTACTGTGTTGTCATCGTTGAAAGTCCGGTCGCCAGCTGCGTCCGGGACGTACTTAACAAAAGTGACAATCCGCATATCAGCAGTCATCCTTCCTGGCCCAATGGCCGAGTGGTCGTACATTCACTGTAACAACAGTTCAGTTAGTCAGTGCTAACTGAATGTTTTATTGAGTGAACTGTCAGACTATGGGCGACGTGAGCGGACGTTATGCGATGCGCTCGACGATTGCTGCGAGTCCTTGTCCTCCGCCTACGCACATTGTTTCTAAGCCGTAGCGGGCTTCCCTTCGGTGCATTTCGTAGGTGAGGGTTGTCAGGATGCGCGCCCCTGTCGCTCCTATGGGGTGTCCTAAGGAAATCCCGGAACCGTTGACGTTGAGGCGGTCAAACGCCGAGGTCGCTTCTGAAAACGCGGGAAATCCCCACTCGCGTGTGACAGCCAAGACTTGAGCTGCGAATGCTTCGTTGAGTTCGATGAGATCCATGTCAGACAGTGAGAGCTCCGCGCGATTGAGCGCAAGCTCGGTGGCCGGAACTGGCCCAGTTCCCATCGTTTCTGGTGCGACCCCACTGACGCCCCAGCTCACCAGTCGCACAAGAGGCGTGAGGCCGTTGCGTTCAGCTTCTCGCATGGTTGTCACAATGCACATGGCAGCGCCGTCGCTTTGTCCAGAAGCGTTGCCCGCCGTCACGGTTGCATCCGCATCAGTTCGCTGCAGGATGGGGGAGAGCTTGGCGAGTTTTTCAAGTGTGGAGTCAGGGCGGATGTGCTCATCAGTGTGCACGCGGTGTTCTGGAGTTTTGCGGGTTCCAGGCACAGTTACGGGAACAATTTCGTCGTTGAAGTGGCCTGCCTGTTGTGCTCGGGTGGCACGATTGTGTGACTCGACCGCAAGTAGATCCTGTTCTTCACGTGAAATGGCGTACTTTCGGCGTAGGTTCTCAGCGGTTTCAATCATTCCGCCGGGAATGACATGGTTCTTACCACCTGCCGTTACCCTGCCGCGTTGAAGTGAGTCTTTCATCTCGACGGTGCCGTTGACCGAGCCCCACCGAATGCCGTCAACAAAAAACCCGGCGCCAGACATCGACTCGACGCCACCAGCAACCACCAGCGAAGCGCCTCCTGTCGCAATCTGCCCGGCAGCGTCCAAGATTGCCTGTAGCCCTGAGGCGCATCGTCGGTCGACTTGTCTTCCGGCTGCGCGAATCGGCAAACCAGCGTCGAGTGCAACAACGCGTCCAATAGCTGGGGCCTCCATGGTGGGATAGCCGTGCCCAAGAATCACGTCGTCAATGCGTTCAGGGTCGATGTCACTCGTAGAAATCAGTCCTTCGAGTAGTTGGGTTCCTAACTGTGGTGCCGTGAGTGAAGCGAATTGGCCGCCGAATCCGCCCACGGGTGTACGTAGAGGAGAGCAAATAACAACGTCGTTAGTCATAGAGCCAGTCTAATTACATGGGTGATTCCTAGACTGTGCATTCGCGTTCGGGTTTGAACGTATGAACCTCGTACAATATGCGTTAGGTCTTTTTACGACAGTGCGGAGCTTCAGTGTCACACTCAGATATTTTCGATGACAGTCCCGAAATTAATGAGGCGTCTCAAGAACGACGGCCTCGGGCAAAAAAGAAGAAAATGACCGCTGGAAAGTGGGTTATTTCTGGCCTTGTCGTTCTAGTTCTTCTTGGAATTGCTGCGATTGGTGGCTACTTCTTGTACGTTAGGTCGCTGTGGGACAAGGGGTCACAGAAGATCGAGGCGAGCAAGGTGTTCGGAAACTCCCCGCCCCCGGACTCTAAAAAAGAGGGAAAAGGCACCAACATTTTGCTTCTGGGATCTGACGCTAGAAAGTCAGATGTGGATTACACGAGTGCTCGTGGGTTCCGGTCTGACACGATTCTGATTGCGCACATCCCCGCTGATAATTCCGGTATCTACGTGATGTCGGTTCCACGTGACTCGTGGGTGGACATTGAGGGCCACGGAAAGGCAAAGATCAACGCTGCGATGTCATACGGTGGGTTGCCGCTGGCAACAAAAACGTTCAGTGACTTCATCGGCGCGCCAATCCACCACGTTGCCATCATCGACTTTGAAGGTTTTCAGGGTCTGAGCACAGCGCTGGGCGGTGTTGAAGTGAAATCCGAAGAAGCATTTTCGTCAAACGGGTCAGACTTTGAGGCCGGCATGAACACTGTTGAAGGAAAGCGGGCACTTGACTTTGTGCGTGCGCGTAAGAACTTCGCCGACGGTGACTACACACGTATGCGTCACCAGCAGGAATTCTTGAAAGGTGTCATGCGCAAAACCCTGTCAGGCAATACGCTTTCAGACCCGGGGAAGATCTCCAACATTGTGAAAGAGTTTTCGCCGTACGTGACGGTTGACGACGGTCTTTCATCCGACAAGATGGTGAAGATGGGTCTTGGAATGCGTAGGCTTAAAGCTAGTGACATGCACTTCTTTACAGCACCTAACAAGGGGCCGGGGCGTGCCGGAAAAGCTTCGATCATTGTGGTGGATGAACAAGAACAGAAGCGCATGCAAGAGGCGTACGCCAACGGTGAGGTCGCACAGTTTGCTGAAACCGCCAAAAACGGTTCCTGGTAGTTAGGCAAAAAGCCGGGGCTAGTTCACTTTGGACTAGCCCCGGCATTTTGTTTGAAGAGGTTACTTGGTGCGCCACGCCCCGCGGGTGTCGTAGATGAAACCGGCGTTGACCGTTGATGGGTCTACTGCCTTGATCTCATTGTGGTCAACAAGCAAAAGCACAATGTCGGCGTCACGGATAGCATCGTTGAGCTCGGTCAGCTGCACGTTTTCGAAGTCTGCAAGCTTGGCGGGCAGTTCTTTGATGTTCGGTTCGACTGCCAGAATCTGAGCCTGTGGCAGGCGCTGGGCAAGCTGCTCAGTAATAAGCATTGCCGGGCTTTCGCGCAGGTCGTCAATGTTGGGCTTAAATGCAAGACCCAGAACAGCGACCTTGGGGGCGGTGAATTTTTCTGCCTGCGGAATGACCTGGTTGAGAACGAACTCTGGTTTAGCGTCGTTGATTTCTCGAGCGGCACGAACAATGCGGGCCGTTTCTGGCGCAGACGACACGATGAACCAGGGGTCAACAGCAATACAGTGGCCACCAACACCTGGGCCGGGCTGCAGAATGTTGACGCGGGGGTGGTGGTTTGCCAGCTCAATGAGTTCCCAGACGTCGATTCCGAGGTCTGAGGCGATGACCGACAATTCGTTGGCAAACGCAATGTTGACGTCGCGGTATGAGTTTTCCACGAGTTTGGACAATTCTGCAGTTTTGGCGTCAGTCATGAGGAACTCGCCCTCGCAGAAAAGTGTGTAGAGGTCGCGGGCGCGTTCACCAGCGTCGCCGTTGAGAGATCCGACAATGCGGTCGTTCGTGCGAAGTTCTTCTACGATTCGGCCGGGAAGGACACGTTCTGGGCAGTGCGCGAAGTAGACAGAGTTGTCCTGGCCAGGTTCCATGGTCAGGTCAGGGCGGGCGTCCAGGATGACTTGAGCCATGCGCTCAGTGGCACCGGGAGGAGACGTGGATTCGAGGATGACTAGCTCATCGCCCTTGAGCTGAGGAGCAATTTTCGACGCAGCGTCCTCAATGTAGGCGAGGTTAGGTTCGTGGTCACCCTTAAATGGGGTGGGTACGGCCACGATGTAGTTCTGCGCTGCTGGTGTCTCCAGGCTAGCTGTGAGGTTGCCGCTCGTAACTGCCTTCGTCAAAACTTCCTGCATGCCTTTTTCTACAAACGGAAGTTCAGCACGATTCACTGCGTCAACGGTGGATTGTTTGACATCAACGCCGGTTACTTTGGCGCCACCGTTGGCAAGTGCAGCGGCGGTTGGTAGGCCAATATAGCCTAGGCCAATAACGGCTACGGTTGGCTGTGACGTTTCCGCGCCTTCTGTCATGGTTTTTCCTCACTACTGGTGATTGGTTCTAGAAAAAATAATGGTCGCTAGGTAAACCGTAGCTATGAACGACTCCGCTTCCTAGGAGCTCAGCTGAGGATACGCTCCAAGTGTGAGCGTGAGATTCGTTTCGCATTTGAACGAAGTTGAACCTATCCGCCGAATAAATTTTGCCCCCTTTAGCTAGAAGTCGAGTCTGGAAGTCAGTGTCTTCGCCGGACGCACGTTTCGCAAAACGAAGAGTATCAAAAGTGTCGCGTGAGCCAACCATAGTAGCCCCCATTACAAGATTGGTGAATTTGTGCTCTTTCTCGGCGGATTGAAGGATAGTGACTTTTTCTTTTCTTAAATGAAGGTAGTGAGCGTATTTTCCAACTATGTCTGCACCGGAGTACATAAGTGCGTGAAGGGCATCCTCTAGGTAGTGTTCGCCGTACAGATCGTCGTCATCCATTTTTGCGAGAACGGTGCCGGTGGCCAGGTCAATTGCCGCGTTCAAGCATTCGCCCAACGTAAGGTCTGTGTCCGCAACCCTGTGTACGACCTCGGCGATCCCATTGGACTGTGCTAACTCGTCGATTTGTTCGGGCGAAGGCGTAAAGCCGTGTGTAATCAGGACCAACTCGGGGTTGACGGTTTGCTTTCCGACCTGTGAGAAAAGATGTGACAGCTGCCCAGGGCGATTCGTTGACGCTAGTACGGATACCTTGTGTTGCAGTGTGTCGGATGTCGAAACTCCTGCTGCACGCACGATGTCTGTGGCCCGGCGAGCGTATGTGTGGTTCTCCCACACGCGTCGCTGAGCAAGGTGGACGGAGCGGTCACGTAGCTCGTGGGATCGCAAAAGAGCCCGAGTCGTGTGAAAAGCCTCTTCTTCATGAGCAGGTTGGAAGATCTCGTTCGGGGGGAACGTCTGTCTTGTCGCTTCGCTCGAAGCGGTGACTACAGAAGTTCCACAAGCGGTGAGTTCAAAGATTCGTCTTGCACACATGCTGGGCGAATCCACAACAGAGTTAACGTTAAGGAACACCTTAAAGTCTTTATACGCTGTGAGCATTTCGTCATAGGGCAGTGAACCCACTACCGAAGCATCTATGGGGGAAGGAAACTGGTACTTGGGGTCTTTGCCCAGTTGGCGCGAGAAGATTGCGAATCGCTCACGCGTTTTTTCCGCGGCTCTTTTTGCTGCAGGAAGGAGCCATTCCATCTGTTTGCGTCGCTCAGGAAATTTATGCGCAAAGTACATTCCTGCAAACGCTACACCGTCTGCTATCCGTTCCCCGGCAGGGCGAACAGGGTTGTGGATGGAGGGTTGGGCCGCAAACATGAGAGTGCCGACTCGCTCATGGCCCAGGCGTTTCGTGTACTCGGGAATAAGGCGGGAGTCACTCGTAAATACGTAGTCGAATAGTGAGGCAGCTTCGATGAAGTCCTCAAAGTGTGGGGGGTCTTCTTTGTTCCAGAAAACGGTAGGGATACCGCGGTTTCGGCAATCTGCGAGCAGATTCTTGAAGTCGTCCTTGACACCACTTTCACCCGTGAGTTGGTATTGCCACTTCCCATGGTTGCCGTTCCACGCAGATTCGATAAAAACGAGGTCGAGGCTGTCTAACTGGCTGTTCCAGTTTCGCGTAAGCTCAAACTGGTTCCACTCTGGCGCGAAGGCTTGGAACGAAAAGTCGTCAAGGATGACGCCCACGTTGAGGTCAGGGAACCGTTTTGGTCGCTCAAGCGGTTCAGCTGGGTAATACTCAAATCTATCTCTGTTACGGAGTCCAACCCGATTCAACTTCTCAGTCTTAGACCGTCTAGACCATTCTTGTAGTTGGCTTACCCCGCCCTGACGAAGGTGCCACAGTGCTTTTCGGAGCATGTGGATTTTGGACACGATTTCCCCCCTAATGGCCTAGCTCCCCCTATCTTCACACATTGATGTGCCATAAGCGGCTATTGTGTGACCAAGTGAAGACGATGACTGTGCGAGATGGTGATATGAGTTCAAATGAAGAGAATCACATAACTGTTGGGATCTTCGGATCTTGCGTTTCTCGCGATACGTGTGAATACTGGGCGGAATGTGACCCTCGCGTATACGTAGCTCGACAGTCCTCTATATGCCGGTTGAACCCAATGCGTGACTACGCGCCAGAGGCGTCCGTGCTCGAATCTGAGTTCCAGCGAAGATTGTACCGAGGAGACGCCCGCGCGGACGCAATGAACAGATTGACGAGCGGAAATTTAGATCTTATTATGATCGACCTTGTTGACGAGCGTCGTGGCGTGTGGGTCGACCAGGAAGGACGTTTCCTCACAAACTCGATCGAAGCGTTTAAAATCGGGATCGACGAGATAGCCCGGCGAAGGAACTACCGGCTCATCGAATTTGGGTCAGATGAGCACTTCGAACTCTGGACAACCGGCTTTGCATTAAACATGGCTGATCTCAAAGCCGTGGAAGTGCCAACGGTTCTCATGGATGTCGCCTGGGCGGATACGTTCGATGATGAACGTTGGTCGTCACACAACCGAAGAAAGGTGGGCAGGCTCGCACGAACAGCAAAACGAAACTGGGCGAATGTGCGAACCAGCTTAGTTTCGGGGCGGGCGATCTGGAGCGTAGCTAATGACCTACTTGATAGGACTATGCCTGATGTAGACGCGCGCCACCAGCGTGTAGCCGAAGCTAATTGCTCGTTTGCACGCTACTTCGAGTTTGCGAGCACACTGACGGATTTTGTGATTCGAAGAGGGCCCGAGGAAGTCAGAAGTGCACGCGACCATAAGTGGGGGGCGGCCCCGTATCACTATGATGCGCAGACGTACGAATCTCTCGTCGACGAGCTTCGGCGAATAGCTAGGGGTTGAGAACTATACTGGTTTCGCAAGTTTCATTTATTTGTGAGTAAGGACCAAGCCATAGCTTCCCCCAGCCAACCCGAGCCAACTGGGACAAATTTCCCTGCGAGGTCTCTTCGTACCACCAAGCAGGCAATTGTCCGAGCTCTTCGCGACGGCTTCGTGTATGCGGTGGCAGTGTGGGTTGCCGCGATGGTCCGATATGACTTCAGTGTCACTTCACCTAACTACACGCATATTCTTATTGTTGCAACGTGTGGGTTCATATTCTTTGTTCTCATCGGCCCTTTAACCGTCTACCGCGGCCGATTTTGGAAAGCTTCTGGTGATGAACTGATGGCAATCGGTTCATTGACCGCAATCGTTACAGGCCTCCTCTACTTAGCCTTTTTGCTTCCATGGTTCCAACGAGAGATTCCGCTCAGCGTGCCACTGACAGCTGGGGCGCTCACGATTGTTGCAATCGGGACGCTGTCGTGGCTCGATACTGCGTGGACACAACGGCGTCGCATTCAGAACAGTCGCGCAAAAAAAGCACTCATCATCGGAGCAGGAGTACACGGCCGCACCGCGTATCGAATGATTGCCGAAGACCCTCGCGAAGAGTTTGTGGCGGTGGGTTTCCTTGACGACGACAGGGCAAAACGTCATCTACGCATTGAAGGCGTGCGCGTTCTAGGGCCACTTACTGCGCTATCCGAGTTGCTCGATGATATAAAGCCCGATCTGGTCGTTTTGGCGTCGAACTCTTTGCCTTCGGACAAAGTCGACAGCATTGTCAAAGAGACAAGTGCCAGAGAAGTTGATCTGCGTGTCCTGCCGCATCTACGTGCAGAAGACCAACGGCGACAGACTATGAACCAGATCAGCCCTGTAGTGTCGCGTCCCGGGTTTTTCCGAAGCATTGAGTTCGATGACCTAGTTGGGCGTCAGCCGATCAATACGAACGTTGACGAAATCGCTGACTACTTAACTGGCAAGACGGTCCTTGTAACGGGAGCTGGTGGATCAATCGGATCGGTTTTGTGTAAGCAATTGGTTAAATACGCACCAAAACGAGTGGTGATGACCGACCGTGACGAAAGTGGCCTTCACTCGACACAACTTATTCTTGAGGGGTCAGCGCTTCTAACAAGCGACGACTTGATTCTTGGCGACCTACGCGACGGGCATTTCGTCCGGTCAATGGTCGCAGACGTCAAACCAGACATTATTTTTCACGCGGCGGCTTTGAAGCACTTGACGTTTCTTGAACGTTTTCCTGACGAGGCTGTTAAGACGAACGTCGGTGCAAGTATGTCGCTTCTCGACGCGGCGATTGAAAACGACGTCGAAAATTTCGTTCACATTTCCACTGACAAGGCAGCTGACCCGTCCTCAGTGCTCGGAGCGTCAAAATACCTAACTGAACGAGCAGTCGCCGAGGTAGCCCGCCAAACCGGCCGAAGGTACATGTCAGTGCGGTTTGGAAATGTCCTTGGCTCACGCGGTTCTGTTCTAGGTACATTTGTTGCTCAAGTGCAAGCAGGCGGGCCAGTCACAGTGACAGCTCCTGGAGTCAAACGCTACTTTATGGCGGCCACTGAAGCATGCGACTTGGTACTGCAAGCTGGCGCCTTGGGTAACCCCGGCGAAACTCTCGTTCTGGATATGGGCGAACCTGTGCTCATTGAAGACCTAGCTAAACGCGTCATCGCTTTATCCGGACGTGATGACATCGAAATTGTCTACACAGGCTTGCGTGATGGGGAAAAAGCCGAAGAGGTGAGGCTGGCTGCGGGAGAGTTGGATGATAGACCGGGTCACCCGCTGATTTCTCAGGTGCCTATTTCTCAAATCTCGTTAGAACACGTTCGTTCTATTGTCGCCGCAGGGCGGTTGGCAGGTCACCGGCGCGATGCCGAGTTGCGCGCGCAACTCTTGTCACTGATACATCAGAGCGAATGCATGTCTGACACGCAAACGAATGTACTGAATCCGTCACAGCCATCAACGTCTCCACTGCCTTTGGGAGAATTGATTGCTAAGCAGAGTGAGGGCGAATAGTGACGCTCCTACTTGGGTTTGGGGTCGCGTTAGTTCTGGGTTATGCGGTCAATCGCTTTCTTGTAATACCTGCTCTGCAACGACATTCAGTCCTTGACCATCCCACTGCACGCTCGTCGCACGACACCCCTGTGGTTCGTGGTGGCGGAATTGGAGTGATAGCCGGGTACCTGGTGGGCGGTGTGACTTCCGTTGTGGTGCATACGCTCTTGGATGATCCATTGGGACACGGATGGGTGGTTGCAAGCATGGCACTTGCCGCCGCTGTTGTGTGCGGGGCAGTTGGGTTGGCTGATGACCTGGATTCGTTCTCTGCAACGACGCGTTTGTTCTTTCAGATCGTCTTGGGGCTATTTTTCGGTTTCCTCGTGTTCCTCCTTTCCCCATGGGGCTGGTCTGTTGTATTCGCAATTGCCACGTCCGTTGTGCTTTCCGTAAATGCAATTAACTTTATGGATGGCGTGAATACTCTCATCACGGGATGGGCCGCTCTGATCGGGCTGTGGTACGCAGTCATTTCAGTTAGCACAAGCCAGACCTTGTTAGCGGTAGTCGCAGCATCATTAGCTGGGGCTACGGTTGCCTTCCTTCCAATCAATAAGTCCCCTGCACAAGCGTTCCTGGGCGACGTAGGTAGTTACGCCATTGGTGGCATAGCAATCGCGCTGTTTTGGCTTTTGTGGGTTAGTGGCGCCTCTCGCATGATGATCGCAGCGCCATTTGTCATACCGCTCTTTGATGTGCTGGTTACCCTTGTGAAAAGGGTCTACGCAGGCGAAAATATTTTTCAACCCCATAGAAAGCACTATTATCAGCGACTCAACCAAGCTGGTTTAAGCCATGAAGCGGTAGGCGCAGTTTTTGCGGTCGCTGTCGTAGTTTGTTGTCTGGTTACGTTCACCGGCAGTAGGTTGCTTGTAGTTATGGTCTGGGGACTGGTATCAATCGCGTACGCGGCGCTACCGCACATTGTGAATACTGTGCGACAGAAACGAGTGCAGTCATGAGAGTGTTATTGATGACGCACTACTACCAGCCGGAGGTAGGAGCCCCGCAAAAACGCTGGAACTACCTGGTGGAATTCCTCATAAAACGTGGACATGAAGTCGCGGTGTGTGCTCCTGTTCCTCACTATCCTTTGGGACGCCGGTTTACCCAGGACAAAGTGTGGGTATGGGAGCCCGGTGCGCATGGTGAACAAATTTTGCGTGTGCCGTACGTGCCGTACTCTGGCTCGATGGCAGTGCAGATGCTGGACCAAGCTATCTCTAGTCTGGCAGAGGTGTTCGCGACAACCTATATGCGCACGCACAAACCCGACGTTGTCATTTCTACGACCCCTGGTTTGCCTATGCTCTTTGCGGGTGTGGTGGCATCACGAACTCTGAGGGTGCCCCACATTGCGGAAGTCCGTGACGCGTGGCCAGACCTCATTTGGCAAACTAAGTTGGTAGACAGCGCTACGAAGAGCTTGTTACCCAAACGCGTATCGAGTGTTTTGGAGCGAAAGATTATCCCGCAGCTTTTGATTCGCGCGAAAAAAGAAGCGGATGCGGTAATCGTTACCACCAAGGCATTCAAACGGGTGTCCGAGGGCCGTGGGTTGAACAACGTTCACCTCATTCGTAATGTGGCTGAACCGCACCCTTCACACCCGCGTGCAAAACAGAAAGGCACTCTTCACCTTTTGTACGTGGGGACCGTAGGGAGGTCACAAGGGCTTGAACACGTTGTCGACGCAGTACGATATATTCCCCAGGTGACGCTACGAGTCGTGGGTGACGGCGCTGCGAAGGAGCAGCTGAAACAACAAGCAACAGGAATTGACAACGTTCATTTCTACCCACAGACAGTTGGGGGAGAGTTAGAAGAACATTGGAAGTGGGCCGACTCGGGTCTCGTTACGCTTGCGCCTTTGCAGGCCTTTGAGATGACCGTTCCTTCAAAACTGTACGGAGTCATGGCGCGAGGGAAGCATGTCACTGGGGTATTGGGTGGCGAGGCAGCTTCAATTGTTGCGAACTCCCAAGCAGGTGACATTTCAACGCCCGGTAATTCACAAGTGTTAAAAGCGTTGCTCAATGCCTTAGCTGAAAAGCAGGAACTGGGTAACAAAATCGGCCACACTCAGAAGTGGGTTTCAGAGAACGCTTCGCCGGAGAGTGCAGGCAAACGCCTAGAACGTGTACTGTTCAAGGTGACGCAATGAGTATCTCGTTCGGGTTGAAACAGGTTGTTGGTCTGTCCTTAGTGGTGGCAGACCACGTTCTTACTGACCCAGTCTTTTTCGGGATGCAGGTGGTCCGCAGGTTTCCGGGACGTACCGTGCGGATTGTTGGCGCTACTATGAGTAAGCTTCCAGCTGACACGGCACAGGCGATAGGCGCGTGGTGTTTGGGAAAGAACCGCGAAGCAATCACCATCATTGAGAGGTCAAACCCACGGGGAGTGTCAGCAGGTGTTCTTGGGGAGCTTGCTCTTCATTTGGGGCAACCGAAATCTGCTATCCGCCTATCTACAAGCGTTCGTAACACTTCACGTCGACACAAAATAGAGGCGAGAGCTCTGTGGTACTCAGGCCATATGACAAGAGCTGTTGAGCGTGCGCCGCACGGAAGTCAGCTAAAAAAACGGCTAGCTTCGGAACTGCAATTGTATTCGGGAACATGGTCACCAACTGTTCGCAAATCTGTAGGTGCAACAACTGGCATTGATCGTTCAGTCGATGTCGCGTATATGCTCAACAACTCCCTCCCTTATACGCAGTCAGGGTATACGATTCGTTCCCACGAAGTACTGAAAGGCGTTCAAAACGCCGGCTTATCAGTTGCTGCTGTGACTCGAACTGGGTATCCATCGCTGGTGGGGAAGTGGTGTTCCAGTCCTGTGCAAACATTCGACGGGATCAAATATGCTCGTCACCTCCCGGCGCGACTAGAACGCACCCCGTCAGCCAGGCTGGACCAGCAACTGACGTACCTTTTAGAGTTTCTTAGAGCTACTGACGCGAAAATTCTGCACACAACAACTCACTTTGTGAATGGTCTAGTAGCTCGCAAAGCAGCTGAAACGCTTGGCATTCCTTGGGTTTACGAAGTTCGCGGGATACTTGAAGATACATGGGCTTCGGCTCACCCAGAAGGCTTTGGCACTGCAATTAAGTCAGAGAAGTACATCCGGTTTCGGCAGATAGAGACAGAAGTTGCAAAATCTGCGGATCGAGTCGTTACCCTGGGCGCGACTATGGCAGAGTCATTGGTGGCTCGAGGTGTACCCAGTGAACGTATAAGTGTCGTTCCCAACGGTGTTGGTGAAAACGTTTTGAGTGCTCAAATGAAGCGGTCGCCTCAGGAAGTGCGTGAAACTCTCGGTATTCCCCGAGCGGGCTTTTGGGTGGGCGCCGCTGCATCTATCGTTGATTATGAAGGTTTCGACACGCTCATTGAAGCAATTTCACTTGTGCGCTCAAAAGGAAAAGATGTGCGCCTGCTTCTAGCGGGAGACGGAATTGCCTTGCCCGCGCTCAAGGAGATAGCTCGACTTCGCGACGTTCCCGCGGTGTTTCCAGGACGAGTGCCTCAAGCATTGGCGCATGAACTTGTTCAAGCGTTAGATTTGTACTGCATTCCTCGCAGAGACGACCCGGTGTGTCGCTTAGTTACACCCTTGAAGCCTGTTGAAGCTACCGGACTTGGTCGCCCGGTGTTGATGTCGGATCTACCGGGATTGGTAGAGGCATTGCCGTCAGAGGCAAGAATGACCGCTAAGCCCGGAGCCCCTTCGGCGTGGGCGGAAGCGATCGTGGAGTTGCAACACGATGGTGATTTGCGACGTGCGCTTTCTACGCGGGGTCGGGAATGGGTGGAAAAGTCGGCGAGCTGGTCAAAGCGCGTTGAGCATATCGTAGCGACGTACCAAACTTTGTCGCCCGATCTGGAACTGGACAAGGTGAAATGAAACCGAAATCAAGTGAATTAGAAACGATCCAGGTTCCAGCTTGGTCGTTGGGCCAGGTGAATGCTCGGGTCCCGCTCAGCGCGTACTTTCGCCAGCTGTGGCACAGGCGTCACTTCATTATCGCTGAATCGCGTGCCAAGGTTATAGGAGGAAATCAGCGAGACTATCTCGGAA
This sequence comes from Brevibacterium sp. UMB1308A, assembly GCF_030230605.1. Classification (GTDB taxonomy): domain Bacteria; phylum Actinomycetota; class Actinomycetes; order Actinomycetales; family Brevibacteriaceae; genus Brevibacterium. Next base: position 64,749 of record NZ_JASPDO010000010.1, read on the forward strand.
TCGCATGGATGGTCATCCAGCCTATTCTGAGTGCAATCACGTTTTTTGTCATTTTTGGAATCATCTTAAACACCTCGCGCGGTGTCCAAAACTTTCTGGGCTACTTGCTTATTGGAGTTTTCTTTTTTGGTTTTACAACGCGAGTCATAACGACCTGTACGAGTTGTATAAAAGCTAATCAGGCGATGATTAAGGCTTTTACGTTTCCTCGCGCATCAATTCCGATCGCGGTTGTAGTCAGAGAGATTATGAATTTCGTGCCATCCGTCATCGTTATGATACTAATGATTTTGGCTCTGCCGCCATCGGAGAACCTAACTTGGCGCATGATTTACATAATCCCCGCCTTCATACTTCAGGTGATGTTTTCATTGGGGATCGGATTCGTCGTAGCACGGCTTTGCCATATTATCCCTGACCTCGCACACCTTATTTCAATCCTCACGCGTTTTTGGCTCTATGCCTCCGGGGTGTTCTTTTCGATTGACAGATTCGTCACTCATGGGTTTGTCTCTGCAATCATGAAAGCCAACCCGATGTACGGGTATCTCATGCTGGTGCGCGACAGCCTTCTATATGGTGTTGACACTCCTCTATGGATGTGGCTGAACTGCACGGGCTGGGCTCTGCTGTTCTTTGTATTTGGGTTCTTGTTTTTCTACCACGGGGAAAGAACGTATGGGCTCACAAGAGATTGACGACGTAGTGCTTTCTGACCGGACCGCATGGAATGACACAGGAAAGCTTGCTGCTCATACGGGAGATATCACGGTGGCTGTGTCGAATATCAGCATGAGTTACAGTGTGCGGGCTACGTCTCAGCGTTCTGGTATCGCCGGGGCCTTAGCGTCGTCGTTCAAACGTGAGAAGGTCCAAGCTCTTACAAACATAAACTTTGTAGCAAGATCGGGAGAGTTCGTAGGCGTTGTCGGCTCAAACGGGTCCGGAAAGTCAACACTGTTACGTCTAATAGCAGGTGTCGAACAACCGGACACGGGTAGAATCTTAGCCAGTAAGCAACCGATGCTCTTGGGCGTGAGTGCTGCGCTTCATCCTCACCTTTCTGGCCTGGCAAACATTCGGCTTGGCTGTCTTGCAATGGGGATGACTCCGCAGGAAGCTGAATCACGAGTCGACGAGATTGTGGATCTTTCAGCCTTGGGTGAAGCTATTCGGCGACCAATGGGAACGTACTCATCCGGTATGGGCGCGCGTCTGCGTTTCGCAATTGCAGTCGCAGCTCGGCCTTCAATCATGCTGATTGATGAAGCCCTGTCGACAGGTGACGCAACCTTCTATGAGCGAAGCAAGGAAGCGACCAAGAATATGCTGGACGATGCGGGAACAGTTTTTCTTGTGAGTCACGCGGCGAAAACGATTCAAGAGATGTGTACCCGTGCAGTTTGGCTCCACAAAGGAGAGTTTGTTCGTGACGGCTCTGCTGAAGACGTCGCAGAAGCGTACCGGTGGTGGGCGTGGAACGAAGCTAAGGGTAAAACAGACATCGCAAATATGTTGCTTGCGGATGCGCGTGAACAAGGCCAAGAACAATTGGTCGAGATTACTGAAGACTTGTCGAAGCTACGCAAGGTGGCCCCACGCCACGCCAGTCGTTTTATTGCACGCCCACGGCATTCAAATCTTCACACTTGATGACTGATAAACTTTGAGTGAAATTCCGTATTCATAAGGAGTCTGCTTCTCTATGAGCTCGTCGCCTCGTATTTTGTCTATTTATGGCACCCGTCCCGAAGCAATCAAAATGGCGCCTTTGATCAAAGCGATCGAAGCAGACTCGACACTCGAATCGGTGGTGCTTGTTACAGCTCAACATCGGGAAATGCTGGATCAAGTGAACGAGCTCTTTGGAATCCACCCAGACCGTGATTTGGACGTCATGGCTAAAGGACAGTCGCTCAACCAGATCACGGCGCGAGTGATCCAAGGCGTCGACAAAGCGCTGGTCGACTTGGCCCCCGACGCGGTTGTGGTGCAGGGGGACACGACTACGGTGATGGCGTCTGCAATTGCGGCGTTTAACCGATCAATCCCGGTTATCCACCTTGAAGCTGGTCTGCGCTCAGGTGATTTGTTCAACCCTTTCCCAGAAGAGGCGAATCGAAAGCTGACCGGTCAGATCGCCTCATTGCATCTTGCTCCAACCGAAGGGTCGAAGCAGAACCTGCTTGACGATGGTATTAGTTCGAACGCCATCGCGGTTACCGGTAATACAGTTATTGACGCGTTGCAGCTTGCCGTGGAGATGAAGGTGGAGCCTGAAGACCAATTGACTCGCGATTACCTCGAGGCTACTGGGCAAAAGGTGTTGGTTACAACACACCGTCGTGAGAACTTGGGACGTTCAATGGAGAACATTGGGGAGGCTCTCAAGGAGTTAGCAGTAGGTAGGCCGGACGTCACCTTTTTGTTTCCGGCGCACAAGAATCCGCTTGTTCGGGAAGCTGTGCTTCCACGTGTGATGCATTGTCCAAATGTTTTAGTGACAGAACCGGTTTCTTATGGTGCGTTTACCACCGTGATTAACGCGTCTGACATTGTGTTAACTGACTCGGGCGGAATCCAGGAAGAAGCGCCGAGCCTAGCGAAGCCTGTATTGGTAATGCGAGAGAACACCGAGCGACCGGAGGCAGTCGATGCGGGTACTGTTGACCTCATTGGGACTGACCGTGGACGAATTGTCGATGCCGTAACTAAACTGTTGGATGATAAAGAGCATTACGCCGGGATGGCACAAGCTGTGAACCCGTACGGCGACGGCAAAGCGGCTCAACGGTCAGTATTAGCAATCAAACATATGTTTGGCTTATCTGACCTCCCGCGCGATTTTGCTTGGAAGGTTGAGGCTTAGAGCGTTGCAATTTTGTTGAGAGCGTTTCCTTGCCTCTGCGTGCTCTTACAGTCGCTGACTTCTTTGTCGCTAAGAGGCGTAAGCGGTTCGCCGAATGGGGCGGAGTAATAGGTGGTGTCGGCGCCATAAGAATGTGCGGCCACGGTGTCCTGAGGGCGGTTTTGATTGTCCTCTTCTGGAGACTGTGAAGCGCTAAATGCCTTCCTAATTCGAAGCTAGTGGCACGTTGCCGGTTGAGCGTCGCTATCAAGGAATCCGATCAAGCTACTCTCTTATTCAAGGGTTACTAGCGAGGATAGTACAACCAGCAACGCTGTGTGCTTTGATCGATACGTGCCGAAGTCGGTGATCCATATGTGTCTGGGTACAGACACGCGAAAGTGGCACACATGCAGGAGGCAGTGAACCGGAGCTCCAGCCCGTCCCGTGGCAAGCCACTAACTAGAGAGGACCCAGAGGTGATTGCTCAAGTATTGAACAGGCGAAGTACGCGACGCTCGGAGCTCTATTAGTAACGGTCCATAAGCCTCACCAGCGATATTGAGATACTTGGACTCGAGATTGTCGCTATGGTTCTGGTAAATCCTGTGGCAGATCGTAACCTGCTTGTTTCCCTTCTCTAACCCTTCGATGTACTCGCTTTGAACATGTGTCCTTAAAACTTCAGCACCCTAGTCGAGATCTTCAAGTTACCGACTCTAGTGGTGAGAGTTCCACGGTCGGAGCATCTATTTAGACGAACCGCATTCTGAACCCATTGCGCTGCCGCAGCGTATAGGTCAACGTACTCTGTTTTCAGCTCACATTTCCTCATCAGCATTGAATGAGTCACTCAACAACTTGGTCATGATTGCCGTCATTCCTTGCTTCACAGGCGTAAAGCCACGATGGTTACAAAAGACTTTTAGCAGTTCCCCGTTCCACCTAATCGAGAAGCCGGTAGACCCTGCTCGCAGAAGGGCTTCCAATTATTTCAAGGCTTGGCAAAGCGATCGCCTCTGCAGTTAGGCCTAAAGAACGGGGAATACTCAGTGCTCTGCCCGAATAGCATGCCTCAACGCGAACCTTTTTCGAGTCGCGGACTTCATCAATGAGAATTTCGTCAAACCCGGAAGGAATGATGGAGTACTCCACCTTGTTTCCAATCCAGATTTTTAAGCACCAGTCCTGTAAGTTGCCGACGAAACCTTTGACCCATATACGCACCCGTAAAGACTTAGCTGGCGTATTTCCTACCCGCACCAGAGGAATCTCAATTTGCGTTCCCGACACAAGGTCCGGCTCAGAGCTTCGACCGGCTTTCGGCAGGTCCAAGAGGTCCGTTAGTTCGGCAAGGAAGTGCCGCGAATCAGAGATCATTTCCAATATCGCAGGATCTCCTGGGGTTAGTGGTAGCGATGACGTCTCGATTCTGATGAGCTTCGCTTTGAGCTCGCCGGGATCGTGTGCGGAGTAACAGATTTCTTCGTAGGGGTGTAGCGATTCTGCAGAAGCCGGCCTACCGCTGAACATCAACTTTGATGCAACGGCCACGTACGGGCTTAACGGTGTAATTCTGGGGGCGCTTCTAGTGCCTGCGAAAGTCATGAATGTTAGTTCCGTCTTTAGAGTTCGCGCTAGCTCGTCAAAAGTCAGCTTCTCCAAATCAGAGTATTCGATGATTTCTTGAGTCAAAAATTGCGCGTCGTTGTAAATGGATGGAGACATTGTTTCTTCGTGTTTCGATGTTTCGCGAACTCGAACTACCGAGGGCCGTCTTTCGTGCCTAGCTAAGGCGGAATGGAAAGAACGGCGGACAAAATAGGGCACAAACGCAATATTTTCATACCCATGGCTAACACCTTGTTTGTACATCGCGTAATTAGGTGTAAGGACTCCGTCGTAGCCTTCGAGCAACCGTTTGACTTTGCTCCACACCGAAACAGACTGATCGCAGAAAATAGCGGTACGAACCCCAAGAGCGTTCAAACGCTCAGCACCGGCTTGTGTGATTGCGATTGACTTGCCTACAACTATTAGCCAGTGTGCGTTCTTTATGTTGTCAATCAAATCGTTCCCTACGACTAGGGCGTTATCGACAGTTTTCTGCGGATCCGCGGTAAGCAAACCTAAATTCCGCTCAAGTTGTATGACCTTTGTCGCAAAGTTAGGCTGTTCTTCTAAGGACTCAATTACGCTACTGGCGACACTGTATGATTCGTCAGCGCCGTGAGCCAAAACTACAACGCTTTTTGGGGAACTTGGTCCAGTTCCATTAGGGTCGGTGAAGCTTGAGCTTGACGAAATTACTGGTCGTCTCTCGCCAACCGAACCAGTCACATTAGCGCCATGAACGCATTCACTGGCATCGAACTGCTCAAACCACTGCGAACGCTCTCTGCTATCTAGCCTGCGCCATGAATCATCTTCGAGCAGATGCTCGATTGCCATCACTCTCGCGTCTGCCGAGAAGTGCTTATCAAAACGCTGGAGTACCTCTTGGCTTCGCTTCTCTAGCTCGCCCTCTACTAGCCATTGCGTCGCAAGATCGTATGCGCCTTGCATATCATCTGCGATTCCCATTTCCGGATAAGTCTCAAACCTGGACTCACCTGGGACTACAGAAATTGTCGGAACCCCCATGGCCATGTACTGAACCACGCGACTTGGATACTCGAAGTAACCAAGTCTGTCAAGGCCAGGGAACCATGTTTCAAGGCCACGATGGTCTTTAAAGAACTGAGGTATATTAAGCGCCAGCTTCGTGGTTGAGGCTGCATTAACCACCTCAAGATCAGTTAGCAGATAGCCTCCACTTTTGCCGAAGTAGTCGGCTCCGATATTCCCATGAATCCGGACATCTAAATCGGTGTCTCCAAGCGCGAAGTAGCGCTCCCTACGAACAGGGTCGTGTACGTTTCCAAGGAACAAGAGGTCGGTATCTGGCTTTCGAGATCCCCAGACAGGTGGAAAAGCTGTATGATCTGTCCAAAATGGAAAGTTAACTCCGGTCGCAAAACCGAAAATATCCTCATAGAAAGCAAGAACTCTTTCATTCCCACAGTGAAGAACGATGTCATACTCTGTCAGAATTGGTCCGTAGCTTAGGTCGAAAAGAACCGGGTCGTCTGAAAACCAAGCAATGAGCGAAGCGCCCGTCAGCTTGAGCTTCTCAAGCAATGGGTGCGGTAGCGACGCAGGACGCATCACAAAAACAACGTCAGGATTGAACCTAATTGTCTTTTGAACCGTTGCTTCCAAGTGCGAAATGTCTTCGTACGATTTGGGAAACTTGAATCCAGAGCCAATTTTTCCAGTATTAAATGTCTCGTGACCAAATTTTCTAAATGCGCGCTCTAAAGAACTGCCGACGTGAGTCTCAAGAATGCCATCAAAAATACAAATTCTCATGCCGTACCCCTTAAACGGTGAAGAGTGGGTTCGTTCGTCGCCTGCCAGCGATATCGATGCCGATCGCGTCACTGAGATAGACAGTACAACCCTTAGCTAATTGTTGACCGCTTTCTATAAAAACTAGAAAATCGCGCGGCGTTTCTCCGTCTAAGCGTGCTAACCAACCATACTTGGGAAGGGTGTCGCTCCAAGTTTCCTCGTTCATCTTGTCTTCAACCGATAGAGTTTTGGCCACAAACTTCGCGGACTGCTGGTCGGATGAAAGTAAGAGGTCGTTAAGATAAAACGGTCCATAACGATACTGTTCAGACATAAAAGCTATGAATCGATTCTCCTTGTCTCCGCTAGCTGAGAAGGAGTCAAAGCCGTCGTCGACATCATCATTAATGTTGTGAATGCGGATTTGAACCTTCTCAGAAAGAGTGAACTGCTGGGACTCAATATCCTTCAGCAGTGTAGATGAAGGGCCATCAGCGAAAACTAGGACTTCGATCTTCGAAACCGGAGGAGCAATGCCTACTAACTCAGCAATTTGCTGTAACCGATGACGATAGGTGTGATGGCTTAACGTATGCCGCCATGCGCGTTGAACAATTCGCTTTCGATTTGTTTCCGCATCTGGTGCGGCAAGCAGATATTCATAGATATCGGCGACCTCTGAAGGTTTTGTAGCAAGAAGTATATGTTCGTCGGTGTACACGGACCGAACGGCTTCGCTATGCATGCCGACCACTGCAGTCTTTGCGGCAGACAATTCGAATATCCGTCGGGCGCACATCGTCGATGAACTTGTTACTGAATTTACGTTCAGAAAGATCTTGTGTCTCCTGTACGCTTTTACCATTTCTTCGTATGGGAGGCTGCCCACGACGTATTGATCCCAAGGGTCTGGAAACTGGTAGATGTCTTTCCCGCCGAGCCCCCGTGAATAGATAGAGAAATCATACATTTGAGCTGGGCCAAACAGGTCCTGCATTTGTTGACGCCGTTCCGGAAATTTATCCGCAAAATACTGGCCTGCAAAAGCGATGTCTCCGCCACGATAGCCATCAACTTGAGACGGGTTATGGATCCGGGGGTTGGCGGCGAATCGCAGGAGTTCTACTCCCCGTGCTGACGTCTTCGCGCAATAGTTAGAAACCATGTCTCCATCGGACGTCAACACGAAGTCGAACAGTTTCGCGGTTGGCAAATACTCCCTGAAATGGGGAGGGTCCTCCTTATTCCAAAAAACTGTTGGTATGCCAATCGAGCGACAGGTCTCGACCAGTTTAATCAACGGCCACTGGGGGCCATTGCCGGAGTTAACCATATATCTCCACCGGCCAGCGTTCCCATGCCAAGCGGATTCCACCAACAAAAAGTCCGGTCGGATTCGCTCTAAGTCAAGGCTGAACTGCTGAGGATCGACTAGCCAAATGTTTGCATCGCTTGCGAAACACATTGTTGAAAAGTCGTCTAATACTGCAACAACCTGCGGTTCTGTTTGCGACCTGCGCCTAGTCATGTGTGGGTCGCTCACATTTTTAATCACTGACTGAAGGAAGCTCATCCCTGCGCCCTCCTAACCTTGAATTCAATGCCATGGTGCTCATTGCTAAGCCAGCCAAAACCGACAGGTATCCCAAAATTCATGCCTTGCAGAAAATCCTCGCTCATTTCTGCTCCGAGATAATATAGCTCTGTTCTTGAATCGACCCAACTAAAAGGAATCAGGGCGCGTGGGTGTTTAGACGGCAACAGCGCGATTCGCTGATATTTCCTTACGTTCCATAATGGTTCTTTCCTGTCAGCGAGGCGACATAAGGTGATATTAATTCCCGCTAACTTACTAAATAAATCTATTCTGGAGTGTAAGGAGTCGGGGCTTATTTCGTCAAAGTCGCCGACTAGGAGGATGCGGTCATGGTCAGACTGCAGGAGTGTTGAAAGATAGTTAGCTAGACAAGGTTCGGTTGGAAACATAGTCCGCAGCGATTCGACCATATGATTCGCGTCGAACCGTATATTCTGAGGTAGCTTTGGGCTGTAAGGTGTGGCTGGCTTGTTTGCCATCTGCTCAAGTTGTGACTGTATCCGCCCAAGTAGCACACTGGAATGCTCAGTGTGGGCTGAATGCCGTAGTTCCAGGTTCCTTAGTTTCTCGCCTTGGTGTCGCTTTATTGTCATGAAGTTGGACTGGCTTCTCCATAGAGCTGCACGTACAGCCAGGGAATTTGCTGTCGCAAGAAGGGCCAATCCGAAAGCTCCGATTGCGATAACCACTGATGTTGGCGTCGTTGTGACAGCTAGCAAAACAGTTGTGGCAACGATAAGCCAGCCGGCAACAAAAAAGGCAGTTCGAAAACGTGGCGACAGGAGGGTGTGTTTCAGTTTCTGCATAATCCTGTATCTATTCGACAAAACGGTTTTAATAACATTTACTCTGCGCTGTTCTTTACCATATGTTTGTGCTAGATATCCGAAAAATTATAATTCTAGACGTCTAAGCCAGCTCTGCTCATAGCCTCTCGGTACTCATCATTGCCGGTAACCTCGGAACCATACAGCTCAGCGATTGAGTGTAAAATTTTAAGCCCGCTTAATTGTTCATGCGGTTTAAGTTCATTAATCTTCTGCAGGTACCATACGTTCAGCATCTTCATGAACCGTTTGTTTGAATAGTCGGCGGTAAGTCCGAGCTTGTGTAACCATTCAACCTGCGACAGCTCGGCTTTTAGTGATTTCTCAAAAAATCGGACAGAGATCGAGTTCACGGCTGATCCGGGCACCTCAGCGTTGTAAACAAAAATCGAGCTTCGTTCGAAAGCGATGGACCGAGCTGCGTGAAGCATTTGCAACGAGAAGAGTGAGTCCTCTCCAAAAGCCCCCTCAACTTGCCGAAGTTTGAACTGATCCAAGAAATCAGTTCGTGCAACCGTTGCTTGAATGCTGAAAGGCTGGTACCTAATCGCGCTTAGAAGATCCCGATTGTCACCGCCTAGCGAGTACCGTCCTCGAGAGTCTGACTGTAACCCTAGTTGCTGAAGACCTTTTTCGATATTGGGAACATTTCCAACCCACGCCCTTCCGCCGCGTCGAACGACTGTATTTCCCACAACAATGTCTGCCTGTGACTCGATGATTTTTCGCAACAGGTTGTAATAACCGCTGCCAATCTGTTCGTCATCGGGGTCCAAGAACGTCACGTATGGCGTCCGAAGCTGATTCATGGCTGCGTTCCTGGGCCTAGCCGCGCTACCCGAGCCACCCTCCGGCAGTCGGATTATCTCTAAGAAATTTCCTGAATCCTCTAGCAGTTCGAGGATATGACGAGTTTCTGGATCGGTAGAACCATCGTCGACAATCTGAATACAAGCAATGTCCTGAATTGACTCCCGCCAGAGTGACTGGAGACTTTTAAAGAGAAGGTGTTTCCCATTATTGAATACTGGGATAACAATCGTTAGTTCCTTCTTGGCTAATACCCCGGGGTTTTCCCTGTTAAGCACGTTGGGGCTCAGCAATTCATCTGTCCTGATGAGGATATGTTTATGTGGTGCAGAGTCTTTGGACTTCCAGATTGCATGCACGGTGTCTTCCAGCTTGCTGTCGCGCAGTTGGTAGGCGTGTCGGGGATCGTCTGCAGCGCAAATTTCGAGATGGGTGGCACTGGAATACCGCAATGCGCACTGTAGGTCGGCAAATGTGTTTGGGGTGACGAATGGGATTCTATCGAGGTAAATTATCAACCCCGACTCGTGCGCTAGTAGTGCATGGGCAGTCTCTTCATCAGATGCAAACTGGAACTCGAAGCGCGCAGTTTGCGAATTGGTAAAATCTTCAAACTTTCTGTAGTCGTTCGTGACTACGATAGATTTTGGCGAGTCAGGATGTTGTCCGAAAGCTGATTTGGCGTACTGCCAAAGCCAATCCCAGACCGTGCAATGCCCATAAACAAATCGGATTCCATCCAGTCGCGCTAGGGCGTGATAGGCGTCCGGTGTGCCATCCACGAAGCTCCTCAAGTCCTCGCCTGTTTCGACCATTGCGACGCTTGGTATCGATCCGTTTGTAGTTTTGTTGTAATCTGAAAATACTATTGTCCCCTGCGCAAGGTGGCCTAGGACACCCACCCCGCCCTGGTCCTGGGCAGGTGTAGTCTCATCACAGATGGCGAAGCTAAAGTTCCTGCTCACTTTCCGAAACTCGGCTCGGTCAGATACGCGGTCCACTCGATGCACAAGTTTGTCTTGCAGTTCGATTCCAGAATTAACTGCTCCGTTTACCGTGTCGTACTCGAAGATGCGGGTCACAAGAGAAGACGATGAAGCTCCGGAGAGTGCCCGTCGCGCCACGACCGGAATCTTCCGTTTATCGCCCTTAAAATACACTAAACCGTGGCGAGGTGCTTCCTCAGAATTTATCGGATTAAAAAGAGCGTGCGACACGGGGAAAGGCAAGAGGGCAGCCTTATCAGGGCTCAGGCCGTGCTTAAGCCACCTTTCATATCGGTGGTGACTGCTTGTCAATACTAAGCCAAAGTGATTGACAACCGAGTTGATCTCGTCGTCACCAACAAGGTCGTAGTAGTCATACAGATCAACTCGGATATTTTGGCTTTTCGCTTGCGCCAAAAGGTGAGAAAGCTGCCCGCGTGTGTCGGTTATAGATATACTTTCGCCGGTTTCACTCGACGGAACGACAATTATCGCTTCGATATCCCTAGGGAGTTCCTGTAACCTCCGAAGATCCACATTGGCCACATCAGCTATCAAAGAAAGAGTCTCAGCAAAATCTCTAGATCCAACTACGGCGAATCTGTGCCTAGGTTCTGTGGCCCATGAGGCGGACCTGTGCTTGTATTTTGGAAGGTCGCTTGGGGGGCTGAAATACGCATTGCCAGATGTTGCTGGGGGGTTCACAGGGGGCCTCTCACTCTGCTCGCGCCACGATTTATGATAACTCGATACTTTGACTAGCTTATCGCGAACTAAAAGTGATGGGTTTCGTTTAATTAGGAGGTCTTGTCGGCGTTGAAGGTGCTGTCTGGGTTTGACGAAGACCTCGGAATTACGGTCCACGGCTCGTAGCGTGTGTGGCATTGTCCGGGCGGTATCAGCGATGATGAACGCGTC
>NZ_JASPDO010000011.1 GCF_030230605.1 Brevibacterium sp. UMB1308A
CTCCGACAAGGATGGGCAGGAAGACACCCCTGACACGCCAGGCCCATACACACATTTTGAGCATTAACCCGCAAGGTTCCCGGCACGTGTCAGATGTGAGCTCTTAGCCCAGCAAAACGTCCTTGGTCTGGTTGCGTGCGCGGTCGAAGCGAGCCGCTACGTCTTCCCAGTTCACAACGTTCCACCATGCCTTGACGTAGTCAGGCTTGACGTTCTGGTAGTCGAGGTAGAACGCGTGCTCCCACATGTCCAGCTGCAACAGTGGGACGTATCCAACCTGGACGTTGCCCTGCTGGTCGTACAGCTGCTCAATGGTAAGGCGCTGACCCAGCATGTCCCAACCCAGGATTGCCCAACCGGAGCCCTGGATCGAAGTAGCAACACCAGTGAACTGGCCCTGGAACTTGTCGAAGCCACCGAACTGGTCGTCGATTGCAGCAGCGAGTTCGCCTTCTGGCTTGTCGCCACCGTCTGGGCTCATGTTGTTCCAGAAGATCGAGTGGTTGACGTGTCCACCCAGGTTGAAGGACAGGTCCTTCGACAGCTTGCCGATCGTGGAGAAGTCGCCCTTTTCGCGAGCTTCAGCCATCTGTTCAAGAGCGGTGTTTGCGCCCTTGACGTAGGTGGCGTGGTGCTTGTCGTGGTGAAGTTCCATGATCTTGGCCGAAATGTGTGGCTCAAGTGCGGCGTAGTCGTAGGGCAGGTCCGGGAGCGTGTACTGCTCAACCATGTTTTCCTCCTCAAAAAAGGTACTGGTAGTCGTCTGACCACCACTAACTTGAGCCTATCGCGCAAACGATGACGTTACAACGTTTGCGCAACTGAGACTATCGTCAGAGTTCGATGCGTCTCACTCACCGCAACCGCGCCCGCCTACTTCAACCGCACGTTGTCCGCAGGCCCCAAGGAACACAAAGCCCACGGCCCACCAAACAATCTTTGCGCCAGGGCCTGCACGTCCTCGGCCGTCACGCCACGGACCCGCTCAACTAGTTCAGCCGCATCGACCAGTGGCCGGTTGGACAATTCGCTCTTAGCTAAACGGTTCATCCGAATCGCGGTCGACTCCATCCCCAACACAGTGGCAGCCGACACTTGCGCGGCGGTGTCTGCCACCTCGGCGGCCATGGGACCCTCACTAGCCAACCGCTGGCACTGCTCAACGCACAAGTCCACAACCTGCTGGGCAACCGCGGGCGCGCAACCGGCGTAGATCCCAAAGTCCCCCACGTCCGAATACTGCGACCCCGTGGTGTGCACGGCATACGCCAGGCCACGTTCTTCGCGCACGGTCTGGAACAAGCGACTGGACATGCCACCGCCCAGCAACGAAGCCAGGACGGTGAGGGTGAACCGGTCGTCGTGGCCGTCGTGCAACCCCGCAACACCCATGATGAGGCTCTGTTGTTCGGTGGGGCGGGCAATGTGCCGCTCCCCCGGTGAAAAGACGGGGGTCATCCTGCCCGAGGTCGTTCCCACTGGCGCTGCCGCCTCCGGCAGGTGCTGGGTTGCGCGCCAGACAAGGTCAACCAGGTCTTCATGGTCAGCCCCGCCAGCGGCTGAGAAGATCAACCGGGGTCCTACGTACGCATCCCGGTAGTGGTGCTGAAGTTCGTCGTGGACCAGTGCCTGGATACGTTCTTTTGTGGCACCAACGGGCCGGCCCAAAGGTGAACCTGCGTAGATGAGTTCGTCGTACGCTTCGAACAGGACATCTTCTGGGTCGTCTGCGCCCATGGCCAGTTCGTCCAGGATCACGGTGCGTTCTCGCTCAAATTCGGCGACGTCCAAGGTGGATGCCAGCACCATGTCCCACAGGGTTGCGCACACATCTGGCAGGTCAGCGACCAAGCACCGCGAATAGTAGGCCGTGCATTCTTTGGCCGTCATCGCATTGGCTTCGCCACCTGTACGGTCGAATGTGCGCGCAATATCTTTTGCACTGCGTGTGGCCGTGCCCTTGAACAGCATGTGCTCAAGGAAGTGCGTGGAGCCAGCGTTGTCGTCAGTTTCGTCGCGCGAACCTGATCCGACCCACACCCCTACGGTCTCGGACTGGATCCCGGGGATTGTTTCTGAAATAACGCGAATGCCGTTGGGGAGGGTAGTGCGATAAATCCCACTACCCTCCCCAAGGAGAGTTTCTGTTAGCAATAGTCAACCAGCAGATTTAGTCTTCGTTAGCTTCTTCTTTAGCTTCTTCAGAAGATTCAGCGTCTTCGTCGATGACAGGCTGCAGGCTGAGCTTGCCACGGTCATCAACCTTGGTGATTTCCACCTGGATCTTCTGACCAACGCCCAGAACGTCTTCTGCGTCTTCGACACGCTTGCCACCGTTGAGCTTCTTGAGCTCAGAAATGTGGAGCAGGCCGTCCTTGCCTGGGGTGAGCGATACGAACGCACCAAAGCTCATGAGCTTCACAACGGTACCCAGGTAACGTTCACCGACTTCTGGAACCTGCGGGTTAGCAATCGCGTTGATTGCTGAACGTGCAGCTTCAGCTGCTGGCCCGTCCGTTGCACCAATGAATACGGTTCCGTCATCTTCGATCGAGATGTCAGCACCGGTGTCTTCCTGGATCTGGTTGATCATCTTGCCCTTAGGACCAATAACTTCACCGATCTTGTCAACTGGGATGTTGACGGTGATGATGCGTGGTGCCGTTGGGGCCATCTCGCCAGGTTCGGCGATCGCTTCCGTGAGCACGTCCAGAATGGCCAGGCGGGCTTCGCGAGCCTGCTTGAGGGCTGCGGCCAGAACCGAGGCTGGGATTCCGTCAAGCTTGGTGTCCAGCTGGATCGCGGTGATGAAGTCCTTGGTTCCGGCGACCTTGAAGTCCATGTCACCAAAGGCGTCTTCTGCACCCAGGATGTCGGTCAGCGCAGCGTAAGCGGTCTGCTTGCCCTGGTCGGTGTCGATGACATCAGACACGAGCCCCATGGCAATACCAGCAACAGGTGCGCGCAGTGGGACACCTGCCGAAAGCAGGGACATGGTGGACGCACATACCGAACCCATGGAGGTGGATCCGTTCGACCCCAGTGCTTCCGACACCTGACGGATTGCGTATGGGAAGTCTTCACGCGATGGGATAACAGGAACGAGAGCGCGTTCTGCAAGCGCACCGTGTCCGATTTCGCGACGCTTAGGGCTTCCCACACGGCCAGTTTCACCGGTGGAGTATGGCGGGAAGTTGTAGTGGTGGATGTAACGCTTGGACGTCACTGGGGTCAGTGAGTCGATCTGCTGTTCCATCTTGAGCATGTCCAGCGTGGTGACACCCATGATCTGGGTTTCGCCACGTTCGAACAGTGCCGAACCGTGCACGCGAGGCAGAATGTTGGTTTCTGCTGTTAGCGGGCGGATGTCCTTGAGCCCACGTCCGTCAATGCGGACGCGTTCAGTGAGGATACGCTTGCGCACGATCTCCTTGGTCATGGAGTTCAGCGCACCCACAATCTCAGAGTCGCGGCCTTCGAATTTCTCGCCGAGGTCGTCCAAGAGTGAGTAGAGAAGTTCGTCTCCCGCTGCTTCGCGTTCCTGCTTGTCAGCGATCTGGAAGTTCTGGGTCTGCTTGTCCCACGCGAGTTCGCGCACGGCTTCGTAGACGTCGTCTTCGTAGTCTTTGAAGAGTTCGAACTCTGCGGTTGGCTTGGCAACGCGGTCAGCGAGTTCCTGCTGTGCACGTACCAGTTCACGGATGAACGGCTTTGAAGCTTCGAGACCTTCAGCGACAACTTCTTCCGTTGGCTTACGTGCTCCACCCTGGATGAGGTCCCAAGAGTTTTCGCTTGCTTCTGCTTCGACCATCATGATGGCGACGTCGTCGCCAACGACGCGACCGGCAACAGCCATGTCGAAAACAGCGTTTTCTAGCTGTGAGTAGTTGGGGAATGCAACCCACTGGTCGTCGATGAGAGCGATGCGCACACCACCGATAGGACCAGAGAATGGAAGTCCGCCCAGCTGTGTGGACATGGATGCTGCGTTGATTGC
Organism: Brevibacterium sp. UMB1308A; assembly: GCF_030230605.1. GTDB lineage: Bacteria > Actinomycetota > Actinomycetes > Actinomycetales > Brevibacteriaceae > Brevibacterium. The sequence continues at coordinate 3,998 of NZ_JASPDO010000011.1, forward strand.
GAGCGTGTCGTACAGGTGGTCTGGGTGCATGGACAGCACAGTGACCACGATCTGAACTTCGTTACGCAGTCCCTTCACGAAGGAGGGGCGCAGAGGACGGTCAATCAGGCGGCACGCCAGGATTGCGTCAGTGGTTGGGCGTCCTTCACGGCGGAAGAACGAGCCAGGAATTTTGCCGGCTGCGTACATGCGTTCTTCCACATCAACTGTGAGTGGGAAGAAGTCGAACCCTTCGCGTGGGTTCTTGCTGACGGCTGTTGCTGAGAGCAGCGTGGTTTCGCCGTCAAGTGTTGCGGTGGCACATCCTGCGGCCTGCTGGGCCAAACGTCCGGTGCCAAATTCGATTTCGTGCTTTCCAAATTTGCCGTTGTCAATAACTGCAACAGCGGTTTCGGGATTGATTCCCAAGATGTCTCCGTTCATTGATGGACCGCGGGGCGCCTATTCTTCTGTGCGCGTCTACCCGGTCATCGATCGAGACCCACGCGATGCGTACCGCGGAGGCCACTGTCGACCACCGGATCATGTTCCCGCGACATGGACTTTGCCAGTCTATCAAGAGGGCAACAAAAATCCCCCACCCACAGGGGGTGAGGGATTTCAGCAGTTCGTTCACCTATGCATTCACATACGTAAACGATGAAACCTTAGCGACGCAGACCCAGGCGTGCGATCAGCGAACGGTAGCGTTCGATGTCAGTGTCGGCCAGGTACTTGAGCAGACGACGACGCTGACCGACCAGAAGCAGCAGACCACGGCGTGAGTGGTGGTCGTGCTTGTGAGTCTTGAAGTGTTCGGTCAGGTCGGAGATACGACGTGACAGAACAGCAACCTGAACCTCAGGAGAGCCGGTGTCGCCCTCGTGGGTTGCGTATTCTTTGATGATTTCCTGCTTGACCTTAGGATCAAGAGCCATTGGCTACTCCTTACATGTTCGTTGCGCGGCGCCCGAGTCTTACACATCGAGCACTATGGAACCGCGGCCGGAAAAACGGCAAGGACTACCTTAACACGAATCTTGTGGCCACTGCGAACTCAGCGGTCCCCCACCTCGGGCCGCCCTGAGCCGCGCTGAGCTGACCTCACAGCGCGCTTTTAGGCCTTTTGCCGTTCGGCTTCCAAAACCGCAGACACGTTTTTCACATCGTCACGCATCTGCTCAATGAGTGCGTCCATGCCGGAAAACTCGATCTGCCCGCGAATGTGCGCAACAAACTCCACGCGCGCAGGTTCGCCGTACACGTCCATATCGGGGAACTCAACACCCACAACATTGACCTCAACACGGCGGTCATCACCGTCGAACGTGGGGTTTGACCCCACCGAAATTGCGCCAGGCTGTTGCCGACCATCGGCAAAGTACACCCACCCTGCATACACGCCGTCAGACGGAATCAAACCAGCCACGTCACCACCGATGTTGGCGGTAGGGAATCCCATTTCACGACCTCGGGCATTGCCATTGACCACCGTTCCGGTAACCACGTGGGGCCTGCCCAACATGCGCGCGGCGTCTTCTACATTGCCGTCCAGCAGCAGGGAGCGGATGTGCGTGGAAGAAACCCGGGAAAGGCCCTCACCGTCGCCGAGGTCGTCGATCGCCACCACAGTTTCGACACCGTGACGCCGCCCCAGGTTTTGCAGGGTGGCCAAATCGCCTTCGTTCCCGCGACCAAAACGCACATCGCGACCTACCACGATGGCTCGCACTCCCACGTCGCGAGCCAAAAACTCAATAAACTCTTCAGCACTCTGGTCTGCGAACTCAAGCGAATACGGCTGCACCAGGGTAGCGTCCACGCCGGTCGCTGCGATGCGCTTGAGCTTTTCATCGAGCCCAGTAATGAGCTGGGGTTTGTGATCAGGGCGGTGCACGGCCGCCGGGTGCGGATCAAATGTCATTGCCAGACTGGTGAGACCTCGCTCATCAGCCACGCGCACAAGCGTTCGTAAAACCGCTTGATGACCAATGTGCACACCGTCGAAATTACCCAGAGTGAGCGCGCATAGATGGGCGGCCTCATCAGCGGACCGAATAACCTCCACACGCACTCCTTTTCTCAGCGCATTCCTTTTGCGCACACACGCACTACGACTCCCAAGCGTTAGCCAGGGATTACTTTACACAACCTGCGCCAGCCAGAAGGCGACTGCCCCAACACCGCAGCCCACACCCAAGGACGCGAACGTACCAATGATGAACCGCTCACCTGCGGCACGCGAACTCTTCAGTTCAGGAATCCGCCCCAGACCTTTTACTGCGATGATGACGGCCAACACTTCTCCACGCCCCAGCGCTACGGCCGCCGCAGCTAGCGCGCGTTCCAGCACTCCGATCATGAGGCCACCACGCATCACACCCGTGCTGGCATCCGGTTGCGCATCTGAGTTGGTTTCCGGGGTGGCGCCCTCGTCACTTTCTAGCTCGCCGAGGTCGCTCTCACCTGCCCCGTCTTCGCGGGCCGCCAGCCGCAAGACTCCAGAAGTTACAGGCACACCCACAGCTGCCGCGAGTAGCGCGGCACCAGCGGCGATAAGCAGGTCAATGAGCATGTGTTTCCCAAGGTTGATGAGCTCGGTGAAGCAATCGTTCAGCGCAGTCGATCGCTTCCATGATGCCTGCAGCCCGTCCAGCTCGCAAAGACTTCGACACGGCCTGTTGCGAGATCCCTAGGCTCTGAGCAATGTCCGCCTGAGAAGGACTAGGCGCATCTCGAAACGCGTCAATCACACGCCACTGAGTATCTGTGGCTCGGGCAATTAAGTCGAACAAAAGTCGTAGAACAGTCTGTGCATCTTGGGAATCTTGAACAGCTTCTTCGCGCGACATCGATGTGTGGACACACAGAGGTGACCACGAGTTTTTTGCGGCCTCTACAGCGCTACGGGCCGCAATAAAAGCCTCACCACGGGCTTGGTCCGAACTGTCTGGGAGCGGCTGTTCCACCTCGCCTACCCCAATTCCAACAGACCATTGCCCGGCACGCGCGATGCCGATACACGCTTGAACGACGTGAAGCGCCGAGTCAAAAACAGCTTGCGCTTCATCGCCCACAGTTCGCACAAACGGAAGAACCGTGGGCACGCCTTTCAGAGCACTGAGGAGCTCAGGAATGCGGTCCGGCGCGGTGCGTGACCCCTGCTGGTCGACGGTCAGAACGAACATAGTAGGAGTGTAGCGCACATTCACAGACAAACAACCTTTTCAGGTTGTAAAACGAAATACAACCTCTAATGGTTGTGTAGATCGGAGGGCTGAGCAAAACCGGTGGCAACTTTCAATGCACGCCCACCAGCGCGTGGCTCCAGCACGCCAACCAATGTTCCCTGATACAAACCGGCACACAGCTGCCCACCACTACCTGCTGGAGCGTCAATAAATTTACCGTGGGCCACATCGATCGCCTGCTCCCCACTCAACTCCACGGTGGGCAGGACAGCTCTTGCCACCTCGGCCAGCGACACAAGGGGCACAGGCGCAACGCCCTCCCCCAGCGCTTCATAAGACGGCAGGTCCACAGCCTGATCGAGAGTGAAGGGCCCAACCCGGTCACGACGCAACCGAGTCAAATGCCCATACACCCCCAGATAGTCTCCGAGGTCGCGGGCAAGGGCGCGGATATACGTGCCGGAAGAACAGTCCACGCTCGCCTCAAGGTCCACGCATTCACACGCAGGTGAACCCTCATACTCACACGCCACCAGCTCAGGCGCAGAAACATCAAAACGCGAGACCGTCACCTGGCGCGCTTTGAGCTGCACGTCTTCTCCAGCACGCACCAAATCATATGCCCGCTTACCATCCACCTTGATCGCGGAAACAGCGCTGGGCACTTGCTCAATCTGTCCCGTTAAGCGCTCAACCTCACGCACAATCGACGCCTGATCCAGGCCACGAACAGCATCTGCGGGAGCAAATCTGTCAGGTGCAGAGTCAGCGTCATCGGTGGGAGTCGAGGCCCCCAAACGGATGGTGGCCGAATATGTCTTATCAGCGCCCACTAAATACGTGAGGAGCTTGGTTCCTTTACCTAGCCCCAGGACCAAAACACCTGTGGCCATGGGGTCGAGCGTTCCCGCGTGCCCAACTTTAGACGTGCCAAACCATTTACGAACCCGCGAAACAACGGCGTGGCTCGACATGCCACCGGGCTTGTCGACGACAAGGATGCCCGTGGGGCCGGGAGCGCCCACGAATCAGTTCACCGAAATGTGAACGTGGTCAAAGTGGTTAGCAGTATCGCCACCACGGTTCTCCATGGGGCGACCCTTCCAACCGGTGTATGGAGCGTAAATCTTCTGCTCCCAAATCACGTACTTAATGTTGAGTTCTTTGCGGTTCTTGATGAGGAACGCAGTGATCTCGTCACCAACCTGGCCACGGATCATCGCGTCGACAGCCTGACCGTTGTTGTGGTCCGAACCCGGGTCGTTACGGCGTCCACCGTAGGACTTGACCTGAGGGAAGTTCGCGCACACTGCGCGGTACGCCGAAATTGCATTTGGAGTGAGTCCGCTTTCAATGGATGCGGAGACGCCACATGGAGCTCCGCTCACTGGCTTGTCAGAGCTTCCAGGGTCAACAGAGTCGCCACCGCCTGCACTTGCGGCCGATCCCGACGAACTAGACGATCCTGACGATGCAGACTTCGTCTCTTCTGGAGCCGACTTTGCTTCAACCTTGGACAGGCCAGAAGCAAAAGCTGACATGTCCTGGTCCTTACCGTCAACCGAAATGCCTTCCGATGCGGTGAAGTCTTGTTCTTTATTCTCAGGAGCGTGCGATTCGGCTACGACCTGGGAGTCCTGAGAGTCATTACCACCGGCAACCATGGTGGCAGTTGTCACCAGTGCTGCACCTGCAGCCACGGGAACGACAACGGCAGCGAGCATGGGACGACGGCGCACGCTTCGCATAACGCCAGTTGCGGTTGTCGCCTTGTCATCCGTGCGGCGACCACGAGGCTTGGCACCAACTACCGCCCACATAAAGTCGCTGACTGAGGTCTTCGACTTCTGAGGTGCTGAGTGTTTACCCATCGATACAGTCCCTTAATACGCTCGTGATCATTTCGTTACCAATGAAAAGTTTAACGGCCAGAGGCCCCTTGTCAAACGACAAGGGGCCTCTGGGTCAAGAATGTCGCTTAGACACCCTCTTCGCTTTCGCGAGGCTTCCGGTACGGATCAGCCTCACCAGCGGGTTTAGCGTTCTTTGCGAGTTCCGCCACACGGGCATCGGATTCCTGCGCTTTCGCGATGAGCGTGTCAAGCTCAGCGGCAGCTGCAGGCACCGAGTCTGCAACAAACTCCAAGCTAGGCGTGAGACGAATCTGTAGCCCTTTCCCCACCTCGGAACGAATGAGTCCCTTAGCGGAGTCCAGAGCAGCCTTCGTCGCAGCTAACTGGTCGTCATCCCCGAACACCGTGTAGAACACGGTCGCGTTCTGCAGATCACCCGTGACACGAACATCGGTCACCGTGATGAAGCCCAGGCGCGGGTCCTTGACACGCTTCTCCAGCGTCTGCGCAACGATCACTTTAATGCGATCCGCTATTTTGCGGGCACGTGTGGAATCAGCCATGAGTAGTGTCCTTCCAGTTAGTCACGTGGCTTTTCGCGCATTTCGAAGGTTTCGATCATGTCACCTTCACGAATGTCGTTGAAGCTTCCAAGACCGATACCACATTCGAAGCCTTCGCGAACCTCTGTTGCGTCGTCCTTGAAACGGCGCAAGGATTCGACCGTGAGCTTGTCGCCCACAACGACCCCGTCGCGTGTGACGCGAGCACCAGCGTTGCGCTTGATGACACCGTCCTTGACCATACAACCTGCAATGTTTCCGAACTTGGAAGAACGGAACACTTCGCGGATTTCGGCGGATCCGGTGTGGACTTCTTCGTACTCTGGCTTGAGCATGCCCTTGAGCGAAGATTCGATGTCGTCGATCGCATCGTAAATCACCGAGTAGTAGCGCACGTCCACGCCTTCGGCATCCGCGAGGTCGCGAGCCTTGGCTTCCGGACGCACGTTGAAACCAATAACGATCGCGTTGTCCACGGTCGCCAGGTTGATATCGTTTTCGGTAATTGCACCCACCCCACGGTGGATGATGCGCAGGTCCACTTCATCGCCAACATCAATCTTGAGCAACGAGTCTTCCAGAGCTTCGACCGCACCGGAGACGTCACCCTTAAGAATGAGGTTGAGCATGTCAACCTTGCCTTCTTCAAGGGCCTTGGTGAAGTCTTCAAGGCTAATGCGCTTGCGGCTACGAGCCTGTGCAGCGTTACGTTCAATAGCGTCACGCTTTTCAGCGATCTGACGAGCTGTACGGTCGTCATCGGTGACCAGGAAGCTGTCACCAGCCCGCGGAACACTCGACAGACCCAGCACCTGGACAGGGCGCGAAGGTCCTGCTTCTTCCAGTTGCTGACCGTTTTCATCAAACATGGCACGCACACGACCAAAGCTGGTTCCACACACGATCGCATCACCTTGGCGCAAGGTTCCCGATTCGACCAGAACCGTTGCCACTGCACCACGACCCTTATCCAGTTTGGCTTCGATCGCGATACCGCGTGCAGGCTTATCAGGGTTGGCCTTGAGGTCAAGAGCAGCGTCCGTGGTAAGCAGAACAGCTTCGAGAAGGTCGTCAATACCCTTACGCTGAAGCGCCGAAATCGGCACGAACATGGTGTCACCACCGTAGTCTTCAGCAACCAGGTTGTATTCCGTGAGCTGCTGCATGACCTTCGACGGGTTCGCCGTGTCTTTATCGATCTTGTTCACTGCCACCACGATCGGGACATCTGCCGCCTGAGCGTGGTTGAGCGCTTCAATCGTCTGTGGCATCACACCGTCGTCAGCTGCGACCACCAGGATCGCAACGTCGGTGGACTTGGCACCACGGGCACGCATCGCGGTAAACGCTTCGTGACCTGGGGTGTCAAGGAACGTGATGGGGCGCTTGTCGCCTTCGTGGTCCACGCTCACCTGGTATGCACCGATGTGCTGGGTAATACCACCGGCTTCCCCAGACACCACGTTCGACGAACGGATCGCGTCCAAAAGCTTGGTCTTACCGTGGTCAACGTGACCCATAACGGTGACGACAGGCGGACGTGGAACCATGTCTTCTTCATCTTCTTCTGCTTCTGCATCAAGGTCGATGTCAAAGGCTTCAAGAAGCTCACGGTCTTCGTCTTCTGGGGACACAATCTGGATCTTGTAGCCCAGTTCTTCACCCAAAATCTTGAATGTGTCTTCGTCCAACGACTGGGTGATGGTTGCCATCTCGCCCAGATGGAAAAGCACAGTCACCAGGTTGGTTGGATCAGTGTTGATCTTTTCTGCGAAGTCAGCCAGCGAGGAGCCACGACGCAAACGCAGGGGTGTTTCGCCGTCGCCGCGGGGCACCTTGACACCGCCGACGACGGGAGCCTGCATTTCTTCGAGCTCCTGGCGCTTCGCCCTCTTGGACTTGCGTCCCTTCGAGCGTCCGGTTCCGCGACCGAATGCACCCTGGGTGCCACCTCGGCCGCCACGACCTCCGCGTCCACCCGGACGACCGCCGCCACCTGGGCGACCGCCACCTGGTCCTCCCGGTCCGCCGGGTCCACCTGGACCACCGGGTCCTCCTGGGCCACCGTGGCCGCCACCACGTGACGGTGCTGGTTTAGCCAGAGCGGAGTTCTTGAGCATCGCAGGGTTGGGGCGTGGTGCGCCTGGACGTGCGCCTGGCTTGGGGCCGCCGCCTGGGCGTGGCCCGCGTCCCGGGCGTGGTGCGCGGTCGTCACCACCGCGTGGTCCTGGTTTGGCGCCTGGTTTAGGCATACCCTGCGAGGAAGCGAACGGGTTGTTGCCTGGGCGTGCTCCTGGGCGACCCGGCTTAGGACCTGGCTTGGCGCCTGGTTTAGGCATGCCCTGCGAAGACGCAAACGGGTTGTTGCCCGGGCGTGCTCCTGGGCGACCCGGCTTGGGTCCTGGCTTAGCTCCCGAGGCGGCCGCGCCTGGCTTTGGAACACCTGGCTTGGGTGCAGGCTTAGGAGTGGCTCCGCCTGGTTTGGGCGCCGAGGTCGAAGCAGCTGGCTTCTGAGCGTCTGGTTTTTCTGTAGCTGGCTTGCCAGCAGCAGGTGCTGGTTTAGGAGCTGCAGGTTTCTTGGCAGGCGCTTCCTTAGGTGCGGTCTCCTTTGCTCCTGCCTTGGGGGCTCCGGGCTTAGGTGCCGCTGGCTTGGCTGCCGCAGTCTTAGTGGCAGAAGTTTTAGCGGTAGTCGACTTGGCCGCTCCGGGCTTTGCCGCGGAAGATTTGGCTGCTGCCGTCTTCGTTGCTGTTTTCTTAGCGCCAGCCTTCGAGCCACTTGCTGGCTTGTCACCAGCAGAGTCTGCGTTGCTTGACGCGTACAGTTCTTTCACACGCCTAACAACAGGCGCTTCAACTGTTGAAGATGCTGAGCGAACAAACTCGCCCAGTGATTCAAGTTTTGCCAGCACATCTTTGCTGGTAGTGCCGAGCTCTTTCGCGAGCTCATGGACACGGGGCTTAGCCACATTTCTCCTGTCCGGGTTCCTTCCGGACAGGAAGGAACCTCATCGTAAGTGAACAGATCTCATTTCACTGCTCACAACCAATAAGTCTGGGTGTCATTTCTGAGCACTCACTACGTGGTTTCCATTTCGCTAACTACTTTCCGTAATCGGTAGATCGGGAACTTCTAGGTTACGCACCCGAAGCGCCCGTGCGAACGCGTTCTTTTTTCGCGCTGTTTTCCAACACGCTTGTGTAGGGTGAATCCACATTCCCCTGCCAGGGAGTGTGCGTTGGGTGTCTGCAGTCAACGAACCCTGAACAGAGACAAACCGTGAGAGTTTGCTTGTGGGTTCTACTTTTCTGCACCCCACACACATGCGGATAGGTTCACAAGACACCTATCCATTCTACACATTCGCCAAATGGCTCTAATCAGTACCTACAATGTCGATTTTCCACCCGGTCAGTTTCGCTGCCAAACGCGCGTTCTGGCCTTCTTTCCCAATCGCCAACGAAAGCTGGTCGTTCGGAACAAAAGCGCGCGCCATCTTCGCAGACTCATCGAGCACTTCTACTTTGGACGCTTTGGCAGGCGAGAGAGCGTTGGCCACGAATTTGGCCGGGTTTTCGTTGTAATCGACAATGTCGATTTTTTCTTCACCAAGTTCACCCATGACAGCGCGCACACGGGAACCGTACTCACCAATGCAAGCACCCTTTGCGTTCAGGCCCGGCACCTTGGCCGCTACTGCGATCTTGGTGCGGTGTCCCGCTTCCCTGGCAAGTGACACGAGTTCCACTTGACCGTCAGCGATTTCTGGGACTTCGTGTGCGAACAGTTTGCGCACCAGGTTTGGGTGTGAACGTGAAACGGTGACGGATGGGCCCTTTTGGCCTTTGTGCACATCGGTGATGTACACGCGGATACGACGACCGTGTTCATAGGTTTCCCCTGGCACCTGTTCGTGCGGCGGTAGCACAGCTTCCACATCACCGAGGTTCACTTGAACCATGTCTTCGTACTTGCCCTGTTGGATCACGCCAGAGACGATCTCACCTTCGTGGTTCTTAAACGAACCCAAAACCGATTCGTCTTCAACGTCACGCAAACGCTGGTGGATCACGTTGCGGGCAGTCTGAGCGGCAATGCGCCCAAAGCCTTCGGGAGTGTCGTCGAATTCGCCAATCGGGTTGTCGTCGTCATCGAATTCGACTGCCCAAATGGTAGCCTTGCCGGTTTTCGTGTCGAGTTCAGCGCGGGCGTCAGGGTAGTACCCTTCTGTGCGCTGATACGCAATGAGAAGAGCCTGTTCGATCAGATCCACGAGCACTTTCATTGGAATTTCGCGCTCACGCTCGATCATTCTTAGCGCGCTCAGGTCGATGTCCACGTATCTGGCCTTCCGTTTTGCCGCTTATCCGGCTCTATTGAAATGTCAGCTGTTCACGAATGAACGTGTAGGTGTAACCCTAATGGATTCACGAGGCTAGCGGAATTTTAAAACGACCTTTGCTTTCGTAATGTCTGAAAACGGGATCACATAATCTACTTTTTTCGCGTCCATCAACGTGATGCCTTTATCCGTCACATCGACGAGTTCACCGGTATAAGCGGGGCCATTGGTACGCACATCCAGATTGCGGCCTCGGTTCCGCAGGAAGTGACGTTTCTCAGTAAGTTCTCGGGTTGCTCCCGGCGATGTGACCTCCAAGTCATAGGGCTTGTCGTTAAACAATTCCACGTCGTCAATGAGTTCTGACACGATCTTTGTGGCCTGGGCGATCGTGTCCAAAGAGACCGGGTCCGAGGTGTCGGTGTCCAAATCGATCACGACAGTGACCTTGCGGTACTGTCCCGCGGCGTGAGCTTTCACGTCTTCGACAATGAGTCCCTCTTCTGACAGTGGAGTGCGGATCAGATCGGTGACCTGTTGAGCTTCATTCTTCATGTGGACTCCTTCCAGAACCGTTACACGAGACTCTACTGGCACAAGGCACGTCAAGCGACCTTTTGAGTTCATTTCACTGGGCCTGTCCCTTCGCTAAGATTGCCATTATGCAAGGAAAAGGGACGCTGGGTCGCAGGAGTTTTTTGGCCCTCACAGCCGCAGTTGCGCTGACAAGTGGGTGCGGAATCCGGGTTGATTCCGACCCCGAGCTTCCCACTCTCACCCCAACCGACACGGTGCGCAACCGTGTGGCACGGATCCTTGAGAACACGCAAGCGACGGGAGAAGAGACGTCGGTTCGCGACCGGTTGAGCAAAGCGGTGGGCCCGGTGTGGGCCCCACCCAGCGAACTTGCAACCGAGTCCCCTTCCCCTGAACCCCAACGCAATTTCAAAGACGCGCTTACCGAAATCCATTCCGCAATCACAGGCGACTTCACCAGCCTCGCAGGGGCCACCTCGGCGACCCTTGCCGACGTAGCAGTAGGCGCAGCCCTGGTCCTTCTGCGCGACTTCAAAGCCGAGGAACGCAAGCTCGTCGACTCCTTTTCCCCGGTTGTCAACCCCACACCAGCACCGGAACAAAACTCCGAAGAGGACAAGGCTGACGAACACAAGGACGAATCAGAAGACGAAGAAGGGAAGAAAACCGACGGCTTGGCGGAATTCATTTCCGCCTGCCACAAGAGTTCGTACGCGTACCAACGCTTAGCCGTGTTTGAAGACGAAAAATCGCCATACGGCATGTTTGTGAGAGACCGTCACGACCTCTTGGCCCACGCGGCAGAAGAAGCCAGGTCCTTTGCCACCTCGGTCGGAGTCGAAAACCTGCCCGCTAACAAACCCGCGTGGCAACTCCCCAGCGACCCGCGCGACACCAAAAAACTCGCAATAGAAGCCGAAAGCCTCCTCACCGCGACTCTCCCAAGCGTTTTCACTTTTGCACACCCCCAAGACCCGCAGACTGAAAAGGAAGTACACGCGTTTGCCCTGCGCCACCTGTACGAATCCGCCCGCGCAACCCAAAAGGCGGGTAAGTTTGAGCTGTTGAGGTTTTAGGAGAAGCTGTGAAGGTTCCGGAGTCACTACTAGGTGCGGTGGGCGAACTCATTGGCCCCGAACGCGCCGACGCATGGGCTGCAGCACTCCCCTTCATGTTCAACGAACTGTGCGACAGGTGGTCACTCACTCCAGACCCCGTACCCGGTTCACCCTGGGCAGGAGCCGAAAGCCTGGTTGTCCCGGTCCTGACAAAAGAGAACTACCAGGCGATTGTGCGCTTCGCCTCCCCTAACTCCGCGAACCCGCATGTCCACGCGCAAGTACTAGAAGCTCTGCGTGCATGGAACGGACGCGGTGCGGTGCGGATCATCCAAGAAGACTCGTCTTTCCGCGCAACTTTGCAAGAACGGTTGATCACCGCTGAAAACCTCTCCACGGTCCCGCTTGACCAGGTGCCACCCATTTGGGGGCAACTGGTTCGAGTCCTCACCGTGCACGGGGGGCGTGGATTTGTTCGCGTGCAAGACATTGCACAAGGGTGGCTCAACAAGTTCAACAGCAACGTACAGGCACTTGCCGACTACCGCAGCTTCCGCCCCGAAGACCGCCAAGTCATTGACCAGGCGCACATGTGGACCACGCGGCTGGCGCAGTCACAAGAGTCGTACTTGCTGCACGCCGACCTGCACTACTACAACATTCTGGCCGGCCACCCCGACGCCAACGGGATCTCCACGTGGAAGGCAATTGACCCGCAACCGCTTCTGGGGCCCGCAGCGTATATGGTGGCGCCCATGCTGTGGAACCGGCTCTACGAAATCCCCACACCTGATCCCGCGCAACAAGCCAAGTGGCTGTATGACTTTGCGGTCTCGCTGTGCCAGCACGCCGGGATTGACCCACAGTTTGGGTTGGGAGCGTCGATCGCCCGCGAAGTTGCCAACATGTTTTGGTACCTCAAATCCGCCCGAGGTGGTACCCAGAAAGCCTACGGAGATGCCGACCGCAGTTTGTGGGTTGCCCGCGCGCTAGCCGGAATGGGGTCTTATGGCGTCAATGCGCACTCCCTGAAGAAACTGGGGTGAAGGCACCTACAGGTTTTCGCGGATCATGTCGAAACCCAGTTTGAGCACCAGGGCGCTGACCACAACCACGAACACCACGCGCACAAACTTGGAACCTTTAGAAATCGCGAGTTTGGCACCAAAGAACCCGCCGATCACGTTCCCCACAGCCACTGCGAGCCCAGCTTTCCACACAACGAAGCCAGCAGGCACGAAGAACAGCAGCGACCCAAAGTTGGTGGCCCAGTTCATCACCTTTGCGCTCGCTGAAGCCTGCAAGAAACTAAAGCCCACAACCGCGACAAGACCAATGACCAAGAACGAACCCGTCCCGGGCCCCAGTGCGCCGTCGTACATGCCCACCAGCAGGCCAATGAGCCACGACACCCCGTGATGCATACGCGGACGCTCACTAAACCGTAAACGCGCCTCAGTACCCAAAGACGGTTTGGCCAGCGTAAAAACACCCACCCCAATGAGCACGACAAGAATGATGGGGGTAAACGCTTTTTCAGGGATCTGTGAAGCAACCAGAGCGCCCATTACGGCACCGATCAACGCGAAAATCGCGCCCGGCACGGTGACCGATTTGTCGACCTTCACTTTGGCTAAGTACGTGGTGGCAGACACTGTCGTGCCACAGATCGAACCAATCTTGTTGGTGGCGACAGCCTGGATCGGCGTCATGCCTGGCACCAGCAAAAGCGCAGGCAACTGGATCAGGCCACCGCCACCTACAACAGCGTCGATCCAGCCAGCCAAAGCGCTTGCCAACACCAGGAGAAGAATCGTGGTGATGTCTAGATCAACATGTGCGACAGCAAGAGCTTCAGGCTGGCTGAGGATCGCGGTCAGCATTCTTACTGTTCAAGCAATTCGATGTTGTTAATCGCATCCAGCTTCTGCGCGATAGCGTCAATGATCTTCTGACCGGCAGTGTCAACGGGCAGGTTCGTGGTTTCGCCAGTAGCACGGTCACGCAGTTCAACCACGCCGTCTTTGAGGCCTCGGCCCACCACAACGACCGTGGGCATACCCAAAAGTTCAGCGTCACCGAACTTCACACCGGGGCTCACCTTTGGACGATCATCCAGCAGGACCGTGTATCCGGCCTTCTCAACTTCTGCCGTGAGCTCTTCAGCCACGTCAAAGACCTGTGCGTCTTTTCCGGTCGCAACAATGTGAACATCGGCAGGTGCCACATTTGCTGGCCACACCAGGCCCTTGTCGTCGGCGTGTTCTTCAGCAATGCAGGCCAGAACACGCGACACGCCAATTCCGTATGAACCCATCGTCACCACGCGAGCTTTTCCGTTTTCATCCAAAACAGAAAGCCCCAAGGCTTCTGCGTAACGGGTTCCAAGCTTGAAGATCTGACCAACTTCGACACCGCGCGCCAGCTGAAGCTCACCCGAGCCGTCGGGGGCAGGGTCACCAGCGACGACCTCGGCGGCCTCAATGAACTCATCACCCACAAAGTCACGGCCCGCAACCAAACCAAACACGTGCTTATCGATTTCGTTTGCACCTGTGACCCAGCGGGTGCCCTTGACCACGCGCGGGTCCAGCAGATAGCGAATCTTGGTGGAGCCTTCCAGACCCAGAACCGCCTGATCCAGGCTGTTTCCTGGCCCAATGAAACCTTTCACCAGCTCAGGGTGCTTTTCCAGGTCCTCATCCGTTGCCGGTTCCAGATCGACTTCGCCGGATCCCAGCATGCCGGTTCCAGCGGCACGTCCCAGATCAACGTCACGGTCACCGGGCAAACCGATAACAACCACTTCGCGTTCACCGTCAGGGTGAACCACTGTGCACACGACGTTCTTCAGCGTGTCGGCCGCGGTCCACGGACGGTCTTCACGCGGGTGGTGCGTGTTAGCAAAGTCCACCAGAGTAGCGATCGTGGTGGTTCCAGGGCTGTGTACCACTTGGGCCGCTGGGGCGTCGGAGTAGTCCAGTTCCTCAGGCACAACCGTGGTGACAGCCTCGACGTTTGCGGCGTATCCGCCGTCGGTACGTACGTAGGTGTCTTCACCCACCTCGGATGGGTACAGGAATTCGTGGGTTCCGGAACCACCCATAGCGCCGGGGGTGGCTTCCACCATGACGAACGGCAGCTGCAACCGGTTGTGCACGTTGATGTAGGCCTTGCGCATTTTTTCGTACGCAGCGTCCAGCCCCGCCTCGTCAATGTCGAAAGAGTACGCGTCTTTCATGATGAATTCGCGCCCACGCAACAGACCCGCACGTGGCCGGGCTTCATCACGGTACTTGGTCTGGATCTGGTACAGGCTGGCGGGCAAGTCTTTGTATGACGAATACAGGTCCTTGACCAGAAGCGTGAACACTTCTTCGTGGGTGGGCGCTAGAAGGTAGTCGGCCTTTTTGCGGTCTTGAAGGCGGAAAATACCTTCACCAAAAGCTTCCCAGCGGCCAGACTTATCATAAGGCTCAGCGGGCAAGAGCGCAGGGAAGTGGACTTCCTGCGAGCCAGCTTTGTTCATTTCATCGCGAACAATAGCCTCGACCTTGTCCAACACCCGCAAGCCCAACGGCAACCACGTGTAGATTCCTGGAGCTGAACGGCGAATGTAGGACGCACGGTGTAACAGCTTGTGGCTCTTGACGTCTGCGTCTGCGGGCTCTTCTTTGAGAGTGCGCACAAAAAGCGTGGACATCCGCAAGGGCATAGATCTAACTCCTGATTCAACTCATTGATTGGCCAAAACCGGGCCTGGGCACAGATTACCACCTGGTGTTCTATGCTCGAATGCATGATTGAGCCCACGTTTGACTCTCACGGTTCGCAGCGCATCGACTCGTGGCTGTGGGCAGTGCGCATTTTCAAGACCCGCACCTTGTCAGCTTCCGTTATCAAGGGTGGTCACGTGCGGGTTAACGGTGAAAAAGTCAAAGCGTCGTACAAGGTCAAAATTGGCGACGAAGTCCACATCCGCCGCCACGGAATTGACCGGATTCTGGTGGTGCAAGGGTTTTTAGCTACCCGAGGTCCCGCCTCGGTTGCGCGCGCATGTTACGTGGACAACTCCCCCGAACCCAGCCCGCTTCTCCGTGCCCCCGTCCCGCGGCGCGACAAGGGCACGGGCCGGCCCACGAAAAAGGACCGCCGCGCACTGGATAAGTTACGCGGACGGTCCTCCTTCTAAGCCAGGCTCCCGGCTCCTCGCTCTTAGCGGCTAGACACGAAGCCCTTATCGGGTCGTTACGTTTCCGAACTTGCCGGCTACTGGGGCCATGAAGATTGGGCGGATCACTACCCAAGCGGCAGCCATGACGACGAGTGCAACCAGGAACAAGATCAGACCCAGAATTGGTTTGTCTGGTGCGGCAGCGAACATGTGGCTCAGGTTTGCGAACGGCCCCTTGCCTGCTGCAATCGCAGTTGCGAACACCAGGAACACGTGAACAGCGGTGAATGCAACGAAGTAGATCATGACTGGGAAGTGGATCTTCGCTGCGTGTTCAACACGGTACACGTCGTTGAACTTGCCCTTGATTGGCCAGACTTCCGACATGCGCAGACCGGTGATCATGGCCAGCGGGGTAGCAATGAACACGGTGGTGAAGTAAGCCAGCTGCTGAAGACCGTTGTAGTTGATCCAACCGTTCTCCATTGGCCAGTTCATGGAGGCGTACTGCAGGGCAGCCGACAGCGCGTTGGGGAACACTTCCCAGCTGGTAGGTACGATACGCATCCACTGGCCTGTTACGAACAGCAGGATAAAGAAGATGACACCGTTGAGCACCCACAGCGTGTCGAACGAGAAGTGGATGAGGTGGTTCATCGACATCTTCTTGGGTTCACCCTTAGTCTTGATGAACTTGGTGTTGTCGCGTGTCCAGAACGAGTCTGGTTTAGGCGTGGTGCGAATGAGCCAACCCGAACGCACGATCAGCAGCATGAAGAACATGTTGAGGAAATGCTGCCAGTTCAACCATGCGGGGAACCCTACTGGCGCGCCTTCTGGAAGTTCGTACTCACCTGGGTACTTCTCAATGAAAGCTGCAACAGAGTCGAGGCTCCGCAACCAGTTGGCGATCAGTACCACGATGACAATCGCGACAATTGCTACGCCTGCCCAGATTGCGGGCTTGATCAGGGACTTGGGATCAAAGGATGCGCCCTTCTTCCCCTTCTTTCCCTTCTTCTTTTTCTTCTTCTTATTCGAAGTTGCCATCATCATATTTAACGTCCGTATGTTCAGGGAGGCATGCGCGCCTCGACCGACAGGTACCGGCCAAAGGCCGAATTCAAACACCTCAATGCTAGATCATTCTGAGATTTCCATGTGCATTGGCCCACCTTATGTGACAGCGTGAGCGGTCTCGTCCCACGCATTGAACCGCCTCAGGGTGGCCCGGTGTCAGTACATGACTGTGGCGAATTCGCCTATTTGGCGGTAGCCCGCGCGCGCATACGCGCCCAGTGCCGAGGTGTTAAACGAGTTGACGTACAGACTCACCGTGGGTGCGTACGCAAGGGCGTGTCGTGTCACGGAAACCATGGCTCGGCTGGCGATACCTTGGCCGCGGTAGGAGGGGTGGACCCACACGCCTTGTACTTGAACGGCTCGACTGGAGATGATGCCTAGGTCGGCTTTGAAGATCACTGTGTCAGCGTCGGTGAGCACCAGCGTGTGGCCACCGGACAAGAGTGATCGCACGCGCGCCCGGTACCCGGAAGGGTTCGGGCGTTCAGGTGAGAATCCCACTTCTTCAGTGAACATTGCCACAGATGCCGCGTACACCTGTTCATAGTCTTCAGCCATTGCGACTCGCACCGGGATTTCGTCAACTGCCGGCCGCTCACAAGCCACAAGTAGCGGTTGATGCGGTCGGATACCCCGTGGCGGCCCCCATGTCAGCCTGCGGTACACATCCAATACCGGGGCCCGGTGCCCTACTACGGAACACGTGTAACGACCTCGGCGGTTTAGGACCGCAGCTACATCAGCGGTTCCGTTAAGTGACGGAGTGAGCGGAGTGACGGAATACCCAATCCAAAACGCTGACTCTGGTGTCAGCGCACTCCCCTGTTCGCTGGGGGCACCCCACATGACTCCGGAAGGTGCGTCAATTTGGGCGGTTCCAGCACCGTCAACCAGTCGTTGAATGGTGATGGTGCCTGCTGGGTCGCCCGCGCATACGCCCTGCACCCACGGTGTGTGATGGTGAAGCAGGGGCGCTAGTCGGATCAACCGACGACAACCTCTGCTTCACCGGACGGGTCGCCGTTCTCTTCAGCGATACGCAGGGCTTCTTCGATCAGGGTTTCCACGATCTTGGATTCCGGCACAGTCTTGATGACTTCACCCTTGACGAAGATCTGGCCCTTGCCGTTTCCAGATGCGACACCCAGGTCGGCTTCGCGAGCTTCACCGGGTCCGTTGACAACGCACCCCATGACGGCCACACGCAGCGGCACATCCAGGCCTTTGAGACCTTCAGTGACTTTGTCGGCTAGTTCGTACACGTCAACCTGCGCACGCCCACATGACGGGCACGACACGATTTCCAGCTTGCGCTGTTTGAGGTTGAGCGACTGCAGGATCTGGGTTCCCACCTTGACTTCTTCAACCGGCGGGGCAGACAGCGACACGCGAATCGTGTCACCGATCCCTTCTGCCAACAGCGCGCCAAACGCGGTCGCAGATTTGATGGTCCCTTGGAAGGCTGGGCCGGCTTCGGTCACGCCGAGGTGGAGCGGCCAGTCTCCGCGTTCGGCAAGCTGGCGGTAGGCCTCCACCATGATGACGGGGTCGTGGTGTTTCACGGAGATTTTGAAGTCGTGGAAGTCGTGCTCTTCGAACAGTGAGGCTTCCCATACGGCCGATTCGACCAGGGCCTCTGGAGTAGCTTTTCCGAACTTCTGCATGATGCGCTTGTCCAGTGACCCGGCGTTGACACCAATGCGGATCGAGGTGCCGTGGTCTTTGGCAGCCTGGGCAATTTCTTTGACCTGGTCGTCAAACTTGCGAATGTTTCCGGGGTTCACACGTACAGCGGCACACCCGGCTTCGATCGCGGCGTACACGTACTTGGGCTGGAAGTGGATGTCAGCGATGACTGGGATTTGGGACTTCTGGGCGATCGCCGGGAGAGCTTCAGCGTCGTCGGCACTTGGGCAGGCCACGCGCACAATGTCACACCCGGCGGCGGTGAGTTCAGCGATCTGTTGGAGCGTGCCGTTGATGTCCGTGGTTTTGGTGGTTGTCATGGACTGCACACTCACGGGATAGTCTGATCCCACACCCACACTTCCAACTTTGATTTGGCGGGTTTTGCGCCGAGGCGCCAAAACAGTGGGAGTCGATGGCATTCCAAGATTTACGGCAGGCATTCTTTCCCTTCCACGCGGTATGAGTTCATTCTATGTCTTCGTGAGTGCGATGTGTGCTGGGCCTATCCGCCAAACAGATCACGCAAGGTAATCGGATTGAACAGGTCCACATAGAGCAACAGGAATGTCATGACCAGCATGACTCCCACGACCCCATAGGTGAGCGGTAGCAAACGGGCGGTGTCGAACGGACCAACGATGCCACGACCTCGGGCCAGGTTGATTCGCCGGCGAGCGCCTTCGTACAGCGCGACCGCAATGTGACCGCCGTCCAGGGGCAGCAATGGCACCAGGTTGAAGGCGAACAGGAAGAAGTTCAAGGAGGCTACGAGGCTTAAGCCCAGTTGAACTTTGTCCACGACATCGAACAGATCCGTGGACACGATTTCGCCGGCGACGCGCCCGATTCCCACAACACCGATTGGTCCGTCAGCAGGCCGGTCTCCCCCGCTGATGGCGATCTGACCGATTTCGACCAGGCGCTGCGGCAAGTGGAACAGCGCGCTGAAGGTCTGAGTGATCGAGGACCATACCGTGGCGGGGAATTCGCTTACCGGGATGGGGTTGAGCTCTTGTGTGGGTG
Organism: Brevibacterium sp. UMB1308A; assembly: GCF_030230605.1. Taxonomy (GTDB): domain Bacteria; phylum Actinomycetota; class Actinomycetes; order Actinomycetales; family Brevibacteriaceae; genus Brevibacterium. The sequence continues at coordinate 23,488 of NZ_JASPDO010000011.1, forward strand.
AGACTCCCAGGAACCCGGCTTGTTCGGTTTCAGGGATGCCGTCGGAGTTGACGATGGGGGCGCCGTTTTCGTCAGTTTTGGGGCGTTCCGAGGTGATAATCGGCACGTCCTTGGTGATCACCTGGCCGTCGCGCTCCAGTTTAATGGGCACCGTGGTTCCAGCGGCTGCGCGGATCTGTTCGGTCATGTGATCCCAGGACTCAACCGGGGTTCCCCCGATTTCGAGGATTTTGTCGCCGGGTTTGATGCCGGTTTCCCACGCTGGGGTGAGCTGGTCTTTAGGTGTGCAGTCGTCGTTTCCTGCCGCTTGGCGGGCTTGAGCTTCTGAGGCGGGGACGGCACATTCGACCACGGTCGCAACGGTGGTGGAAGGGCCAGGCACCCCGATTCCTAAAAGCACGAGCGCCAGGATTGCGATTCCCAACAGCAGGTTCATGAACGGCCCACCGAACATCACCACCAGGCGTTTGGGCAGGTTCAACGCGTAGAACGTGCGGTGTTCTTCACCTGGTTCGATGCCGCGGTTGGAAAATTCGCGGGCGTCGGCCAGGGTGTTTTCAAACAGGCGCCCCTTCCGAGGTGTCCCGTCCTCCCGCGTGTCGGTCACCACGGGTTGTTGGGGGTCGGTGTGGTCCTGGGCCTGCGAATGAGCCAGCTCCTGGTTTGCGTGACGTTTCTTGGCTGCCTCACGCACGATCCCTTGAACGGTTTTTTCGTTTGGCACGTCTTGTGCGCGCGTGTGCGTGGCTTCTTTGGGCGGGTACATTCCCGGCATCGCGATAAACCCGCCCAAGGGCAAGAGTTTGATTCCGTAGCGAGTTTCGCCGCGTTTAAAGGACACCAGGGTTGGGCCAAAGCCAATCATGTAATTGGTGACCTTGACGCCGAACTTCTTGGCAGGCACCAAGTGGCCGATTTCGTGGAGTCCGATCGACAGGCCAATTGCGGCCAAGAACAGGATGACTCCCAGAATGTACAGCAGGACTGTCATGCGTTCACCCATTCGTGTGCCCAGGTGCGGGCGTGTGCGTCAGCTTCCAAAACTTGTTCAAGTGTAAGGCCACCGGTGACGTTGTTTTCTACGTTCAGCTGGTCTGCCTTGTCCAAGGCTGCGGCCAGGCCGTTACTGATTGCGGTGAAGGTGATGTGCCCGTCGTGGAACGCGTCCACGAAAACTTCATTGCTGGCGTTGTACCACGCGGGGTGCACTCCACCGGCTCGCCCTGCCCGGGCCGCCAACCCCAAGGCTGGGAACGCATTGTGGTCCACCGGCTCAAAGGTCCACGTCACGGGTTGTGTCCAGTCGTTTGGCGCCGTGGCTGCTGGAATGTGCTCTTCATATCCCAAGGCGTACGCGATCGGAAGTTTCATGTCCGGTGGCGACACTTGCGCCAGCGTGGAGCCGTCCACAAACTGCACCATGGAATGAATGTTGCTCTGCGGGTGAACCACGACGTCGATCCGGTCGTATGGCACGTCAAACAGCAGGTGCGCTTCAATCACTTCGAGCCCCTTGTTCACCAGGCTCGCGGAGTTGGTAGTGATCACCCGCCCCATGTCCCACGTGGGGTGTTTAAGAGCCTGTTGCGGAGTCACACGCTCTAACTGTTCGCGGGTCATGCCTCGGAAAGGACCGCCCGAGGCGGTTAAGACTAACCTGTCGACCTCCCCGTGAGTGCCCGCGCGCAAGGCTTGCCACAGGGCAGAGTGTTCCGAGTCGACGGGCAGAAGGCGAGCGCCCGTTGAGGTTGCCAGGTCAGTGATCATGGTGCCCCCGATGATGAGGGACTCTTTGTTCGCTAAGGCCGTGTCTGTTCCGGCCTGCAAACTGGCATGGGTGGCGGTCAGTCCGGCCGCTCCCGTGATGGCGTTGAGCACCGTGTCGGTGGGCATGGCTGCGATCCTTGCGGCCGCCTCGGGGCCACACACAATCTCACGCACCGGGTTCGGTTTACCTGCTTCGCTGGCAGCTGCGTCTACAGCGGAGGCAACTACCGCCTCGGCGTGGGCAGCACACCCAATGACAGGCACCCCGAACTCAACAGCCTGACGGGCCAACAACTCAACGTTGGCGCCCGCAGACAGCGCGGACACACGAAAACGGTCAGGGTGAGCAGAAATCAGCTCTAACGCCTGCGTTCCGATCGAACCAGTAGAACCTAGAATCGCGATTTGTCGAACAGCCACCTGACAATCTTGACACGGTAACTGCAGAAGACGCTGAGCCAGCCTTGGCACCTCGGGTCGGTTTTAGTGACACGGAACACGCAATGTACAGTGCAGATAGACGTTTCAGATACGCATTCGCACAAACACATCATCGGAAACAAGGAGACAAACGTGGCAAAGACGCAAACGCCGGACGAAATCCTGCAAATCGACTCGGTTTTTAGCAAAGAAGACCTCGAATGGGCCGGTGTGGTTCGCAAGTGGGCCGATGACAACCTGCGCGACAAGATCGGCGACTGGTACTTAGAAGGCACTATCCCTGCTCGTGAACTCGCCAAGGAACTGGGACAGCTGGGCGTTCTGGGAATGCACTTGGAAGGCTACGGATGTGCAGGGTCCAGCGCGACCCAGTACGGTCTGGCGTGCCGTGAACTCGAAGCTGTGGACTCCGGGCTGCGTTCACTGGTGTCCGTGCAGGGGTCGCTTGCGATGTTCGCGATCCACCACTGGGGTTCAGAAGAACAGAAGAACGAATGGCTGCCACGCATGGCACAGGGTGAAGCCATTGGGTGCTTTGGTCTGACCGAACCCGATGTGGGATCTGACCCGTCCAACATGCGCACCGTGGCAAAGCGCGACGGTGACGACTGGGTGCTCAACGGTGCAAAGATGTGGATCACCAACTCCCCTGTTGCCGATGTCGCCGTTGTGTGGGCCAAGACCGACGAAGAAGACGACAAGGGTCGCCCCGTGATCCGCGGTTTCGTAGTTCCGACCGACACACCTGGTGTTGAGTGCCCCAAGGTTCAGCGCAAGCTGTCGCTGCGCGCTTCCATCACGGGTGAAATCGTGCTGGACAACGTGCGCCTCCCAGCTGACGCCATGATGCCTAAGGCAAAGGGTCTGCGTGGGCCGCTCACGTGCTTGTCTGAGGCTCGTTTTGGGATTGTGTTTGGTGCTACGGGTGCTGCGCGCGACGCGCTTGAGCAGGCGCTCATGTACACCGGTTCACGCATCCAGTTCGACAAGCCACTCGCGGCATTCCAGATCACGCAGCAGAAGCTGGCAAAGGCATTTGGCCAGTACTCGCAGATCACCCTGCTGGCAGCCCACCTGGGCAAGCTCAAGGACACCACGGGTGTTCGTCCTGAGCAGATCAGCCTGGGCAAGATGGTCACCGCTGACACCGCGATGAACATCTGCCGTGACCTGCGTGCGCTGTTCGGTGGATCGGGTATCACCAGCGAATACTCGCCACTGCGCCACGCCATCAACCTGGAAACCGTTCTCACGTACGAAGGAACCCACGAGGTTCACCAGCTCACGTTGGGACGGTCGCTCACCGGCATCAACGCGTTCGCGTAAAGGGACACGCATAGATCACATAGATTGAAGTGGCTGGGAACGGTTGAGCTGTTCCTGGCCACTTTCGCGTTTTGGCTTCACGTTTTAGGGTGGCTCGTCGCCTAAGCGTAAGTCGCGATTGCTTCCAAGGCGGTCAGGCGTTGAGCCTGGGGCACGTCTTGGCCGGGGCACTGAACCACCGCATCGGGGCGAAGCTCCACCACAGCAGCCGGTTCAACGCGCGCGTCACGCACAACCGTGTCTAGAACAAACTCGTTACCTTCAAACAGGGCAACAGCGCCCTCAAAATGACTGGGCAACGCCTTCACAGGCTTAGAAAACGCCTGGTGAGCACCTCGTTCGCTGGGACTCTGAGCTGGAGTCTCCCCCGCCACAACCCGAACCGAGGCATCTGGGTCTGCGGGCGCCACACACGCGCCCACACGCCACGCGCCCAACCTCACCAAGTGAGCAGTCAGCGGGGACACGTCAGAGGCAACGGAAACGCACGTCCCTTCACCCACATCCATGAGGCGCAAAACGCCGGCGAACTTAGCACAGCGGTCTAACACCTCGGCGAAGGTGAGCTCCACCAGCTCCCCAAAACAGTTGCGGTCGCGCACAAACACGTCATCAGCGCGCCCCATCGCAACGGGAAAATCCAACAGCTCATACACCGGGTTCATGAGCCCCGGATGGCCCTCCCCGCGAACCCCGGGCCGGGCAAACCAGTGGATATCAGTCAACCGAAGCCATCACTTCAACAACACGGTCAATAAACGCATCAACCTGGTCTTCGTTGTAAGCCTTCTTACCCTTGCGGATCTTAAACAGGACGCGACGAACCTCGTCAACGCTCATCGCCAAGCCATCGGTGAAGTAGGCGTTGATCTTGTCGCACATTTTGTCGACTTCTTCAATGTCGTAGCCAATGGCGCCACGCTCCGCCAAGTTAAAACGCTCTCCCGGCTCACGGCTCAAACGCCCCCGCAGGGAGCCAGCCGCACGGGTGAGCTCATCAACCCAGGCCTGCTCACCAGATGTGGTAATCAACTGTTCACGGCTACGCTTAGCGAACGCGTCTTCCAAACGGTCAAGAGCAGCGTCGACAACCCCCACGTGGTAGCCGCCACGCTTCAAGTCAAAACCGACCGTGCGCACCGCGCGCGCATCCAAGTCACCAGGCTGAGGGGTTTCGCGCTCAAAGCTTTCGCGGGCGCGCTTGAAGAAGCTGTCGACCTGAGCAGGGTCATAACCGTTCTTCCACCCCGACATCTTGGGGAAGTTCTGTTCCAAAGCGTCTCCTTAGTCCTCATCCTCAGCAGCCAGCTGACCACACGCGCCGTCGATGTCTTTACCGCGTGTGTCTCGAATTGTAGTCGGAACCCCCGCCTTGACGAGCCTGCGCACGAACTCAGCGGCGACCTCGGGCTCGGAAGCCGTCCACACGGAACCCGGCGTGGGATTCAGCGGAATGGGGTTCACGTGAACCCAGCCACGACCTCGGGCGTTGAGCTTCTTAGCCAGTAGCTCGGCGCGCCACGCGTGGTCGTTCATGTCCTTAATGAGCGCGTATTCGATCGACACGCGCCGGCCGGTGGTTTTGTAGTAGTCATATGCGGCGTCGATCGCTTCGTCTGCGTTCCACCGCGTGTTGACCGGGATCATTTCGTCGCGCAGGTCGTCATCCGGTGCGTGCAGGCTCAGAGCGAAGGTGACCGGGATGTTTTCCGCGGCGAGTTTCTTGATTCCCGGCACCAAACCCACGGTTGACACGGTGATGCGGCGCGGCGACATGCCCAGGCCGGCTGGCGCAGGGGTGGTGAAGCGGCGTACCGCGTTCATGACGCGCTTGTAGTTGGCTAGCGGTTCGCCCATTCCCATGAACACCACGTTGGTCACGCGGTCGTGTACCCCGGCCGAGGTGGTTGTGGAGTTTTCGGGGTTGGGGGTGGCTTCCGAGGTGGCTGAGTTTTCGGAGGCATCGGCTTCGGAGCCAACTTCCGCGGCTTCTTCGCCAAGGTAGTTAGTGGTTGCCCCGGCGGTGGGGGCCAGTTCACCGGCTGCGATTACGCGGTTGGCTTGGATGACTTGGTCGACGATTTCAGCCGTTGACATGTTGCGGGTGAGGCCCTGCTGGCCGGTTGCACAGAATGGGCAGTTCATTCCGCACCCACACTGGGAGGACACGCACAAGGTGATGCGGTTGCGGTAGCGCATGAGCACGGATTCAACCATGGCGCCGTCGAAAAGTCGCCACAGGAACTTAATCGTGTCGCCGTCTTCTGTGCGTAGGCGCCTGACTTCGGTGAGCAATGGTGGGAAGAACTCTGCGGCGAGTTCCTCACGCTGATCAGCTGGCAAATCTGTCATGTCAGCTGGATCGGTGGTGTTGTGTACGTAGTAATGGGTGGCCAGCTGCTTGGCACGGAACCCGGGAAGCCCTTTGTCTTTTACAGCTTGCGTCAGTTCCTCGAGCGACAGGTCTGCTAAGTGCTGAGGGGGTTGTTTTACCCGAGGCGAACGGAAGTTTAGGAGCGGACGACCGTCCCGCATGGGGGTTTTCGAGGTCGTTCCGTCCTCATGTTCGACAACTGGGCGTACCTGACGAGGTGTTAAATTCTGGGCCATGGCCCTCCCAGTATCGCACGAATCGGCTCAGACAAACACTTCACGTGGTGCACGGTTCCTTAGAGAAGGAGGCCCGGCAGGAAGTGGAACAGTGCGAGGGCCACGGGTGCAGTTGGAAGGATCGAGTCCAGCCGGTCCATGACTCCCCCATGCCCCGGTAGCAGGGTGCCCATGTCTTTCAGGCCAAGGTCACGTTTGATCATGGATTCGGAGAAGTCACCCAGGGTGGCAAAAGCGGGGATAACTACTCCCAAAACAAGGCCTGCCCACCACGGAGCACCGAACGCCAATACCACCATGCAGATGCCCACAACAGTGGAGAACAGTGCCGAACCAGCGAACCCTTCCCATGACTTCTTAGGCGAAATACTTGGCGCAATGGGGTGTTTGCCCCACAGAACACCAAAGGTGTAACCGCCCGTGTCACTAGCAACCACCATGGCAAGGAAGGTGATCACCAACATGTTGCCCATGGGGAAGGACAGCATGTAGGCGATAAAAGAACCCATGAGCCCCACATACGTGAGGGCGAAGATGCTCAAGCACACATCTTTCACCGGATTGAGCCGGTGACGGCGAATCTGGTTGTAGATGAGGATGAACCCGCACCCTAAACTGAACGCCACCCAGAGTGCTTCACGCCCTAGGAAGTAGGCAGCAAGAATCATGGTTCCCGCCGAAATCATGGTGGGCACGCGCGCCACTTTAGATCCGGACCGGCTCAGCGCATTCGACAGTTCCCACGTCGCTGCCATGACACCGACCAGCGCCACAATCAAAAACAGCTCAGGGATGAATACCAGGCTGGCAAGAACAGCGCCACCCAGCACCAGGCCAACCGCGATAGCCGCAGGCAGGTTGCGTCCGGCGCGCCCGTAATCCTGTTTAGGCGGTTGGGGTGCCTGCGGGTTGGGTTCAGTCCCAGTGATGCGATTCTGAGAAGTCGAAGATGCGCCAGTCGAAGCGTTCGACTGGCGCTCGTCGTAGGACGACAAATCAGACTTCAAGCAACTCTTTTTCTTTAGCGGCCAGAAGCGAGTCGATTTCGTCAACCTTCTTCTTGGTGATTTCGTCGAGTTCACCAAGAGCGTGCTTGACTTCGTCTTCTCCGGCTTCGCCGTCCTTCTGGATGCGTTCCAGCTGCTCTTTGGCCTTACGGCGCACGTTGCGTACTGAGATGCGGCCTTCTTCAGCGTCACCCTTAACGATCTTGACGTACTCCTTACGGCGCTCTTCGGTGAGTTCCGGGAGAGTCACGCGGATAACGTTTCCGTCGTTAGCGGGGTTGGCACCGATGTCGGAGTTACGCAGGGCGTTCTCGATGTCTGTCAGAGCACCTCGGTCATATGGGGTGATGAGAATGGTGCGCGCTTCAGGCACCTGGAACGAGGCCAGCTGCTGCATAGGTGTGGGAGTTCCGTAGTACTCCACGGGAATGTTGGCAAACAGGCCGGGGTTCGCACGACCGGTACGCACGTTGCCGAAAGCGGCCTGAGTGGCTTCGATAGCACCGTCCATTTTGGCGCTGGCTTCTTTAAGAATTCCGTTGATCACTGTCTTCTCCTTGGGACGTTATGTCTAATCCTACCTGGGCGAATCTGGGCGACTAGCGTTAAGCGCTGACCTGCTTTAAGCGCTGACGACCGTGCCGATGTCTTCACCCATAATCGCGCGGCGCAAATTCCCGTCGCCTTCCATGCCAAACACACGCATGGGAAGGGCGTTGTCCATGCACAAGCTGAACGCGGTCGCGTCAACAACTTTGAGACCTCGGGTCAGTGCGTCCTGGAACGTGATGTGGTCGAGTTTGGTTGCCGACGGGTCCTTCTTTGGGTCCGCGGTGTACACGCCGTCCACGCCGTTCTTGGCGATAAGAACTTCGTCGGCGTGGATTTCGAGTGCACGCTGTGCCGCCACGGTGTCGGTTGAGAAGAACGGCAGTCCAGCACCCGCACCGAAAATCACCACGCGGTCTTTTTCCATGTGTCGCATGGCGCGACGTGGAATGTACGACTCAGCCACCTGGCTCATAGGAATCGCGGTCTGGACGCGCGTATCCAATCCTTGCTGTTCCAAGAAGTCCTGCAGAGCAAGGCAGTTCATCACGGTGCCCAACATACCCATGTAGTCCGCACGAGTACGGTCCATTCCGCGTTGCTGCAGTTCCGCCCCGCGGAAGAAGTTGCCGCCACCTACGACGATACTGATTTCCACCTCGGGCACGGTGGGCACAATCTGCTTAGCGATTGACGCAACAATATCTGGGTTCACCCCGACGGATCCCCCACCGAAAACTTCACCTGACAGTTTCAGAAGCACTCGCCTGCGATCAGTACGAACCGGATGCATTGCGTGGCTAGAAAAATGAACAGGCGATTCCATGGGATCCTCACGTCAGAACTTGCGGGCCACCTCTAATACTAACGTTCGCCAGCGGTCTTTGTGTAAGCGCCGCCGAGGTCGTTCTAGTTTTCGCGGATCCGAGCCGTGCGCAGATAAGGGAAGGCCTCTTCGACGTCGTCAAAACGTTCGCGGGCTTCGTCAGTTGTGATGCCTGTTGGGACGATGATCTTGTCGCCGTCTTTCCAGTCCACTGGGGTTGCGACTTCAGCGCGCTCAGCGGTTTGGAGGGCGTCGATCACGCGCAGGATTTCGTCAAAGTTACGCCCGGTTGACTTGGGGTAGGTCATGGTCAGGCGGATCTGCTTGGCCGGGTCAATGACGAACACCGAACGCACGGACGACGTGTCCCCCTCGTTGGGGTGGATCATGCCGTAAAGTTCAGCGACCGTCTTGTCTGGGTCCGCGATGATGGGGTACTCCACGGTGGTGTTGTTGTAGGAGTTGATGTCCGGGATCCAGCTGGTGTGTTCTTCATTGGAGTCCACGGACAGGGCGATTGGCTTAACGCCACGCATTGCCCATTCCTCGCTCAGTTGCGCAACGCGACCCAGTTCGGTGGTGCATACGGGGGTGAAGTCTGCGGGGTGTGAGAAGAACACCACCCAGCTATCACCAGCCCAGTCGTGGAAGGAGATCTCACCGGCCGAGGTTTCGGTGGTGAAATCAGGGGCTACGTCACCGAGCATGAGGGTCATCGTTGGTCCTTTCGATTGCGGGTGTTCCTTACAGGCTATGCGCTGGGTGTGACTTTGGGCTCGCGGCGCGGTAAAGATCAGGTCCCGCTTGGGTAAAGACCACGTGAACTTGGGGGCTTCATCCCAACGTGGCACGTCCCTACAGGGCACCCGGCAAAACAGAACGTGCCACCACAAAAATGTGGTGGCACGTTGCGTTAGCTAGCGCTTAGATTAGGATCCAACACGCACGCGAGCGAAACCGGTTGCCTTGATGCCAGCTTCGTCCAGAACGGACTGAACCGACTTCTTTGGCTCCTTGGCAAAGCCCTGGTCCAGCAGAACGTTTTCCTTGAAGAATCCGTTCACGCGACCTTCAACGATTTTTGGCAGAGCAGCTTCTGGCTTGCCTTCGTTCTTTGCGGTTTCCAGAGCGATTTCGCGCTCCTTTTCAACCAGGTCAGCTGGGACGTCTTCGCGGCTGAAGTACTTAGGTGCAAGAGCAGCAATGTGCACAGCTACGTCGTGTGCAGCCTGGTCGTTGTCACCTTCGTAAGCCAGCAACACACCAACCTGCGGAGGCAGGTCCTTGTTGGTGCGGTGCAGGTAGGAAGCGAGCTTGGCACCTTCGAGGCGTACAACCTTCTTGAGGTCAACCTTTTCACCCAGGGAGGCACCACCTTCGGTGATGATCTGGGAGACAGGCTTGCCGTCGATTTCCACGTTCTTGAACTCTTCAGCGTCCGAAGCGTTGTTCGCAACTGCCAGTTCCAGAATTTCATCAGCCAGGCTGATGAACTTGTCGGACTTAGCAACGAAGTCGGTTTCGGAGTTGAATTCGATCATGGTTCCGACGCCACCGTCGGTCTTGATAGCAACAAGACCGTCCGAGGTGGAACGTCCTTCGCGCTTGGTGGCACCCTTGAGGCCTTTAACGCGCAGGATTTCAATAGCCTTAGCCTGGTCGCCCTGAGCTTCGTCAAGAGCCTTCTTCACGTCCATCATGCCTGCACCGGTCTTTTCGCGCAGAGCCTTGATGTCAGCGGCGGTGTAGTTTGCCATGTGATCTCCTAAAGTCGAGAGGATTTATGTGCTTAGGGTTACAGCACTAACGTGTCAGGCTTCAGTCGACTTGTTGTCGGCGTCAGCGGCGGCTTCTTCCTTGGATTCTGCCTGAGCTGCTTCAGCCTTGGGTTCTTCCTGAGCGTCAGCAGCCTTGGTTTCGTCCTTGGCTTCCTTGGTTTCTTCTGCCCTGGCTTCGTCAGCCTTAGCGTTGTCTTCGCCCTTACCTTCGAGGAGTTCGCGCTCCCACTCTGGCATTGGTTCAACGTCAACAGCGGAAACGTTCTTTTCACCTTCGTCAGACGAGTGGCGCTTGAGCAGACCTTCGGCAACTGCGTCTGCAACGACGCGGGTCAGAAGGGCTACGGAGCGGATCGAGTCGTCGTTACCTGGGATTGGGTAGTCAACTTCGTCAGGGTCGCAGTTGGTGTCGAGGATACCCACGATTGGGATACCCAGCTTCTTAGCTTCGTCAACAGCCAGGTGTTCCTTCTTGGTGTCAACGATCCACACTGCTGAAGGGGTGCGCTGCATGTCGCGGATACCGCCCAGGGTGCGCTCAAGCTTTTCCTTTTCGCGCGACAGGATGAGCAGTTCCTTCTTGGTGTGACCTGAACCAGCTACGTCGTCGAAGTCGATTTCTTCGAGTTCCTTCAGACGGCGCAGACGACCGGAGATGGTCTGGAAGTTGGTGAGCATACCGCCCAACCAGCGCTGGTTCACGTATGGCTGACCAACGCGCTGTGCCTGTTCGGCAATAGCTTCCTGGGCCTGCTTCTTGGTTCCGACAAACATGATCGATCCGCCGTGCGCAACGGTTTCTTTGATGAACTCAAATGCGGTGTCGATGTAGCCCAGCGTCTGCTGCAGGTCAATGATGTAGATGCCGTTACGTTCCGTGAAAATGAAACGCTTCATCTTGGGGTTCCAGCGACGAGTCTGGTGACCAAAGTGAACACCGGAGTCGAGCAACTGGCGAGTGGTGACGACGGCCATGCCGACGCCCTCCTTTCATGGCGCTTACGCGCGTTCGGGCACAGGTTCCAACTGGGTTGACCCTGTGCGGATTTCGGTTTGTTCCTGGTATCCGTGGCGGGAGCCCACGCTTCACCCACGTGTCCTGCTGGAGGATTATGTGTGGATAAAACGCACCTGAGGCACCGCTCGTGTGTCGGATACGCGTAGTCAAGAGTTCTGACACTCCTGCTGGCCCTATTTTATGCAGGTCACGCGCGAGTAGCCAAATAGTTACTTGAGGCACAGCTCGTGTGGATTGTTTTTCGTTCTCGTGGCAGAGGCACTGTGGAAGATTTCGCGGTTTCCACAGCGTTGGGTTCGGGTCTTTTGTCAGCGCTGATCACATAGTGCGATGAGTACATGATTTCTCGAATTTTGACTGTAGTTTCGTGGCTCGTATTAGCACTGACGCTGATGAGTGCCACATATGTTCCAGATTCCGTGGTGCATGCGTCACCCGGTGAGCGCTCAGATGAACCGTCCGGCACGTGGATGACTCCGGTGCCTGGGTTTGAAGTGATCCGTGGTTTCGATAAGCCAGACAAGAATTGGCAGTCCGGGCACCGAGGTGTCGATGTCCTGGCGCTGCCCGGTGAGCCCGTGCGTGCCCCAGGTTTTGGCGTGGTGCGGTTCGTGGGAGTGATCGCGGGGAAGCGCGTGATGAGTGTCGAGGTGGGTAACTATGTGGTGAGTTATGAGTCGGTGGACAGCGATTTGAAGAAGGGCGACGACATTACTCCGGGGATGCACATGGCTAAGGTGTCCTCACCGTCTCACTGCCCGCAGGGGTGTGTACATGTGGGTGTGTGGCGTAAGGACCGGGCAAAGGATTACCTCAACCCGGTGAATTTCTTCGCCTCAGGCGCATCGATCCTGTTGCCAGAGGCACAAGCGCCTAAGCCCGTGGCGGTCGACCAACAGCCGAGTTATAAAGGCAAAGGTAAAGGAGCAGGCCCGTGGGGTGGGCACCAAAACGGGCGAATCCCCTCAGTCGCGATGTGCGCTGTGAAGTCTGCGCCTGGGCACATGCTCAGATGTGACGCAGCACGGGCCTTCGATGAGTTATCGGCAGCGTTCAAGGCCAAATTTGGCCGGCCGATTTCGGTCACTGACTCCTATCGCACGTATGAGCAGCAGGTGATTTTGAAGAAGCGCAAAGGCAGGATGGCTGCCACCCCGGGCAGGTCGAACCACGGGTGGGGCCTTGCCGTGGACCTCGGCGGTGGCATCAACCGCTTTGGAACAGCGGAGCACCGGTGGTTGCGTGCGAACGGCCCCAAGTACGGGTGGGATCACCCGGGCTGGGCACGCCAAGGCGGGTCATTGCCCGAGCCGTGGCACTGGGAATTCATGGGCTAAACGGGCGGGCTGAGTGAGGAATACCCTGATTCGGTACAGAAAGTGACCATGGACTACATGGAATAGTTCGCGCGAAGTGTGTGTTTCGCGAGTATGAGCACACGTATTGCAATCATTGGTGGACACGGAAAAATTGCTCGTCTGGTCACTGAACGCAAAGGTGACGTCAGTATCACCAGCGTGGTGAGAAACCCTGATCATGTCGATGAGCTCAACGCTATGGGCGCTCACCCAGTAGTTCTCGATGTGGAGACAGCGGCGGTTTCAGAACTGGCCCAGGTCGTTAAAGGTCACGACGCCGTTGTGTTCCTCGCTGGTGCGGGCGGAGGTTCGGGTGTGTTCCGGAAATACACCTCGGACTTGAAAGCCGCGATCACTTCCCAGCAGGCAGCCAAGGAAGCGGGCGTGAGCCGGTTCGTACAGGTGTCGTTCGTTGGGGCCGAGCACCCAACTGCGGAAGGCACTGACCCGGTCTTTGCCGCGTACTGGGATGCAAAACGTATTGCTGATGACTCGCTTCGGGCATCTGACTTGGACTTCACGATTGTCAAGCCTGGGCTTCTGACAGATGAGCCCGAGACCGGGAAGCTTTCGGTTTCCCAGGGTGAGGTGCGTAAGGGTTCGACTACGGCGCGTGCCGATGTAGCGAACTTCATTCTGCACATCGTGACCGATGAGCGCACGTACGGGAAGGACCTGGACATCCTCGACGGTGACACCCCATTTGCTGAGTCTTTGGACGCGTACTTGGCACAGTAAGTGAATTTAGGCGCGTGGGTGGGCCTGCGTGTAGGAATCTTTAAGTTTGCCCAGGCTCACGTGCGTGTATATCTGGGTTGAGCTCAGGGTGGCGTGGCCCAGGAACTCTTGCACTTGGCGGATGTCGGCCCCGTTTTCAACCATGTGGGTGGCAGCCGAGTGGCGTAGACCGTGGGGCGAGATTTCCGGTGAGTTGGCTCGTTTGGCCGTCGCCTTGTGGACCACATCGCGTACTTGGCGCTGGTTGATTCTGCCACCTCGGACGCCTACAAACAGGGCTTCTTGACCTTCACTGGCCAGGTGGTTTCTGACTTCTAACCATTCGGTGAGGGCTCGTTGCGAGGGGCCACCGAATGGGATTCGGCGTTGTTTGTTTCCTTTTCCTAGAACCGTGATGAGTCCGGCGGTCCAGTCGACGTCGGTGGTGTCGAGATTGACGAGTTCGGATACGCGCATGCCGGTGGCGTACAGCAGTTCGACGAGTGCGATGTCGCGTGTACGTGTAGCGCGTTGGGTCTTGTTGAGGTTCGCGTCGTCGGCGGGTGGCTCAAAAGGTTGTGTGAGCACGTCTTCTGTGTGGGACTGCTGTAAAACGGTGGGCAGGCGGGTGGCTTTTTTGGGCGTGGATAGTCTGCTGGCCGGGTTGGTGGCGGTGATGCCGGCCCGGGTGGTGAAGGTGAAGAACGACCGGATACCGGCGATGCGACGGGCGAGGGTTCCGGACGAGGCACCTTGAGCAGATAGGTGTAGGAGCCACTGGCGGAGGTTGCCGATTTCAACGTCGGCCAAAGGGATGGGGTCACCGTTGCCGTCGTGGGTGAGGAATTGCATGAGGTTGGTGGCGTCGGCGATGTAGTTGCGCACGGTGTGTTCCGATGCGTTCTTGTGTACCGTCAGTTCGTTGTGAAAGCGGTCGAGTGCGTCGAGGTATTCGGCACTCAACCGGTCATGCTGAGGTTCGCCAGTTGCGTTGGCGTTGTGGGGGGAAGTCGCCATTCTTTAAGGGTACGCCAGGTTCGCATCTCTAGCGACAGCGCTCCATGTTTATGGCAGTACCTTCTGACTTTGAAGGGTCTGTACGGTTCGAGAAATGTTTTGGCCGGAAAGGATGACGTATGCATGTCTGTCCGCTGAGCACGTGATGGGACCACGGTCACCTGCGGCTTTCATGATCCCTGCATCTTTTACATCCTCATGTTGGCGAACGCAGGCTAACCACTGTTCGTCGGTATGTGGGCACTCACTCAGGTCCGGGAAGAATACGGCTGACTGTTCGCCACGCGGCGCATCGTTTGGCAATCGCTGGTGCTGGTAAGCGCTGAACAGTATGTTGAATGCTGTTGCTCCGACGCTCCACTCCATGAGGTCAGCAATATGATCTCCCCCAACGCGTCCATGTGCTTCGATCAAACGGGGCTGACCATCTTCCAGTATGAATTCGATGTGTGAGAGCCCGAACTGATAGTTGGCAGAATCGAGGACGGTTCGTGTAGCATCGAACAAGCGATCACGCGACTCTTCAGAAATACGAGCTGGCTGATGATGTCCAGTCTCAACGAGACCAGTTATTCCGCCAGTTACTTTCTCGGTCACGACCAGCGGGCTATGTTGGCCTGCCCACGAAATAGTTTCGACTGAAAACTCCGGCCCGACAAACCGTTGTTCGACTAGGTATTGACCGGGCTCAACCGCCAGGTCTTGGAGTTCTACTTCTGAAACGACGCTACGGACATCTCGACTACCAGAACCCGAGTTGGGTTTAAGGACGAGGCCGTGCTGTGTCTGTCGGAAAAAATCCTGAAGTCTGGAGTCTGTGCCTGTTGTCAGGTCGAGCATCGAATGCAGCCCGTTTATAGGTGACCGCTCGGGAAGAGCTTCGCGTAGCCGATGCTTATCGCGCATAATTTCAAGACTTGTAAACGAAGCAAACTTTCCTTCTGCAAGCCCCAATGCACTGTTTATAAGTGCGGCTACTTGAGACGTGTCGTCACCTAGGCCAACACACAGTGCATCACCCTGCTCACCTTTTGCACTAATGAAAGGTTCGAGCGCCCTAACCACGCTGAGGGCGTCGAGAGGGTCATGTACCTCGACTGTTTCGCCGTCGAAGTTTTCGAGCGATGACAAAAACTGAGCGTTCGCGACAGGAACAATCTCCGCACCAGCATTGTGGGCAGCATCAATCACTTCCTGGCGCGGAGTGAGAGTATAGAAATTCATGATCCAGCCTTTCGACGTGAAAGAACAACTGCTCCGGTAAAGCCCAATACAGCTAAAGGGACCGCCAAATACATCACTGACGCAGGAGAATCGAAGTGTTCGATCAAAGCACCGCCTGCGCTCGCACCTATGAGTGATGACACGCCTGCTGCGGTGGCTGTGGCTCCGTAGGCACGTGTCAAACCAGTTCCTTCTCTACGGAGCTGAGCTGTGACTTCGTCCAGTGTGGGACTCACAAGAAGTTCAGCCAGACTAAAGAGTGTTGCAAAGAGGATCACTGTCGCTGGCCCCGCTGGAATTGGTAGAACCAGAAAGCTTCCGACGAACAACAGAAACCCGATGGCCAAAACATAAGAAGATCGAACGGGTTTGAGGAGTTTCACTAACAGTGGGTATTGCAGAACAAGGATGAGAATCGCGTTTCCGGTATACACCCATGGAGATCCAAGTGGCGTGCCAAAGCCACTTTCCGCATAGAGTGGCACGACGAGTGGCCACTGAGAATAAATCCCCCAGTACGCCAGTGTGCATCCAATCAAAACGAAAAACAGTCGGTCAAGCCGACGCCTGTCGCTTCGCATGCGAGTTTTCGTGTCTTGGCCGCTTTCTTCCGGTGGTTTGAACTTCACAAACAGTAAACCCAAACCAAGCAACACATATGAAGTAACAACCGACAAAACAATGACGGAGAACGAGGCAACCACAAAAACGACGCCGCCGATCGACGGCCCTACGAGCGCGCCAAGGTTAACGGCGATAGATCGCATTGTGATCGTTCGGCGGTCAGACGAAGCCCTCATGAGTTCAGTTTTCAATGCGAGAGCTGTCGAAGAACTCCCAAGGCTTGCAACAACGGCGCCAACCGCGTACGTCAGTACGTTGCTGTCAAACGCAAAAACGAGGAGGCCCACGCTGCGAAGAGCCAAACCACCTATTGCCAGTGTTCTCGATCCTAATCTGGCGTTGACTGCCCCTATCAGTCCAGAGAGAATTTGCCCGGTGCCTGAGAGAAGGCCAAGAATCAATCCAGTAGCGCCAGCACCAACACCACGATCGATGAGTTCAAGAGTGATCAGCGGGTAGAACATGAATGTCGTGATCCCGCTGATCACAATTGCAACGAGAAACACCCAGGTGGATGATGTCGCTGCATCAACTGATTCTATTGAACCATTTTTGGAAGGGTCAGGCATCATTGGACATCCACCGTTAGCGCTTGCGAGGCCGCAAGAGCTCTGTCTTGCGCCAGGGCAGGAGTTGCTGCTGTGGCGTACACGTTTCCGATGCGCGCCTTGTACGACGTGGTGTCCGTGATGTGGTCACCTATCGACTTTGACGGAATCCACCCGGGCTGCCCCGGATAAAACCGCAGATTATCAAGCCTCTCTATACCGCGAAGTTGGCCAGTTTGAGTGGAATAGATGCTCACATGACTATGGCCTGCACAAACTTCACGGATCTCAGGGAGGTGAGGTTCCATGTTGAGGGCATCAGCGACAGCCAGAGCGTACGGGTCAAAGTTGGTGCATGTGTCAATTGCAGGTGTGATCAAAGCGCCGGGCATCCGCGCGTTAAGTTCGACCAGCGCAAACCCGGTGGCAGTCTCAATGAACTCTACGTGTGCGAACCCAACGTCGTACTGTAGCTTCGCAAGGAGGCTCTTCCCCCATTGTTCGACCTCAGCTTCCCACGGTGTCCCATACTCGTGGGGAAAGGTTTTGACGTTTTCGAGAAAGACTGGTGGGGCCGTCAAAATTCGGTTTGTGATGCCGAAGAAAACAGTGGAGTTGCCGTTTGACCAGAACTCGGCCGAATACAGCGGTCCACGATAGTAGGGTTCGGTTACGAAAGCGTCCTGGTCTCCCGCAGAAGCGCGAAGTTCTTCCAGTTCGTGCTCGGTGTGAACAAGGTCAATGCCGAGTGATCCAGTTCCATTACGTGGCTTGACTATTTTAGGAAAATCACTGACAGGCGTGGCGGAATACGCGGAGAGTTCCCGTTGCACCCACTCCTTGTCACGGAAATTCTTGAGACGAGAGCTTGAAAATCGACGTGGAAAATCAAACTCTTCACGTAACTCAGCCGCAATCACACCCCATGTGTCAGTAGAGCTAAAAACGGCACCTATGTTATTTCGCTCGGCTCTAATGTATGCGCGCAATTGTTCGTGATCGTTTGTGGGGAATGTGAGTACGTCAGCACCTTCTGTATCAGAATAAATCGAAGGGTCCGAGGCAAGAAGCCTGAGTTTGTAACCACGTTTCTGCGCGTGCTCCGCCATCCTGTTGACGCCGAGGGTCATCGCCTCCACAGCTAAAAGTGTCTTCAACTCTGGCGCCCCCTTTGCACTACCGCCTCGGTCCAGCAGGAACTCCCACCTGTTTGAATCATTAACTACGGGTGACAGGCTAGCACGGAAGAGCACGATCAAACCGCCGTCTTTCTGGCGCCCCTAACCACTCTTCTTCCACCCGCGGGTGTCCTTTGCAGGTCGGTCTTTCATCATGTGCACACCAACTACCGACCGTGCTTCGTTGACCGTCACGCCAGCTTTGCTGGCCACCGAATCCAAACCCGCGCCCCTCACAGTGGGATTTCCCAGGACCTAGATCGCGGATCCCAGCTCATGCCCACGCCCCGCTGCACGGTCGAGGCGATGCGCGGGGTATGAGTGAAGACATGCTAACCTCCGGCGTATGCCGCTCAACGATAAACGAACTCGCCGACCTCACTTTCGCTTCTGACAAGACACTGGTGTTCTGAGCCGTCAAGCACCACACCGCCCCGGGACGAAACGTCACTGACCTCGAATCGCTAATTCAGCTTGCAGAGACATTCCGACTTGCGTCGGCACCAACTGGACTTTGCACCCACGCTCGTCACTCACCACGAAAGATACCGAATGAATACCGGTTCTAAACTCCACGCACCGATTAGTGAACACGAACGTGCCCGCGTGCACAAACGCACGCTCACAGTTGTGATCCTGAGCCAGATCCTTGGGGGTGCTGGCCTGGCTGCCGGGATCGCTGTAGGAGCGCTGCTTGCGCAAGACATGCTCGGCTCCGATGCTCTCTCCGGCTTGCCGACTGGCCTATTCACGCTTGGCTCGGCCCTCGCCGCCTACCTTGTGGGCCGCTCCACACAGCGATTCGGTCGCCGCATGGGCTTGGCCTGCGGGTTCATCACCGGTGGGATCGGCGCTCTCGGCGTCGTGATCGCCGCAATCGCAGACAACGCTCCACTGTTGTTCGTTGCTTTGTTCGTCTACGGCTCAGGCACTGCGACGAACCTGCAAGCCCGCTATGCTGGCACAGACCTGGCACTGCCCAGCAGGCGCGGGTTCGGAGCGAGCATGGCGATGGTCGCCACCACGATCGGTGCCGTCGCAGGCCCCAACCTCATCGAGCCAATGGGCGTTTTCGCTGACGCGATAGGCGTGCCAACTCTGGCGGGTCCGTTCATCCTGGCAGCGGTTGCCTATACCGTGGCTGGTCTCTTCCTGTTCGCATTCCTCCGCCCCGACCCCTACCTGCTTGCACGAGACATAGCCCAACACGAAACAACCCAAGTCGCCCAGAGTGATCAGGCCACGACACTACCGAAAGTCGGGGTGAGCGCATACGTCGGCGCGACGGTAATGGTGCTCACGCAGATCGTCATGATCGCGATCATGTCGATGACTCCGGTACACATGAGAGCCCACAACTACGGAATGGACGCGATTGGTCTCGTGATCGGACTCCATATCGGAGCGATGTGGCTACCCTCACTATTCACCGGCACCCTCGTCGACAAACTTGGTCGCACCCCAATGGTGATCGCG
The DNA here is from genome assembly GCF_030230605.1 of Brevibacterium sp. UMB1308A. Taxonomy (GTDB): domain Bacteria; phylum Actinomycetota; class Actinomycetes; order Actinomycetales; family Brevibacteriaceae; genus Brevibacterium. Next base: position 42,952 of record NZ_JASPDO010000011.1, read on the forward strand.
TCCGGAGTCACACTGTTGCTCGCCGGGCTCTTGGCAGCACTTGCTCCTGCCGATTCTCTCGGACTGCTAATCCTTGCGCTCGTACTGCTCGGCCTCGGATGGAACTTTGGCCTAATCGCAGGCACAGCGCTCGTGGTCGATGCAACAGTGCCGCAGAACCGACCTAAGACACAGGGCACCATCGATGTGCTCATCGCGCTCGCCGGCGCCGCCGGCGGGGTGGCATCCGGGGCCGTCTTGCACGCCACGAGCTACCAGGTGCTGTCCATTGGCGGCGGCACCCTCGTTACCCTCCTAATCTCCGTTCTCTTCTGGGCACGGAACGAACAGCGCTGAGGCGAAAGCTCACTGCTTCCCACCACGAGAGCGTTACCCTTTTCCATGAAAGAGAAGAATATGTCTGGGCTGAGCAAAGCCGCCGTGTGGTTGCGTGAACGAGGCATCGATGCGAAAGCGATGGATGAGGGCATCATCGAGTGGAGAGCGAACAAAGACATCATTCTCAACGTCGCTTGAAAACCCGAGACTTACGAACCTCAGAGCACACCGCACTTCCTGCATACGCGCAACACTTCGAGACTCATAGGGGATTTGGGACCGCTCTGTTTGTAGGCTGGATAGACCATCGATCGACTTGTACGGCCCGGACGAGCATTGACGCCTGGCTGGTGTCGCGATGTGTTCATGCGCTCTCTCCTTGTTCAAGGAGGTGCACTTTCCACTCCGCGCCGGCCATTACCGAGCAGGCGATCACCTGGCACCAGTTTGACACCGAGACCTTCGACCTCGGACGCGACGAAGTGCCGGTCAGAGGCGCAGACCTATCGATCGGGCTCTACTCCCCCGAACGTTGCATCGCCGACGCGTTCCGTCTCCGCGGCCAGCTCGGCTACGAGATCGCACGAGACTCACTCAGGGAGTGATTGCGTCGTGGAGGGAAGCCCAACAACCTGATTCAGATCGCCTTGCAGCTCCCCCGGGCCAAGACTCCGATCATCCGCGCCTTGGAGACACTGTTATGACGCGCGGCGAAGAGGTCGACGTCGACCTGATCGGATACATTGATACTCCCAACAAGTACTACAGCCCTGCGAGAACCCTTAGATGCACCACATGAATGACCTAGACCCTCTAATTGTTAGCCTCACTGGATCGGTTACACTCTCTGCTCCGATCGTGTCTGCAATCGAGTCAGGCGAGTTGGAACCAGAAGGAGCGTTCGCACGTTTTTCTGGCACGTGTCACGCCTTGGCTCCGCAGTGGTTTGATTCAAACCAGCTTCAGGCGCATGAAGCGTTTTGGTGCTTCGATGATGGTGCACAAATCGACCAGACAATCAGCGGTGAACTGGCCTGGTTCCAAACAGGCGTTTACACCTCATCGGTCGCACTGCAATCCGTCCCTCTACTGGTCCATGCTGCAGGAGAGGCTGTCAAACAGCTAGGCACTTCCAGCTTCGACAGCATCCGCGTTCAAGTGCCACATGCGAGAGGCGGCTTTGGTGAGGAAGCAATCCAGCAGCTCGTGGACCAGTTTTCAGCGCTAGCCAATGTGCGGTCTGCTGTTGAAGTACATGCGCAATTACTGTGCCGAAGGCACCACAAACGGTGGACCTCAGAAGCTACGACATGGTTCGACAGTACCTACCTGGTGCCACTAGCCTTGCAAAACTTAGAAATGGCGCAGGACCGTGTGAATCTTGACAACCGGTGGGCGCTCCGACAAGCGCAAAGCTTGTGTACTGCAGTATTTTCTGCTCCTGAATGGTCTTTATCACTGGCATCAACAATTGCTGTGCTCATGGTCGAAGCAACACGCGCAACTTGCACCAATGGCACTGTAATTGTGGAAGTCAAACGCGGATGATACGAGTTACTGCGTCGATGCGCTCTTGATGGTTTGTTGCCAACCGACTGCGGGGTACGACGCGCTGTCATGATGCCGCTCTCACCACGCACAGAACAGAGCCTCTAACCAGTCTTCTTCCACCCGTGGGTGTCCTTTGCAGCTCGGCCTTTCATCATGAGCACACCAACCACCGACCGTGCTTCGTTGACCGTCACCCCAGCTTTGCTGGCCACCGAATCCAAACCCGCGCCCCTCACAGTGGGATTTCCCAGGACCGCGACCGCGGATCCCAGGTCGTGCCCGTTGCTCTGCGGTCCAGCACGGGTTCGGCGTATGCGAGGCACTCGGCGAGGAGGTCGGCGAAATGCTCTGGCGTAGTGGCTGCAAGGCGCTGTTTACGCCGCCAGTTCTGCCACCTCCGCTCGGCCAGGTCGGGCATGGTCTCCAGTAGCGGTCGCATTGAGTCCAACTGCGTGTGGCGGTGGTCTGCGACGGCTTCGAGAGCGGCGCGTTGGTCGGCGTAGGTGATGCGGCGTGTGCCGACAATCCAAGCAATGTCGACGAAGTCGCGCCAGCGGGTGTTCACCTCGCCGCGCTCGAGAGCGGTGACGATCTTCTCTGCAAGAACCATGTGGTCGGGGTACCCGCGCAAGCGGAGCGTTCCACCAAGTAAGCATGGCAGTTCCTGCTCGACCGGTGCGGGCCAGATCGGATCGCCAAAGTTAACGTCAACGTGCAAAGCAATACGTGCGGTGGCCAGACGAACGTTGAGTTTGACACGGACGCCGGTATAGACCGCGTCATCACGGATCGACTCACCGGAGACAGAGCCGAGTTCGAAGACCAAGCCGTCATCGGGTTGTTGAACGATGATCTCCCGGACACGAGCCTCAACGTCGAGGATGTAGTTGGGGAACCCGGTGGCGGCGAGGTCGATGTCTCGGGTGGGTCGGCGCGCGGCGAACGCAGCCATGAGCACGCCACCTTTGAGAACGAAGTCGTTCGAAACCTTTGAAGCAACCAGGCGGACGAGGAATCCTTCGAGGGCGTACAGGGTGAAGTACTCTGCCGGATCGCGACGGTGGGCGCGGGCGATGTTGCGCAAGTCGTTATACACCTGACCGGCGCGGGTGTTACGGTTCGGCGCCGGAGTCACAGCAGCACCTCCAACGCCAGGCGCAGCCTCGGCTTCGCCTTGGGGAAGGCATCGGCCATGCGCAGCAACCTCGCCGGCGTTGACCCGGTGCGGGGCAACCACCGCCGGAGTGCATCGTAGGCAGTCTCGCTGCCCTCGTGATGCATGAGTCGGAAACAGTCGATGATGGTCCGCTCGGGCGAGTAGATCGCCATCGTCACACCCGGAGCAACACGGTGTGTTTCACGTCCGAGGGTGAAGGTGTCGGGGGCGAAGCTGTGCCATGTCACGTGGTCGAACCCGGCCGGATGCCTGGTTCCGCGAGGTAAGGCGATGTCGGTGTCGAACGGGATAACGTCGGTGAGGTCATGATGCGCGAGCGCGCTAGTCAGACACATTGTCGCCTCCGATCGCACAGCGGTCGCGGAGGCGAGAGAAACAAAGCGCTCATCAAGCATGCCGGGGTACAGATACACGCCACGTCCCACACGCTCGATCTCCTCAGCCGCGAGCAGGTCGTATACCTCGTCCTTGCGCAGTCCCGCCATACGTGCCTGTTCGAGTGTGAACACCGGCGCCAGGTTAATAGTCGTCACGTCGGTCACCTCCTACATGTACACACATCAAGTGTATGTGTAAACAGTTAGAAACAAAAGAGGGTGACGGTAACTCGCAACACCACCCGGAATCATCAAGCGTTACGGCGCCTCTAGCTGCTCTTCTTCCAGCCGCGAGCATCTTTAGCCGCTCGTCCTTTCATCATGAGCACACCAACCACCGACCGTGCTTCGTTCACCGTCACCCCAGCTTTGCTGGCCACCGAATCCAAACCTGCACCCCGCACCGTGGGCAACGCGGCGAACACCCGCAACTCACGCTCATCCAAATCATCCGTGATCCTCAACTCCGCCTGCGTTGCATACGAATCCCCCTCACGCACCGCGTCCAAACCACCGACAAGCTCTTTGACCTCCTCGGTCGACGTCACCACAACCGCCGCCCCATCACGCAACAGCCGGTGACAACCACTCGACTGAGGATCAGTCACCCGCCCCGGAACAGCCCCCACCGGGCGCCCCAACTCGGCCGCCCGATGCGCCGTATTGATCGCACCCGACCTAAACCCCGCCTGCACCACCACAGTCGCACCAGACAACGCAGCAATCAGCCGATTCCTCGCAAGAAACCTGTGCCTCATCGCAGTTGCACCAGGCGGGCACTCCGACACAATTAACCCCGCGTCAGCAACAGCGCGCAACAAATCAACATTGCCCTTGGGATACAACGAATCCACTCCCCCAGCCATAAACGCCACTGTCGCTGGCCCATTCGCACCTCGCATCGCACCCTCGTGTGCCGCCGAGTCAATCCCGTACGCCCCACCAGACACAACCGTGACCCCATCCCGGGCCAACTCAAACCCCAACGACCTCGCCACACTCACCCCGTAGTCAGACGGCGCCCGCGCCCCCACAAGCGCAATCGCTTTCGACGCCATCACCTTCAACGACCCAGCACCGCGCACCCACACACCCAACGGACGCTCATCACCCAGATCATCCAACGCAGGCGCCCACTCGTTGCCACCTCGGACAATGAGCCTGCACCCCAGCTTGCCCATCACCCGCACATCCCTTGTAGCATCCAGCATGTTCACCCGCGCAGACCACCGCTCAACAGCCGTCGCAAAATCAGCCGAGGAAACCTCGACACCGGCATCGTGCAAGGCCCTCACCACCCGGGACTCAGCGACCTCGCCCCGCACGCACGCCAACACCTGTTCAGGCCCCACCACGTCCACGCACACGCTCAACAACCGGTCCCCCGGTTCAGACAGACGCATGACATCGGCCATCGCCAAAACCACATCATCCACAACGCTCACCCTTCCCTGGTCCGTAACGTGTACGCGTGCGCTAAGTCGTCACCCGTTGGGCGTTCCCGGCCGGCCAAGTCCGCCACCGTCGTTGCAATCCGCACAATCCGGTCATAGCCCCGCATAGTCAGATCACCTCGGTCCATCGCCACATCCAACGGCGCAGTCTCCTGCGGCGTAAACGCGAACAAAGCACGCAACCAACTGCCGGGCGCCCGAGCATTCGTCGTCCACGCCTGACCCTCATACCTACTGACCTGGATCCGCCTGGCCTCAGCTACCCGAGCAGCCACATCCGCCGTAGACTCCCGCACTTCACGCGCATGAACGTCTGCAGCGGACAACGGCAACATATCCATCTGAATGTCGATCCGGTCCAACAGTGGCCCCGACAACCGATCCCGGTACCGCCTCTTGGCAATCGGCGTACACCGGCATGCCTTCCCATCGCCCACCGCCGAACCACACGGACACGGATTCGCCGCCAACACCAGCTGAAACTCCGCCGGTAGCGTCACCGTCCCCCACGCCCGGCCAATCTCACACCGGCTGTTCTCCAACGGCTGCCGCAACGCCTCAAGCACGTCGCGGTGAAACTCCGGGGCCTCGTCCATGAAAAGTACGCCCCGGTGAGCACGGGAAAACACGCCTATCGAGGTGGGTTTGGAACCGCCCACCATGGCCGCCGAGGTCGTTGAGTGGTGCGGAGCTTCAAACGGTGGCGTTGTGTCCAGTCCGAATTCCGGGTTTAACGTCCCGTCGATGGATCGCAGTGAGAAGGTTTCGATGGCTTGCTCTTCACTGAGCGCTGGCAAAAGGCCAGGCAAGCAACCGGCGAGCATGGTTTTTCCCGCACCCGGTGACCCGATCATGAGAATGTGGTGGCCACCTGCTGCCGCGACTTCGAGCGCGTATCGTGCTTCGTCCTGGCCTTGCACCTCTGATAAGTCGTTTACGGACAGCGGTTTTCGTCCCTTAGTCGTGTGCCGCTCCACTGGCGGCAGTTGAGGGACTTGGACGTCCCCACCAAAGTGGTTCACCACTTCGCCTAGCGAGTTAGCGGCGATCACGTTAAGACCCGTCAACATCCGCGCCTCTTTTTCGTTCGCCTGTGACACGACCACTGTTGTGAGCCCGGCTTGTTTAGCCGCGATGAGCGTGGGCACGACACCGTTGACGGGGTGGAGCCGTGAGTCCAAACCCAGCTCAGCGCAAAACACCACCCGGTCTGTTTCTTGCGGGATTCTGCGTTCTGCTTGAAGGATCGCCACCGCGATTCCTAGGTCAAAATTGGTCCCGTACTTCTTCACGCTGGCTGGTGAAAGGTTCACGGTGATGCGTTGAGCACTCATCGCAAATCCCAGGTTCGCCACCGAGGCGCGCACGCGTTTCTTTGCCTCATTCACGGACGTATCAGGCAAACCCACTACGTCAATTCCGGGCAGACCACTGTTGATGCTGGCTTCAATGGCTATAGGTGTGCCTTGTGTTCCCCACAACGCGACCGCGGTAGACCGTCCGACGTGCAAACTCATTGGGCATTCCTCACGTGAGTGAGAACAGGCTGACCGGAGTTCCACACAATGCCAATCACATCGACACGGAACTCAGGCACCCATTCGGGTTGAGCAGATAACCACGCAATCGCCAACCCACGCAACGTGCGCATCTTGAAATAACTGACGTGCTCAAGCGGGTGGCCAGCGCGCACAGTGTTGCGGGTTTTGACCTCGACAAAAACAACGGAGTCACCGTCGCGGGCGATGATGTCGATCTCGCCTCGCCGGCACCGCCAATTACGGTCCAGGATGTGCCACCCCAGACCTGTTAAATGGTCCGTTGCGAACTGTTCACCCAGCGCGCCAAGAGTCTGATTGCGTTCCATGCTTCAACACTGAACGCACAACGCACTCACGCCTAGACGCACTCAGCTAGCTGTGGAAACACCGCGGGCATCCACAGGAACGGCGCCACCTCAACGCAACCCCGCTACCAGGCAAAACTCACTATCCACAGGGAAACATCCCCTGTTTCAGGCGCTTTCCCCAAGTTCAGTGCCGTCAGACGCCTGGGTTTCTTTCTTCATCCAGTCCTTGCCGTCAACCGCGCGGGCAACCATCATCGACGACACGGTGTCACCGGCAGCGTTGATGGTGGTCGCAGGCGGGTCAACCAGAGTACCGATCACCGAAATGATGGGCAGGGCCGCTGGCGGGAACCCGTACATGGAAACGATCATGAGCTCACCAAGGAACCCACCGGACGGAATCCCGGACATCACCATTCCCGAAAGCAACGCAATCAGCACCGCGATCGCGAGCGCTTGAGGGGTGAAAATGTCACGCTCGAAAACAGCGAACAAGAACGCGATCTTCAAAATCGCAGACAGGCACGACCCTTCCATGTGGATTGTCGCACCAATCGGAATGATCGTTTCGCGAATATCGGCCGGAACACCAATGCGCTTTGCCGCACGCAAGTTGCTTGGAATCGACGCAACAGAGCTTCCGGTTCCCAAGGACACGGCGGTTGGCGCCAAAATGTTTGCCCACATGCGACGCATACCTGCCACGCCGCCCGCGAGCCACGAATACAGTGTGAACGCCGCGAAGAAGTACACGATCGCCACGGGGTAGTACACGGCGAAGGCACGGACGTAACCGCCAACCAGCTGGCTGCCCAGTTCACCGATCAACGCCGCAAAGTACGCACCCAAACCAATAGGTGCGTAGTACATGACCAGTCCGGTCATCTTCATGAACACTTCGTTACCGGAGTCGAGGAAACTGCGGAACACCGCGCCTTTTTCCTTGACCAAGTTGGCTGACAGCCCCACCAGAACAGCGAACACGATCAGCGGCAACATGTGCTTCGTGGAGATCACGTCGCTGAAATCCTCCACCGTGAAAGCACCCACGATCTGATCGCCAATAGACAGTTCTTCCTGCTCTTCAGGCATTTCGTCCATGCTGACCTGCACGTTGTCGAGCGGTCGGAAAATCCCCAACGCCAGCAGCATGACGCTCGAAGCGACAATCCCTGTGGCAATGAACACCGCCATCATGGACCCCATGATGCGCCCTAGGCGGGTAGCAGAGTTCATGTTCGCAACGGCAGATGCGATTGAAAAGAACACCATGGGCACCACCAGGGTGAACATCATGTTGATGAACACGGTCCCAAACGGCTTCAAAACCGTGGCGCTTTCGCCCATGATGAGTCCCACGATCGCACCAACGACCACGCCGGTGAGGATCAGAATCGGGAACCGGTAGTTCTTCCATCCACCTGGTTGCGCAGTCATACGTGGTGCTCCTTGCGACTGGGGGTTAGGTCATCAACACAGAGGTGTGCCTACAAAAATTACCGCGGTTGCACTACTTGCGCCAGTGACGCGCCCCAGGCTCGCCTTCAGTTACCCGGTTACCTACCGGATTCTTACTGGACTGCTACCGGATTCCACGGGGTGGTTCAAAGTCGGATTTCGCGATCTCTTCAATGTTGACGTCCTTGAACGTCAGAACATGAACGGTCTTGACGAACCGGGCGGACCTCCATGTGTCCCACACCCACGCGTCGCGCAACGTCAGTTCAAAATAGACTTCACCGTCACTCTGATGAGCCTTGAGATCCACCTGATTGGCCAAATAAAAACGCCGTTCCGTCTCCACCACGTACGTAAAGAGCCCAACAACGTCCCTGTATTCCCGGTAGAGCGCCAGTTCGAGTTCGGCTTCGTACTCTTCGAGGTCCTCCGTGCTCATGCCTTCAGCTTACCCACTGCGTCAGCGAATTGGCCGCCCGCAAGCTACTTCCCCAAGCGAAACGACTTCCGGTGCCACGAGGTCACGCCCAGGTCCGCAATCGCTTGCTTGTGCGCAGGCGACGGGTACCCCACATTGTTCACCCATCCGTACCCGGGGTGTTCACGGTCCAGCGAACTCATCACCGCGTCCCTATCGACTTTGGCGATCAAACTGGCCGCAGCTATTGGAATCCGCTGGTCATCCCCACCCACATACATGCGCACCGGGGGCACCTCCATATGGCTCACGTCGCCGCCCAGCAGGCCCGGTTCGGTGCCCAACCAGTTGAACTTCCCGTCCAGCATCACCAGATCAGCCGCTGGCAACTGGGCGAGCGCCCGCCGTCCCGCCAGGCTCAACGCGGCAGAAATCCCCATCGCGTCGATCTCCTGCGGACTCGCGTACGCAACCACCGCATGCTCCCAGGTGGCACGGACGCTCTCAGCTGCTAACGACCTCGGCCGTGGGGATAACTTCTTCGAATCCCGCAACCCGGCTGGGAACCCGCCGGCGCACAGCGCCTCCAGGTCGCACCACACGCCTCCCACGCCCACTGGCCCGGCAATGCAACCGCGACCCACTTCGTCCATGCCCACGACGCTGGTAACCCCGGCGTCTAACAGCGCGCGTTCCTCGCTTACGTCAGAAAGCCCTCCCCGAGGTGTCCCCCGGCCCCGAGGTGCTGGCGAGTTGGTCACGATGGGTCGGGGACCTTGTCGAAAGTGTCAGGAGCTGTCACCCACGAGAACCGGTTGGTGGGCCACGAAATCACGAACACTGTGCCAACAACTTCGTCTTCTGGCACAAACGGGCCACCTTCGGAGTCGCCGTTGAAGCGTGAGTCAGCGCTGTTGCTTCGGTTATCCCCCATGACCCAGTAGTGGCCCTGCGGCACGTCGACGGAGAATTCCACTTCCGATGGTGGGGCGCCCGGTTTGATGTACGTTTCGTCGATCGCGACACCGTTAACCATGATGCGGCCTTGGTCATCGCAACATTCGACGTGGTCACCGCCCACACCAATGACGCGTTTGATCAGTTGCTGGCCCGCGTTTGAGGGCGCCAGGCCAACGAACTCAAGGAACGGGTTGGGCTTGTATTCTTCCGCAGTCCCAGGGGGCAGCCACCCGCCTGGGTCGTTGAACACCACGATGGAACCGCGTTTAGGGTGTGCGAACGGCAACTGGTTGACCATGATCCGGTCATCGATTTGCAGCGTGTCTTCCATGGAGGCCGACGGGATGTAGAACGACCGCACTACCCATGCTTTCAACGCCGTGGACACGATCAGCGCGATCACCACAATGATCGCGATTTCCCTGAGTGACGCTAGGAACTTTTGGGTCGCCGTGCGTGAGTCCTTCTTGGCTTTCTTGGACTTCTTGGGTTCGTGCTGCTCTTCCGCCGTATCTTCCATCACCGGGAATTCTACCCTTCTTCCGTTCTGTCAATAGACGAACCGTGCCCAATCACCACGCCCACAGCGTCTGACACCCGGATCATGCCCCCGCCCGGGCGGCTGAGCAGATTACGTGAGTCGGTGGAGTTGGCTCGGTTGTCGCCCATGAGCCATAGGCGGTCCGGTGGCACTTCAACGTCGAAGTCCACGTCCGAGGCGCGGGCGGCTTGAGTGCCTCCGTCACCTGGCTCACTTCCAGCGCCTTCCTCACCTGCGCCCGCCAGGTACGGTTCGTCCAACGGTTCGCCGTTGACCAGGAGTTTCCCGTCATCGTTACAGCACTTCACGCGGTCACCGGCCACACCAATGACGCGCTTGACATAAAACACGTCGCGCGGGCCGATACCAAACCACGATCCCACCTTCTGTCCCAACGACGAATTCTGCCCCGACACGAAAGACCCGCGCCCGTCGATAACCACAATGTCACCTCGGCCAATGGAACCCGTTAGAGCGTCAGGCCGCCACACAGCGATCCGGTCATCCGCGGAAATCGTGGGCTCCATGGACTCACTGGGAACCGTAAAAGTCTGGACCACCAGCCCACGCACCAACCCGGCTAGCACCAGCGCGGCCACAACAACTGCGGATAACAAAAACCACGGGCGCCGCCTCAAAGGCACACCCGTGGTTGTTTGTGTCATTCGACCAGAAATTAGCGCTTCTCGCGAATACGAGCAGCCTTACCGCGCAGATCGCGCATGTAGTAGAGCTTCGCACGACGGACAATACCGCGGCTCAGAACTTCAATCTTGTCGACAACAGGTGAGTGGATGGGGAAAATACGTTCCACCGCTACACCAAAGCTAATCTTGCGGACGGTGAAGGTTTCGGAAACGCCGTGGCCCTGGCGTCGGATAACGACACCTTTGAACACCTGGATACGTTCGCGGTTACCTTCAACAACGCGAACGTGAACGTTCACGGTGTCACCGGCGCGGAATTCCGGCAGGTCCGACTTCATTGACTTTGAGTCAAGAGCATCAAGCTTCTGCATTGTTTTTCTCCTACTTGCAGTGCCCCGGATCACTCAAGCACGATCAGTCTAGGTATTGGACCCTAGAGAGATGGAGTCGTCTGCTCACTGGGACTTTCTTGCCCTCCGAGGCAGGCGAAAGTCGGCAAACGCAAGGCACCAGTTTAGTCGCGGGTGGGCGCGGTGGCAAATGCGGGTGGGCGCGCTGTTATGCGTCGCGCTGTTCCGGTGCCTGCCCCGCCTCGCGCTCCTCCTGTGCCTTCCGCACAACCTCCAGGTCGTGCGCGTCGAGGTCGTCCGAATTCAGCTTCTCGATCAAGTCTGGCCGTACCCGCAAGGTGCGTTCCAGACGCTGATCGCGTCGCCACCGTGCGATCGCCCCGTGGTTGCCTGACAGCAGAATCGGCGGCACTTCGTGTCCTCGCCATTGCGCTGGCTTGGTGTAAACCGGGTATTCCAGCAGGCCGTCTTCGTAGCTTTCCTCTTCGAGTGACCCAGGGTTGCCAATGACTCCGGGGATCAGCCTGGCGATCGCTTCGACCATCACCATTGTGGCGACCTCACCGCCGTTGAGCACGTAGTCGCCAATCGAGAACATCTGCACGCGCGCCTGCTCGCCGGCCCAGTCGATCACGCGCTGGTCGATACCTTCGTATCGCCCGCACGCGAACACCAGGTGATCTTCTTCCGCAAGTGCCCGCGCGTGTGCTTGTGTGAAAGGGGTTCCAGCGGGACTGGGAACAATGACCGTCGCCGAGGTGTCCCCCACCTGTTCCTGTCCCTCGCCTTCACGCGGTTCAGGGCGAGTGTTTAACACGGAGTCGAGCGCTTCACCCCAGGGCTCCGGTTTCATGACCATGCCCGCTCCCCCGCCGTAGGGAGTGTCGTCTACTGTGCGGTGACGGTCGTATGTCCAGTCGCGCAGGTCGTGAACATTGACCTGCAACAGGCCGTCTACCTGCGCTTTGCCAATCAGGGAAAGCTGAAGTGGTGTGAGGTATTCGGGGAAAATCGAGAAAACGTCAATGCGCATGTCACATGTCCAGAAGGCCCGCGGGCGGATCGATCTCCACACGGTTGTTGTCCAGATCCACCACTGGCACGATCTCTTCAACGAACGGGATCATCACTTCCCGGCCGGAATCTGCAAGCTCCACGTGGATGAGGTCTTGGGCCGCCCCTGGAGTCACCGCACTCACAGTGCCAATGACAGATCCACTGTGGACGACCTCGGCGCCCACAAGGTCGTCAATGTACCACGCGTCTTCGTCATCAGTTTCGCTCACGTCCACAGTGATCAGGGTGTTGCGGATTTCTTCAGCGCGGTTGCGGTCCGGCACTTCGTCGAACGTCAACATGAGGCGGTCGCGGTGCCAGCGAGCGCGCGTCAGTGTGAGGGGGCCGATGTCGGGGTCGGTGCCAAAGGTCGCACCTGGCGTGAAGCGTTCGTCGGGGTCGTCGGTGCGGACCTCTACGGTCATCTCACCGCGAATGCCGTGGGGTTTGCCCAAGCGGGCGACAACTTGGCTCATGGTCCTCTTTCACGTCCGGGAACAGTTAAAGGGTACTAAACCCACTGGTGAAACGGCGCAAAGGGGGATGCGGACGGATTCTTGGAGGATTCCGTTATGTCGTATACCAAGGAGCAGCGGCGTTTGGCTTTGCGGGTTTTTAAGCGTACGAAGTCGGTAACGAAGACGATTCGTGAGCTTGGTTATCCTGGGCGGCGGACGATGCATAGGTGGGTGCGTGAGGGCGTGTCACCCCGACGTCGGCGTAAGCAAGCGAAGGCTTCGGCTAGTTACCCGGTTGAGGTGAAGTTGCAGGTTGTTGAGCTTTTTCATGCTGGTTGGCGACCTGAGGAGATTGTTGTCCAGTGTGGTGTGCGTTCACGGTCGAATGTGTATTCCTGGGTGCGATGTCACCGAGAAGAGGGAGAATGGGGGTTGATGTCTAAAAAAGAACGCGCACAACGTGCTCGCACACCGACCCGTGCCTCATTTGAAAAGTCCTTGCCTGATGACCCTGCTGTGCTGAAGAAGCAGATGACGCAGCTGCTTGTCGAGAAAGCTGTGTTGGAAAAGGAGCTGGAACTTATAAAAAAAGACGACAGCGTCATCCCCGGTCAGCTGAGCAATAGTCACAAGACCTGTGTGGTTGACGCTTTACGCACCACGTACCCTCTTGCATTACTGCTGGTTGTTATTGGTCTTGCACCATCAAGCTTCTATTACCACCTACAGCAGCACCGCAGGCCTGATAAGCATGCTCATGTTCGTGAAATGCTCCATCAGATCAGTGACCAGTCATACAACACCTACGGGTACAGGCGTATCTGGTGGGAGTTGCGTCATCGAGGGATCATCATGAGTGAAAAAGTCGTGAGACGACTCATGCGTGAAGAAGGGATCACCCCACGGTTTCCGAAGCGTAAGTGGAAGTACTCCAGTTACCAAGGAGAAATCTCGCCAGCCCCGCCTAACCTGGTTAACCGTAAGTTTCACACCAATCGTCCAAACCGGTTGTGGCTTACCGATATCAGTGTGTTTACAGCCAACGAAGGCCGTGTCTACCTATCTGCCATTATCGACTGTTTTGACGGCAAAGTCGTAGCAGCAAAAACAAGCACGCACCCCACCATGGAACTAGCAGAAGAAACCTTACACGCCGCAATCACAGCAGAACGGCCAGAAGCAGATGGGTCTTTAATCATCCACTCAGACCGAGGCGCGCACTACCGCGGAAAAACCTGGCAACAACTGACTTCGAAACACCAGATCGTTCGATCAATGTCGAAAAAAGGTTGTACCCCTGATAACGCGGCATGCGAAGGGTTCTTCGGGCGGATGAAAAACGAGATGTACTACGGCAAAAAATGGCGAACCACACAAGAACTCGAAAACGCTATCGCCGCATACATCGAGTTCTACAACAACCACCGAATCAAAACCAGCCTCAACGGCCTCACCATCGCCAAACACCGAGCACTTAAAGTAGCATGAAACCGAAACTGTCTAACAAAATGTCCGCACCCCCAAGTGAGCAAAACTACGCAATGCAATGCGTCGTACTGTTCGCTTTGCGCTGTCCGTCATTGGGCCATCACCTCCGCACCGCTCAGCTTTGCGCCACCTAAGGTCGGCTACATCACCACACGCTCCGACCGCATTTACCCAACACAGCTCGATCCAATGTGTTGGGTAAACACCCCTTTTGTTCGTTTTGTTCACGTTTTTGGGTGAAAAACAGGCCTTTACCCAACACAGCAAGTCCAAAACTACTCGCGTGTAGTGGGTAACTGGGTTGCGGACCAAAAAAGGGGGAACGATGACCCGACACACCAACGCTCCAGAACACAAAAATCTCGGGACATCGAGTGAACGATGTCCCGAGACTTCACACTGTGGAGGTAAGGGGATTCGAACCCCTGACCTTCTCCATGCCATGGAGACGCGCTACCAACTGCGCCATACCCCCGAGCACTCGATCTATCTTAAAGTTTCGGCTCACGGAATGCAAAACCACTCTCAAACCAAACGTCCAGCTTGACGCAATAAGCTGGTCCCATCATGGACTTTATTGACTCAGTCGCCACGACTTTCTACATCCCCGTGGAAGCAGGAACGCTTACCACCTCGGCGTGGCTCTACCCTCCCAGCTACGTTGAAACCACCTCGGCGACGTCCGTACACCGCCCCATCCTTTTCATTCACGGATTCCGCGGCGATCACCACGGAATGGCGCTCATCGCGCACAATCTGCGCACCCACGAAGCCCTGGTCCCCGACCTTCCCGGTTTCGGCCAGACTCCCCCGCTGCCAACCACAACCCTCGACTCGTACACCAAATTCATCGACGAACTGTACGCACAAGCTACGAACCGCTTCGGCACAGAACCTGTGCTGGCCGGGCATTCGTTCGGCTCGATCCTGGCGGCCCACTGGGCTGCAAACAACCCCACCATTCCCGGGCTCGTACTCATGAACCCCATCACCATCTCCCCTCGCGACAGCGCCGGCAAGATCGCAACCAAAATCACCGAACTGTACTACCACCTCGGCCGGGACCTGCCCACACACCTGGGCCGTAGCCTGCTCTCCAACTGGCTAATCGTCCGTGCCATGAGCATGACCATGGCCACCACCAACGACCCTGGCCTGCGCAAATACATCCACGAACAGCACCACCGCTACTTCTCCACCTTCTCTGACCCCCACACGCTCAGTGACGCTTTCGACGTCTCCATGATCGCCAACGTCGCCGAGGTGTCAGGCCGGCTGACAATGCCCGTGTTAGTGATTGCCGGGAAGCGCGACTTCATTGTGCCCATTCAGTCAACAAACCGGTTCATCGATTCACTGCCCAACGCCCGAGCCCGCGTTTTCGACGGGGTCGGCCACCTGGTGCACTACGAAGCCGCTGAAGCGACCGCCAGAGAAATTGAAGACTTCGCACACGACCTTAGCGACACTCAAGACTCACAAGACCCTACACACTACACCCAACTAGAAAGGACCTGACATGGCTCTTGTTAAGATCAACCAACTTTCAGTACCTGAAGGAAAGGGCGAAGAGCTAGAAGCTCGTTTCGCCGCACGCAAAAAGTCCGTTGACCAGGAACCAGGTTTCTTAGGTTTCGAGCTTCTGCGCCCAACTGGCGACAACACTGACTACTTTGTAGTCACCCGGTGGGAAGACGAGGAGTCATTCCAAAACTGGGTTGCTAAACGCCACCCACGCAACCCAAACGAAACAGTGTCTGCTGCTAAAGGGATGCTCGAATTCGAAGTTGTAGAACTCTAAGCTACGAGGCCTCTAAATTGCGGGGCCTTTAAGCTACGGGACCTACCGCCACTCGCCGTAAAAGTCACGGTGTGGCTTAGCTTTGCCTTCACGTTCAGCTTGCTTTGCTTCGCGGTAGGCCTGAGCCGCCAGCTTTGAATCCTCGTCAGGGTCTTTCGCATACGCCAGGCGGTTAGGAACCGTCGCCCTGGACACGGGAGACCCTGACACAAACGTGGCACGCGATAGCACGTTCGACGCTACAGACGACACCGCGATCAACGCAAGAAACGCCACCACAGCGGCAAATGTACGCCACACACTGAAACCTTCGGCCCACAGCGAATGAACGTAGGCCGCTACCAAAATCATGGGCATGCCAAGACCGGTGACGGGCGAAAACACGTTAATGCGAGACAGCGCATCGCGTGCCCTGAACATGGCTATTGACGAGCCCAAAACAATGAGGCACCCACCAATGCCAAACACCCCTACCAAGACGGTGAAGAGAATATCCATGCCACTCACCTGTGCCCTCGAGTGAGAATGCGGGACAGGGCAACGGTCGCCAGAATCCCCAACAACGACGACAAGAAGAATACGTCTATAACGATAGAGATGTTCACCAACATCCCAATAAATGCGAGGATTCCCACCGCTGAGAAGTACACAAGGTCTCCCACCACGGCACGCGACCCGGACTCAGGTGCGGTGAGCGCGCGCACCAGCCCCAAGACAATCGAGACGACGAGAATGGCAATGCACGTCCACAGAATGATCGTCATGATTCCTCTTCCGTCGTCTGTTGCTTGCTTTCAGAATCATCCGTGTGCGCCAAGCCTGCAGACTCTGGGATCTCGCCAGGAGCTCGACCACGGAGCGTGCGCAAAAGTCGAGACTCCATATCAAACAGCCCCTCTAAAGCGTCCTCTTCCGACTCAGAGAACAAGCAGTGGACAAAAAGGGTGGGTGGTGCGGTAGCCGTTCCCGGCCCTGTTGCGACCACCAGGGTGCCCGGGGTGATCGTAATGGATGAGGCATAAAGTGTAATTTCAATGTCTGTCACGCACCGCATGGGCACTTCGACGATCATCGGCTTTCCGTAATCGCCTGTTTTGAACAGGTTGAAAATGATGTCCAGCGTCCCGCTGACGATCTCCTTACCCAACCATGCCAAATATCCAATTGACCGTAGCGCAATCATCACCGTCCAAGCACCTCCTTCACGTATGGATCAACGTTCAGAAGTGCGTCCGCTGCATCCTGAATGACTGGCATAATCGCTTGCCCACCCACGAACATTGCCACTGACACTGCAATCATGAACGCACCTGGTACCAGGAGTGGCCAGCGTACACGCACATCATCGGTGAGATCTGTTGCCGGAGCTCGGCCGGTAGCCGGTGAATCCGGGTGGTACTGGGCCATGTCTTCACCCCAAAATGTGTTCTTCCACAATCTTTGCAGGACCAGGAGTGACACAATCGACGCCACAATCACCATGACCACCACGGCAATAGTGCCTGGTGTTACGTTCTCCATGAGGGCGCGGACAAGCCCCATCTTTCCCCACAGTCCCGAGGTGGGTGGCAACCCGATAAGGGAAAATAGTCCGATGATCATAAGGACAGACGCGACTCGTTCTCGCCTGATCAAACCAGAGAGCTTTTTAAACGCTCCGGTACCGTAGGTCTGCTCAATCGCACCAATCGTCAGCAAAAGTCCAGACATGGTGACAATGTGGTGAACCATGTAGAAGATGCCTGCCGACACTGCGGCTGTCGTGAGCACTGCTACACCAATCAAAATATGGCCCACACCTGCCGTCATCTGGAACGCAAAGATGTTACGAACGCGGATTTCGCCAAACCCAGAGAACGCTCCCACAGCAATCGTCAACACCACGATGATCAGAAGCACGTCTTCCCACCTTGGGTGCCCTCCAAAGACGGAGACGTACACTCGGTAGATTCCGTAGATCGCAACCTTTGAGTGGGTCGATGCAAACAGTGACATCATTCCCGCCGAGGTGTTGGGATAGGAACGTACCAACCACCCGTGGACCGGCGCGGCACCGGCTTTAATGAGAAGCGCCAGAACGACGATTCCAACCGCTAGTGCCGCTTGCGGCGACACGTTGCCTAAGCGACTTTGGTCAGCCAATACGGCGATATTCACGGTGCCTGTTGCGGCATAGATAAAACCGACACCAATGACAAGAAGTGTGGACGTCAACAAGTTCACAATCACGAACATGCGCCCCACGCCTAAGCGACGCCACGTACCTGTCACTGCGATCAGTGCATAGGACGGAAGAACCATCACCTCGATAAAGACAAAGAAGTTAAAGAGGTCCCCGGTGAGCATGGCACCGTTAACACCCGTGAGCATTAAAAGGATGAGCGTGGGCACGAACCGGTACTGATCTTCACCCGTAGTTCGCAAGAACGCACATGACGCCACGACGGCCAGTGACGTGATCACCAGCATGACCGCAGTAAAGGTGTCCGCAACAAACGGAATCGCCAACCCGTGCACATACCCACCAACGGAGTGGGCTATGGTGCGCCCGTCTGCGGTTACACCGATCAAGTAAACGCCACCTACACATGTAGCGAGTGGTACTCCCAAGAGAAAAAACAGGTTGATCGAGCGGGAACGCACGAATGTGGTGATCGCTGAGGCAGCAAGAGGGACAACGATAAACAGAAGAAGAAGCGAACCGTTCACTGTGTGCGCCTTTCTCCAGTTTCAGGTATACGGTCTTGGTCATCGTCGTGACCCAAAACTGCCAGTGCCAACATGAAAATAGTGACCGCAAGGGTAATCACGATCGCCGTCAACACAAACGCTTGAGGAAGAGGGTCGGCAGCTTCTGACACGGCGCTTCGTCCCGCAATAGGTTCTCCCCGCCACGCCGACACACCAGATAGGAGAAGTGCAAAGTTAGCTGCGTGGGAGATGAGCGCCAGACCAAAAATTGTGCGCACCATTGAGCGCTGCAACATGAGGTACACCCCACCGGACACCAAGACCCCGACCGTGATTGCGATAATCATTCGCCACGCTCCTTTGGTTGGTCTCCGTACGCAATGTGCTTGGTTCTCAGCCCCACACGTTTCTTGTCTTCTGGTTTCTCTGCTTCTAAGAACTCATGTGCTTTTGGCTTAGCTCCACGCATCGTCTCCAACGGTCCACGAAGCTCACCGTAAAGCATTTCGTCAGTACGTTCACGGGTGCGTTCAATGTCTCCAACATCGCGCATCATCAAACCGTCGACCAAAACGTCATCGCCGGCAGGCGTAAATGCCGAGTCAGAGGTACCAAGCAGGTTGAAGGAAACCAGTAGCATACCCACAACCGCCATGTACACACCTACGTCAAATGCCATTGACGAGGTGAAGTGCTGGCCCAAAATGTACCCGTGAATCGGTTCGAGGAACGAGCCCTTGACGATCAGCCCCACAAGGCCTGTCAGAACCGCAACCAAAACACCGCCACCAATGAGCAGAATCGGCAGCCGGGGTGGACCAATCGCCCGGTCCTTTGAGGTGGCCATATACAAAAGACCAGCAATCGCGGAACCGACCAGCGCGGCAATAAAGCCTCCACCTGGTTCATTGTGTCCGCGCCAAAAAATCAAGAGCGAACCAATGGCAAGGAGTGGAGCAACCACCTTCACCATGAGTTGCATCGCAATCACATTTGGCCAGGCTTCCGTCACGGCTGCAAACGCGGTACTTCCACGTGGGCGAACAGCCAACCACGGACGTCTGGGCATTTCTGGCACTTCGGAAGCCGGTGGGTCAATGTAGCGGTCACGGACGGACGAGAACACGGCAACAATCGCGATTCCCGCCATACCCAAAACAGCGAGCTCACCCTGTGTATCCAGTGCACGGAACTCCACCAGAATGGTATTGACGATGTTGTCTCCACCGGAGATCTCAGGCGCCTTAGTCAGGTAGTACATGGCAATGTCAGACCTAGCCCTGCGCCCTGACAGCATCCACACTGCCAAAGCGACCGAACTACCCACAGCTATCGCGAAAATACCGCGCATCACCTGAAGTTTGACCGAATACTTCCAGAACGTGCGGGGCAACTTCTGCAAGATCAACATGAACACGATGATGGTCATGGTTTCAACGAGTAGCTGAGTCAGAGTGACGTCAGGAGCCCCCAGCGCCATAATCTGCACCGTGGCCATGATTCCAACAGCGGACAGACCAATGACCGCAGTCAGACGTGAACGCGACAAACACACCACGAGCGTGGCGAACGTAATAACAATGAGAAGCGCGAAGTCGATGGGCCTGTTGAGATTAGGCACAAACTTGGGCAAACCTGGGCCAGTGTAGATCGCAATCGCCGATCCAAAAATAACCACCGCTAAAAACCCAAGGTTCATAGCGACATGGCGTGACGCGCGTTCACTTGCAACAACAGAAACGAGTGCCTCACCCACCCGTTCAAGCCCGGCAACGATCCGGTCAATAACATCGGCTCCGGTAAACGGAATAGCGGCGCGGTTAAAGAACTCCCACACCCGTGCACGGTTCAATGCCACTAGCACACCGCACGCGATGATGACGAACGACGCAATGAGTTCAGGTGTGATTCCGTGGAACATGGAAAGGTGGACATGGTGCGCAGCTTCTCCCTGCGCCGCCGAGGTGCCCGCAGCTACCCCTGGCTCAATTACTCCCAGCGTAAAGGCTAGGGGAACCGACAAAACGATCGGCAGGGCCGCGAACGTGACCATCACAAAGTCACTGTGGCCCAATTTCTCAGGGGCAACCTCGGGACCGTCAATGAACGCCCCGAAAACAATCTTGATGCAGTAACTGATTGTCAGAACTGAAGCACCGGCAACCAGGACGAGGGCAATCCAACCAAGAGCGTGGCCACCTCCCCCAGCGGAACTCACCGCGGTGAGAAGCATTTCCTTTGAGACGAATCCCATCAGGGGTGGAATACCCGCCATCGACGCGGCACCAATCGCCGTGATCGCGAAACTGACCGGAGCAACCTTGATCAAACGAGGAATTTCGCCAAATGTGCGCGTGTGGCCCAAGTGGTCAACCACACCGACCATCATGAACAAGCCAGACTTGAACATTGCGTGAGAAATGACGTGCACGAGCCCTGCGGTCAAAGCGAACTCGGTTCCGACACCTACAGCTGCGACGATGAGCCCCAACTGGCTCACAGTTGAGTACGCCATGAGCTTCTTCAGATCGTTCTGCGTCAGCGCACACCAACCGCCGATCCACGCGGTCACGATCCCAGCGCTTACCAACAAAACGTTCCACGCAAGAACATCGCAAAACGCGGGACTGAAGCGGAACAGAAGGAAAATACCGGCCTTCACCACCGCTGCGGCGTGCAGATACGCACTGACTGGGGTGATGGCAGCCATTGCGTCGGGAAGCCACGACTGGAACGGGAACTGTGCCGACTTCGTCATCGCTGCCACTGCAACCAGAAGCGCCATCGCAACCGTGAACCCGGGCATTTCCTGCCATACGTCAGAGCCCAGCACCTCGCGGATACTGGCGCTACCGACCACTCCGTACATGGCTGAAACCGCAACCAAGAGGAGCACACCACCCATAAACGTCATGAACATGGTGCGCAGGCTCGCACCCTCAGCGGCACGGCCGGAGCGCGCGATCAGCATGAACGAGGCGATCGAGGTGATCTCCCAGCACACAAACAGCACAAACAGGTTATCCGTCAGCACGAGTCCTACCATGGCGAACGTGAACGTCGCCATGAGTAGATAGAACGAATAGTTAGGCCCTTGCGACAAATAGCGAGTGGAATAGAACAGCACGAACGCACCAATGACCAGGGCGATCAGCGTGAAGATTGCGCCCACACCGTCAACCGCGAACGCGAGATTCACGTCAAAACTAGGCATCCACTCGAGCGTCCACACGGTTTCTTGCGCAGTTGGGAACGCCGAACCGTCTTGAACTGCAGCAACGGCGGCTGGCATAAAGAGCGCGGCTGCTCCCAAATACCCCAGACCCAAAATCCATCCTGAGGCCCGGCCTACCAACCGGCACAGAACTGGGGTGACAAGAATGATCAGAGCGAGGAGTCCCAGAGTTGCGGAAATTGCCACGGAACTCCTTCTGTTACGACTAACACACGACGTCGAGGCGTCCAACCCATGCTACCCAAATGTGGTCCACACAACCAAAACTGAACCCATCAGCGCATGCGGATACCGGCAATCACACCTTGCAGGTTTTTGACATGAGCCTGCGGCGATGACTGCTGTGCCAGCATCTTGGCTTCATGACCCGCCCGCACGATCATGTCCGGAGCCTTGGCACACGCAACAATCGTGTCAGCGACTTCTGAAGCCGCACTCCCCGCGCACTCCACAACGGCGTCACCAAACTCCGCACCCAACACAGGGTCACACACTACGGTGGGACGACCTCGGGCCGCTGACTCCAAAATCACCATGGGCTGATTATCAAAGCCACACGACGTCAGCAGCGTCGCATGCGCATCATCAATCAAAGACACAACCTGCTCATGCGGAACGGCGCCAACAAAGTGGATAAAAGGATCGTTCACTCCCCGAGGTCGTTCACCGCCTGCCACTGTCAGTTCCACTTGGGCTCCCCTGCGACGCGCTAACCTCACTGCTTCAACAGCCACCTCCAAGCGCTTCTCTGGGGCGAAACGACCAATCCACAGGAGCCGCAACGGCAGCTCAGGTGCCAACGGGCGCCCACCTGGGGCCACCTCGGCGACATTCGACACCACACTGACGTGTGTAAGACCCGCGCTACGTAAGCGATCAGCCTGGTGCGCGGACGGGGAAATGACCGCATCAGCCTGCTGTGCCAAAGCCAACGTCATGCCACGCAGAGCAGAGTCCAAAGGCCTGCCCGCCAACCGCACGTGTGGCTGTTCAAGCCCCGTCACCAGACGGTGAAACCCGCGAGCCACTGGCGCAAACGGCTGGGCGGCAAGTGGCGCACGCCAGAAAAACGTGTGCACGGTGTGCATGGACGGAATTCTCAAGCGCTGTGCCTGCGCAATCGCAGTAGCCGCCAGCCCAAACTCTGAATGCACCATAACCGCTTCGACACGGTGTTGCTTGAGCGTCCGGTGCATCCACGCATGCAGAACAGAATTTGCTCGCACAACGGGAAGTTCAAGGCTACGAACCCCCCGAGGTGGTCGCACCACGGTCACGCCCGGAAGGTGAGTGCGGGGAATGTCGGGGGCAATCACCACAACGGGAAACTGTTGTGACCACGCACGCACCTGTGCCATGAGTGCTGTCTGCGCACCACCTGTATAGCGAAGGGAGTAGTCACATACGACAGCGAGCTTCACGCACAGGCTCCCCCGGCGAAACGCCGGAGCATCCATGCATCGTTTCGCTGAAGAAAGTGGACGTATTCACAGTTGTCGAGTACGCCTAGACGCGCATAGTCCGTCTCAGAGGACAGGCCCATCATCAGTTCAGTGGCACCACGGATCACTGCTCCGTGGGCGACCATTGCGACCACGTCGTTATCATCGCAGTTCTTCAGCAGTCGGTGCACAGAGTCATACACACGCCGTGAGGACTCGAGGCGACTTTCCCCGCCAGGTGGGCGGACATCTTCCCCGCTCTTCCACTTCACAAGCAGGTCCGGCCACTTTTGATCAATTTCGTCGCGGGTAAAACCTTCCCAGTCACCCACGCTGATTTCACGCAACCCCTCATCAAGGGTCACAGGCAGTCCGGTCGCTGTAGCTAGCGCTTCTGCGGTAGACCGAGCACGCGTGAGATCTGATGCAAAGATACGCGTAATGCCACTGTTTTGTAGGGTAATTGCCAAAGCGTGCGCCTGCTGTTCACCGGTTTCGTCGAGCGGAACGTCAATCTGCCCTTGGAACCGACCCTCTTTGTTAAAGGCGGTACGACCGTGTCGGATGAGATAGAGTTCGCGTGCCATGCTGTCCCTATTCGTGGTGAGCGCCGTCAGTGTTGTTGTTCTCAGTTTCCTGATTGTCAACCTCAGGAACTGAAATCACAGGGCTGTCTTTCCACAGCCTGTCGAGACCGTAAAATTCGCGGTCGTCGCGGTTGAAAACGTGAACGACGATATCCGAATAGTCCAACAGAACCCATGTGCCTTCGCCGCGACCTTCGCGGTTTTTCGGTTTAAGGTCGTGTTCTTTCAAAAGGGCTTCTTCGACTCCGTCAACGATCGCGTCGACTTGTCGGGCATTCGATGCTGATGCGATCACAAAGGCGTCTGTGATGACGAGCTGTTCAGACACATCCAGAATCACAACGTCAGTAGCAAGCTTCTGAAGAGCGCCTTTCGCGGCGCTGCGGGCATACGCGATGGTTTCATCGGTTGCGGGCAAAAGAAAACCTTTCTAGAACAGCATGATCAGGGCAACGATAACGAGCACAATTGCGCACACGCCACCGATACCTAAGACGATATATGGCAGAAGCGAGGAACGCTCACCCACGAGGATTTCTCCATCCTGATGGGTGACAGAACGGGCAGACATGGGTTGGGCAGGCCCTACACCTTCTGGAAGCGGCCATTCTTCGCGCGTCACTTCCGGATCTTCATCGACAGACTCCAGGGGGCGAGTCGCAAAGGACGCTACACGTGACCGCTCATCATCGGATGAAGCGGACTTGTGTTTCTTGGAAGCCGGGTCTGTAGTGGCTGGCGCTGACGAGTCCTTCTGGTCCTTGTTTTCTGGACTCACTACAGGTACGGCACCGCTGACCACGCGAATACCTTCGGTGTTCGGTGGCTTCACCACTGGTGACTTACGTTCACGCTTAGCAGGAGTTGTCGTTTCTTCTGACTTTTTCTCGGGCTGTTGCGACTCTGGCTGCTTTGTTTCTGGTTTCTTGTCAGCAGGCTTCTTAGCTTCAGTCTTGGTCGCAGCCGGCTGTGTCGTGGGTTTCGCTGGAACAGGCTTCTTAGCTGCTGGCTTCTGTTCAGCCGCCTTATCAACAGGCTTCTTAGCTGCTGGCTTCTGTTCAGCCGCCTTATCAACAGGCTTCTTGGCTACTGGCTTCTGCGCAGGTGCTTTCTTGGCTGCTGACTTCGTCTGAGAAGGTTTCTTCTCAGGTGTCTTTTCAGCAGGTTTCTTCTGGGTAGGCTTTGGTTCAACCGATTTCGACTCAGGCGACTTCGACTCTGCCGACTTTGGCTCTTGCTGCCCCGGCTGTTCCGGCGATGTCGATGCGGGCTCACTGGAAACCGCAGGTGCCTGTCCGTGTTTACGCATCCACGCTTTACGTTCTGCCCTGGACGCGAACTGTGGAGGTTCAACTGGGCTAGCTTCCTTTTGTGCCGGCTGTGGAGACGCCTGTGGCTTAACAGGCGCAGTGCCTCCCGACGCAGGTTCCTTTACATCAGGAGTTTCAGCAGCTTCTTCTTTTCGCTTCTGGGCTTCTGCAGCGCGCCTCTCAGCTTCTTTGCGTTCCCGCCTCGACATGTACTGCTCAGCCATTTTCACTCCTGTAAAGATTGTGCTTGTTGATGTACTGAACGACACCGTCAGGTACTAAGTACCACACTGGCATGTTGTTCTCCACGCGGTCACGGCAGTCAGTTGACGAAATTGCAAGAGCTGGGATGTGCATGAGGCTCAGCCGGTGTTCGGGAAGTCCTTTTCTGGTCAAGTCGTGCCCCGGCCTGCTCACTCCCACGAAGTGCGCAAGGGAGAAGAGTTCATCAACGTCTTTCCACGAAAGGATCTGTGCCAGAGCATCGGCGCCCGTGATGAAGAAAAGTTCCGTATCGTGCCCGTAAATCTGTGCCAGATCTCGCAACGTATCGATTGTGTAGGTGGCCCCTGGACGATCTACGTCCACACGCGAAACCGTGAACTGAGGGTTCGACGCTGTTGCAATCACCGTCATGAGGTAACGGTGTTCAGCGTGCGATACTTCACGATCCGATTTTTGCCACGGGCGACCCGTGGGCACAAACACAACTTCATCTAGGTCAAACTTGGCTGCCACTTCACTTGCGGCAACTAAGTGTCCGTGGTGGATGGGGTCAAAAGTTCCACCCATCACACCAACTCTGCGCACAGAACTTGTCATATCAGTGACGGTGGGAAATGCCCTTCCACGACAGCGTAATAATGCCAAGCAGCATCAGAATGCTGAACGCAATAACTCCGTACCAGATGGGGTGCATTGGCAGGTCAACAACCGTTTCGTGTGTTTCCTGTGCCAGCACTACCAAAGCAGACGTCACGTCTTCTCCTTTTATATGTGTTTATACGGCCTGTATATGTTTATAAGATTTTACGGCAGTTCTTAGTGTCTCATGAATCTACGAGCGAACTTGACCCGACCCACGCATGATCCATTTTGTTGTGGTGAGCTGAGCGAGTCCCATGGGTCCACGCGCGTGCAACTTTTGCGTAGAGATTCCAACTTCTGCGCCCAAGCCGAACTCACCACCATCGGTGAAACGCGTTGAGACGTTTACTCCCACGGACGCAGAATCGATTGTTGACACGAAGAGTTCTGCATTCGACAGCTCATTCGTGACAATCACGTCAGTGTGCCCTGACGAGTATTCGCGAATGTGCTCGATCGCGGCCTCAATGTCCTCAACAACCTTAATGGCGATCTCTAGGTCGAGGTACTCCTTGCCCCAGTCCTTGCGAGTGGCACGCTGCACTTTCACTCCTTCCGGAGCGTATTCAGCAACCGTGGGGTCACCGTGGATGACCACGTTTGCATTGCTGAGTTCGTCAAGAATGCGTGGGAGAACTCGACGTGCCGCCTTCTCGTGGACCAACAGTGTTTCGAGTGAATTACACACGCTTGGTCGTTGGGTCTTTGAGTTAATGACCAGCTTGGTCGTTGATCGCACAGTAGCCGATGAGTCGATAAACATGTGCACATTACCCACGCCAGTTTCGATCACCGGAACGGTTGAGTTCATGACAACGGTTTGGATAAGCTCAGCTCCACCACGCGGGATCAAAAGGTCAACGTACTCTCGTGCGTTCATCAGTACCCGCGCACCTTCGCGACCCCACTGATCGATCCCATTGATCGAGTTTTCCGGTAGCCCTGCAGTGACGAGGGCATCACGCAAAAGACTGATGAGCACCGTGTTCGACGACTGCGCAAGTGAGCCTCCACGCAAAACACTTGCGTTACCCGACTTAAGTGCAAGAACCGCGATGTCAACCGTCACATTGGGGCGCGCTTCATAAATGGCACCAATCACGCCCATGGGCACACGCATCTGAGTGAGATGGATGCCATTTGGGAGCCTACGCCCTTCGACGATTTCACCCACTGGGTCGGGGAGTGAAACAACGTCGCGTACGGACTGTGCGATCGCGCGCACCCGTTCTTCGGTCAAACGCAAGCGGTCGATCAGCCCGTCAGCAATTCCTTTATCCCGCGCTTTTTCAATGTCCTCGTTGTTCGCTTCGAGGATCTGTTCCACATTGTTTTCGAGCGTGAGCGCAATTTGTTCAAGGGCTGCGTGCCGTTCCGCGGTCGAAGAAACGCTGAGAATTGCCGACGCTTCCTTCGCCCCTGCCACGACCTTGGTCACGGCGCGAGTAATCTTGGGGTTAACATCCGTGGTCATAGACGTCCTTCATAAGCACTGTCGGTGAGCACCAAGTCGTTCCGGTGCACTACTTCCTTACGATAGTCACTACCATAGCGATCTCCCAAGACCTCGGTGGTTAAACCGTACATACGGGGAAGTTCTTCTGAGGAAAAGTTGGTCATCCCCCGGGCAATGAGGACACCTTGCGGATCCACAATGTCAACAGGGTCACCGGATTCAAACTCTCCAGTCACGTGAGTGACTCCGGCTGCCAGAAGGCTGGTGCCCCGTTTGAGGACTGCTTTAGCAGCACCTGCGTCAATCCGAATGGTTCCGTTGGTTGAAGCCAGGTGTGCCAGCCACAGCATGCGTGTTTGGCGCCGTTTGTGGGTGACAGCGAAGTAGGTGCCCATGTCCTCGCCCCTGAGTGCGGCTGCGCAGTTGTCCGCCGAGGTGACAAGAGTGGGGATGCCTGAATCAGTCACCATGGTTGCTGCGAGGACCTTGGTTCGCATTCCGCCAGTACCCACACTCGATCCGGCTCCCCCAATGCTCAGGTCCTGGATTTCACTGGGATGGGAGACAAACTCGACTCGCCGAGAGTCCGGGGCTGCAGGGTGAGCCGTGTACAAAGCGTCGACGTCGGTAAGAAGAACAAGCGCGTCAGCATGGGAAAGCTGTGCGACAAGAGCAGACAACCGATCGTTGTCGCCGAACCGGATCTCCGAGGTGGCAACCGCGTCGTTCTCATTCACAATTGGTATGAATCCCAGTGCCAACATACGGTCGATGGCACGCTGTGCATTGCGGTATTGGGTTCTGCGGATGAGTTCGTCTGCTGTGAGAAGCACCTGCGCCGGCACTAAGCCGTATTCAGCAAGCACCTTGAAGTACGCAGACATCAAAATACCTTGGCCAATTCCGGCAGCTGCTTGCTGCGTAGCGAGATCTTTGGGGCGCGCGACGGCTTTCATAGGGCCCATACCGGCCGCGATAGCACCTGAGGACACCAGAATGACTTCTTTGCCGTTCAATCGGAACTCGGCAAGAGTACGTGCAACCTGTTCTAGTGCGTCTGTGTTGAGGCCCGTTGGGGTCGTGAGAGAACTGGATCCAACTTTGACAACGACGCGTGACGCACTCGCTATTGCTTCCCGTGTCTCCTCATATGTACTCACTAATCACTTCTTTCTTCCTGTGCTCGCTTTTCAGCAAGGCGTTCGGCTTCGAGTTCAGCACGCGCTTCAGCCTTTGCATCCATGCGTTCGTGGAAGGCAGCCTTACGTTCCTTACGCGTTGCACGCTGGTCGTCCTCAAGACGCATGTCTGTTCCGCGAGCCCCTAAGAGTTCCGCGCCGCCAACCATAGTCGGGTCCCAATCAAAAACGACCGAGTTGTCATCAGGACCAATGACAATCGTGTCTCCTGGGTGAGCACCCATGGAAAAGAGCTGCTCTTCAACTCCCAGTCTTTCAAGCCTGTCAGCCAGATACCCAACAGCTTCGTCATTTGAGAAGTCTGTTTGGTGGATCCACCGTTGAGGCTTGGATCCCAGGACACGGTACACGGGGCCTTCGGAGGTCTCCTCCCGCACAATGTCAAACCCAGCGTCATCAACCGCGATAGGCCGTACGATCTGGCGAACGGGAGCATCTTCGACCTGAGCCCGCCGTTCACGCTCTTCTTTTACTAACTCAGCCATAGCAAAGGACAACTCTTTCAGGCCCTTATGGCTCACTGCAGATATTTCAAACGTGCGGTAACCTGCAGCTTCGAGTTCCGAACGCACCATGTCCGACATGTCCTGCCCGTCTGGCAGGTCGGTTTTATTTAGAGCCACTAGAGCGGGGCGTTTAGACAGTGGAAGAAGGTCGCCTGACGGGTCAACTTCAACCTCATACTCCGCGAGTTCGGCCTCAATCGCGTGCAAGTCACTGACCGGGTCCCGGTCAGACTCCCATGTGGCCATATCAATCACGTGGACCAGGGCGGCACAGCGTTCGATGTGGCGCAAGAACTCCAGACCCAAACCTCGGCCTTGTGCGGCACCTGGAATGAGACCGGGAACGTCTGCAACTGTGAAGCGAACGTCGCCAGCTTCGACAACACCCAAGTTTGGCTTCAGCGTAGTAAAGGGATAATCGGCTATCTTAGGGCGAGCCGCAGACAGTGCCGCAATCAGTGAAGATTTACCAGCCGACGGGAAACCGACCAGAGCTATGTCAGCTACCGACTTAATCTCGAGGACGAGTTCGCGCTCTTCACCGGGTTCGCCTAAAAGCGCAAATCCCGGTGCCTTGCGTTTGGTCGATGCCAGCGCCGCGTTGCCCAATCCACCACGTCCGCCTCGGGCGGCAATGAACTCAGTTCCAATTCCCATCAGATCCGCGAGCACACGGCCGTCTTTGGTCTTTACCACGGTGCCTTCAGGTACCAGCAACACCAGATTTTCACCGTTGACTCCGTGGCGCAGATCCCCTTTGCCCACTCCCCCGTTTTCAGCCTTACGGTGAGGCGAACGGTGAAATGGAAGCAAAGTTGTGGTCTGATCATCGACGCGTAAAACTACATCCCCACCGTCGCCACCGTTGGCTCCGTCGGGTCCACCAAGAGGCTTAAACTTTTCGCGCCTCACAGACACGCAACCGTGCCCACCATTACCTGCTGTCACATGTAGCGTTACGCGATCAACAAATTCAATAGCCACGGTTCTCCCTTAAATTTTCCCTGTAAACACGTGTGGGG